>CALRUN020000021.1:0-66552 GCA_943371355.1 Alsobacter soli
GCTGACGACGGTGAATCAACCGGTGAAGGACCTGGGACAGCGCGCCGTGGAGCTTCTCGTGGCCCGCCTGACCGGGGCCAATCTGGCCTCCGAGCCTGTCTTCCATCTTCTCGACCACATGGTCATCTCGCGACAGACCACAGCGCCGCTTTAGGCCCGCCGAGCATCCTTTCCGTTTCAAACTTGACAACGTTGTCGCCGGATTGCTTATTGGAAGCGCTTCCAATTGGCTCAAGTCGGGCGATTGGCGCGAAAACGACAAGAAGCGCCGCCAAACGGGCGCAGTTCAGGGGAGAGCTATGCGAAACCGCATCACGCGCCGGGCGCGTCCGTCGATCAGCCGATTCTACGCCACTGCCTCCGCCGCCGCGATCACCGTGGCTCTGGCGGGCTCGGGCGCGAGCGCTCAGGAGGCTCCGGCCAAGCCCGAGGCCGACACCGTCGAGGCCGTGGTCGTCACCGGCATCAAGGCCGGCATCCAGAACTCGATCAACATCAAGAAGAACGAGACCTCGATCGTCGAGGCGATCTCGGCAGAGGACATCGGCAAGCTGCCTGACGTGTCGATCGGCGAGTCGATCGCCCGCCTGCCGGGCTTGGCGGCCCAGCGCGTCAATGGCCGCGCCCAGGTGATCTCGATCCGGGGTCTGGCGCCCGACTTCACCACCACCTTGCTGAACGGCCGCCAGCAGGCCAGCTCCGGCGACAACCGCGCCGTCGAGTTCGACCAGTATCCGTCGGAACTGCTGTCCAGCGTCGTGATCTACAAGACGCCCGACGCCCAGGTCTCGGGCATGGGCCTTTCGGGCACCGCCGATCTGCGCACGGTGCGTCCGCTGGCCTATGGCCGCCGCGCCCTGGTCCTGAACCTGCGCGGCGAACAGACCGCCGGCAAGAAGCTGAACGACGACGTCGCCAATCGCGGCGGCCGGTTCAGCGCCAGCTATATCAACCAGTTCGCCGACGACACGATCGGCGTGGCCCTGGGCTATGCCCACCTGGACTCGCCCTCGCAGGTCAAACACTACAAGGCCTACGGCTATGAGGCTTTCGGCTTCGCCGTAACGCCCGACAGCGCCGACAACGCCCTGATGCTGAACGGCCAGGAAATCTTCGTCACCTCGCGCCTGAACAAGCGCGACGCCGTCATCGGCATCTTCGAGTATCAGCCGAACGACCGCATCCACTCGACCCTCGACCTTTACTACTCGACCTTCAAGCAGAACGAGACGACGCGCGGCGCGCAGTGGTTCTCGAACGGCTGGGCCGACAGCGCCACCTTCACCAACGTCAAGACCAAGCAGTTGGGCGGCTCGACCTTCGCCGAGAGCGGTACGCTTAACAAAGGCGTCCCGATCCTGCGCAACGACTTCAACAAGCGCCAGGACCAGCTGTTCTCGGCCGGCCTGAACAACGAGTTCCAGCTGAGCGAGCGCACCCGACTGCTGGCCGACCTGTCTTACTCGTCCAACAAGCGCAAGGAACAGATCCTGGAAACCTACGCCGGCTATGGCCGGGGCGTGGGCGGAGTGACGCCCGCCACGCCGGATGTCGGGCGCACCTTCGACACCATCGGCTTCCAGGTCGCCGACAAGGGCTTCTCGCAATATGACGAAGGCCTGAACTATGCCGACGCCACCAAGGTCACCCTCGGTGACCGCGCTCCCTGGGGCGGCTGGGGTCACGACGGGGCGATCCGCTATCCGCATGTGAAGGAAGACGTGTCGGCCCTCGACCTGCGGCTTGAGCACGAGATGGACGGCTTCATCACCGGCGTCGATGTCGGCCTGAACTACACCAAGCGCGAAAAGACCAAGTCCGTCCTGGATAACGACCTGTTCCTCAAGAACGGCCGGCAGCAGGTCTATGTGGACGCCGGCGATCTGGTCGATCCGACCCAGCTGGGCTTCGCGGGCTTTGGCGGCGTGCTCAGCGTCAAGATCGGCGACGTCTGGAAGAAGTACTACAACTCCGCGCCCATCCTCGACGCCAACTACTTCGACAAGAACTGGGAGATCACCGAAGAGGTCACGACCGCCTTCGCCAAGGCCAACTTCCAGGTCGGCGACCTGCGCGGCAATCTGGGCGTCCAGGTGGTCAAGCAATCGCAGGAGTCGAGCGGCGTCGTGATCAACGGCCTGGAGCCGGGCAAGCCGATCGTCCCGACCAAGATCAAGGCCGGAGCCGACTACACCGACGTCCTGCCCAGCCTGAACATGATCTACGACCTGGGCGGCGGCCATCGTCTGCGGTTTGCCCTGTCCAAGACCATGGCCCGCCCGCGCATGGACGACCTGCGCGCCAATGTGACGCCCGGCTTCAACTCGCTGGTCTGCAGCGGCCAGCCCTGCGCGCCAGGCACGACCGTCAATCCCTGGTCGGCCAGTGGCGGCAACCCGAACCTGAAGCCCTGGATGGCCAAGGCCGCCGACCTTGCCTACGAGTGGTATGTCAGTCCGGCGACCTATGTGTCCGTGGCGGGCTTCTACAAAAAGCTCGACACCTACATCTATCAGCAGAGCGGCACGTTCGATTTCACGGGCATTCCGCTGCCGTCGACCGCCTCGGCGATCCCGCCGGGCATCGTCATCAGCAACATCGGCCAGATCACCCTGCCGGCCAACGGCAAGGGCGGCGAGGTCAAGGGGCTGGAGTTCAGCGGCGCGGTCGACCTGGGCGAGATCATCGATCCGCTGAAGGGCTTCGGCATGCAGGGCAGCCTGTCGCTGACCAAGTCGAACCTGAACCCCACCACCAGCACCGATCCGACCCAGAAGGTCCGGATTCCGGGCCTGTCGGGCACGGTCTACAACGTCACCGGCTACTACGAGCGCGGCGGCTTCCAGGCACGGATCAGCCAGCGCTATCGCTCGGCCTTCAAGGGCGAGGTGGTGCAACTGTTCGCCACGCGGGGCTTCACCGAGATCCTCGCCGACAAGCAGGTCGACGCCCAGATCGGCTACACCTTCCAGGAGGGCCGGCTGGAGAACCTGGGCTTCCTGCTGCAGGTCAATAACCTGACGGACTCGCCCTATCGCACGCGTCTGGGTCTCGACGGCGGCGGCACGACCACCAGCGGCGGCGCCACCCTGCCGGAGACCTACGAGAAGTACGGTCGCCAGATCCTGTTCGGCGTCAACTATCGGTTCTAGTCCTGACGTCGCGCGGTCGGCTTTCGAGCCTGGGCCGCGCGCAGGCAAGAACCGGTGAAGGTCGGAGCTGACTCCCCGCAGCTCCGACCTTCAACCTCATGGGAGGCGGACGATGCAACCGCTGAAGAAGATCCTGATCGCGGGCGGCGGCTCGGCCGGCTGGATGACGGCCGCCCTTTGCGCCAAGCTCTTTCAGGGACTCTACGAGATCGTCCTGATCGAGTCCGAGGAGATCGGCACGGTCGGCGTGGGGGAGGCGACGATCCCCGCCATCAAGAAGTTCAACGAGCTTCTGGGGCTGGACGAGGACGAGTTCCTGCGCGGTACGCAGGGCACGTTCAAGCTGGGCATCCAGTTCAAGGATTGGTGGCGCAAGGGCGAAAGCTACATCCATGGCTTCGGCGTCATCGGCCAGGATCTGGGATGGCTGCGTTGTCACCAGTACTGGCTGCGCATGCGGGAACTGGGCCGCGAGGGCGAGTTCTCGAACCTGTCGATCAATACCGCCGCTGCGCTGCAGGACCGGTTCATGCGCGCCCGCGCCGATATGGGCGACTCGCCGATGGGCCATATCGCCCACGCTTTCCATTTCGATGCCGGTCTCTATGCGCGCTATCTGAGCGGCTTCGCCCAGGCGCGCGGCGTGCAGCGGCGCGAGGGCCGGATCGTCGATGTGACGCTGCGGCCCGAGGACGGCTTCGTTCAGTCAGTGACCATGAACGACGGCGAGGTCATCGCCGCCGACTTCTTCGTCGACTGTTCGGGCTTCCGGGGCCTGATCATCGAGCAGGCCCTGAAGACCGGCTATGAGGAATGGAAGCACTGGCTGCCTTGCGACCGCGCGATCGCCGTGCCGTGCGACCGCTCCGAGGACTTCACGCCCTACACGCGCTCGACCGCCCGCTCGGCCGGCTGGCAATGGCGGATCCCGCTGCAGCACCGCACCGGCAACGGCCATGTCTATTCCAGCCAGTATCTCGACGATGACGAGGCCGAGCGCGTCCTGCTGGACAATCTCGACGGCGCCCAGCGCGCCGACCCGCTGCGCATCCGGTTCGTCACCGGCAAGCGTCGCAAGATCTGGAACAAGAACTGCGTCGCCATCGGTCTGGCCAGCGGCTTCCTGGAACCGTTGGAATCGACCAGCCTGCACCTGATCCAGTCGGCGGGCATCCGGATGGTCCGGCTGCTGCCGGACGCTGGCTTCGATCAGGCCGGGATCGACGAGTTCAATCGCCAGAGCGATTTCGAATACGAGCGCATCCGCGACTTCATCATCCTGCACTACAAGGCCACGCAGCGCGACGACACGCCGTTCTGGCGCGACTGCCGCGACATGGACGTCCCCGCGACCTTGCGGCGGAAGATGGACCTGTTCCTGGCCAATGGCCGGGTCTTTCGCGAGGACGATGAGCTCTTCACCGAAGAGAGCTGGATACAGGTGTTCCTGGGTCAGGGCGTCATCCCGCGTGGCCATGACCCGCTGGTCGGCGTCCATTCCGACGACGAGATCGCCCGCTACCTGGCCAATATCGAGACCGTCATCGGCAAGTGCGTGACCCTCATGCCCAGCCACGCCGAGTTCGTCGCCCGGACCTGCCCGGCGCCGCCGCTGGTCCAGCCCAAAGTCCTAGCCCTCTAGATCGCTTGTCCCGGAGTATCGCCATGACCACCGCAGCTCAGCCCTTGTCCGTCCTGCGGATCCTGTGCCGGACCACAGCCGCCGTGGCCCTGTTGGCCCTGACGCCGGCTGCCACAGCCATGGCTCAGGTCATGCCAACCCAGGGCAGCGCCCCGCTGGCGCCGCGCGCCAACGATCCGGCCTGGACCCGCGCCGACGCCCTGGTCAGGCAGATGACCCTGGACGAGAAGATCAGCTATCTGCACGGCCTGTTCCCGCCGATGACCAAGACGGTCGCGGCCGACATGATCCCGTCGGCCGGCTATGTGCCCGGCGTGCCGCGGCTGAACATTCCGACGCTTCGTCAGAGCGACGCCAGCCTGGGCGTCGCCAACCAGGTCGAGCAGCGCAAGGGCGATGTGGCCACGGCCCTGCCGTCTGGCCTGGCGCTTGCCTCCACCTTCGAGCCGGACCTGGCCTATCGGGGCGGCACCATGATCGGCGCCGAGGCCCGCGCCAAGACCTTCAATGTCCTGCTGGCCGGCGGCGTGAACCTGACCCGCGATCCTTGGGCGGGGCGCAATTTCGAATATCTGGGCGAAGACCCGCTGTTGGCCGGCGAGATGGCCGGTGAGCAGATCCGGGGCGTGCAGAGCAACAACATCGTCTCGACGATCAAGCACTTCGCCCTCAACGCCCAGGAGACCGGCCGCCACGTGATGGATGCCCAGATCGGCGAGGCCGACCTGCGCGAGAGCGACCTGCTGGCCTTCCAGATCGCCATCGAGAAGAGCCATCCCGCCTCGGTGATGTGCGCCTACAACAAGGTCAATGGCGACTGGGCCTGCCAGAACGATCACCTGCTCAACAAGGTCCTCAAGCGCGACTGGAACTATCCTGGCTGGGTGATGTCGGACTGGGGCGCGGTGCACAGCACGACCAAGGCGGCGCTGGCCGGGCTCGACCAGCAGTCGGGCCAGGAACTGGACACCCAGATCTTCTTCGGCGACGACCTCAAGGCCGCCGTGGCCGGGGGCGAGGTCAGTCAGGCCCGCGTCGACGACATGGTCCGCCGCATCCTGCACGGGGTGATCACCTCGGGCCTGATGGACAACCCGATCTCGACGACCGCCCAGCCCATCGACTACGCCGCCCATGCCCAGGTCGCCCAGGCGGTGGCCGAGCGGGGTTCGGTGCTGCTGAAGAATGACGGCAATCTGCTGCCGCTGGCCAGGACAGCCCGGAAGATCGTGCTGATCGGCGC
The DNA here is from genome assembly GCA_943371355.1 of Alsobacter soli. Classification (GTDB taxonomy): domain Bacteria; phylum Pseudomonadota; class Alphaproteobacteria; order Caulobacterales; family Caulobacteraceae; genus Caulobacter. The sequence continues at coordinate 6,038 of CALRUN020000021.1, forward strand.
CCATGCCGATGTCGGCGTGATCTCGGGCGGCGGCTCGTCGCAGGTGCGGTCGGTCGGCGGCGCGCCGGTCGAGATCCCGCTGAACGGCGGGGAGGCGGCGTCGTTCGTCAGGGTGACCTGGCACGCCTCGTCGCCGCTGGAGGCGATCAGGGCCGCCGCGCCCAACGCCCAGGTGATCTATGTCGACGGCAAGGACCCCGCCGCCGCGGCCGCCGCAGCCAGGGACGCCGACGTCGCGATCGTCTTTGCCTGGCACTGGCAGACCGAGGCCCAGGATGCGCCCTCGATCGCGCTGCCCGAAAACCAGGACGCCCTGATCGAGGCCGTCTCGGCCGCCAACAAGAACGCCATCGTCGTGCTGGAGACCGGCGGCCCCGTGCTGATGCCCTGGCTCGACCGCGTCGGCGCGGTGCTGCAGGCCTGGTATCCAGGGCAGCGCGGCGGTCAGGCCATCGCCCGACTGCTGTTTGGCGAGGTCAATCCGTCGGGCCGTCTGGCGATGACCTTCCCCAAAACCGCCGAACAGGCGCCCCGCGCCAGCGCGCCGGGCTTCGCCGAACAGGCCGCCATCGACGACGCCCGCCGCGCCGGTCAGAAGGCCGGACCGATCAAGGGCTTCCCGGTCAGCTATGTCGAAGGCGCCGCCGTCGGCTATCGCTGGTACGCCCAGCAGAAGCTGCAGCCGCTCTATCCGTTCGGCTATGGCCTGTCCTACACCCGCTTCGACTACGCCAACCTCAAGGTCGAGGACGGCGACGGGCTCAAGGTCAGCTTTGACGTGACCAATACCGGCAAGGTCGCGGGCGCTGATACGCCCCAACTGTACGTCACGGCCGGCGCCCGTCGTCCGATGCTGCGCCTGGCCGGCTTTCAGAAAGTGGATCTTGCCCCCGGTGAGACCCGGCGGGTCACGCTGGAGGTCGAGCCGCGTCTCCTGGCCGACTATGACGCCGCCAAGCCCGGCTGGACGATCGCGGCCGGAACCTATCCGCTGTATGTCGGCCGCCATGCGGGGGACACGGTCTTGAGCGGCAAGGCCCAGCTGAAGTCCTGGTCGAGGAAGCCCTGATGCGCCGCGTCGTCACCACCAGCCTTTTCGCCGCGCTTGCCCTGACGATCAGCGGCTGCGCCGGTCTGCCCACGGGCCAGGCCTCCCAGGCGCGCATGTGGGTGACGGCAGGCGACCGCTCCCAGCTGCTGGCCGAGCAGGCGCCCCTGGCCCGTTCGCACGAGAGCCAGATCACGGGCCTTCCGCTCGTCACCATCGACGCCGCTGAACGCCATCAGTCTATGGTCGGCTTTGGCGCGGCGATCACCGACGCCTCGGCCTGGCTGATCCAGACCAAGCTGACACCCGATCAGCGCGACCGGCTGATGGCGGAGCTGTTCGGCCGCGACGCGGGCGGCCTGGGCTTCAGCTTCACGCGGGTGACGATCGGCGCATCAGACTTTTCGCTGGATCACTACAGTCTGGACGACGCGCCCGGCGGCGCGCCGGATCCGGAGCTGAAGTCCTTTTCGATCGAGCGGCCCGCCCAATATGTCTTCCCGACCGTGCGGCAGGCCCTGGCGATCAATCGCGATCTGAAGGCCATGGCCTCGCCCTGGAGCGCCCCGGCCTGGATGAAGACCACCAATTCGCTGGTCAAGGGGCAGCTGAAGTCCGAGGCCTATCCCGTCTATGCCGAGTTCTTCGCCCGCTATGTGAAGGCGGCGGGCAAGGCGGGCGTGCCCACCGACTATCTCAGTATCCAGAATGAGCCGGATTTCGAGCCGGAGAACTATCCGGGCATGCGCTGGCCGGCGCTCGATCGCGCCCGCTTCTTCGGCGAGAACCTGGGGCCGGTCTTCCGGCGCGAGGGCATCGAAACCCGCATCCTCGACTGGGACCACAACTGGGACCATCCGGAGCAACCTCTGACCGTCCTGGCGGACGCCAAGGCCCGGCCCTTCGTCTCGGGCGTCGCCTGGCACTGCTATGGCGGTGACGTCTCGGCGCAGGCGCAGGTGGCGGCGGCCCATCCCGACAAGGATGTGTTCTTCACCGAATGCTCCGGCGGCCAGTGGTCGCCGAAGTTCGATGAAAGCTTCAGCTGGATGGTGAGCAAGCTGATCATCGGCTCGACGCGCGGCGGCGCGCGCGGCGTGCTGATGTGGAACCTGGCCCTGGACGAGACCTACGGCCCGCACGCCGGCGGCTGCGGAGACTGTCGCGGCGTGGTGACCATCGACAGCCGCACCGGCGCCGTCGAGCGGAACCAGGAATACTACGCCTTTGGTCACGCCAGCCGCTTCGTGAAGCCCGGCGCTGTTCGCATCGGATCGCCCGCCAGGGTCGGCGATCTGGAGACCGTGGCGTTCCTGAACCGCGACGGCGAGCGCGTGCTGATCGTGCTCAACAGCGGGCAAAAGCCGTCCGTCTTCGCCATTGCTGATGCTGAGCGCCGCTTCAGGGCGACGATCCCGGCGCAGTCCGCGGCGACGCTGGTCTGGTGATCCTGAAGGCCTGAGGAGGTCTCTCGGGCATTGCCGTAGCGAGCGTTCGTTCGGCCCGTCTTTACGCCGCGCTTATGCGCCAGGCCTCTTCCCGCATGGCGAGCTTACGCGCCGCCGTGGTCTTCAAGCCGCCTATCCGAATGGAGGCGGCAAATGGCTGACCTGATTTTTCTGGCGCTGGGGGCGGGGCTGTTTGCGGCCTTCGCCGGCTTCGCCATGGCGTTGAGGCGCGTCTGACCATGCTGGTGAGCGTGCTGTGGGGAGCCGGGGCGATCGTCGTCGCGGCCTATATGGTCGCGGCCCTGCTGCGACCCGACAAGTTCTGACGGATCACATTCCATGAATTGGCAAGGATGGGCGGAAATCGCCCTGACGCTGGGCCTGGCGGTCGCGATCGCCTGGCCCCTGGGCGTCTACATGTCTCGGGTCTGGAACGGCGAACGCACCTGGCTGGACCCGGTGCTGAAACCCGTCGAGGCCCTGTTCTATTCGGCTGGCGGCATTGACCCCAAGAAAAGCCAGACCTGGCACAGCTACGCCCTGGCCCTGCTGGCCTTCAACGCCGTGGGCTTTGTGATGGTCTATGCGGTGCTGCGCCTGCAGGGCGGGCTGCCGCTGAACCCGCAGGGCTTCGCCGGCCTTTCGCCGCATCTGGCCTTCAACACCGCCGCCAGCTTCGTGACCAACACCAACTGGCAGAGCTATGGCGGCGAGACCACGATGTCGACGCTGAGCCAGATGCTGGTGCTGACCGTGCAGAACTTCGTCTCGGCCGCTACCGGCGCGACCATAGCGGCGGCGCTGGCCCGGGCGTTCGTCGCCAATCGCGGCGAGGGCGTCGGCAATTTCTGGGCCGACCTGGTGCGCACCACCCTCTATGTGCTGCTGCCGCTGTGCATCGTGCTGTCGATCGTGCTGGTCGCCCTGGGCCTGCCCCAGACCCTGGCCGCCAGCGTCGATGCGACCACGCTGGAAGGCGCGCCGCAAAAGATCGCCCTGTTCGCCACCGCCAGCCAGGAAGCCGTCAAGCAACTGGGCATCAACGGCGGCGGCATCTTCAACGTCAACTCCGCCCATCCCTTCGAGAACCCCACCCCGCTGACCAACTTGATCACGGCGGTGTCGATCAACGTGCTGGGCTGGGCCGCCTTCTTCGCCTTCGGCCGCTCGGCCCTGGCCCGCAAGGACATCCGCGCCCTTGTCATCTCGGCCATGATCCTGCTTTCGGTCGGCGCGGCGGCGATCTATGTCACAGAGACCCAGCCCGCGCCCGCCCTGGTCGCGGCCCATGTCGACGCTTCGGTGAATATGGAGGGCAAGGAGGTTCGCTTCGGCGCGCCGGCCACCGCCGCCTGGGCCGCCATGACCACAGGCGCCTCCAACGGCTCGGTCAATGGCATGCATTCCAGCCTGATGCCGCTGGGCGGCGCCGTGACGATGTTCCTGATGCAGCTGGGCGAGATCTTGCCCGGTGGCATCGGCTCGGGGATCGCCATCATGGTCGTCATGGCCCTGCTGGCGGTGTTCGTCGCCGGCCTGATGGTGGGCCGCACGCCCGAATATCTGGGCAAGAAGGTCGAGGCCCGCGAGATCCAGCTGGCCATGCTGGCGGTGCTGGTGATCCCGCTGTCGATGCTGGGTTTCTCGGCCATCGCGGCTGTCCTGCCTGAGGCCCTGAAAGGATTGATGCACGCAGGGCCGCACGGCCTGTCGGAGATCCTCTACGGCTACACCTCGGCCACGGCCAATAACGGCTCGGCCTTTGGCGGGCTGACGGCCAATGCGCCGTGGTGGAACACCACCCTGGGGATCTCGATGATGCTGGGCCGTTTCGCCCCCATCGTCGCGGTGCTGGCCATCGCCGGGGCCCTGGCGGCCAAGCCCAAGCTGGCGCCGTCGGCGGGCACCTTGCCCACCCATGGCGGCCTGTTCATCGGCCTGCTGATCGGGGTGATCCTGATCCTGGGCGGCCTGCAATTCTTCCCCGCATTGGCGCTAGGGCCGATCGTCGAGCACTTCCAGGCGCTCGCCGCGGTCGCCAGCGTCCACTGACACAGCTGATCGCAAAGGCGATTTGACATGACCACCCTAGACCCCACCCTCGGGGACGGTCGCCGGAAGGCGAACACCCTGGCCGGCGGCCTGTCCTCCGCCGTGCTGCTGCGGGCGACCAAGGACGCCTTCGTCAAGCTGGACCCGCGCCAGCTGACCAGCAATCCGGTGATCTTCACCACCTGGATCGTGGCCCTGCTGTCGACGGTCTCGGCCGTCGCGGCGGTAGTCAGCCATCAGCCGGCCGGCTTTGCGATCCAGATCGCCATCTGGCTGTGGGCCACGGTGCTGTTCGCCAACCTGGCCGAAAGCGTCGCCGAAGGGCGCGGCAAGGCGGCGGCCGACAGCCTGCGCGCCACCCGCGTCACCACCAAGGCCAAGCTGATCATCGACGAAAAGACGGGAACCATCGTTCCGACCCCCGCCCACAAGCTGGGCGTGGGCGAGATCATCCTGGTCGAGGCGGGCGATGTGATCCCCACCGATGGCGAGATCATCGAGGGCGTCGCCAGCGTCAACGAGGCGGCCATCACCGGCGAAAGCGCCCCGGTGATCCGCGAGAGCGGTGGTGACCGCTCGGCCGTCACGGGCGGCACCACGGTCGTGTCGGACTGGATCAAGGTGCGGGTCACGGCCGAGGCGGGCAACACCTTCCTGGACCGCATGATCGCCATGGTCGAGGGCGCCGATCGTCGGAAGACTCCCAACGAGATCGCCCTGGCCGTGCTGCTGGCCGGCCTGACCCTGATCTTCCTGATCGCGGTGGTCACCCTGCTGGGCCTGGGCAAGTTCTCGGGCGTGGCGATCGATCCTTTGGTGCTGGGCGCGCTGTTCATCACCCTGATCCCCACGACCATCGGCGGCCTGCTCTCGGCCGTCGGCATCGCCGGCATGGATCGCCTGCTGAAGGTCAACGTCCTGGCCACCTCGGGTCGGGCGGTGGAAGCCGCCGGTGACGTCGACACCCTGCTACTGGACAAGACCGGCACCATCACCTTCGGCAACCGCATGGCCACCGAAGTGATCGCCGCCCCCGGCGTGCGTCCTGAGATCGCCCTGCGCGCCGCCGTCAGCGCCTCGCTGGCTGACGAGACGCCCGAAGGTCGTTCGATCGTCGAGCTGGGCCGCAATCAGGGCGTGGTCGTCGAGGTCCCAGCCGGCGCGACGTCGATCGCCTTCAGCGCCACCACACGCCAGTCGGGTCTGGATGCCGGATCGATGTCCTGGCGCAAGGGCGCGGTGGACGCCGTCTATCGCAGCCTGGCTTTGGACCCGAGTATGGTCCCGGCCGAGGTCAGCGCCGCCGTGGACCGCATCGCCCGCTCGGGCGGCACGCCCCTGGCGGTCAGCGAGAATGGCGTCCTGGTCGGCGTCATCCACCTGAAGGACGTGGTCAAGCCGGGCGTCAAGGAGCGCTTCGCCGACCTGCGCCGCATGGGCCTGCGCACGGTGATGATCACCGGTGACAACCCGGTCACCGCCGCCGCCATCGCTTCGGAGGCCGGGGTCGATGACTTCCTGGCCGAGGCCACGCCCGAGGACAAGCTGCGGCTGATCCGCGAGGAGCAGGGCAGGGGACGTCTGGTCGCCATGTGCGGCGACGGCGCCAACGACGCTCCGGCGCTCGCTCAGGCCGATGTTGGGGTGGCCATGCAGACCGGCGCCCAGGCCGCCCGCGAGGCCGGAAACATGGTCGATCTGGACAGTGACCCGACCAAGGTCATCGAGATCGTCGAGGTGGGCAAACAGATGTTGATCACCCGCGGCGCCCTGACCACCTTCTCGATCGCCAACGACGTGGCCAAGTATTTCGCCATCATCCCGGCGATGTTCGTGGTCGCCCTGCCGGCTCTCGGCGGCATGAACATCATGCGCCTGCACAGCCCGGAAAGCGCGATCCTGTCGGCGGTGATCTTCAACGCCCTGGTCATCGTGGCCCTGATCCCCCTGGCCCTGCGCGGCGTTAAGTATCGCGCCGTCGGCGCCGGCAAGCTGCTGTCGCGCAACCTGCTGATCTACGGTCTGGGCGGCCTGGTCGCCCCGTTCGTCGGCATCAAGTTGATCGACATGATCGTATCCAGCCTCGGCTTGGCTTAAGTTGACATCTCCGGAGATTCACACCTCATGCTCTCCAATCTTCGCCCCGCTCTCGTCTCGATGGGCCTGTTCACCGCCCTGCTGGGCCTGGCCTATCCGCTGGCTGTCACCGGCGTCGCCCAAGCGGCGTTCCCTTACCAGGCCAATGGCAGCCTGGTGCGTGACGGCCAGGGCAAGGTTGTCGGCTCGGCCTTGCTTGGCCAAGCCTTCATCGCGCCCAGGTACCTGCATCCCCGCCCGTCAGCGGCCGGGACCGGCTATGACGCCTCGGCCTCCAGCGGCTCCAACATGGGGCCGATGAACGAGGCGCTGGCCGAGCGGATCAAGGCCGACGCCGACGCCCGGCGGGCTGAAAGCCCCGGCGCTGTCATCCCCGCCGACGCCGTGACCACCTCGGGTTCGGGTCTCGATCCCGACATCTCGCCGGCCTACGCCCATCTGCAGGCCGCCCGCATCGCCAGGGCGCGCGGCGTGGCGACGGGAGAGGTCGAGGCCGTGATCGAGGCTCACGTTCAGGGGCGCCTGCTGGGCTTTATCGGCCAGCCGCGCGTCAATGTGCTGGCGGTCAACCGGGCGCTCGACGCCCGCGCACCGGGCTAGACGCTTGGCGGCCGACGAACCGAAAAGGCCCGATCCAGAGGCGCTCCTGGCCGCCGCCAACAAGGCGGGCCGGGGGCGCCTCAAGGTGTTTCTGGGCATGGCCCCGGGCGTGGGCAAGACCTACGAGATGCTGCGCGCCGCCCGGCGACGAAAGGCCAAGGGCCATGACGTGGTCGTCGGCCTGGTCGAGACCCATGGACGCCGCGAGACCGAGAGCCTTCTGCGGGACATGGAGGTCATGCCCCGCAAGCCCATCGATCACCGCGAGCGGGTGGTCATGGAGTTCGACCTCGACGCCGCCCTGGCCCGCAAGCCTCAGCTTCTGCTCGTCGACGAGTACGCCCATTCCAACGCCCCCGGCTCGCGCCATCCCAAGCGCTGGCAGGACGTCGAGGAACTGCTGGCCGCTGGCATCGACGTCTGGACCACCCTGAACGTTCAGCACCTGGAAAGCCTGGTCGATGTGGTGCTGCGCATCACCGGCGTGCGCCAGCGTGAGACCGTGCCCGACAGCGCCCTGTCGCGGGCCGACGACATCGAGGTCGTCGACATCACCCCCGATGAACTGCGCGAGCGGATGGCGGCGGGCAAGGTCTATGTGCCCGAGACCGCGCGGCTGGCGTCGGAGAACTTCTTCAAGGTCGAGAACCTTACGGCCCTGCGTGAACTGGCGCTGCGGCGGGCCGCCCAGACCGTGGACGACCAGCTGGTCGCCACCATGCGCGAAAAGGGCGTTGAGGGGCCGTGGGCGGCGGGCGAACGGATCCTGGTCCTGGTGGGCGGCGACGCCATGGCTGGCGGACTGGTGCGGACCGGCCGTCGCCTGTCGGACATGATGATGGACGCGCCGTGGACGGTCGCCCATGTCGACCGGCCAGACCGTCCTCCACCGGGCGCGGCCGCCACCGCGCGGGCCAACGACGCCCTGAAGCTCGCCGAACAGCTGGGCGGCTCCACCGTCGTGCTCAGCGGATCGGACATCGTGGCCACGGTGATGGCCTATGCCCGGCGCAACAACGTCACCCAGATCGTCATCGGCAAGTCGGCTGACAGCCGCTGGCGCGAGATGCTGGGTCAATCCCTGGCGGCGGCTCTTCTGCGCGAGGCGCGCGGCGCGGCGATCCATGTTGTGACCGAAGCGGCGCATGACGCCGTACCTGATCCGCCCCGGTCGCGATCGCCGACGCCCTGGCTCAGCTATCTGACCGGCGCGGCTTTCGTGGCGGCGGCCACCCTGGTCGCCTGGGGCCTGGACGTGGCCTTTGACCGCGTAGACCTGGGGATGATCTTCCTGGCGGCGGTGCTGGCGGCCGGCGTGCTGCACGGTCTGCGCCCCGCCCTGGCGGCCGCGACCGTGGCCTTCCTCGTCTACAACTATCTGTTCCTCGAGCCGCGCTACAGCTTGCAGATCGGCTCGCCCACGGACTTCCTGACCCTGATTGTCTTCTGGGCCGTGGCCCTGGCGGCGGGTGGTCTGGCGGGACGAGTGCGGGATCAGGGGCGCGACGCCCAGCGGCGGGCCTCGGCGGTTTCAGCCCTGCTGGCCGCCAGCCGCACGTTCTCGGCGGCCGCCGGCCGCGAGGCGGCGGCGCGGGCCATCGCCGAACAGGCCGCCGCCGCAGCCGGAGCAAAGGCCGTGGTGCTGCTGCCGCTCGACGGCGAGCTGCAACCCGCCGCCGGCGCGCCGACCCTGGAGGCTCTCGACGCCGCCCCGATGGCCGCCGCGCGCTGGGCCTGGGAAAAGGGCGAGCCGGCCGGCTTTGGCACCGGCACCCTGCCGCAGACCCGCTGGACCTTTTGGCCGCTGGACGGCGTGCGCTCGCGCGCCGGCGTGGCCGGGGTCGAGGCCGGCGTGATGGCGCCCGGCTCCGATACCGAACGGCTGGTACTGGCCCTGCTGGAGCAGGGCGCTGTCGCCCTGGAGCGCGCCGAACTGGCGACCGAGGCGGTCGAGACCGAGACCCTGCGCCGCGCCGACCGCTTTCGCTCGGCCCTGCTCAACTCGATCAGCCATGACCTGCGTACGCCGCTGTCGACCGTGCTGGGCGCCTCCAGCACCCTGATCGACTACGGCAAGACCCTGACCCCGGCGGTGCGCGACGACCTGATTCTGAGCATCCGCGAGGAGGCCGAGCGCCTGAACCGCTATGTCGGCAACCTGCTGGACATGACCCGGCTGGAAGGCGGAGCCCTCCGCCTGCGCACCGACTGGACCGATGTGCGCGACGTGCTGGGCGCGGCGGCCGATCGTGTCGCTCGCCGGCTGGGCGGTCGCGAGCTGACCCGCGACTATCCCGGCGAGCTGAGCCTGGTGCGCGTTGACGGCAGCCTGCTGGAGCAGGCGATCGTCAACATCCTCGAAAACGCCATTGCCTACAGCCCGTCTGGCGCCCGCATCGAGATGGCCGCCTATGAAGACCGCGCCAATGTGGTGATCAGCATCGAGGACGAGGGGCGCGGGATCCCCACCGCCGAGCTGGAGCGGGTGTTCGAAAAGTTCCGCCGCATGGAAGAGCCGACCGATCGAAATCAGGGCGCGGGCCTTGGCCTGTCGATCGCCAAGGGCTTCATAGACGCCATGGGCGGCCGCATCGCCGCCGCCAGTCCCATCCACGACGGCAAGGGCACGCGCATCCTGATTAGCCTACCCAAGGCCATCGCCACGCCCCATCACCTGCTATAATCGCGTCATGAGCATCTCGCGTCCCCGTATTCTGGTCATCGACGACGAGCCCCAGATTCACCGCTTCCTGGGGCCGGCGCTTGACGCCGCAGGCTATGAGCCCCTGCGCGCCGAGAGCGGTCAGGAAGGCCTGCGCGGCATGGCGACGTGGTCGCCCGACGCCGTGGTGCTGGATCTCGGACTGCCCGACATGGACGGCAAGGACGTGCTGGTCCGGGCGCGCGACTTCTACGAAGGCCCGATCCTGATCCTGTCGGCCCGCGACCGCGAGGCCGAGAAGATCCAGGCCCTCGACAACGGCGCCAACGACTATCTTGAGAAGCCCTTCGGCGTCGGCGAGCTTCTCGCCCGACTGCGCGCCGCCCTGCGCCAGCGGGCGTCAGCCAGGGCGCCGGTTGGCCCCATCCGGGCGGGTGAGGTCGAGATCGACCTCGACAAGCACCGGGTCACCCGGGCCGGCGAGATCGTGAAGGTTTCGCCCAAGGAATACGAGCTGCTCGCTCGCCTGGCGCTCGGGCATGGCAAGCTGCTGACACATAAGGATCTTCTAGTGGCCGTTTGGGGCCCAGCCCACGCGACCGACACCCAGTACCTTCGCGTCTTCGTTGGCCAGCTCCGCCAGAAGCTTGAAGCCGATCCCGCGCACCCGAAGATCATCGAGACCGAGCCGGGCGTGGGCTATCGCTTCATCGCGGATTGAGCCGCGCGCTGAGCAGGCCGGCGGCCAGGGTCAGACGTTCGAGTCTGGTCCTGGCGCTCAGACGGCGTTGATGGGAATTTTCAGGTAGCGCACGCCATTGTCCTCCGGCTCGGGAAGGTGGCCGCCGCGCATGTTGACCTGCACCGAGGGGAGGATCAGCCGGGGCATGTCCAGGGTCCGGTCCCGCGCCTCGCGCAGGGCCACGAACTCGGCCTGGCTGACGCCCTCGTGGACGTGGACATTGTCACGGCGCTGAGCGCCGATCGTGGTTTCCCAGGCAAAGCTGTCGCGGCCCGGGGCCCTGTAGTCGTGGCACAGGAAGACGCGGGTCTCGTCGGGAAGGGCCAGCAGGCGCTGGATCGAGGCGAACAGCGTCGCCGCATCGCCACCCGGAAAATCGCAGCGCGCGGTGCCGTAGTCGGGCATGAACAGGGTGTCGCCGACGAAGACGGCGTCGCCGATCACATAGGCCATGCAGGCGGGCGTGTGGCCGGGCACATGCAGGGCCTTGGCCTGCAATCCCCCGATCGAAAATGTCTCCCCGTCCTGGAACAGATGGTCAAACTGTCGGCCGTCGCGGGCGAAGTCGGGTCCCGCGTTGAAAAGCTTTCCGAACGTGTCCTGAACGCGCACGATCTTCTCACCGATCGCCAGGTGGCCCCCCAGCGCGGCCTGCAGATAGGGCGCGGCGGATAGGTGGTCAGCGTGGGCGTGGGTCTCCAGCTGCCAGACGACCTCCAGTCCCTCGTCCATGACATAGGCGATCAGGGCGTCGGCCGATCGTTCACTGGTCCGGCCCGAGGCGGCGTCATAGTCGAGGACGCTGTCGATGATGGCGCAGGCTGATGAGCTGGGGTCACGCACCACGTAGCTGACCGTGAAGGTCGCCTCGTCGAAGAAGGCTTTCACCTGTGGCCGGGAGGTGGAGGCGGCCAGCGCCTGTTCGATAATCGACGTCGCCACCGTCAGGGCGGCGTCAGGGGATGAGATCGGCTCGCGCATCACAAACTCTCAGGCTGCATATCGACAAGCTAGATATATGCGAATATATGAATATACAAGTCCTATCGGGTAGCTCGCATGTCCGTGTTCATGATCGTTTCGGCCTTGATGAGCGGCGCGCTCGTCGGCGCGCTGCTGGGCCTGTTCGGCGGTGGTGGGTCGGTGCTCGCCACGCCACTCCTGCTCTATGTGGTCGGCGTCCATGACCCGCACGTCGCTATTGGCACCTCTGCAGCGGCGGTCGCGGTCAATGCGGGGCTCAATCTGGTGGGCCATGGCCGGGGAGGGCGAGTGAAATGGCCCTGCGCGACCGTGTTCGCCGGCGCCGGACTGATCGGCTCGTTCCTGGGGTCGACCCTGGCCAAGGCGGTTGATGGACAGCGCCTGCTGCTGTGGTTCGCCTTCGCGATGGCGGCGATCGCGCTGTCGATGATGCGTCGTCCCAGGTCGCAGGGCGACCCTCTGGTTCACATCTCACCCGCTTTGATGCTGAAGCTGGCGCCGCTGGGCGTTCTGACGGGTCTGGCCGCCGGGTTCTTCGGGATCGGCGGCGGGTTCCTGATCGTGCCGGGACTGATGGCGGCCACGGGCATGACCCTGGCCAACGCGACCGCCTCATCGCTGCTGTCGGTGTCGCTGTTTGGCGCGGCGACCTCGCTGAACTACGCCGCCTCCGGTCTGATCAACTGGCCTGTCGCGGCGCTCTTTGTTCTGGGCGGTCTGGCAGGCGGCGCCCTCGGCGTGCGCGGCGCGGGCTTTCTGGCCGGACACGCGCTGCTGGCGCGCAGGATGTTCGCCACTCTGGTCCTGCTGGTCGCCGCCTATGTGGCCTTCAGATCCATGATGGGCTGAGGTTTTCGCGGGTCAGCGGGGCCCGCCGCCCCGATAGACGTCGCACAGTGTCTCAAGCACGCGCACCGCGGCGGGGTCCGCCAATCGGTAGAAGATGGTCTGGCCCTCGCGTCGCGTCGCGACCAGCGCCTCGGCGCGCATCTTGGCCAGATGCTGCGATGTCGCAGACTGGGCCAGGCCGACATGGACCGCCAGGTCGCCCACCGAGGCCTCGCCGTCGATCAGACGGCAGAGGATCAGCAGGCGCTGCTCGCTGGCCAGGAGCTTCAGAAGGCGCGCTGCGGCGTGGGCGCTCGCGGCGAGATCCTGAACGTCGTCGGTCGGGGAAAGCGATGCGAGGCCAGTCATCTGCTTAGTGTAGAAGATATGCATGGAGGTTCAAGTCAGGCTCCCTCCGGCTTGGTCGGAACCGGCGGCGTCGTCGCGCAGCACGATGTAGATGGCTGGGATGACCAGCACGGTCAGCACCGTCGACGAGGCCAGACCAAACAGCAGCGAGATCGCCAGGCCCTGGAAGATCGGGTCGAACAGGATCACCGCCGCGCCGATCATTGCGGCAAGCGCGGTGAGCACGATCGGTTTGAAGCGGATGGCCCCGGCCTCCAGCAGCACCTCGCGCAGCGGCCGGTCGCCGGTCTGGCTGTGGCGGATAAAGTCGACCAGCAGGATCGAGTTGCGCACGATGATCCCGGCCAGGGCGATGAAGCCGATCATCGAGGTGGCGGTGAACGGCGCCCTGAACAGGATATGGCCGATGACGATGCCGACCAGGGTCAGGGGAATGGGCGTCAGGATCACCAGCGGCAGGCGAAAGCTTTTGAACTGGGCGACGACCAGCACGTAGATGCCCAGGATCGCCACCCCGAAGGCCGCCCCCATGTCGCGGAAGGTCACCCAGGTGATCTCCCATTCGCCGTCCCACAGCAGGGTCGGCTTGCTCTCATCGGTCGGCTGGCCGTTCATGCGGATGTCGGGCTTGGGCAGGTCGCCCCAGTCGGCGGCCTTGATCGCCTTGTCGACGGCCATCATGCCGTAGATCGGGGCCTCATAGGCGCCGGCCAGTTCGGCCATGATCATGTCGACGTCGCGGCCGTCGCGGCGGAAGATGTGGGTCGAGCCGGCTTCCCGCGTGGCGGTGACGACCTCGCCCAACTCTACCAGCCGACCGCCCTGGCTCTGGGCCACGGGCAGGGCCGCCAGACCTTCGTCCCAGCTGCGCGCCGACTGCGGCAGGCGCACCGAGATTTCCAGCGGATCGCGGCCCTCGCCGCGATGGGCGTAGCCTACGACCTGCCCGCCGAAGGCTGCGCCGATCGAGTCCAGCACTTGCCGATCATCGACCTTCAGGGCTTCCAGCCGGTCGCGGTCGGGAACGAGGCGCAGGCCGGGGCGGGGCTGACCATAGCTGTCATCGATGTCGACGATATAGGGCACGGACTTGAAGGTGGCCTTGACCCGTTCGGCCACGGCGCGCCGGGTCTGGGCGTCGGGGCCGTAGATCTCGGCCAGCAGGGTGGCCATCACCGGCGGTCCAGGCGGGGCCTCGACCACCTTGATCGAAGCGCCGGCAGGCAGGGCCACCTTGGCGAGCCGCTCGCGCAGATCCAGGGCGATGACGTGGCTGGAGCGCTTGCGCTCACCCTTTTCGGCCAGCGACACCGACAGGTCGCCCTGGTCCGGGCGATTGCGCTGGTAGTAGTGGCGCACCAGGCCGTTGAAATTGAACGGCGAGGCGGTTCCGGCATAGGCGTCGATCGCCGCGACTTCGGGCAGGGTGCGGGTGATGATCGCCGCATCGGACAGGGCGCGGGCCGTGGCCTCCAGCGAGGTTCCCTCCGGCATGTCCAGCACCACCTGCAGCTCGGACTTGTTGTCGAACGGCAGCAGTTTGACGGTCACGGTCTTGGTGGCGAACATGGCGCAGGCCAGCAGGGTGGCCAGGCCGACGCCGATCAGGAACGTCCAGGCGCTCCTGCGGGTGGCGATCACCTGGCTGGCGACGCGGCGATAGAGCGCGCCCAGCTTGCCCTCGCCGTCATGACCATGCCCACCGGCCGTCAGGGTCTTGCGGGCGAAGCGGACCATCAGCCAGGGCGCGATGACCACGGCGACGAAGAACGAAAACACCATGGCCGCCGAGGCGTTGACCGGGATCGGCGCCATGTAGGGCCCCATCAGGCCCGAAACGAACAACATCGGCAGCAGGGCCGAGACCACGGTCAGGGTGGCGACCACCGTGGGGTTGCCCACCTCGGCCACAGCGTCGACGGCCGCGTCGATCCGGCTTCGGCCGTCGTTCATGGCCCAATGGCGGGCGATGTTCTCGATCATGACGATGGCGTCGTCGACCAGGATGCCGATCGAAAAGATCAGGGCGAACAGACTGACCCGGTTGATCGTGTAGCCCATCAGGTTGGACGCAAAGAGGGTCAGCAGGATGGTCGTCGGGATGACAACGGCGGTCACCGCCGCCTCGCGCCAGCCGATCGCCAGGCCGATCAGGATCACGATCGACAGGGTGGCTAGACCCAAGTGGAACAGCAGCTCATTGGCCTTTTCGTTGGCCGTCGCGCCATAGTCGCGGGTCACCGCCACATCCAGGCTATCGGGGAGCAGGGAGCCCTTCAGCGCGTCGACGCGGGCCAGCACGGCCTGCGAGACGACGACGGCGTTGGCGCCCTTGCGCTTGGCGATGGCCAGGCTGACGGCTGGGGCCTGGCTCCAGGCGCCGTCCACGCGGGCATAGCGCCAGGCGCGGGCCTGATCCTCGCGCGGACCCTGGATCACGTCGGCCACGTCGCGAACATAGACCGCCTGACCGCTGGCCGAGGGCAGGGCCAGAAGACTGATATCGATGGCGCTGGTCAGGCTGCGGCCGGCCGTGACGTCGATGGCCTGGCCGCCGCCGCGGATCTGACCGGCGGGAAAGGCGCGGGTGGCCTGACGCACGGTGTCCATCAGCGCGGCCAGCGACACGCCATGCTGGGCCAAGCGCGCGGGATCGGGGGCGATGCGGATTTCCTCGGGCCGTCCGCCGACGATGAAGGTCAGGCCGACATCGTCGACCTTGGCGACCTCGGTCCGCAGCTTGCCGGCCAGTTCGTACAGGGCTTGATCATTCCACTGCCCGGCGGCGCCGGGCTTGGGCGACAGGGTCAGCACCAGGCTGGGCACATCATTGATGCCGCGCGTCTGGATGAGAGGCTCGGCGATGCCGGCCGGGATGCGATCATAGTTGGCGCGGACCTTCTCGTGGATGCGCACGGCCGCCGCATCGGGATCGACTCCGACCTTGAAGCGGGCGGTGACCATCACCTGGTTGTCGTCGGCGAAGGTGTAGACGTGCTCGACCTCGGCGACGCTCTTGACGATGGTCTCCAGCGGCTTGCCGACCAGTTCTATGGCGTCGGGCGCGCGTAGACCCGGCGCGGCGACCATGATGTCGACCATGGGCACGCTGATCTGTGGTTCCTCCTCGCGGGGGATCGAGATCAGGGCCAGCAGACCCACCGCGATGGCCGCCAGCAGGATCAGTGGCGTCAGGGGTGACTTGATCGACGCCTTGGTCAGGCGACCCGAAAGGCCCAGGTTCATCGGGCGGCCTCCGCCGGGGTCAGGATGTCGCCCAGGCGCAGACCTGACAGGACCTCGACCGTGTCCGCCGTGGCGCTTGCGCGCGTCTGGATCGGGGATTCCGAGATCGCGCCATCGGCTCCGACCAACCGTGCGTAGTCGACGCCAAACCGGGTGGCGACATAGCGCCGTGGAATGACGATCGCCTGGCGCTCGCCGATCTTGATGGCGGCGCGCACGCGCTGGCCGATCAGATTGTCGGGGAGGTTGGGAGCGGTGACATCGGCGGTGACCTGGCCGCCGGTGATCGACGGATAGATCTGGCTGATGGTCCCGCGCGCGGCCGCGCCACGCAGGTCCTTGGCGGCCAGATCGACAAAATCTCCGACCTTGAGGGCGCGCGCCTGGCCTTCCGGCAGTTCGATGCGTACGACAAGCGGGCCGGCGGTGATCCTGGCGATCGACTGGCCGGGCATCACCACCGAGCCCACGGGGACGTCGGCCACCAGGACCCGACCGGTGGCCGGGGCCAGGATCGCGCCCTGGGCGCCCAGTTCGGCGCTGGCCCCGCGCTGGGCGCGGGCGGCGTTGAGATTGGCACTGGCGGCCTTGGCCTGGGCCTCGACCTGATCCAGACGCGCCTGGGCATAGACCCCATGAGAGAACAGGTCTCGGGTGCGGGCCAAATCCGCCTGGGCGCGAGCGGCCTCGGCGGCGGCGGCGGCGACCTGGGCGTCGAACGCTCCGGTCTGCAGGGTCAGCCGATCATCCTTGATCCGGCCGATGACCTGGCCCTGCCGCACGAGGTCGCCCTCCTTGACGCTCAAAGCCACCAGGGTTCCGGAAATCCTCGCCCGGGCCTCGGCCATGTCGCGCGTGGTCAGGGTGGCGGGGACCGGCTTCAGGTCGTCCACGACCTGGGCGCGGATCGTCAGACGGTCCGTCGCCGGAGCCATCCTGATCGCCGGCGCCGCGGCCTCCTTGGATTCACCGCAGGCGCTGAGCAGCAAGGCGGCTCCCAAGGCGCTGATCAGATAAGGCCGTGCCGTCATGGCGTCCCCTCCAGGGCTTTTGGTCTTGTGCTTGTCGACTAGCGGACGGTCGGCAGGCCGGCGGCCTTCCAGGCCATGATCCCGCCGGTCAGGTGGGTATCCAGCGCGTGGCCGACCTTCTGGCAGTGGCCCACGGCGGTCGCCGAGCGCTTGCCCGAACCGCAACTGAACACCACCGACTTGCCGCCGGCGTCCGGGAGGGTCTTGGGGTCGAAACTGGAGAGCGGAACATTGACCGCGCCAGGAATGCGCTCGGCGGCGAACTCGGCCGGCTCGCGCACGTCGACCAGCAGGATCTCCTGAGCCTCGAGAGCGGTCTTCACCTGATGGGCGGTGAGGTCTTTGGTCTTGGGCGATCCGAACATCGTTACGTCTCCTTGATGGATGCGGGGCAGGGGGCGGTTCCGGGAACCGCGCAGAACAGACGCGAGAGGGTCTCGACCAGGGCGCGGGCCTGACCGCTGCGAAGGCCGTAGTAGATAGTCTGGCCGTCACGCCGGGCGGCCACCACGCCGTCGCGGCGCAACAGGCCCAGATGCTGCGAGGCCAGGGTCTCGCGAACGCCCAGGCTTTGGGCCAGCGCGCCCACCGACTGCTCGCCCTCGATCAGCGCGCAGACGATCATCAGCCGATGCGGATTGGCCAGCGCCTTGAGCAGGGCGCAGGCGTCGTCCGCGGAAGCCTTGAGGGCGGCAGGATCAAAATTCATAGTTGCGTATATGCGACTTTACGAATATCTAGTCAAGCCATCGACAGGGTGACGCTATCCCGAACGCTCGGGCTCAAACGTGATCCTGATCAAAGTGAGCCGCGCGGAACGAGCCCAGTCTCGGCTCCGAACCACGGCGTGAGAGGGAACGGGATCATGGCCAAGCCGCGCATCGTCATTCTGGGCGCCGGACTGGGCGGCGCCATCGCCGCCTTCGAGATCAAGCAAGCCGTGGGCGACAAGGCCGTGGTCGAGGTGGTCTCCCAGGGCGACACCTTCCACTTTGTGCCGTCAAACCCGTGGGTCGCCGTCCACTGGCGCAAGCGCGAGGCCATCGAGGTCAAGCTGCCGCCCGTGTTCGAGAAGAAGGGCATCGCCTTTCGGGGCATCGGCGCGGCCAAGGTCATGCCCGAGCGCAACCAGCTTGAACTGACGGACGGCGTGCTGCTCGACTACGACTATCTGGTGATCGCCACCGGGCCAGAACTGGCCTTTGACGAGATCCCGGGGTTTGGCCCGCACGGGGGCTTTACCGAGTCCATCTGCCACGTCGATCACGCCGAGACCGCGGCGGCCGCCTTCGATCGTTTCGTCGCCAATCCCGGTCCGATCGTCGTTGGCGCGGTGCAGGGGGCATCCTGCTTTGGTCCGGCCTACGAATTCGCGATGATCCTCGACACCGAACTCAAGCGTCGCAAGATCCGCGACAGGGTGCCGATGACCTTCGTCACCTCCGAGCCCTATATCGGCCATCTGGGCCTGGACGGGGTGGGTGACACCAAGGGGTTGCTGGAAAGCGAGATGCGCCAGCGTCACATCAAGTGGATCACCAACGCCAAGGTCGCCTCGGTCGAAGCCGGGGTGATGCATGTCGAGGAGATCGCCGACGACGGCGCCGTCAAGGCGACCCACGATCTGCCCTTCGCTTACTCCATGATGCTGCCGGCCTTCCGGGGCGTGGCGGCCGTGCGCGGCGTGGAGGGGCTGACCAATCCCCGCGGCTTCATCCTGGTCGACAAGCACCAGCGCAATCCGACCTATCCGAATGTCATGGCCCTGGGGGTGTGCGTCGCCATCGCCCCGACCGGCAAGACGCCGGTGCCGGTGGGCGTGCCCAAGACCGGCTTCATGATCGAGAGCATGGTCACGGCCATCGCGCACAATCTCAAGGAGATCGTGGACGGCAAGCCCGCCCAGCACGAGGCGACCTGGAACGCCATCTGCCTGGCCGATTTCGGCGACGGCGGCGTTGTCTTCATCGCCCAGCCCCAGATCCCGCCGCGCAACGTCAACTGGTCGGCCAGCGGCAAGTGGGTTCACCTCGCCAAGGTCGGGTTCGAGAAATACTTCCTGGCCAAGGTCAAGCGCGGCGAGAGCGAGCCCTTCTACGAGAAGCTCGCCCTGGACGTCATGGGCATCCACAAGATCAAGCCCTGAGGGCGGAAGGCATCGTGATGCGGCAGCTTGTTTGCCCGGCCTGCGGCGCGACCAATCGCGCGCCGGAAGACAGAAACGCCCTGACAGCCAAGTGCGGCCGTTGCGGCGAGCGCCTGTTCTCCGGGGTTCCCACCGAGGTGAGCGGCGCGCAGTTGGCCGCGCACGCCGGCAAGACTCGCGGCGTTGCTGTTCTCGTCGATGTCTGGGCGCCCTGGTGCGGACCCTGCCGGTCCATGGCTCCGCAGTTCGCCGCTTCGGCCGCACGGCTCGAACCGGACGTGCGGCTCCTGAAACTCAATTCCGAAGCCGAACCTCAGGCCGCGGGGGCGTTGGGCGTCTCCGGCATTCCCGCCCTTCTGCTCTATCGGGACGGCTCCATCATCGCACGGTCCGCCGGATTGATGAGCGCGGCCCAGATCGTCGCCTGGACGCACCAGGCCCTGGCCCAGGCGAACGCCTCGGCCGCCAAAGGAGGTTGATCATGACTGTCGACCGTATGGTTCTGGCGTTTGCCGGCCTTGTCGTTCTGCTGGGCGTTGGCCTGGCCCACTTCGTTCACCCCTGGTGGATCGGCCTGTCGATCTTTGCGGGGCTCAACATGATCCAGGCGGCCTTCACCGGCTTTTGCCCGGCCGCGATGATCTTCAAGAAACTCGGCGTCAAGCCGGGCGTCGCGTTCCAGTGAACACCCTGCGCGCCGTCCTCGCCCTGACCTTGCTGGCCAGCACCGCCGCGCCCCTTGGCGCGTCGGCCATGAGCCTGCCAGAGGCCATCGCCCTGGCGCGGCGCGCCAATCCGGGTCTGGCCCAGGTCCAGGCTCAGTCCGATGCGGCGTCGGCGCGCCTGGCCCAGGCTCGCGCCGGCCGGCTTCCCAGCCTGACCGTATCGGGCGAAGGCGGCAGCGGAACGACCGATCTCGGCGGCTTCTTCGGCTTTGGCCAGAGCGATGTTTCACCCCGCGTGGCATCCCTTCAGCTGCGCCAGCCCCTCTTCGCCGGCGGAGGCGTCAGCGCCGCCATTGCCCAGGCTGATGAGGGCCGGGCGGCGGCGTTGGCGCAGGTCGGCGGCGCGGGGGCCATATTGAGCGCCGAGGTCGCGGCGTCCTATGTTGGCGTGTTGACCGCCCATGACATGGTGGCCCTGAGCCGGACCCAGGTCGTCCAGATGGAGACCATCACCAGCCAGGCGCAGTTGCGCTTCAAGGGCGGCGAAATCCCCCGCACCGATCTTGAACAGGCCCGGGCCCGCCAGGCTGAAGCTCGCGCCGGCCTGGCCCGCGCCGAAGGTCAGCTGGCCAGAAGCCGAGCCCGTTTCGTCTCTGTCGTCGGCGCGGAGCCTGACGGGCTGGAGCCCGTGGTCGCTCCGCCCGCGACGCCGGCGTCGCTCGACGAGGCTATCGCCCAGGCGAGCCAGTCCAGCCCCATGCTGCTGGCCGCCCAGGCGGCCGAACGCGCGGCGCAGGCGGGCGTCCGCTACGCCCGCGCCGAACGTTTGCCGAGCCTGGCCCTCACGGCGACCGCCAGCACGGCGCGCGACCAGTTCTTTCCCGGCTACAGCGCAGACAACCTGACGGTCGGCGTCCAGGGACGCTGGACGCTGTTTTCCGGCGGGGCGGTCAGCGGACGCATCGACGAGGCCAGCGCGGCGCTCCGGGGCGCGCAGGCGCGCCTGGATGCGGCGCGGAGGCAGGTTCGCGAAGCCGTCATCGGCGCCTGGGGCGATGTCGCCACCGCGCGCGCGGTGATGCTTGCGGCGACCGACCAGTCAAGCGCCGCAAACAGTGCGCTGGACAGCGTGCGCAACGAGGTCCGGGTTGGCCAGAAGCCCGTCCTGGACCTTCTCGACGCAGAACGCGAGGCCCTGGCCGCGACAAGCGCTCTGGTCGCCGCGCGCGGTGACATGACGGTCTCGGCCTACAGCCTCAATGCGCTGCTGCAGGGCCAGTGAGCTGGCGAGGCCGGCGATAGGCCGACGCTCAACTGAGGCCGACAGATCGCTGACGCGGAGGCCTTGACCCTCGCGGGGAGACTCCTACGACTTGTCGAGCGCGGGGGAAGCACAAGCCATGACATCCTTCTATGATCGCCACATCCTGCCTCGTGTGATCGGCTGCGCCTGCGGGGCGGGGGCCATCGCAAAGCAGCGCGCCCGGGTCGTGCCGCAGGCGGAAGGACGGGTTCTGGAGCTGGGGATCGGCGGCGGGCTGAACCTGGCCTTCTATGATCCGTCGCGGGTGACCAGCGTCACCGGCGTTGATCCGTCGGAGGGTTTGCGCGCTCGGGCGCTGGCGGCGCCGCGCCCGGAAGGTCTCAAGGTCGAGATCCTGGCGGGGGAGGCCGAGCAGATGGGCTTCGACAGCCACAGTTTCGATACCGTCGTCTGCACCTTCACCCTCTGCTCGGTTCACACACCAACCGCGGTCCTGGCCGAGGCGCGCAGGGTTCTGAAGCCGGGCGGCCGGTTCCTCTTCTGCGAGCATGGCCTGTCGCCCGACCCTCGGGTCGCGCGCTGGCAGAAACGCATCGAGCCCTTCTGGACGCCGCTGGCGGGCGGATGCCGCCTGACCCGGCCCGTGGGCGCGGCGATCACCGCTGCGGGGTTCGTGATCAGGGAGACCAAGGCTTTCTACATGCCCAAGGCGCCCAGACCCCTGGGCTGGTGCGAGCTTGGCGTCGCGCTCTCCGCCTGAGGCGTCGTCCCATTCATCAATGGCTGTGCACGGTGTTCGGGCAGCCGGGCGTCAGTCCGTCACCCAGAGCCTGCGCCGTGGCGATGGTTCGCTGGGTGACATTGGCCCAGTAAAAGACCGCCGTGCAGTCGCCCGGAGCCAGCAGGTTTTCCGAGATGTAGAGCTGGCGATAGTAGCTTCCGAACAGGCGTGAGAGCGCCGCGCCATTCGGCGTCAGATGGCCGGGCGGTACCGGGAACCTCGGCCAGGGGCTGACCGTCGCGGCTTCGAGTGGTTCGAGTCTGGACATGGCCGGGCGTACGCCATGCCTACTGAGGACAACCACCTTCTCGAGGCGATCGGCGGCGGCGGCCTGGAACGCGCTGGCGACGCTGATGCAGAGCGTGAGGGCGATGGGGCCGGCCAGGCGGAGCACGATCAGCATGAGATGTTGTCGCGCGGGGCGATCGTTCACGGACGTCGAAAGGTTAGGCCGCGCCGTCGATCCAAGTGTCGCGAACCTCGAAGGCGTCGTCCAGAAGGACAAGGTCGGCGGCTTGGCCGACTGCGATGCGGCCGCGCTGGTCCGTCAGGCCCAGGAACGCCGCCGGCGACGCCGAGGCCATGGCGACCGCGTCGCCGAGCGACAGGTGGAGCATCGACATGGCGTTGCGAACGGCGGCGATCATGTCCAGATCCGAGCCGGCCAAGGTGCCGTGGGCGTCGACGCAGACCCCGTCTACCACGTGGATCTGGCGGCCCTGCAGGTCAAAGCTCTTGTCGATCATGCCCACGGTCGGCATGGCGTCGGTGACCAGCATGAACCGATCGAGGGGGCGGGTGCGCAAGGCGATCCGCAGCACGGTCGGATCGACGTGGCGGCCGTCGACGATCAGGCCGCACCAGGCGGTCTGGCTTTCCAGGGCCGCGCCGACCACGCCGGGCTCGCGGCTGGTCAGGGGCGACATGGCGTTGAAAAGGTGGGTGAAGCCGCTCAGGCCCGCCGCCAGCGCCTTGCGCATCGTGCCGTAGGCGGCGTTGGTGTGGCCCGCCGCGACGATGACGCCGGCTTGCGTCAGCTTACGGATCATGTCGGGCGTCGTGGTCTCCGGCGCCAGGGTCACGAGGGTCTTGCCGACCTTCAAGGAGCTCAGAAGCGCCAGGGCGGCGTCATCGATGACGCGGAACTTGGCCGGGTCGTGGATACCCTTGCGCTTCACGTTGAGGAACGGCCCCTCGATGTGGACACCGAGCACGCCAGGCACGCCCGCCTCGATCGCCGCTTCGGTGGCGCGCATGGCCGTGTCGACCACGGTCAGGTCGTCGCTGATCAGGGTGGGCAGGAAGCCGGTGGTGCCGAGCGGGCGGTGCGCAGCGCCGATGGCGGCGATGGTTTCCACCGTCGGCGAGTCGTTGAACAACACGCCGCCGCCGCCATTGACCTGGGTGTCGATGAAGCCGGGAGCCAGCAGGCCACCCTCGAGGTCGCGGCGCGTCGCGCCGGCGGGCGCGTCGGCGCCGTCGAGGATCGCGGCGATCCTGCCGTTCTCGATCACGACGCACTTGCCGTCGACGACACCGGTTTCCGTCAGGACGCGGCCATTTACGAGTACAGCCTGCATCAGACGGTTTCTGTCACCTTGTTGAGATGGGGCGGGCTGTCGGGATCATAGCCCCGCGCCACGGAAAGCGCGTTGGCCATCCGATAGAAGCTCTGGATCATCAGGATTGGCTCGACAACCGGATGGGCGGCCAGCGCGGGCAGCACGCCGGCGCCGACCTCTCCAGCGCCGACCAGCAGCACATCGGCGTCGCGCGCCTTCAGCCCCTTGGCCATCTCGTCGACGCTGCTCCGGCTTTCGTCGTTCTGGGCGAACACCAGGACCGGGAAGCCGGTCTTCACCAGGGCCATGGGGCCATGCAGCACCTCGGCGGCGCTGAAGGCCTCGGCATGCAGGCCGCAGGTCTCCTTGAACTTTAGGGCCGCTTCCTGGGCGACGCCGAAACCGACGCCGCGGCCCAGCACATAGAGATTGCGAGCCAGCTTCAGGCGCTCGACGGCCGGTGTCCAGTCCAGGGCCCAGGCCTCGGAGAGG
The DNA here is from genome assembly GCA_943371355.1 of Alsobacter soli. Classification (GTDB taxonomy): domain Bacteria; phylum Pseudomonadota; class Alphaproteobacteria; order Caulobacterales; family Caulobacteraceae; genus Caulobacter. Next base: position 30,055 of record CALRUN020000021.1, read on the forward strand.
CCGGCGGGCAGGGTCGACAGGCCCTTGGCCAGGTCGTCGTCCTGGGTCCAGGCGGCGACCAGTTGCACGATGGCCGACAGGGCGGCGATATAGGATTTGGTGGCGGCGACGCTCAGCTCCGGGCCGGCGTGCAGCGGCAGAACCTCGTCGACCAGAAGCGCCAGCGGCGAGGTCACGTCATTGACCAGGGCGATGGTAAAGGCGCCGGCGTCCTTGGCGGCGCGGACCGAGGCCAGCAGGTCGGGGCTCTTGCCCGACTGCGAAATGGCCAGATAGAGCACACCCTCCAAGGTCTGGGGCGCGGCATAGACCGAACTGACCGACAGGCCGGCCGACGAGGTCAGGACGCCGGTGCGGGTCTCGATCAGATATTTGGCGAAGGTGGCGGCGTGGTCCGAGCTGCCGCGCGCGCAGGTGACCACGGCGCGCGGCGGGCTGGCGCGCAGGCGACGGGCGATGGCCTCGACCCGCGTGGCATTGGCGTCCAGTTGGGCGGCGACCACCCCAGAGGCCTGGCCCGCTTCCAGGAACATGCGGGTCTTCTCCGGCGTCAGGTGCGACGTTTCCGGCTCGGCGATGGATGGCAAGATACTAACCCTTGAATGCGGGGAGCCCGGAGGGCTCAGGACAGATCGTTGAGTTCGGCGACGAAGTCATAGGTGTCGCCGCGGTAGTAGGATTGGGTGACTTCCACCGCCCGGCCGTCTTTCAGGTAGCCCCGGCGCTCGACCAGCAGGCCGGCATCCTTGACCTTCACGCCCAGCAAGGGCGCGTGCTGCGCGGTGACCAGAACGGCGCGCAACCGCTGCAGGGCGCGGGAGGGGCGATAGCCCGCCGCCGACAGGGCTTCATAGAGCGAGGAGCCGACCACCTCGGTGGAGGGCAGGGCGAAGCCGGCGATGGTCGAATACTCCACCGCCATCGGTGCGCCGTCTGCGTAGCGGATGCGATGGAACCGGTAGACCGGCGTATTGGGCGACAGGCCCAGCGTCAGGGATTCTTCCGGGGTGACCCTGCCTTCGCTCTTGCTGATCCATTCGCTGTGCGGAGCGCGGCCGCGCGAGACCATGTCTTCGGTAAAGCAGGTCAGCTTGGAGAAGTTCTTTTCCACCCGGGCGGCCACGAACGTGCCGGCGCCCTGGCGGCGGGTCAGCAGGCCCTCGCTGACCAGGCCTTCCAGCGCCTTGCGCACCGTGATGCGCGACACCGCGAAGTCCTCGGCCATCTCGCGCTCGGCGGGCAAGGCATCGTCGGGCGTCAGGATCTTGTGCTGGATCGCCTCGCGCAATGCCCGTTGCAGCTGCAGGTAAAGCGGCGCCGAGGCGTGGTCCGCCAGCGGCCCGATGCGCTCAGACAGCAACATGGCGCGGCCCTCGGGTGACGCGGGATGTTGCGGGCTGCTTTCGACGGAACGGAGCTAGAGACATACCAATCTAAGTCCTCTTGCCGTGGTGGCGCTGACGGCGTGATGCGCAAAAGGATGGCGTTTCCACTCCCTGTCAACGCTATTTTCAACGATCGCAGCCATGGGGTATTGCAAGGTGGTACTAAAATGGCATTACGCGCCTAAGCCTTCATCGTCGACTGCTCGAATGGCGAGACCTGGCTTTCAATTCCTCTTTCGGATGCGCCGCTGATGTCCAATCTCGTCCTGTCATCGCCGCTCAAGGGTTGGGTGGGTCCCTTGGACGAGGCGCCCGACGCGGTGTTCGCCGAGCGCATGCTAGGCGATGGCCTGGCCATAGACCCGCTGGGCTCGATCCTGCACGCGCCCTGTGACGGGCGGATCATCTCGACATCGGCGACACGGCATTCGGTCACGCTGCGCGCGGAGGGCGGCGCAGAGATTTTGATGCATGTCGGCCTGGAGACGGTCGGTCTTGGCGGTGAGGGTTTCGAGCTCCACGTCGAGGACGGCCAGGCCGTGAAGTCGGGTGACAAGTTGATCAGTTTCGATCTGGACCTGCTCAGTTTGCGGGCACGCAGCCTGATCACTCCGGTCATCATCACCAATCCCGAAGCCTTCCGGATCGTCCGCCGCGCGCAGGATCACGCCACGGCGGTCGGGAGCTTCCTGATGGAGCTGGCCCCGGTCGGCGACGTGGCCCGTGACGCCGCCGCGCCCGCTGACGAGGTCTCCCGCGACGTCATCGTGCCCCTGGCCCATGGCGTCCATGCCCGTCCCGCCGCCAGAATTGCCGAATGCGCCCGGGCCTTCGGCGCCGAGACGGCTCTGGTGTCCGGCGAGCGCCGGTCCAGCGCCAGGAGCCCGGTCGGGTTGATGTCTCTGGCCATCGGCCACGGCGCCCATATCCGCGTCGTCGCCAGCGGACCAGACGCCGCTCAGGCCGTCGCCGCCATCGCCGACCTGATCGACAGCGGCATGGGGGAAGGCGCGGCGTCCGCGCCGGCCAAGACGCCCGTCGTGACGCCGCCGCCGCCCGCCGCCGCGCCCAGCGAGCCGGGCCTGCTGCGGGGTGTCATGGCCGCGCCGGGCCTGGCGATTGGTCAGGCGGTGCGATTTGTGTCCGCCGACCTCGTCGTGGTCGAGGCGGGCGCGGGCCAGGCCCAGGAACACGCCGCGCTTGACGGGGCCCTGGGCCAGGTTCGCGCGCGGATCGAAACGGCTGCCGGCAAGGGCGACGCCGCCCGCAAGGCAATCCTCGGTGCTCACCTGGCCTTCCTGGAAGATCCGGAGCTGACCGCCGCGGCGCGTGTCCTGATCGGGCATGGCAAGAGCGCGGGCTTTGCCTGGCGAAAGGCGGTCGGCGGCTATGTCGACGCCCTGCGTGGTCTGGGCGACCGGCGCCTGGCGGAGCGCGTCGATGACCTGATCGATTTGGAACGTCAGGTGCTGCGCGCCCTGGCTGGCGAAGAGGACGAAGCCCGCCTGCTACAGCCGGGCACGATCTTGCTGGCGGACGAACTGCTGCCGTCGCAGCTGATGGGGCTGGACGCCGGCCAGGTGGCGGGGATCTGCACCGCCAAGGGCGGGCCCACCTCGCACGTGGCGATCCTGGCGGCCGCCATGGGTCTGCCCGCCGTGGTGGCTGCGGGGCCCGGTGTGCTGGACGTTGCCGAGGGGACCAGCCTGATCCTGGACGCCGAGGCCGGTACCCTTCGGGTCGGACCGGACGCCGCGGCCCTGGCCATCGCCCAGACCGCGATTGCGCTTCGTCACGAGCGAAAGGCCGCCGCCAAGGCCGCCGCGCATCAGGAAAGCCGTACGGCCGATGGCCAGCGCATCGAGGTGTTCGGCAATGTCGGTTCGTTGAACGACGCCCTGGCCGCCGCCGCCAACGGGGCCGAAGGGTCCGGCTTGCTGCGCACCGAGTTCCTGTTTCTGGAGCGCGACACCCCACCTGACGAGGATGAGCAGGCGCGCCAATACCAGGCGATCGCCTCGGCCCTGGACGGCAGGCCGCTGATCATCCGTACGCTGGACGTCGGCGGCGACAAGGCCGCGCCCTACCTTCCGATTCCGACCGAGGAAAATCCGGCCCTGGGCCTGCGCGGTGTGCGCGTGTCGCTCTGGCGGCCGCATCTGCTGAAGACCCAGATCCGCGCCATCCTGCGCGTTCGCCCGCTGGGCCAGTGCAAGATCATGGTGCCGATGATCGCCAGTCTGGATGAGTTGCGCGCCGTCCGCGCAGTGCTCGACGAGGCCAAGCGCGAGATGGGGATCATCGAGCAAATCGCTTTGGGGGTAATGATCGAAACCCCGGCCGCCGCTGTCACGGCCGATCTGATCGCCGCCGAGGCCGACTTCCTGTCGATCGGCACCAACGATCTCACGCAGTATGTGCTGGCCATGGACCGTGGCAATCCCGAGCTGGCCGCTCGGATCGACGCCCTGCATCCCGCCGTATTGCGGATGATCGCCCAGACCTGCCAAGGCGCGGCCCGGCATCATCGCTGGGTCGGCGTCTGCGGCGGGGCGGCGTCGGACCTGATCGCCGTGCCGATCCTGCTGGGCCTTGGCGTTACCGAGCTGTCGGCCACCGCCTCCGTCGTGCCGGAAGTGAAGGCGCTGGTGCGCACCCTGAACGTCGAGGCCTGCCGGGCCCTGGCGCTTCAGGCTCTGGCGCAGACCTCGCCCGAGGCCGTGCGCCAACTCTGCAAGGCCTTCGCGGCCGATCTCCAACAGGCAGGGGCCTGATCCACATGAAATCGCCGCTCGAAATCCTGCAGCCCCTGGGCCGCGCCCTGATGCTGCCGATCGCCGTCCTGCCGGTGGCGGGACTGCTGCTGCGCCTGGGTCAGCCGGACCTGCTGAACATCGCCTTCATGGCCGCCGCCGGCGACGCGATCTTCTCCAATCTGGGCCTGCTGTTCGCCATAGGCGTCGCCATCGGCTTTGCCCGTGAGAACAATGGCGCGGCCGGCCTGGCGGGAGTGGTCTGTTTCCTGATCGCCGTGGAAGGGGCCAAGGCCCTGCTGCAGGCGCCGCCTAACGTCACGGCGGGCATGGTCCCGGCCCATGCCGACCTGGCCGCGGCCGCCTACAAGGTCAAGGCGCTGGCCAAGCTGAGCGTGCCGATCGGCATCGCTTCGGGTCTGATCGGCGGGATCTTCTACAACCGGTTCTCGACCTTCAAGCTGCCGGAATATCTGGCCTTCTTCAGCGGTCGGCGCTTCGTGCCGATCATCAGCGGCATGGCCGGCCTGCTGATCGCGGTGCTGATCGGCCTGGGCTATGACGGGATCAATTGTGCGGTCGACGGCGCCAGCCGGGCGATCGTCAATTCGGGCGAACTGGGCCTGCTGGTCTTCGGGTTCCTGAACCGGATTCTGATCGTCACCGGCCTGCACCACATCCTCAACAACATCGCCTGGTTCGTGATTGGCGACTACAACGGCGCGACGGGCGACCTGCGGCGGTTCTTCGCAGATGATCCCAGCGCCGGCGGCTTCATGAGCGGGTTCTTCCCGGTGATGATGTTCGGCCTGCCCGCCGCGTGCCTTGCCATGTACCACACCGCCCGGCCCGAGAAGAAAAAGGCGGTCGGGGGCATGCTGACCTCGCTGGCCCTGACCTCGTTCCTGACTGGCGTCACCGAGCCGATCGAGTTCAGCTTCATGTTCCTGGCTCCGGTGCTGTATCTGGTCCATGCCGCGCTGACGGGCGTATCCATGGCCGCGATGCACCTGCTGGACGTCAAGCTGGGCTTCACCTTCTCGGCCGGGCTGTTCGACTACGCGCTGAACTTCGGCAAGGCCACGAACCCGCTGTTGTTGTTGCCGATCGGCGCGGTCTATGCGGCCATCTATTATGGCTTGTTCCGGTTCTTCATCCTGAAGTTCGACCTGAAGACCCCTGGCCGTGAAGTCGATGACGAGGCCGCCGTATTGGCCGCCACGGGCGGCGGCCGGGGCGAGGACTTCCTCGCGGCCCTGGGGGGCGCGGGCAACCTGGTGTCGGTCGACGCTTGCACCACACGCCTTCGTCTGATCGTGGTGGACCAGGCCGTGGTCAGCGAACCCACTCTGAAGGCGCTGGGCGGGCGGGGTGTCGTCAGGCCTTCCGACAGGGCGTTGCAGGTGGTTCTGGGCCCGATCGCCGACCAGGTGGCGGGTGAGATCCGAACGGCGATGGGGGCAGCCGTCCCGGCCCGGCCGGCGGCGATCCCCGTCAAGCCTGCCACGATGGCGACGGCAGCGCAGGATGATCGCGCGGAGGCGCTCATCGACGCCCTTGGCGGCGCGGGCAATATTGAGGCGATCAGCACCTGCTCCAGCCGTCTGCGGCTGCTGGTTCACGAGACCGGCAAGGTCGACGAGGCCGGGTTGAGCGCTCTGGGCGCGAGGGGCGTGGTCCGTCTGGGCGAGCGCGCCGTGCACGTGATTTTCGGCCCTGACGCCGAGCGGATCGGCGAGGCCCTACGGGCCCGGTTACCCGTCAGCTAGTGGCGCCTATGCATCATGGCTAGAGCTTCGGCGGGGCGCGCAGGCGCGCGCTCCGCGGCGCGCACGTTTTGAGCGACCCCTGCGGGGCTGGGCTCCCGCTTTGGCTGTAGGCCCCTACGCGATGGCGCGAGATGGTCGCAAAAAAGGCATTAAATTGGTATTGTGACCCTGTGTAGGGTTTGGGCGAATTTTTCGCCTATTTCATTGAATTGTATCAGGAAAAATTGATTTTCCTCATTTCCCGTGCATTTAGCCCTTTCGGCGCGGCGCCTACGTCTCAGTCGTCGCGACAATATCGATAGAATAAAGGGTTGCGCACTTTGACCCCCATCAGAAACCTCCCCATACCGTTCCAGTGAGCGGTATCACATAGGTCTCTAAATGGTCCTGCTCGGTATCGCCGCTGGGGTGCGGCGTCAGAAACGGCGCGGTGCTTCGCGTCAACGGTTTGAGGGGATAACATCATGATGCGTCAAAAGCTTGCCGCCTTCCCACCCGCGGGCCGCCAAAAGGCGTTCGCGCTGACTTTGCTTGCGAGCGTCTGCCTTGCCGGCGTGGCTTCGGCTCAGACCACGCCCGTCGCGCCGTCCGAACCCGATGCCATGGACGAGGTGGTCGTCACCGCCTTCCGCAAGAGCCTGGCCACCGCCCTGGACGCCAAGCGCAAGGACATCCGGGTCAGCGACGGCATTTCGTCCGAGGACATCGGCAAGTTCCCGTCGGAGAACATCGCCGAAGCCATCCAGCGCATTCCCGGTGTGCAGATCTCCAATATCAACGGTCGCGGCTCGACGATCAGCATCCGAGGCCTTGGCCCGCAATACGCCATGACCACCGTCAATGGTCAGTCGTTCAAGAGCGCCAACTTCACCGACGGCTTCCGCTATGACGTGATCCAGACCGAGCTGGCCTCGGCGATCCAGGTGGTCAAGTCGCCCACCGCCGACATGGACGCCGGCGGCCTGGCCGGCACCGTCAATATCGACACCGTCCATCCTTTCGACGTGAAGGGCCGCCAGTTCATCGTCGCCGGCAAGCTGCAGCAGCAGAAGCAGGCCGACGGCGACCCGACCGGCAAGATCAGCGCGACCTATGTCGACCACTTCTTCGGCGACAAGCTGGGCGTCTTCCTGGGCGGCGGCTATCAGGAGCTTTCGGACCGCGGCGACTATCTTTGGATGGACCGCTGGACCGTCGCCAACAGCGTCTATACCCCGGCTCGCCTGCGCTATCGCCGCATCGACCGCGAAACCAAGCGCTACATGATCAACGGCGCGGTCCAGTATAAGCCGTTCGACGGCCTGCAGATCAACACGATCGCCACCTACGCCAAGGACAAGACCACCTCGGACCTGCACCAGCAGGTGTTCCTGTTCACCAGCCCTTCTGCCGCCAATGTCGTGACCCTGGCCAGCGCCGGCGGCACCGCCACCAAGATCCAGATCAACAACTTCCGGCTGGAGAATAACCACCAGCTGGAGAACCGCCCGCAATCGACCGGCGCCTTCACCACCGACTTCCACTGGACCGGCTGGGAGAACTGGGACGTCAAGGGCGTGGCGCACTACTCGCGCGGCCATGCGCAGGTCAACGAGGCGGCCGTGATCCTGGGCGTTGTCGTGCCGACCGCGACCCTGGATATCAGCAATCCCAAGAATATCGCGTTCACCACCTCGAACGCCCTGACCAACGCCGCCCAGTATGTCCCGGCCAACCTGTTCCGGAACAACTATCCGACCGGCGCCTTCCGCACGATCGACTCGTATGAAGAAGCCGCTCAGTTCGATGTGAAGCGCTACATCGACTACAGCATCCTGGAGTCGATCGCTGTCGGGGCCAAGACCCGCCACGAGGTGCTCAAGCGCAACGTCAACCGCTTCGACCGCCAGAGCGAGAACGTCCCGACCGCCTTCTCGCCCGATCTGGCGACGACCGGCATCACGGTTTCGGGCTTCCTGGATGGTAACATGACCCTCCCGAGCACCTGGATCTCGCCCAGCATCGACGCCTACCAGGCGGCTCTGATCAAGGAAGGCTACAAGGTCTACGAGGCCTTCGACCCGCAGGGCAGCTACAATGTCGATCGTGACCTGACCTCGTTCTATGCGATGGCCAACCTGAAGGGCGAAGTGTTCTCGCTGCCGTTCCGCGGCAACGTGGGCGTGCGTCGCGAAAGCACCGACCAGACGGTCAACGGTTTCGTCGCCGGCGCGGCCAACCCGCAGAACACCGAAGTGCGTCTGGTGGCTGGCAAGTATTCGACGCCGAAGTCCTACGACAACACCCTGCCGTCGGCCAATTTCAGCGTCGATCTGACCGACAACCTGCTGCTGCGCTTCGCCGCCGCCAAGGTGCTGGTCCGCCCGATCATCGACAGCAGCAACCAGCTGGCCACCACTGTCACCACCACCACCGACAGCACCGGCAAGCGCGTCAACACCATCGTGTTGGGCCAAGGCTCGCTGAACCCGCTGACAGCCGCCCAGATCGACATCGGCCTGGAGTGGTACTACGGCAAGGGTAACGGCCTGAGCGGCGGTTACTTCACCAAGAAGGTCAAGAACGGCACCTATACGTCGGTGATCTGCCCGACCACATACGAAGGCGTCAGTCTGAGCAAGGATGCCAGCGGCGTCTGCGTGTCCGGCGCCGGTGACACCTACTCGATCACCGAAAGCCAGAACGACGCCCGCGAAGTGACAATCAAGGGCTACGAGCTGAACTGGCAGCAGTCGCTGGATTCTCTGCTGCCGATCGAAGGCTTCGGTTTGGTGGCCAACTACACCCACGTCAGCCCGGCCACCTCGACCACCGGCTTCAAGCTGGCCAACCTGTCGGAGCACACGGCCAACGGCACGGTGTACTGGGAAAACCAGACTTTCAGCGCCCGTATGTCGGCCAACTATCGCAGCGCCTATGACCAGACCTCGGTGGAGAGCTTCTTCGCCGGCCCGCTGGGCCACACGGTCGCCTCGCGCACCCAGTTCGACCTGAACCTGGGCTACAACATCAACGAAAAGCTCAGCCTGTCCTTCGCGGCCATGAACCTCAACAACGCCGAGGAGAAGGCCTACCTGATCGACAAGAGCCGCTGGCAGATGAGCTCGTCCACCGGACCGAGCTACTACCTGTCCTTCCAGTACAAGATGTAACGCGTAAACTTCTCCCCGAAGACGCCAAACCATTGGCGTAACTCCTGGTCGCCGCCTGACTCCTGAGCGGCGGCCAGACTTTTCTTTTTTCGAGACGTCGCGGAGCCCGTTCGCCTTGTCCTTCATGCCCTCGCGTCGCCAAGCCCTGCAACATGGCCTCGCCGCCTTCGGCGCGGCCACAGTCCCGTCGTTCGCCCGAGCGGCCGGCAAGGGCGGGACGGCGTCGGCGCGGGCGGTGCTTGTCCGGGCGTTTGGGGAACGCGCGGCCCAGATCGACCTGACCGTCTCGACGGGCGGCGGTCTTCCCGGCTATGCGGTGAGCAGCCGGGGCGGCAAGGTTCGCGTCAGCGGCGATACGCCGGTGGCGTTGGCGCGCGGCGCCTACAGCTATCTGAAATCCATTGGCGCGGCCTCCGTCAGCTGGGAAGGCGACCGGGTGGCGCTGCCCGCGCGGTTCCCCGACGCCGACACCGGCCGGGTGACCACGCCGTTCGTCCACCGCGCCTACATGAACACCTGCACCTTCGGCTACACAACGCCCTGGTGGACGTGGTCGCGCTGGTCGCGCGAGATCGACTGGATGGCCCTGCACGGCGTCGACATGCCGCTGGCCATGGAAGGCCAGGAATATGTCTGGCGGGCGCTTTGGCGCGAGACTGGCCTCACCGAGGCCGAGCTGGCCGACTACTTCTCTGGCCCCGCCTTCACCCCCTGGCAGCGCATGGGCAATATCGAGGGTTACGCGGCTCCGCTGCCGACCGCCTGGATCGACAAGAAGCGCGACCTGCAGGTCCAGATCCTGGCCCGGATGCGTGATCTGGGCATGACGCCGATCCTGCCGGCCTTCGGCGGCTATGTGCCCAAGGCGTTCGCGCAGAAGCATCCCGAAGCCCGCATCTATCGCATGCGGCCGTGGGAAGGCTTCCATGAGACCTATTGGCTGGACCCCGCCGATCCGCTGTTCGCCAAGCTGGCCGGCCGGTTCCTGGCGCTCTACACCCAGACCTATGGGGCGGGGACCTATTATCTCGCCGACTCCTTCAACGAGATGCTGCCGCCGATCTCGGCCGACGGCGCCGACGCCCGCGACGCGGCCTATGGCGACGGAACCGCCAACACCGCGGCGACCAAGACCAAGATCGAGGTTGATCCGGCGCTGAAGGCCCAGCGCCTGGCAGCCTATGGCAAGGCGATCTATGACTCGATCCGCCTGGCTCGCCCCGACGCCGTCTGGGTGATGCAGGGCTGGCTGTTCGGAGCCGACAGGCACTTCTGGGATCCGCCGGCCGTCGCCGCCTATCTCAGCCAGGTCCCTGACGACAGGCTGATGATCCTGGACATCGGCAACGACCGCTATCCCGACGTCTGGCAAAGCGCCAAGGCCTTCGGCGGCAAGCCGTGGATCTACGGCTATGTGCATAACTACGGCGGCAGCAATCCGGTCTATGGCGACCTCGACTACTACCGGCGTGACCTCAAGGCCTTGGCCGGGCGGAGCGACACGGGTCAGCTGAAGGGCTTCGGGATGTTCCCCGAAGGCTTGAACAACAACTCGATCGTCTACGAAGCGGCCTATGACCTGGCCTGGAATGGGGGCGTGGCCTCGCAGGCCGCGTGGCTATCGACCTATGCCCGTGGTCGTTATGGCCGCACGACGCCGCAGCTCGACAGCGCTCTGGGCCAGCTGGTCGAGGCGGCCTATTCGACCCGCTACTGGACCTCGCGCTGGTGGAAGAGCAAGGCCGGCGCCTATCTGTTCTTCAAGCGCCCGACGGCGGAAATCGTCGACTTCCCGGGGCATCCCGGCGATCGCGCCAAGCTGGACTCGGCGGTTCGGGCGCTGAGCGCTGTCGCGCCGGAGTTCGCCGCCGAGCCGCTCTTCGTCATCGATCTGGTCGATGCTGCGCGGCAACTGGCGAGCCTGGAGATTGACACCCAACTGCAAGCGGTGGTCGCCGCTTATCGCCAAGGCGACCTGGCCGCCGGCGATCTGGCGCGCCGCAAGATCGAGGCGCTGGCCCTGGCGCTCGACGCGCTGCTGGGCGTCCAGCCCGAGACCCTGGCCACCTGGATCGACGACGCCCGCGCCTACGGCGATACGCCGGCTGAGGCGGCGATCTATGTCAGCAACGCCAAGGCGCAGGTGACCGTATGGGGCGGGGAGGGGAATCTCAACGACTATGCCTCCAAGGCTTGGCAAGGGCTCTATCGCGACTTCTACCTGCCGCGCTGGTCGCGGTTCCTCGACGCTCTGCGCGCGGCGGGAACGGGCGCGTTCGACGAGAAGGCGGTGGTCCGCGAAGGCATCGCCTGGGAGCGCGCCTGGGTGAAGGCCGACACGATCTACCGCCGCGAACGCCCCGCAGATCCGGCGGCCTCCGTCAAAGCCTTGCTGGCGCGCCTGGACCGAGCCTAAGACCACCATGGACAAGCCGTCTTCCCGCTTCCTGTCGTTGGACGTGTTTCGCGGCCTGACCGTCTGCCTCATGATTGTCGTCAACACCGCCGGGCCGGGCGCCGAGCCCTATCCCTGGCTGGTGCACGCCAAGTGGTTCGGCTTCACCGCCGCCGACGCGGTGTTCCCGTCGTTCCTGTTCGCGGTCGGCTGCTCGATGAGCTTTGCCTTCTCAAGGCCGATCGCGAGCGTACCGTTCGCGGCCAAGGTGCTGCGGCGGGCGGCGCTGATCTTCCTGCTGGGCTTCCTGATGTACTGGTATCCCTTCGTCCACAAGGTCGACGGGGTCTGGACGCTGGCGTCCTTCAGCCACACGCGGGTCATGGGCGTGCTGCAGCGGATCGCCCTGTGCTACGCCTTGGCCGCTTTCGCCGTTCGCTACCTCTCGCCGGTCAAGCTGGTCATTGTCTCCGCCGTGGCCCTGCTCGGCTACTGGGCGATCCTGATGGGGTTGGGCGATCCGGCCGCGCCACTGTCCAAGCTGGGCAATGCCGGCACCCATCTCGACATCGCCGTGCTGGGCAAGAACCACCTCTATCGCAAGGACGGCGGTTTCGACCCCGAGGGCCTGCTCGGAACCTTGCCGGCCACGGTCAATGTGCTGGCCGGCTTCCTCGCCGCGCGCTTCCTGAAGGAAGCCGGCGACCAGCGTCGCGCGATCATCCGCATGGCGCTGGCCGGCGTCGTGCTGGTGCTGCTCGCGCTCGTCTGGAGCCTGGCTTTTCCGATCGCCAAGAAACTCTGGACCAGCAGCTTTGTCCTGCTGACCGTCGGCATCGACCTGCTGGTGCTGGCCACTCTGACGGCCCTGCTGGAACGGCGCCCGCCGAACCCCGCCACGCGCTTCTTCCAGGTGTTCGGCCTCAACCCGCTGGTGATCTACCTGTTCTCGGAACTCTTTGTCATCACCCTGCGCCAGTTCGAGGCGGCGCCAGGGGTCGATCCCTACGAATGGGTCGGGAAGGCTGTCTTCCAGGCCGCGATGCCCGGCGCGCTCGGATCTCTGGCCTGCGCCATTGTCTACATGCTGGTCTGCTGGTTGCTCGGCTATGTCATGGATCGACGCAATATCGTGGTGAAGCTGTAGGGGCAGCGGACATCCGAGCCGTCCGAAATAACGGCACGACAGGTCACTGCGCGTTTCATGTCGCCATCCGCCGATTATCCGGACGCCGAAATTCGACGAGCGGGTCGAAGCGCCCTTACGTTTCGCTGCCTGAAATGTCTGGTTCCTGGGAGGGCGCCGAAGTCCGCGTATGGCGCAACAGAGACCAATCTAACCGGGTGTTGCGACCGCCTCGCGTTATTGACAACGCTAACCTGTAGCGGGGCCACTTCTAACCTGTAACGACATTCACGGCCCGTCTTGCATCGGGCGAAAAGCCGCGTCACTCTCTGCCTTAACAATGATAACATTCAGGGAGGGCGTCAGGGTCATGGCCAGCGAACGCTTCGATTACATCGTCATCGGCGCCGGTTCGGCGGGCTGCGTTCTGGCCGCGCGACTGACGGAAGATCCCAACATCAAGGTGCTGCTGCTGGAAGCCGGCGGCAAGAACACCTCGATCCTGGTCAAGATGCCGGCCGGCGTCGGCGAACTGATCAAGGCCAAGGGTGATCAGAACTGGGGCTTCTGGACCGAAGAAGAGCCGCACCTCAATAACCGCAAGCTTTGGTGGCCACGCGGCAAGGGTCTGGGCGGCTCCTCGGCGATCAATGGCATGGTCTATATCCGCGGCCATGCGCGCGACTATGACCAGTGGCGGCAGATGGGCCTGTCGGGCTGGTCGTATTCGGAGGTGCTGCCCTATTTCAAGCGCTCGGAGACCCACCATGCCGGGGGCGACGCCTATCACGGCGGCCAGGGCCCGCTGCACGTGTCCAAGGGGGAGTCGCCCAGCCCCTTCTATCCGGCCCTGATCGAGGCGGGACGCCAGGCGGGCTACAAGACCACCCGTGACTTCAACGGCTATCAGCAGGAGGGCTTTGGGCCCTACGACCTGACCATCCGCGACGGCAAGCGCTGGAGCGCGGCGGCGGCCTATCTGACGGCGGCCCTGTCGCGGCCGAACCTGACCTGCGTGACCGAAGCCCGCACGACCAAGATCCTGATCGAGAAGGGGCGCGCCATCGGCGTCGACTACGTCGTCGGCAAGGGCGGCGAGAAGCGGACGGCCCACGCCGACGCCGAAGTGCTGCTGAGCGCCGGCGCGGTGCAGTCGCCGCAAATCCTGCAACTGTCGGGCATTGGCGCGCCGGATCTGCTGAAGTCGCACGGCGTGGCGGTGGTCCAGGAGTCCAAGGGCGTCGGCGCCAATCTGCAGGACCATCTGGACGTCTGCCTGTCGTGGACGACCAAGAACCTGGCGACCGCCTATTCGGCCAACAAGGGCCTCAGGAAGCTGGGCACCGGCCTTTCCTATATGCTGATGGGCAAGGGGATGGGGCGGCAGCAGTTTCTGGAGAGCGGCGCCTTCCTGAAGTCGCGGCCTGACCTGGACCGTCCGGACCTGCAGATCCACGGCGTGCTGGCCATCATGCAGGATCACGGCAAGACCCTGATCGAGAAGGACGGCTTCACCCTGCACGTCTGTCAGCTGCGCCCCGAGAGCCGGGGCAAGGTCGGGCTGCGCTCGGCCGATCCGTTCGACGATCCCACCATCCTGGGCAACTATCTGGCCACCGACGAGGATCGTCGCGCGCTGCGCGAAGGCGTCCGCATGGCGCGCGAGGTCGCGGCCCAGGCGGCGCTGGACCCCTATCGTGACGCCGAATACGCGCCGGGCGCCGATGTGCGGGCCGACGCCGATCTCGACGCCTGGATCCGGGCCAAGTCCGAAACCATCTATCACCCGGTCGGCACTTGCCGCATGGGCGCGGCGGGCGACGCCATGGCGGTGGTCGACGATCAGCTGCGCGTGCAGGGGATCGCGGGCCTGCGGGTTGTCGACGCGTCGGTCATGCCGACCCTGGTGGGGGGCAACACCAATGCTCCGACCATCATGGTGGCCGAGCGGGCGGCGGACATGATCATGGGCAAGGCGGCCCTGGCCCCGATGGACGCGCCGGTGTTCGAGGACGGACGAGCGGTGGCGGCGTGATCGTCTAGCCATGCAGCGTCGCCCCCTCGGCCGTTCCGGCCTCTCGATCGCCCCGCTGGTGTTTGGCGGCAATGTCTTTGGCTGGACGGCGGATGAGGCGACCTCGCATCGCATGCTCGACGCCTTCGTCGGCGGCTGCTTCAACGCCGTCGATACGGCCGACGTCTATTCGGCCTGGGTTCCAGGGCACGAAGGGGGCGAGTCCGAGAGCGTCATCGGTCGCTGGCTGAAGGCGCGGGGCAGGCGCGACGACGTGCTGATCCTGACCAAGGTGGCCATGTGGCCCAAACAGCCGGGCCTGTCGGCCGCCAATATCGAGGCGGCTGTCGAGGGTTCGCTGCGGCGGCTGCAGACCGACTATATCGACCTCTATCAGTCGCATCAGGATGACGCCGCTACCCCGGTCGAGGAGACACTGGAGGCCTATGGCCGTCTGGTGAAGGCCGGCAAGGTGCGGGCCATCGGAGCGTCCAATTTCTCACCGACCCGGCTGTCCGAGAGCCTGGCGGCCTCGGCGGCCAACGGTTTGCCGCGCTACGAGACGATCCAACCGAAATTCAATCTCTATGACCGTGATCAGGTCGAGGGCGAACTGGCCGCCCTGACAGCGGCGGAAGGCTTGGGCGTCATCCCGTTCTACGGTCTGGCCGCGGGCTTCCTGACGGGAAAATACCGCTCCGAGGCCGATCTCGAAGGGCGCGCGCGACGCCATACGATCAAGCGCGACTACATGAACGACAAGGGTGTTCGGGTGCTGGCGGCGCTGGACAAGGCCGTCGCGGCCACCGGAGCCACGCACGCCCAGATCGCCCTGGCCTGGATCATGGCTCATCCGGCCATCACCGCGCCCATCGCCAGCGCCACCAGCGTCGCTCAGCTGGACGAGCTGATGGGCGCGGCCCGGCTTATCCTGCCGGCCGAGGTAGTCGCTGACCTAGACGCGGCCGGGCGGAGTTAAGCGCGGTGCGCGCCGCGCTGATCGAGAGCAGTTTCGAACTGGCGGCCCAGCGCTGCGACGATCTCACGCCCCTGGTCTATGAGCGGCTCTTTCGCCGGCAGCCGGACATGGAGCCGCTGTTCTGCATGGACGCCAATGGCCAGGTGCGCGGCGAGATGCTGTCGCAGGTGATCCGGGCCATCCTGGACTTCGTCGGCGAGCGTCAGTACGCGGCCACCCTGATCCAGTCCGAAGCGATGAACCACGCCGGCTATGACGTGCCGCCCCAGGTGTTCGGAACCTTCTTTGGCGTGCTGGCGGACACCCTGCGCGAGGCGCTGGGCGCGGACTGGACGGCCGATATCGACACGGCTTGGCGCGAACTGCTGGTCGAGCTGGACTACTACGTCACCCATACCAACCAGTTCGAGACCGCAAAGGCCGCGAGGGGCTAGGCGATCCGGCGTCCATCCAGGGTGGCCAGGCGCAACCGCGCGCCTTCCTGATTGGCGAGGCCCAGGGGCTGGATCTTGCGAACGCCCAGTTCGTAGGCCGGACGCCCTTCCAGGCGTGCCGTCATGGCGATGGGCTGATAGATTCCCAGGAAGCGGTCGGTTTCGCCGCTCACGCCGCGCAGGGGCGCGAACAGCACCTCCATGCCGACCGACGGAACCCCCTGAGCCCGAATGTCGGCCGTCACCACCACCGGCTGGCAGCGGCGACGGGCGATTTCCAGCGAGGACTTCAGCTCCAGCCGGTGCGACAGGGCCCACAGGCTCAAAAGATCCTCGCCACGCAGATCGCGGGCATGCAGGTCGGCCAGGAAGCCGCCGGCCAGACGGAAGGGCATGCGCCCCAGCTTCTCGCGCCCGGCGATGAAGACCTGAGGCAAAAGGTCGGTGAAATCGCCCGGATTGATGTCGGCGCGCGACGGCGCGGGCGCGTCACCTTTGCGGTCGCGCCAATAGTCTATCAACCGTTGTGTGCTTGGATGGAACATCGTCGTCCCCTCGGCGGGCCCTTCCACGGCTGTTTTTTGCCGCATGGGGCTTGCTAGGAGATCCGTGCCAGAGCCCCGACCGTCCCGTTTTGGCGCAAGCCGACTGGGAAGCGGGTGACGGCCCGATTCTTGCTGGCCGAACGGCCGGACGACGTCGTGTGAAGGGGACCGCCATGAAGGCGCCGAAACGATCGATGCGCGGGCTGGCCTTGGGTCTTGGCGCCCTGCTGGGAAGCCTGATGCTGGGCGGCGCGGCCTATGCGCAGTGCAACAGCGGTTGCACGCCCACGCCGCCGGTCTGCTGCAAGCCTCCGCCGGCGCCCCCCAAGCCTCCCAAGCCGCCCAGCACCCCGTGCTGCACGCCGGGTCACAACGTCAATATTCCGGGCGTGAACATCAATGTCGGCGCGACGGTGATCGTCAACGCCAACGCCAGCGCCTCTGCGGGAGCCGTGGCTGGAGCGGGCGCTGGAGCCGGAGCGGGCGCTGGAGCGGGCGCGACCACCAACGTCTACTACGGTGGCGGTGGTCACGGCGGCTATTACTCGGGCCCGATGTCGACCGGTTACATTCAGGGCCTCAATGTCGAGGGCGGCGAACTGCGTCGCCGCGCATCCTATGAGGCTACCCGCACCAAGCTGCGCCGCGTGGTTATCCGCGCCGTCTGTCTGGACGACCGCGACGTACCGCACCCGGCCTCTCAGGTCACCCCCGACCGCGATATCGATGATCGTTATGACGGCGAACTCTATCGCTGCATCGCCGGCTCACGCATGCAGTACGTGATCGGCGACTACGAGAGCAGCATCGACGTCAGCACCAATGGCCGCGGCGCCCAGACCTACATCTGCGCCAAGAACGAGGCCCTCTATCACGCCCCGGGCGCCGGTCAGGCCGGCCAGGCGGGTACCTTGACCTGCCGTCCGCAGCGTCCGGCCCGCGACTGCAACGAGCGCTCGCTGCTGCGCCGCTTTGGCGCTGGCGTGAAGATCCTGACCATCCTGACCAGCGAGACCTACACGGCCTATCGCGAGGAGCAGGTCCGCGAGACCAGCGCGTCTTCGATGAGCTTCAGCCTCGATGGCGGCGTCGGCGGCGTGGTCTACTAGACCCTAGTCATCGCCCAAAGTTCAGGCCCTCCCGCCAGTCGGCGGGAGGGCCTTTTTATGTCTACTTGGCTTCCGGCTTGACCAGCACGGTCCAGGACCTGTCCTCGCCCAGGAAGGTGCGGGCGGCCTTCTGGACGTCGGCGGCCTTGACCCGTTCCAGCCCGGCGATCACCGAGCGGGTAGCGTCCAGGATGCGCGGATCGGTCTGGGCGCCCGACAGGTTGCCCAGCCAGTATTCGTTGGTGACGCGCGACTTTTCGATCTGGTCGATACGCGGCTTCTTGGCCCGCTCCAGTTCGTCATCGGTGACGGGCTTGTCGCGCAGGTCGGCGGCGATCTGTCGGATGGTTGCGGCGACGCCGTCCAGCTTGTCCGGCGGCACCTCGACGCTGACCGACAGATAGCCCCAGTCGTTGAAGATCACGCTGTGGGTGGCCCCGGCCGAGGGCGAATAGGTGGCCCCCTGCTTTTCGCGCAGTTCGTCGGTCAGCCGCAGCTGCATCACCTGGGCGAGCACAGACGTGTCGCGCGAGCGCTGCAGGTCAGAGAACAGATCGTCGGTCCTCCAGCTCATGAACAGCTGGGCCTGGTCGGCGCGCCCCTTGTGGGTCAACACCACCGGCGTAGGCGATGGCGCGGGGAAGGGAACCTGACGCGCGGCGACGGGATCGGCCAGACCCGGGCGGGTGGGCATGGCCCCGAAGGTCTCGGCCACGGCGGCGATCGCCTTGTCGACAGTGATGTCGCCGACCATCACGACCTCGATCGCGCCCTTGCTGAGCGGATCGGTGACCGCCGCCTTCAGGCCGTCGAGCGAGGCGGCGGCGATGTCCGCGCGGGACGGGAAGGTCCAGCGTCTGTCGCCGTTGTGCAGCAGCCCGCTGAGGTCGCGCCCGATGACTCCGCCGGTGGTGGTTTCCAGCTGGTCGTGGATGGTGCCGTAGTAGGTCTTGATCCGCGAGAAGGCCTCGGGCCGCCAGCCCGGCTCCATCGCAAAGCCCGCCAGCACCTGCAGTTCCGTGCCGACATCCTCGGGCCGCGTGCGGCCGCTGAGGGTGAAGGCGTCGTCCTCGACGCCCAGGCTGGCGTTCCAGATCTTGCCGTTCAGCACCCGCTCCATGTCCTGGGCGCTGATCTGCTTGAGACCGCCCTCGATGAAGGCCGAGCTGGACCACAGCGGGCTCTGGGCGCCCGAGGGCAGATCCAGCAGACCGTTGCCGATGCGGGCCTTGATCAGCACCTGATCGTCGCGGAACTTGGTCGGCTTGACCGTCAGGCGCACGCCGTTCTCGAACCGCACGAAGACGGTGTCGAGGTCGGTGACATCCTTCTGCTCGGCGACCTTGCCGATCGGCCCGAAGCTGGCATAGGGCCAGGCTGTGACGCCGGGCGCGGCGGGGGGCAGCACGGCGACCTTGCGGGCGTCTGCATAAGCGGCGAGCACAGTCTTCTCGGCGCCCTCGATATTGGTCGGGCTGGGGATCAGGATCAGCGGGCCCTGGCCGGCGAAGGCTGCTTTCAGCGCGGCGCTGACGCGCTCCGCCGTCAGGCCTTTTACGATCTGATCGAAGGCGGCCAGGTTCTGGCTGGGGCTGGTGACGGTCTCGCCGTCGCCCAGGGTTCCGACGATGCCGCCGGCGAGGGCCGTGGTGCGCTGGGTGGCTTCGCCGGATACGGCCGCGACCAGGGATGAGCGCATGCTGGCGATCTCGCGGTCCAGCTCGTCCTGGCGCACGCCATATTGCACGACGCGTCGCTGTTCCTGGTCCAGGGCCGACAGCGCCTCGCGCCAGCGACCCGGCTGCGCTGTGGCGCCCAGGGTGGTCATGCGCACCGCGCCGTACTGGTCGCCGGTAAAGGCGCCGCCCGCGATGAAGGGCGGATCGGCCGCGCGGCTCAGGGCCTGCATCCGACGGTTCAGCACAGCGAAGCCCAGGTTCCGGAGCGTATCCGCCACGTCGGTGGCCCGGGTTTCGATCAGGCCGTCCGGCGTCGCCGCCCAGGACAGCTGCACCGACAGCGGTGCGCCGGGCTCGACGATGACGCGCGCGGTCTCACCGCGCCTTGCCACCTTGCCGACATCAGGATCGGCGCCGGCCGGTCCCTTGGCCGTCCAGTCGCCGAAGCGGGCTTTTATCTTGGCCTCCATGGCGTCGAGGTCGAAGTCGCCGACCGCCACCAGCACCGCCCGCTCGGGTCGGTAGTAGGCCTCATAGTAGTCTCGGATGCGTTGGGCGGGCGCGGTCTTGAGAACCTCGGTCTTGCCGATGGGGATGCGCTTGGGCGGCAGCTGGCCTTCCATCTGGAAGCCCATCGACTTGATGGCCACGCGATAGCCGGGGCTGTCGCGAGTGCGCTCTTCCGAGAGCACCACGCCGCGTTCGCGATCGACGGCCTCGGGCGCGATGGTCAGCTCGCCGGCCGCTTCGCGCAGCAGCATCAGTGAGGTGTCGACCGTGGCGTCATCGGTCTTGGGCAGGTCGAGCTGGTAGACGGTCTCGTCCAGGCCGGTGGAGGCGTTGGTGTCGGCCCCGAAGGCCAGGCCGTGGCGCTCCAGGATCTTGATCATCTCGCCTTCGGGCACGTTCTTGCTGCCGTTGAAGGCCATGTGCTCCAGGAAGTGGGCCAGGCCCTGCTGGTCGTCGGCTTCCATCATCGAGCCGGTGTCGAACCACAGGCGCAGGGCGGCCTGCTGCGGCGGGGTGGCGTTCTTCATCAGGGCGTAGCGCATGCCGCTGGGCAGGACGCCGAACCGCACGCGGGGGTCGGGCGCGACGTCCGACACCTCGTGCGCCCACTGGCCGGGCTTGAGCGACGCCAGGGTCGGGCCGGCGGGCTGGGCCGGCGCGAGGATAGCCTCCCTGCCAGGCAGGGACGGCATGGGAAGCTTGGGCAGGGCCGAGCAGGCGGCGAGCGACAGGCCGACAGCGGCCAGGAGTGTCAGGCGCGAAGCGCGAATCATAGACAGCCTAGGGTTTGGTGAGCTTTTTCGAAGCCGCACCTTGGGCGTCCGTGAAGGCGCAAGCAAGGCGGCGACCGCCCCGCGAAAGCCGCGATCAGGCGGCGGCGACGTCGCCGCTTTGGCGGCGCAGGCGCCAGAAGCGGATGGTCCGCAGCGCCGAGTCCCGGGGCAGGTCGCCGTAGAGCTCGCCATAGGCCTTGGCCTTGCCCATCACGTCGTCGGACGGATCCAGGATCAGCAGGGCGAAGGTCAGGAACAGGGCGCGGTCGAAATCGGCCGCCTTGCAGACCACGGCCAGGCCATCCAGCTCACGACGCTCGAGGATCTTGCGGGCGGTGTGAAAGTCGATGTCGGCCATCTCCGCCAAGGCGACCAGGAACAGGGTTGTCTTCTTGGCGCGCAGCATCCCGGCCAGGGCCTGAGGCGAGACGCCGCCCTTGGCCTTGATGGCGTGGAACTCGTGTTCGGCCTGGGCGTGATCGGCGGGCAGTGCGCCGTCCTGGGCGGCCACGCGCTTGCGACCGGCATTGAGCGCGGCTTCCAGCGTGGCCGGATCCATGTCGGCGTTCTTCTCCATGATCCGGTCGCGAAGCTTGGCCTCGACCATGAAGTACATCTCGTTGAGCAGATCGACCGGCAGGCTGTGACGGTCGACCACGGCTTCGTGCAGGGCTGGATTGGCGGCGGCGCGATCGACAACGGCCTCGTGGGCTTCGCGCGACAGGACCGCGCCTTCGTTGCGCAGCAGGACGCCAAGCGTGTCGTCATCGCCACGCTGGACGATGGCGTCCGATACGGCGCTGGGAACGCTGGCGCGCTGCGAGATGGCGCGCAGATGATCCTGGCCGCGGGTGCGGGCCACTTCCAGCAGGTCTTCTTCCGACAGGCTGGAGGAGCCGCGCAGGATCGGCTGGGCAACGGCGATGCTGTCCAGGGCCAGAGCCTTGCTGAGGCCGCGCGGAGGGGTCGGCGCATGGCTCAAGCGCTCGGCCAGCTCGACCTTGACGGCCTCTTCCATCTCGCCGGCCAGCTGGCTCATGACGTCGTCGAACAGGCCCATCTGCACCGGGTCATGGCCTTCGCCGGCGAAGAACAGGTCGGTGACGCCCCGTAGCAGTTCGCGGCGTTTTGCGCTCGACGGCTCGTCGGCCAAGGCGATCAGGTCGTGAAGCTTGGACTGCATCAGAGCGACCGGTCCTTGCTGTCGCTATCTCTGTCCTCATCGCCGCGCGCGCCGGCCGCCAGCCACTCGGCCGAACCGTGACGGGGCTCCTCGTCCTTCAGGCGGGGCGCTTCTTCGGACGGTGCGATGAACACCATGCCGTTCGGCTGCAGCGGGGGCAGGGCGTCAGGCTGCAGTCCATACTGGCGGCCTACAGAATAGGTCCGGGCCAGGGTCTGGGCCGCAGGCGCATAGGCCGCCATCGCCGTAGGTGCGGTTTGAGTCTGAGCCGCCGGGATCGGTTGGCGGATGATCTGGGTTGGCGGTTCGATATCCTGGCGCTCGGCTTGCACGCCGGGCGCTGCGGCCTGCGGTCGCGCGCCGAGGTTCCGCCATGGCTCCGACATCGCCGGTTGGGTTTGTGATCCGGGCGCAGGCGTCGCAGATTGCGAGCGCATGCCCAGATTGCGCCAGGGTTCCGACATGGGCGTCTGCGCCTGCGGGGCGACATAGGGCTGACGCCAGGGCTCCGACACGGGCTGAGAGGTCTGTGAGCGGGATGCGGCGGGTTCCTGCTTGCCGGCCCAGCCCAGGATCGGCCCGCCATAGCCCGAAGCGGCGGTCAGGGCGCCGGTCTGGCGGCTTGGTCGCGGACCATAGCGGCTCTCGCGCGTGTCCTCGGCGCGCGCGGCGGACGCGGCGCAAGCAAGGACGGCGATGAGGACGATGGTACGCATGGGGCGGCCTGACGGAGAACTCCGAGCCTCCAGCCTTAGCCTGCCCCGCTTAATCCGGACCTAACGGCCGCGCCAAACGGCGAGCAGTCGACGTTCGGCCAGCTCCATCAGGGCGTGAAGCGCCACACCCAGCAGGGCCAGGGTCAGCAGGGCGGCGAAGACGCGCGCAGTCTGCAGGCGGTTGTAGGCCTCCAGAATTCGCCAGGCCAGGCCCTGGGAGCCGCCCGAACCGGCCACGAACTCGGCCACCACGGCGCCGATCACGGCCAGGCCAGAGGCGACCTTGTGACCTTCCAGAAGCGCGGGCACGGCCGAGGGCAGGCGCAGACGCCACAGGCGCTGGGCTGATGTCGCGCCATAGAGGTCGAAAAGGCGGGCCAGATCAGGATCCACGGCCTTGAGGCCGGTCAGGGCGCCCGAGAAGATCGGGAAAAAGGCGACCACGGCGGCCAGGCCGATCACGGCGCGCTCGGGATGATCGATCCCCGCCCAGATGGTCACCAGCGGTGCGATGGCGACCAGCGGCGTCACTTGCAGCGTGACGGCGATGGGACGGATCGCGTCTTCCAGCAGGGGACTCAAGCTGACGGTCAGGGCCAGCGCGCAGGCCAGCAGGCTGGCGATGACCAGCGCCAGCAGGGCCGTCGACAGCGTGCCCCAGGCCGAGGCCAGCAGCAGCGGCCAGCCTTCGATCAGGGCCGTCCAGATCGCGCTGGGCGGCGGCAGGAGATAGGCCGGGACGGTCAGGCGCGCGCAGGCCAGCTCCCAACCCGCCAGCAGCAGGCCGATCAGCACCAGCGGCGACAGGAAGGCCGACAAGGTCCTCACGCGGCGCGAACTCCGGCCTGGGCCAGCAGGCCGGACACCGTCTCGGCGGCCTGGCGGAACACTTCGGTCGTGCGAAAGCCTGCGGGGCGGATCATAGGCGCATCGATGGCGACGTCTCCCGCGATGCGGCCGGGGCCGGGGGTCATGACCACGACACGGCCGGCCATGTAGACCGCCTCTTCGACATTGTGGGTGACGAAGATCATGGCCGGTGACAGCTCTCCGGCCAGAGCCAGAACGTCGTCGGCCAGAGCGCGGCGGGTGATCTCGTCCAGCGCCGCGAAGGGCTCGTCCAGCAGCAGCAGGCGGGGGCGGGTGACCAGGGCGCGGGCCAGCGAAACCCGCATGGCCATGCCGCCCGACAACTGGGCAGGACGCGCGGCAAGCGCCTCGCCCAGACCGACCTTGGCCAGGGCCTCGGCGGCGGCCGTCATGGCGTCGGCGCGACGCTCGCCGGCCAGTTCCAGAGGGAGGGCGACATTGGCCTGGGCGCTGAGCCACGGCGCGAGCGTGGGGGCCTGGAAGACCACCGCCGTTTCGCCCTTGCCGGCGGCGCGGGTGACGGTTCCGCGAGTGGGTTGCTCAAGGCCCGCCAGCAGGCGCAGCGCGGTGGACTTGCCGCAGCCGGACGGCCCGACCAGGGCGACGATCTCGCCGGCGCGCAGATCCAGATCGACCGGCCCCAGGGCGCGGCCGCGCCGGGGATAGTCGACTTCGATGGCCGAAAGGGCGGCGATAGTCAGGGTCATTGGCCCTTGGGCAGGAACTGCAGCGTGTAGGCGCTCTTGTAGTTCATATCCTTGGGATAGACGCCCTGATCCGAAGCGACCTTGAAGAACTCCGCCCAGCGGGCGTCGGTCATCTGGCCAATGCCGTCCTTAGGGACGATGACGTAGGACCGCATCTTCTCACGGGCCTGGTCGAGGACGTCCTGGGTCATCTCCGGATTGTCCTTGAGGATGGCCGCATCGCCCGGCTTGGCGTCGCCGTAGAGGTAGGATTTCCAACCCGCGGCGGTGGCCTCGACAAAGGCCTGCGCGGCCGTCGGGTTCCTGGCGATGAAGCTGTCGGGCATGAGCACCATCGAGGCGTAGGCGGGATAGCCGCTGTCAGCCAGCAGGAACACCGCCGGTTTGATCCCACCTTCCTTCTCGATGAGATAGGGCTCGCTGGTGGCATAGCCCTGCTGGACGATGCGCTTGTCGGCCAGGAAGGGCGCGGCGCTGTAATTGTACTTGCGCACTTGATCGTCGGTGAAGCCGTACTTGGCTTTCAGCCACACCCAGAAGGCGGTGATCGAGGCGTCCGACAGCAGGATCGGACGCCCCTTCATGTCGGCGATGGAATTGACCCCCTGGCCGGGGTGGGCGATCAGGACCTGCGGGTCCTTGTCCATGAAGGCGGCCACGGCCTTCACCGGCGCCTTTTCCTTGGCCAGGTTCATCACGATGAAGCTGTTGGAGCCGACCCCGGCGTCGACCGCGCCCGTGGCCAGCAGTTGGGGCACATTCACGCCGGGACCGCCCTGGATCAGGGTCACGTCCAGACCGCGTTTGGCGTATTCGCCGGTGGCCAGGGCTTGATAGTAGCCGCCCAGTTCGGCCTGGGCGCGCCAATCGGTGGCAAGCTTCATGGCGGTGCGACCAGGAGCGTCTGCGGGTTCCTGCCCGGCGGGCGAACAGGCGGCCACCACAGCGCACAGGGCGAGCAAGGCCAGTTTGCGGAAACCCATGAATCCCTCCCGGACGAAGTCGCGAGAGGTTAGGCGGCAAGGCCGCATCTTCCAAGAGCGAACGCGGTTCGCCTAGTCGATGCTGCTGGGCGCGGTCCGCCAGCGCTCGACCTTGGCGTAGAGCACCTCGCGCTGAATCGGCTTGGCGATGTGATCGACCATTCCGGCCGCGTAGCAACGCTCGACCTGCTGGGGCAGGGCGTCGGCGCTCATGGCGATGATCGGAACCCGGCTGGCGGGCGAGTTCAGGGCGCGGATGGCGCGGGTGGCGGCCAGGCCGTCCATCAGCGGCATGTGGATATCCATCAGGATCATGTCGTATTCGCCGGTCGCAGCCGCCTCGACGGCCTGCTGACCGTTTTCGGCGATATCGACCTTGCAGCCCGCCAGGGTCAGCAGGGCGACGCCGATTTCACGGTTCATCGGATGGTCGTCGACCAGCAGGATATGGGCTGCGCCTGGCGAGGCGGGCGTCCGCGGTTCGGGAACGGCCAGGGGCTCGACGACCGGTGCGGCGATCTCGATCCAGAAGCACGAGCCCCGACCCGGCACGCTGTCGACGCCGATCTTGCCGCCCATGAGTTCGATCAGGGCCCGGCTGATCGCCAGGCCCAGGCCCGCGCCGCCATAGGTGCGGCTGGCCGAGCTGTCGATCTGCGAGAAGCGCTGGAACAGCAGGGCCTGCTTTTCGATCGAGATGCCGGCGCCGGTGTCGGTGATCTCGAAGCGCAGTCGATCCTCATGATTGCCAGGCTCGACGATCAGGCTGGCGTCGATCCGCCCCGTGTCGGTGAACTTCACCGCATTGTTGAGCAGATTGAGCAGGACCTGGCGCAGGCGGGCGTCGTCAAGTTCGTGCAGGGCGTCGATCGGATCGATGATCTCGATGTCCAGTTTCAGACCCTTGGCGCGCGCTTCGGGGGCCATGATCGCCACCGTGTCGCGAAGCAGGGTCGCCGCCGAGGTCGGCTGCGGCAGTAGCTCCACCTGGCCGGCCTCGACCCGCGAGAAGTCGAGGATGTCGTTGACGACGGTCAACAGCGCGCCGCCGGCGGAGTCGATCAGGTTCACCTGCCTTCGCGCGTCAGGCGGCAGGTCGTTACGGGCGGCCAGAAGTTGGGCGAAGCCCAGCACGCTGTTCAGCGGCGTGCGGATCTCATGGCTCATGGTGGCCAGGAACTCGGTCTTGGCCTCGGTCGCGGCCAGGGCCCGGGCCCGGGCGGCGCGGGTCAGCTGTTCGCGGCGAACCAGCAGGCGCTTGAGGCGTTCCTGCTGCGCCAATGCCAGGCCGGTCGCCAGATTTGTACCGAACAGCAGACTGATGAAGACCTGGGCGACCCGGGTCGGATTGGCGGTCTCCCATCGCATGCCCATGGCCAGATCGCCGGTGGAAGTCACCAGGGGAATGGCGATACAGGCCACCACCAGAGAGCTCTCAGCGGCCCCCCGCGCGCCCAGTCGAAACGCGGCCAGCATGGCCAGGGGAAAGATCAGGAACGGCGCCGGAACCCCGTCGGGATGAAAACAGACCGCGGTCATCGCGGCGATCGACGCATACAGCGCCAGCCGCTCGGTAATGGAGCGATGGAAGGTGCGCCGATGCTCGGCGTCCAGCAAAACCAGGACCGCTGGGAGGACTACGGCCAGCCCAAGGCCGCTTCGCGCGAACCAGGCCCACAACAGGGTCAGAAGAGGCGTTCCCGAGGTGATCGAGAGCGGGGGCGCGCAGATCAGCGCGGCGGCCGCGGCGATGGGCGCGCCCATCGCGACCAGAAGGGCCAGCTGGCGCATCGTCCGCAGGCGCAGCACGCCGCCAGAGAACCTGCGGGCCACGGCCCAGACCGCATAGGCCTCCAGCACGTCGACGCTGGTGTAGAGCAAGGCCTTGCCGAAACTATCCCCGACAAGCAGGTCGATGATCAGGTGAAAGACGACCATCACGCTGGTCAGGGCGATGCGGCGCGGCGGATTGAGCGCCATGAGACCGACGGCCAGCAGTCCGTTTGCGGGCCAGAAGGAGGCCACGCCCAGTTCTGTCCGGGTCAGGAAGTCGCTGAAGGCCAAGCTGGCGACGACGGCGACAGCCAAGCTCAGCAGCAGGGTGTTCTGCCGCCGCTGTTCTTGTTGTGCCAGCTGATGCCGCATGCTCGTCTCGTCCCCCCGGATCAATACGCTCGCGACTGCTCAAGGTTGCCGCGCAATTTGGCCGCTGTGGCGCTTTGTCGCAGATGACGCGCGCTTTTAATTGATGGCCAACTTGGGTCCGCCGCACTTGTACTTGGCGGACGCACGACAATGCATAAGACAGCCGGCGCATCAAGCACAGGCGGCGCGCGAAGGGCGCGGGGCCGGGCGGCGCCCTGTTCTTGACTAGCGCTTGCTGGTGGGCGGCGTCGGCGTGATCACGCGGCTAGCGGGCTGATCGCCAGCGCTAGCTGGAGAGCGCCTCGCGCTTCTCTTCAAGAGCCAGCCACTCCTCTTCCGCCTGCGCCAGATCAGCGCGGGCCTTGTCGAGGGTCTTCATGATCTTGTCGAAGCCGGCGGGATCGCGCGCGTAGAAGTTCGGATCAGCCAGCCTGGCTTCCAGATCGCCGATGATCTTGGGGCTGGCCGCGACCAGGGCTTCGCACTCCTCGAGCCGACGCTGGTCCTTGTAGGACAGCTTGACGGTCTTCTTGGGCGGGGCGCTCACCGCCGGAGCAGCCTTGGCGGCCCCCGTGGCGAAGTCGCCGCCGCCGGCGCCGCGCGCGCCCTTGAAGAAGTCAGGGCTCTGGTCGATCAGGTCGGTCCAGCCGCCAGGCGTCTCGATCACCTGGCCATGGCCGTTCATGGCGATGGTCGAGGTGGCCAGCCGGTCGATGAAGTCGCGATCGTGGCTGACCAGGATCAGCGTACCCTCGAAGTCGGCCAGCAGGTCCTCCAGCAGGTCCAGGGTGTCCATGTCCAGGTCGTTGGTGGGCTCATCGAGCACCATCAGGTTGGTGGGCGTGGCCAGGGCGCGGGCCAGCAGCAGGCGGTTGCGTTCCCCGCCCGACAGGCTGGTCACCGGTTGGCGCAGCTGGGCCTCGGTAAACAGGAAGTCCTTGGCGTAGCCGGCGACATGCTTGGGCAGGCCGCGCACCAGGATGGAGTCGCCGCCGCCGGGGGTCAGAAAGTCCCAGACGGTGAT
Source organism: Alsobacter soli (assembly GCA_943371355.1). Classification (GTDB taxonomy): domain Bacteria; phylum Pseudomonadota; class Alphaproteobacteria; order Caulobacterales; family Caulobacteraceae; genus Caulobacter. The sequence goes on from CALRUN020000021.1 coordinate 58,306, forward strand.
CTTGTCCGACAGGGCCATGCGGGCCTGGTCGACATAGGAGATCTCGAGGTTGGTCCCCAGGGTGACCGTGCCGGAATCGACCGCCAGCTCACCCAGCAGCAGCTTGACCAGCGTCGTCTTGCCCGCGCCGTTGGGGCCGACCAGGGCCACGCGGTCGCCGCGCAGGATGCGGGTCGAGAAGTCTTCGACAATCACCCGGTCGCCGAATTTCTTGGTGACGTTCTTGGCCTCGGCGACCTTCTTGCCCGAGGTCCCAGCCGCCTCGACAGCCATATAGATGCTGCCGCGCATGTCGCTCTGGCGGTCCTTCTTCTCGGCGCGAAGGTCCATCAGGGCGCGGCGGCGACCTTCATTGCGGGCCCGGCGACCCTGGACGCCACGCGCCAGCCACGCGTTCTCGCGTTCCAGCGCCTTGTTCAGGCGACGGGCCTCGTCGGCGTCGGCGGCCATCACCGCCTCGCTCCAAGTCTCGAACTCAAGGAAGCCCTTGTCCAGACGGCGCACCTTGCGGTGCTCCAGCCAGAAGGTGCGCTGGGTGACGCGGTTGAGGAAGGCCCGGTCGTGGCTGACGATCAGGGCGGCGCACTTGGAGCCGGCCAGTTCCTCTTCCAGCGTCTGGATGGCGAAGATGTCCAGGTGGTTGGTCGGTTCGTCCAGCAGCAGCACATCGGGCTGCTCGGCGAAGGCGCGGGCCAGGGCCGCGCGGCGCTTCTCACCACCCGAAAGGCCTTCGGTGCCCTTTTCGGGGTCCAGACCAAAGTCAGCCAGGGTGGCCTGGGCTTCGTAGTCCTGGGCGCCGCCGGCGGTGCAATAGTCCAGCAAGGTCGCGCCGGTGATCTCCGGCTCCTGGCTGACGAAGACAATGCGCGCGCCGGGCTGCACGATGCGCTCGCCGCTGTCGGGTTCGGCGCCCTGGGCGGCCAGGATCTTCAGCAGGGTGCTCTTACCCGCGCCGTTGCGGCCAACCAGACAGGCGCGAATGCGCGGCTCCAGCGCCAGGTCGACGCCGTCGAACAGGGGCTTGGCGCCATCGGCTAGCCGGACGTCCTTGAGGGCGAGAATGGGCGCGCGGGCAGGGGAAGCCATAAGGTGCTCGTACTTGGGGGAGGCGTCAGAGTGTCGCGGAGGATGCGGCGTATAACAGGGATGGCCGGGAAAAAACGCCAAAATCCTGCCCTATCCGGCTCGTCATCCTAGCAGAGGCGCTGCCTGGCGTTGGGCGCGACATATTCGCCCGTTAATGGGCCGCCAAACGCGATCTTGTTATGGTCATCCTGTCCAGGGAGATGAATGCCCGCCTTGTCGTCGAAGATCGACATACCCACGGCCTCCGGTCGTCTGGCCTTCGCGGTGGACGGCTTTGACCATCTGCGTCAGCCGGTCTGGGTGTTCGACGACAGGCGCAAGCGCAAGGTCTACGCCAACAAGGCCGCGCTCGAACTGTGGGGAGCGGCGACCCTTGATGAGCTTCAGGTCCGCGATTTCGCCGACCAGTCACCCGCCGTGCGCATCCGCATGGACGCCATCAGCGAACGCATCGCCCGGGGCGAGACCGTTCACGACCGCTGGACCTTCTATCCCCATGGCGCCCCCGTCGCGGTGAGGACCGCCATTTCGCGGGTTCCCCTGCTCGACGGCGGCTGGGGCATGCTGTTCGAGGCCGCGCCGGCCGAGGTCGAGGTGCAGGAGCATCGGGCCATCGAGGCCCTGCGACACACGACCGTGCTTGTAGCCCTGTATGACGCGATGGGCGCGCGACTGTTCGCCAATCCCGCCGCCATTGCCGCCTATCCCGCCGACAATGCCTCCTTCGTGGATTCCTTTGTGGACCGTGAGGCTGGCGAGCAGGTGTGGCGAACGGCCCTCACCGGGCGGCCGGCGTTCGGGTCTTTCCTTCTGGCCACCTCCGCGGGCGCCCGCTGGCACAGCGTTGACGCCCGGTGGGCGCGCGATCCCGTCAGCGGTGACGGCTGCGTGCTGGTCAACGAAACCGACATCACCGACGAGATCGAGGCTCGCTCGGCCCTGGGCGAGGCTCGCGAGCGCGCCGAGGCCGCCGTGCGGACGCGGCAGGAATTCCTGGCCAATATGAGCCACGAGCTTCGCACGCCCCTGACCAGCGTGATCGGCTTCGCCGGCCTGCTGGCTGACAGTGCTCTGGACGACGGACAGCGCGGCCAACTGGCGCGGATTCAGGACGCCGGCTCGGCCCTGATGGCGACGCTGAATGATGTGCTGGACCTCTCCAAGCTGGAAGCCGGCGGGGTCGACCTGCAGCCCCGTCCATTCGCGCTGCGGTCCATGCTGTCCCAGGCCCTTGGCATCGTCGAAGCCCAGGCCTCGTCCAAGGGGCTGGTTCTGGATCTGACGGTTGACGAGAGCTGTCCGGCCTGGGTCGAGGGGGACCCGGAGCGGTTGCGACAGGTCCTGGTCAATCTGCTGGGCAACGCTGTCAAATTTACGGATCGCGGCCGAGTGGGCCTGGCCGTGACCCGCCGGGACCACGCCGATCCCGCTGTCGCGCGCCTGGAGCTTGCTGTCTCCGACACCGGTGTTGGGGTGCCCCAAGCCATGCTGGCGACGGTCTTCGATCGGTTCGCTCAGGCTGGACCTGAGGTGACCCGTCGCTTTGGCGGCACGGGGCTGGGACTGACGATCACCAGGCAACTGGTCGAAATGATGGACGGCCAGATCGGTGTCGACAGTACGGCAGGGCAAGGCTCGCGCTTCTGGTGCGTGGTCGATCTCCCCGTGGCCCGCACGATCGAGACGTCTGGACCTGTCGCTACGCCGCGTATGTCAGGAAGCCTTCGGCTGCTGGTGGCCGACGACAACGACGCCAACCGCGAACTGATCGGCGCCATCCTGCGATCGGCCGGCCATGAGGTCGAGGTTGCCCGCGACGGCGCGGAGGCGCTGGAGGCGGTTCGGTCGGGCGACTACGACCTGGTGCTGATGGACGTGCGCATGCCGGTCATGGACGGCCTCACCGCCACCCGCAGCATTCGGGCCCTGCAGGGCGATGTCGCGGGAATCCCGATCATTGCCCTGACCGCCAATGTCCTGGCCGATCAGGTGGCCTTCTACCGTGATCAGGGCATGGACGACCATGTCGGCAAGCCGATCAATCCGCGCGATCTGCTGATCAAGATCGCCCAATGGGGCGGGGTCGGGGCCCAGCGAGACCCCGTAAACGCTTGACGCCTCAGTTGCCGGGCGAACTCACATAGAAGCTGGCGTTGTTGCCGGTGGCGGTGGTGACGCCGCTGACCGAGCGTGCCGAGCCGACAGTCGTGGTCGTGCGGGCGCCGACCTCGGCGCTGTTGACCTGATTGTTCTTGATCGTCATCTGGCCGCTGCACTGCGAACAGGCATAGCCGGTGACCGCATTGCCCATGGCCGTGGACGAGACCACGGCGTCATAGCCGTCATTGCCCTCGAAGCTGGCTATAACCTCGACGCCGCCGCCTTCGTTGGTCTGGCTGTTGTCGAGCACGACCTCGGGGCCATAGTTGCCGACCAGGGCGGAATTGCCGACGCCATGCGCGCCGACCTGCGCGGCGCTGAACTGGTAGGACGTCGCCTCGGCCTGGGCGCGGACATAGGCGGTGTTGTACTGGCTTGAGGCCACGTCCAGCAGCGGACCTTCATTGGTCGCCGACAGATTGTTGCCGCTGGCCGAGGCCGCCGTGCTGGTCAGGTAGCTGGAGCCATAGGCCGTGAACTTGCTGGCCTGGGTGATGCCGGCATTGGACTGCTCGGTGATCACCCGCGCCGCCGACTGCTCAGTCCCCGACAGGGTGATGTTATTGCCCGTGGCCGTTCCGGCGACAGAGGCCGTTCCGGTGATCGAGCCGGCGATGGCGCCGCCATCGGCAAGGACATTGGCCGTATTGCCCTGGCTGACCCGCACGCCCATGGCGCCATTGATCAGGGTCAGGCCCTGGCTGTTGCCCTGTGCGAGGGTGCTCATCGACATGTCGTTCAGCTCGGCGGTGTGAGCCTTGAGCTGGCTGCGCGCCGTGACCGGTCCGGTGTTCAACTGGGTGGCGCGGCCCGTCAGCGTACCGTTGTCGGCCGCGGCCGTGCCGGCGTTGCCGACCGCCGTGGTCGTGAAGTTGCTGTTATTGCCGCCGTTGGTCCCGACATTGACAACCCCGTGCGCGAGGACCGCGCCGGAGTTTTCCTGGTTGGAGGTCATCGACGCGTCGGTGTTCTGCACCGAGATCAGGGCGCTGTTGGCCGGCGCAATGGTGCTGGCGCTGAAGCCGTCGGTGACGGTCTCGACGTTCAGGGTCTGCTCGGCGAACACGTCGCCCAGATTGATCTGGTTGTTCAGAACCGTGCTGGGCGCGGTCTGGCTAGTAGCGACCCCGCTTAGCATCGCGCATATCGGGATCGCTGCGAGCGTTCCAGCGAGACGGGTCTTCGCGGGTCTGCGCATTGTTGGTTCCCAGATTGTTGTAGGCCGGCACGAAGGCGCCCGTCTGCCCGACGGTGGAATCGCCCATCGGGTCGTAGCGCATGCAACCCTGCGGGCCGGGCATGCCGTAGAGATTGGCGCTGAATTCGACGACCGAGCGCTCGATCAGGGCGCGGACCGCCAGCTGGATCGGCTCCAGCGCGCCCCTGCCGCCCGAGATGTCGAACAGGTTGCCATTGAGGAAATCGAAGACGCCCAGGCTGATCTCGCGACCCACGACCTGCTTCTGATAGGCGACGACGTCGACCACCTCCAGGGTGCGGGTGTTCACTAGGCGCAAGTCCAGCGCGATGTTCATCACGAACACCCGACGCTTGAAGTTGCCCTTCAGGCCGTCGGTGTCCTTGTCGCCGGCATAGGCGTCGACGCCCGCCGAGCGGATATTGTAGTTCAGCTCGGTGATGCCGCCGACCACGTAGAAGTCCGAGCCCGGCACCTGGCCGGCCAGGATGCGCCGATAGTCCACCGGCACGTCCGCGCCCGGATTGGGGCGGTCGCTGATCAGCTTGTTGTTGGCGTACTTCAGTTCGAACTCCGACACCGAGGTGTCGAAGCGCTCGACCATCGGCATGCCGGCCTTGGCGAAGGCGGTCATGGCCAGCAGGGAGGCGCCCTGCGTCACCTTGCGGCCCGAGCCGTCGGACTCTTCCTTGCCGGTATAGTCGGCGATGCGGCCGATCGCGACGCGCGGCGCGGCGATGCGGTTCTGCTTGGCGTACTGGTTCAGGCAGACCAGCGCCGCCGAATAGTCGGTCGGGTTGGCGGTAACCGGCGCCTTGCCGATCGGCTTGGCGTAGTTCCCCTCCATCGACACCTTGGGCATGCTTGTGCCGCACGCCGTCAGGGCGGTGCAGGCCAGAGCGGCCACGATGAAGGAGAGACGCTTACTTCCCATCAGATCCGCCCTTGACCGACGATCCCGCCGAGATGTTGCCGGTGTTGGTCTGGGTCGAATTAACGATCACCGTATTGTTGTTGCCCTGGGTGATGACCGTCAGATTGTTGCCGATCGCCGTCGAGCTGCTGTAGCCGCGACCGCCGACACCCGAATAGGCGTCGAGCGACCCCGAGGAATTGCTGGACGAATAGACGCTCTGGTCGGCGCCGGTCAGCATCACGCCATCGACCACGACGCGGTTGCCGTTGGCGTCGCGGGTCGAATATTCGACCATGCGGCTTTCCTGGCCGGCGATGCGGCCATAGCCGGCGTTGTAGGCGGCGGAGTTGCTGGAAATCGTCTGGGCTCCGGCCGCGCCGAGCGCGCCAAGGCCCACGACGGCGGCGGTGAAGCCCGCGCCGAAGCCGATGCTGTTCTTGATCTGCCAGGCCATGAGAGCCTCCGCGACTGCCGACGCGAAGGTGCAAGCAACCCTCGTGCCAAATTCGTACAGTCTCCGGTCTAGCGCCAAGGTCTCGCAAAATGGTTAAGCGGGAGACGGTGCGACCCTGAATCGCGTGCGCCGAGCGAGTCGAGTGCCTAGGTAAGAGTGTGATGAACCCTGACCGCCCCGACCACCGTCCCGAACCGATCTTCAACGCGCCCTGGCCGGCGGTGCTGGCTGCTCTGAGCATCGTGCTCCCGAACCTGGTGCTGGGCGGGGCCAGCGACGAGACCGTCTATCGACTGGCCCTGGAGCCGGTGCGGATCTGGCGCGGCGATGTGGCGGGGCTGGTGACGTCGCTCTTTGTGCATGGCGGCTGGATCCACGCCCTGATGAATGCCGCCTTCGCCCTGGCCTTCGGCGCGCCTGTCGCCCGTCTGCTGGGCCTGGGTGTGAGGGGAGGGAGCGTCTTCGTCGTCTTCTATATAGTGTGTGGCGTCCTGGCTGGCCTCGGCTATGTGGCCATCCACCCGGAATCGACCGGTCTGGTCGTCGGCGCTTCGGGCGCGGTGGCCGGCTTGATGGGGGCCGCCGCCCGATTGATGGATCGACCAGGGCGGCTGAGCAGCCCGTTCGCCCCGCGCGCCCTGTCCCTTGCCGTCAGCTGGCTGATCATCAATCTGGTGATGGCGGCGTTCGGCGGATTTCCCGGCCTGACCGGGGCGGTGGCCTGGGAGGCGCATTTGTTCGGCTTCGCCGCCGGGGCGCTGCTGATTTCGCCGGCCGCATGGCTGAGCCCAAATTCAGACAGCCATTGATCCCCGAACCGCTTTGCGAGACCCTCGTTATTATAAGAACGAACAAGGGAGATGCGCAGTGCTGGTTTCTCAGATCCTGAAGGACAAGGGCGATCTGGTGTTTACGGCCTCGCCACAGGAGACGGTGGGCGCCGCGGCGGCCCTGCTTCATACCCGAAGGGTAGGGGCGATGGTCGTGGTCGACGCCGACGAGGCGATCGTCGGCATCCTGTCGGAACGCGATATCGTGCGCGTGATCGCCAAGGAAGGCGCGGGCGCGCTGAACAAGCCGATCGCCGCCTGCATGAGCGCCGAGGTGATCTTCGCCCAACCCGAAGAGTCGATCGACATCCTGCTGGAGCGCATGACCGACCGCCGGATCCGCCATCTGCCGGTGGTGCGCGACGGACGTCTGGCCGGGATCATCTCGATCGGCGACCTGGTGAAATACAAGATCAATGAAGCCCAGGCCGAGGCCGAGGGGCTCAAGGCCTACATAGCGGCAGGCTAACCCCCGAGCAGCTCTGCGCCTTCGCCGGCGACGGCGTCGGCCAGGCTGTAGCCTTCAAGAACCTGGGCCGTGGCGTCGCGGGCCTTGAGCAGCGCTTCGCGCAGGGCGCAGGTGGCCAGGTCGCGGCAGTCCTCGCAGCGGCGGAAGGCCGTGCGGCTGACGCAGGGCGCCAGGGCCAGAGGGCCGTCGACCAGGCGGATGATTTCCGCAAAGCTGATCCCGGCCGCCGGCCGGCCCAGCAGATAGCCGCCGAACTTGCCCCGGCGGCTGACCACCAGGCCTTCACGCGCAAGCGTAAGGAGAATGGCTTCCAGAAACTTGCGCGGCGCGTCGGCCCGGACCGAAAGCTCGCCGGCCGTGACCTGTCCGTCTTCGCGGGCCAGTTCGATCATCGCGCGCAGTGCGTAGCGGGCCTTCTGGGACAACATGGACGCTCGTACTCCTCTAATCCCGACTTCTGGGGGAGGAGAAGGCGACGCGCAAGCATCCGTGCACAGGTCAATGGTCCGCCTGGGGACATTTCCCCGATTCAACGCTTGCGAGTCCGGGGTGGGGTCTCTAGAAGCCGCCCCTCGCCTCGGGGCCAGCGCCCGTCGGACGAAACCATGGCTTTCGGGCCTTGCTTTTCGAAAGACAGGTCGCTAGGTTCCACGGCCTCAATCGACTCGGTCACGGAAACGACAAGCGCTCCTTTCGGCGCGCTTTCAGCTCCGTCTTTTGTCTTCTGATACGGCCTGGCCGGACTGGAGCAGAAGTTTAGAACGGTCGTTGACAGGGAGTTCTGGGTTCGTTAGAAGCCGCCCTCCTTGAGAAATGCGGAAGATGTTCGCAAGAACTTCTGAGTATTTCGAAAGTCTAGTTGGTTGTTGTTTCGAAGATTTCTTCAAAATAATAGCTTGACTGGATTGGCCCGCTTCTCTAGAAGCTGCCAACTCTTCGGGATCTGCCTTCGGGTTGGTCAGGTTGAGAAAGTCAGATGGTTTTGAAAAAACGATTTGACATGGAATTCGAGGTTGGATAGATAGCCGCCTCCGCCGACAACGGGCGTTAAACGGATGGTGCTGCTGAGAGGCGGTTCTGGGAGCTTCGGCTCTGGGTCTTTGACATTGTTGATTTGGAAAGAGAAACGCAGGC
>CALRUN020000022.1:0-65128 GCA_943371355.1 Alsobacter soli
CACCCTGCGCATGTACGACAGCCTGAAACCCATCATCGCCGCCGTGAACGGCGCGGCCGTCGGCGTGGGCGTGACCATGCAGCTGCCGATGGATATCCGCCTGGCCTCGACCGACGCCAAGTTCGGCTTCGTGTTCGCCCGGCGCGGCATCAATCCGGAAGCGGCCTCGTCGTGGTTCCTGCCGCGGCTGGTCGGGATGCAGACGGCGCTGGAGTGGTGCTACACCGGCCGGGTGTTCGGCGCGCAGGAAGCGCTGGATCGCGGCCTCGTCCGCTCGCTGCACGCGCCCGAAGACCTGTTGCCCGCCGCCCGGGCCCTGGCCCGCGAGATCGCGGACAACAGCGCGCCGGTCTCGATCGCCCTGACCCGCCAGCTGCTGTGGCGCATGGCCGGCGCCGATCATCCGATGGAGGCCCACAAGGCCGACAGCCGGGCCATCCAGGCGCGCGGCGCCGCCGCCGACGCCAAGGAGGGGGTGACCTCGTTCCTGGAGAAGCGCACCCCGGTCTATCCGGACAAGGTCTCGACCGACCTGCCCGATATCTGGCCCAAATGGGGTCCGCATCCCTTTAGCTGACGCAGTTTGGTCGCGGTTCGGCGTCATCGTGGCGCGCACGCCGAACCGCCCTGCTCATCGGACGTTAATGAGGTTCTGATCAGGTCGGCATGACGGCTGATTTGACCGTCAGGATCACCATGAGCGAACCCGCGCCCATCGCCCCGTTTCCGCAAGCCGAGGCTCCCAGGCCCCCGGCGCGCTCGCGCGCGGCCCTGCTCAAGCGCCTGGCCGACGTGGTCTGTCTGCCCGCCAGCCGGGTCAACGCCTTCGAACGGGCCATGACCGCCGACCTGCTGGTCGAAATGCTGCGCGACGCGGTCACCGAGGAACGCGAGAAGGTCGCCCGTCGCCTGGCCAATCTGGTCGAGATGCCCGGCACCTTGATCCGGCTGATCCTGCGCGACGACATCTCGGTGGCCCGCGCGCTGCTGGAAAACTCCCCGACGCTGGGCGACGCCGACCTGATCGACTGCGCCCGCAACGCGACCACCGAGCATCGCCGGATGATCGCCCAGCGCCGCGGCGTGGGCGAGATGGTCGCCGACGCCCTGGTCGAGGCCGGCGAGGCGTCGGTCGTCGAGGTCCTGCTGCGCAACGAGCTGGTGAAGTTCGGCCATAACACCGTCGAGACGGTGGTGGCCATGTCGCGCGACAATCCGCGCCTGATACCGCTGCTGCTGCGCCGCGCCGAGCTGCGGCCCAGCCATGCCTATGTGATGTTCTGGTGGGCTGACGCCGACGCCCGCAAGCTGATCCTGCAGCGCTTCGCCGTCTCGCGGGAGATCCTGCAGGACGCGGTCGGCGACCTGTTCGCCCTGGCCTCGGAAGAGGGCTGGCAGGACCCGATGTCGCGCAAGGCCCTGCAGTTCATCGAGCGTCGCCAGCGCAACCGCGCCGCCATCGCCAAGAGCCCGTTCGACAGTCTCGACGACGCCATCGCCGCCGCCCAGAACGGCATGACCCGCGACGTGGCCGAAGAGATCTCCTACCTGTCGGGCCTCAAGCCCATGACCGGCGCCAAGATCTTCACCGATCCGGGCGGCGAGCCGCTGGCCATCCTGTGCAAGGCCACCGGCCTGCCGCGCACGGCGATCAAGGCCCTGTGGCGGGGCCTGCGCCGCCCCGAGGTCGACTCGACCGGCGCCATGGTTCCGGCCCTGGAGCGGGTGATGGCGGTGTTCGACATGATCGCCGTCGATCGCGCCCAGACCGTGCTGCGCTACTGGAACTGGTCACTGTCCTCGGCCCTTACGCCGGCCCTGCTGAAGGCGATCCGCGAGGGTGACGAGGCGGCCGTGGACGAATATTCGGTGCCCCAGCGTGCGGCAATGCTAGCGCTATCACGCGACTTTGGTCGTTAACTCAAATATCATTGAACGCATTCGCCCAATTGTTGCCGCGCATTGAGGAGCTCAACCCCAATGCGCCGTCGCGACAGAGGCATTGGTGTGTATTGTTCATTTCCGGATATTGCCGTGGGCGGCCATTGTCGATATTCACGCGACAACTGATTTCGGAATCAGAAAAGAACAAACAAATCGTGGTGGGTTAGATCAGATGGACGACCAATCGGACCTCCTCGACATGACGGCGGGCATCGTCTCGGCCTATGTCGGCAACAACACCGTGACGGCAACCGATGTCCCGGCGCTGATCCGGCAGGTTCACGACGCCCTGGCGGCGATCGGCGGTCCCGCCGAGGCGCTGCCCGCCGCGCCCAAGGAGCCGGCGGTGCCGGTCCGGCGCTCGATCGCGCCCGACCACCTCGTGTGCCTGGAGGACGGCCGGAAGTTCAAGTCGCTCAAGCGCCACCTGCGCACCAAGTACGACATGAGCCCCGAAGAGTACCGGGCCAAGTGGAACCTGCCCAAGGACTACCCGATGGTCGCGCCCAACTACGCCAAGGCGCGCTCGGAGCTCGCCAAGTCGATGGGCCTGGGCCAGGGCGGTCGCAAGCCGCCGCGCGGCGGCAAATAGCCGAGTCGGATCAAGCGCTTGCCGTCATGGCGGTCTGAAATCGTCAGCGCCCGCCCTCCGAACCGGAGGGCGGGCGTTTCGCTTGTTGATTGACTCTTCACCGAAATCTTGGCTGGCGGCGCTGTTTTCGCTTGCCCGCGATTCGTTCCTTAAGCGATAGTGAATCGTCGTGATTCCAACGGCTTGTTAAGGAATCTGAAGATGAACGCGCAGTTGAGCGCATCGGCCTCGGCGGCCCGCGCTCACCAGGAGATGTTCGCCTACTGGGCGTCACTCCGACGGGGGGCAGCCCTCCCGGCGCGCGCGGATCTGAATCCGCTCGGCATCAAGCGCATGCTGCCGACCGTCAGCCTGATCGACGTGGTCAATGAGCCGCGCGACTATCGCCTTCGTCTAGCCGGCACGGGCCTATACGGCGTCTATGGCCGCGAGATCACCGGCAAGGGCCTGGCGGAAGTCTACAACACCGCCGCCGGCGACTACTGGCGCAAGGAACTGGACAAGGTGGTCGATGGCCGCCGTCCTGGCGTCGGTGTCCACAGCATGGCCTGGCGCGGCGCGCCGCACATGTCGATCCTGTGGCTGCGCCTGCCCCTGGCCAGCAACGGCAAAGACGTCGACATGATCCTCGGCTATGACGCGGTCATCGGCTCGGCGTCGGATCACGGCTTCAGCGGCATCCGCGCGGCCTAGCCCTCACCCCTCCAGAAACGCCTCGACCTCGCGCTTGCTGGGCATGGACGGCGCGGCGCCTGACTTCTGCACCGACAGGGCGGCGGCGGCGTTGGCCATCTCGACGGCTTCGCGCAGGTCCATATTGATCGCCAGGCAGGCGGCCAACGCGCCGCAGAAACAGTCGCCGGCGCCGGTGGTGTCGACGGCCTTGACCTTGCGGCCCTCGATCAGGAAGGCCTCGTCGCGTCGGATGCAGGCCACGCCCGCCGCGCCCAGGGTGACGATCACCACCTGGTCGGGACGGCTCATCAGCTTGCGGGAGGCGCGCGACACCTCTTCCAGCCGCACAGGCTCCTGGTCCAGCTTGGCATAGGTGGCCAGTTCGGTCTGGTTCAGGATCAGGATGTCGGTCAGCGGAAACAGCGCCGCGCCCTGGGGCAGGGCGGGGGCGGCGTTCAGCATGCGCAGGGCGCCCTTGGCGGCGCCGGCCCGGAACAGGGCCTCGATCGCCTGGGCCGGGGTTTCCATCTGGCTGAGCAGGATCCGCTGACCCTCCAGCGGGCTGGCGACCACGTGCTGTGGCGTGATCGCGGCATTGGCGCCGCTTGTCACCACGATCATGTTCTCGCCGCTGGTCGCCACCCAGACATGAGCCTGGCCGGTGGGGACGCCCTGCAACTCCAGAACGTCGGCGACCTGCACGCCATAGCCGGCCAGCTTGGTCTTCAGCCCGGGGCCGGCGTCCTCACGGCCCACCGCGCCCATCAGCCGGGTGGGAGCGCCCATCCGCGCGGCGGCCACGGCCTGGTTGCCGCCCTTGCCGCCGGGAAACAGCTCCAGCGACAGACCGGCCACCGTCTCGCCCGGACGCGGCAGGTCATCGACCCGCGCGACGGCGTCCAGATTGATCGAACCGAGGACAAAAACGCTCATAGCCGGACCTTAACCTCCAGCGCCGCGCTGGAAACTCTCAACGAGACTGCCTGCAACGAGTCGCCAGCCATCCACCAGCACGAAGAAGATCAGCTTGAACGGTAGACTGATCGTCGCGGGCGGCAGCATCATCATGCCCATGCTCATCAGCACGCTGGCCACCACGAGGTCGATGACCAGGAACGGGATGAACAGCAGGAAGCCGATTTCGAAGGCCCGCTTCAGCTCCGAGATCATGAAGGCCGGGGTCACCACCTTCAGCGGGGTGTCGGCGGCGGTCTTGGGCGTGGGGATCTTCGACAGGCGCACGAACAGGGCCAGGTCGTCGCGATCCACCTGCTTGAGCATGAACTCCTTGACCGGCCCGCCGGCCGCCTCGAACGCCTCGGGCAGTTCCATCTGCTTGTCCAGCAGCGGCTTGACGCCCAGGTCGTAGGACCGCTCGAAGGTCGGGCCCATGACGATGGCGGTCAGGAACAGGGCCAGGCTGATAATCACCGGATTGGGCGGGCTCTGCTGCACGCCGATGGCGGTGCGCAGCAGGCCCAGCACCACCACGATGCGCACGAACGAGGTGGTCATGATCACGATCGACGGGGCCAGCGACAGCACCGTCAGCAGGCCGACCATCTGGACGACCCGCTCGGACAGGCCTGCGCCGGTGCCCAGGTTCACGTTGATCGCCGACGAGGCGAAGGCGGCGGCCGGCAGCACCGCCGTGCCGAAGGCGACCAGCACCGAGATGATGGCGGCGCGGCGCAGGTCCTGCGAATTGGCGCCGGTGATGGACTTGATCAGGCCGCGCATCAGATCACGGGCTCCGGGGCGGGAACGGCGGGGGAGGGAGAGGCGGCGGCGGGTTTGGGGCCCCAGTCCAGCAGCTTGCCCTCGCCCAGCAGCATCAGGCGCTCCTCGCCGTCCAGGCTGAAGATCACCAGGCGTCGCGTGGGGTCCAGGGCCAGGCTCTCGACCACCCGCAGCCGGCGGATCTGGCGCGAGGTGACCAGCCGCGTCAGGGCGTCGGGCCCGAAGCGGCGCAGGGCGTAGGCGGCCAGGCCGATCAGGCCCAGGGTGACGGCCAGGGCGGCGATGGCGCGGATGAATTCGATGATGTTCATGACGCCTGGATCGACCAGCCCTGCGAGACAAGATGGCGCAGGCGAAACACCCGGCCATGTCTGGTGTGCCTGAGGCTTCTTAATGCCGGATTAACCCTGTTTCTTCACCATGTTCGCCATGGGTCCCGATGACATTCCCCTTTTTGGCATGCTCAAGAGCCGGCTTGGCTATCTGTCCGAGCGGCAGAAGGTCATCGCCCAGAACGTGGCTAACGCCAGCACGCCCGGCTATCAGCCGCGCGACCTGAAGGCCTACAGCTTCCAGGCCTCGCTGATGAATCAGGGCGCCAGCCAGCAGCCCTATCGCGGCGGCCGGGCCGTCCCGGCCGGCGGCGTCGCGATGATCGCGACCTCGGCCTCGCACATGGGGCCGTCCAACGCCCCCAGCGCCTGGCGGGCCACGGCGGGCGCCGATTCGGAAACCACCCTCGACGGCAACGCCGTGAGCCTCGAGGACCAGATGCTCAAGATGTCCGACGCGCGCATGAACTACGACGCCGCCGTCGGCTTCTACCAGAAGTCCCTGACCATGCTGCGCATGGCCGCCCGCAAGGTTAATGGCTGAGGAGGGATCAGATGCCCGAGATCAAGTCCAACTCGCTGTCGACCATGGCCGTGGCCACCTCGGCCCTACGCGCCCAGCAGGGCCGCATGCGGGTCATCGCCGAGAACATCGCCAACGCCAATTCCACCGCCCGCACCCCGGGCGGCGACCCCTACCGCCGCCAGGTGCCGGTGTTCAAGCCGACCAAGATCGAGGGCGCCGAAGGCGTGCAGATGCTGCGCGTCGAGGACGACCAGAGCGACTTCAAGAGCGAGTACGATCCGGGCAATCCGGCCGCCGACGCCAAGGGCTATGTCAAGCTGCCCAACGTCAATTCGCTGGTCGAGGCCCTGGACATGAAAGAGGCGCAACGCGCCTACGAAGCCAATCTCAATGTCATCGAGACCGCGCGCTCCATGCAGTCGCGCACCCTCGACATGCTGCGCAAATAGGGGCTGACCGATGATCACCGCGCTCGCCGCCGCCAAGGCCTACGCTTCGCAAGGCGCCATGTCGGTCGGCTCGATTGGCGGCGGCGCCACCGCCGCCAAGGGCATGGACTTCGGGGATCTGCTGAAGTCGGCCATGACCGACGTCACCCAGACCTCCAAGGCCGCCGAAATGAAGGTCGCCGAGCAGGTGGCCGGCAAAGCCGAACTGATCGACGTCGTCACCGCCATCTCGTCGGCCGAGGCCAGCCTTGAGACGGTGATGGCCGTGCGCGACCAGGTGATCTCGGCGTATCAAGAGATCATGCGGATGCCGATCTAGGGCTTGGCTCTGAGCGTCTGGTCTGGCTTCTGTTTCCACCCCAACACTCCGTCATTCCCGCCCTGGAACAAGGGGATGCACCGTTGCTGGCCATGAGATTTGCGGCGCCGAAAGCGGGTCGGTTGAAGGTCTGTTCGAGAGTGGATTTCAGAGCGCCGACTAGATCAAGGACTTCAGCCGGTCGATCCCGGTGGCCTGCCGAACGATCAGGGCCGCAAGCGCATTTCCGTTCGCGGCATTGGTGAAGACGACGATCCCGCGCCCGCGTCGGGCGTCGCCGACGCCCAGGGTTTTGAAGATCCCGTAATTGCTGCCGCTGTGCTGGAACAGCGGGCCCGCTGAGGATTGTTCCAGCTCCCAACCCAGTCCGCGCGAAATGTCGCGCCCGCGCACGTCGAGCTGAGGGGTGAGCATCGCCCGCCGGGTCGCATCGCTGATCTCCCAGTCCGCCCGCCCCGGCCGGTCCATCATCAGCAGCATGAACTTCGCATAGTCGGACGCCGTCGTCAGGAGCCCGCCCGCCGAATTGACCAGCAGGTCGTGCGTCGACGGCGCCGTCTCTGGAGCGGTCTCGCGCATCGCCGCGATCGAATCTTCGTAAGTCCATGACGCGATCGGCTTGCGCCACTGCGACGCGACCCGAAGCAGCCGGTCGCCCAGCTCACGCGTGGGCTGGGGGGGAAGCGCCTGCTCGCCTTCCGGAGGCTCGGAATGGCCAAAGACCGCCGACCTGGCGATCTGTTCGTCCCAGCCGAAGCTGCTGTGAGACATTCCAGCCGGATCGAACAGCCTGGCCTGCATCACACTGCCAAGGCCCATTCCCATGATGGTCTCGACGACCAACTGGAGCCAGATGAAGGCTTCGCCCGAATAGGTGTAGCTCGATCCAGGCGTTTGACTGGTGACGAGCGGCGCGGAAGCCCAGTTGGGCAAGCCGGTCGAATGCGCCAGCACATGCCGGGCCGTGATCCGTTCCAGATTGGGGTCATTCCCCAGGTTCGCGGGCCGGCGGTAGGCGACGAGCGGCGTGTCGAGGTCGAGGCGCTTTTCATCGACCAGCCGCATCACGACATAGGCGAAGACCGGCTTGGTCATCGACGCCGCTTCAAACAGCGTGTCCTCCCGCACCGGGTCGCGGGTGAGCACGTTTTTCACGCCGAAGCCGCGGCTCCAGGCGAGCTTTCCGTGGTCTATGACCGCAATGGCGACGCCGGGCACCCCGGCAATGCGCATGAAGCGGGGAAGCGCCTCAACCAGGTCTTCCGACGGAATCCAGGCGCCGTCGCCGTCCAAGGATCGGGCTCGCGGACGGGCGAGGGCGGACGTCGACCCGCCGCTGACGGTCAGCGCCGCCGATCCCATCAGCAAAGCCCGCCTTGCGAACATCGTTCCAGAAGGGCTCATTTCGGTTTCCATACGCAGACGCGAGAGTCTCGCGTTCCGGCGGCCGTATTTCAAGGGCCGACCGTGCGTAGGTTGGCAGGATATCCTCGTCGGCGACGCGCGCGGTCGAGAAACAGTTGGATCACGGAGACCTTCCGATCGCGACGGCCAGCCATTGCCGGTCTCGGTGAAAACCCACTCTGAAATAACGGCAACAGCCCCTTGCCGACCAAGCCCGTCGCCGGCGCCAGGACGGAGCTCTGGCGGGGCGCGCACAATGCTGGATGAGCGCCTTTATCAAGGACCTCGCCGTGGCCGAGGAATGGCGTGGACTCGGATTGGGCGCAGCGCTCCAGCCCTCACTCCGCAACCGTCGCCCGTCCGCCCTGCTGGATGATCCGCGACAGGGCTTCCATCGAATAGGGCTTCTGCAGCAGGTCGAACCCCTGGCCCTCGCTATTGGCCAGGGCGTCGCTGTAGCCGCTGGTCAGGATCACCGGCAGGTCAGGACGGGTCTCGCGCAGCCGCTTGGCCAGTTGCAGGCCGTTGATCTCGCCGGGCATGACCACGTCGGTGAACACCACGTCGAACGCGTCAGGATCGACCTCCAGCAGCGCCTGGGCCTGGACGGCGCTGCGGGCCAGGGTGACCGTATAGCCAAGATCGGTCAGCAACTGGTGGCCAAAGGCCCCGACCTCGACATTGTCCTCGACCATCAGCACGCGGTGGCGTTGGGGCGCCACGGTCTCGGTGGATTCCAACGGGGCGGTCTTCTCGGCCAGGCGCTTGGCCGTGGCTGGCAGGTAGAGCGAGAAGGTGGCCCCCTGGCCCGGCAGGCTGCCGACCCGCACGTCGCCGCCCGACTGCCTGGCGAAGCCATAGACCTGGCTCAGCCCCAGGCCCGTGCCCTTGCCGACGGCCTTGGTGGTGTAGAACGGCTCGAAGATCCGCTCCATCTGGCTGGGGGCGATCCCGGGCCCGGTGTCAGTCAGGGCCACCACGATGAAGCGCCCCGACACCGCCGACGCGGCCCGCCCGCCGGGGATCACGTCGGACGTGGACACCCGGATCGACAGTCGGCCGCGCCCGCCCATGGCGTCGCGGGCGTTGACCGCCATGTTGATCAGGGCCGTTTCGTACTGGCCGCGGTCGGCCTCCACCGCGCAGGTCTCGCACGCGGACTCGACCTCCAGCGCGACATTGGCCCCAACCAGGGTCTGCAGCATGGCCTGCAGCCGCCGGACGCTGTCGACGGCGTCGAACACGTCCATCTTCAGGGGCTGGCGGCGGGCGAAGGCCAGCAGCTGGGCGGTCAGTTGCGCGGCCCGGTCGGCCGTCTCGCCGATCGCGTCGATATAGCGCCGCCGCCGGCGCTCATCGAGGTCAGGCCGGCGCAGCAGGTCGACGCTGGAGCGGATCACGGTCAGCAGGTTGTTGAAATCGTGGGCCACCCCGCCGGTCAGCTGGCCGATGGCCTCCATCTTCTGGGCCTGGCGCAGGGCGGCGTGGGCGTCTTCCAGCTCGGCGGCGGTGCTGGTTTCCAGGGTGGCGTCGCGGCCCGAGATGTAGATGCGGTCGCGTTCGGCCACCAGGGTCCACTGCACGGTGAAGACCCGGCCCTCCAAGCCCACCACCCGGCTGGTGAAGTCCACCGGCGTCTTGCGGCCCCGCGTCACGGCGAAGTTGGCGGCCGCGTGCTCCTGGTCCTCAAGGGGCGCCAGATCCCAGAAGGGGGTGATGAACAGCGTCGTCTCGTCAAAGCCCAGGCGGCGGCTCCAGACCGGATTGCAGGCGGTCATCAGCCCGTCCAGCCCGCAGATGGCCAGGAAGTCGGCGCTCAGCTCCCAGGCGCGGCTCAGCTCGGCGGCCCGGGCCTTGATCTCGGCCTGCAGGCCCAGGTTCAGCCGGCGCAGCTCCTGCTCGGCCACATCGCGGGCGGTGTCGTCCCGGACCGTCAGCACCGCGCCGATCTGGACGCCGGCCTCGTCCCGGACCGGCGAGGCGCCGCCGATCGCCAGCACCGAAACCCCGTCGGGCCGCACGATGCGCCAGCGCGCTTCGCTGACCACCTCGCCCCGCACGGCGCGGGCCAGCGGCAGGTCGGCGGGCGGATGCGGCGCCCCGTCCAGGGTGCGCAGCGAATAGGCCTTGGCGTAGTCTTCAGGGCCGATCTTCAGGTGCGCCGCGCCGTGAATGCGCGCGGCCTCGGCATTGACCATCAGGAGGCGGCCGCTCGCGTCGGCGACCATCGCGCCCTCGGCCAGCTGGGCGTAGAACGCCGCCACCTGCTCGATCGCGAGATTGGAAATCGACTTGCGCCGTTTCCAGAACGCCACCTGCGCCTCCACCGCCGCGCACCGATCGATCGATGCGAGAAATCGGACCGTTCAGCCCTGAGCGACAATAGGCTCATCCCGGCTGGGCCAAAACAAGGCCCAGGTTCGAGAACGCAAAGAGCTGTAGCGTCAAAGCCCAGCGAAGAAGCGCGGATCCAGGGCGAACACGCCGTGGGTCAGGGCGTAGATCGCATACCACAGGGCCGCATTGGCCACGGTCATGACCAGCACCGACAGGCCCAGCGGCCAATGGCTGGCGCGGCGCCTGGCGCGGCGGGCGTCGAAGGGGGCGGACTGCAGGGGCGAGGCCATCTGTGATCTCCGATTAACCCTCAACAGGATCGAGAGTGAGTCGGTTCCTCGCCACTGCGACATTCGCCGCGCGCCGCCTTGTCGCACCCGGGCTTTGCGTCGGTCGCGATCCGGGCGAGGGTAGGGCGCGCGCCGCCGGAGACCGCATGCCCGTTCCAGACGCCCTCATCACCCTTGAGCAGATCGGCAAGACCTATGACGGCGTGGCCGTGCTCAGCGGCGCCAGCCTGTCGCTCGCCCGCGGCCAGTTCGTGGCCCTGGTCGGCGGATCCGGGGCGGGCAAGACCACCCTGCTCAAGACCCTCAACGCCCTGATCGTCCCGACCACCGGGCGGGTGCTGATCGACGGCCAGGATGTGGCCGGACAGCCCGGGCCGGGCCTGCGCCGCCGCATCGGCTATGTGTTCCAGGAGGTGGGCCTGTTTCCCCACATGACCGTGGCCCAGAACATCGGGATCACCCCCAGCCTGCTGGACTGGCCGGCCGACCGGATCGCGGGGCGGGTCGAGACCCTGCTCGATCTGGTCGCGCTGCCCCGTGACATCGCCCCGCGCCTGCCGGCCGAGCTGTCCGGCGGACAGCGCCAGCGGGTGGGCGTGGCCAGGGCGCTGGCGGCGGAACCGTCGATCCTGCTGATGGACGAGCCGTTCGGCGCGCTCGATCCGGTGACCCGTGTCGCCCTGGCCGAAGACGTCCGGCGTCTGCATGACACGCTAGGCCTGACCACGGTGATGGTCACCCACGATGTCGGCGAGGCCCTGCTGACCGCCGACCGGATCGTGGTCATGGCGGCTGGAGAGCGAGGTGGCGAGATCATCGCCGACGACACGCCCGCCGCCCTGCTGTCGGGCGGTCACGCCGACCCCCGCGTCGCCGCCCTGATCGACGCCCCGCGCCGTCAGGCCGAGAAGCTGGCGAGGCTGGCTCATGGATGATCGCCTGCATCAGGCCCTGGCCCTGCTGCCCGAGCGGCTGGGCTGGCACGTGGCCCTGTCGGCGGCGGCGCTGGCGCTGGGCCTGCTGATCGCCCTGCCGCTGGGCGTGCTAGCCGCCCGCAATCCCCGCCTGCGCTGGATCTCGCTGTCGCTGGCGGGGCTGGTTCAGACCATTCCCAGCCTGGCGCTGCTGGCCCTGTTCTTCCCGTTGTTGCTGCTGCTCTCAGGCCTATCGGAGCGCGTGCTGGGTCACGGTTTTTCGGCCCTGGGCTTCCTGCCGTCGCTGCTGGCCCTGACCCTGTATTCGATGCTGCCAATCCTGCGAAACACGGCGGCGGGCCTGACCGGGGTCGACCCGGCCGTGGTGGAGGCGGCGCGCGGCGTCGGCATGACCGACCGGCAGCGGCTATGGCGGGTGGAGCTGCCCCTGGCCCTGCCGGTGATCATGGCCGGGGTGCGAACGGCCGCAGTGTGGACCATCGGCGCGGCCACCCTCTCGACCCCCGTCGGCCAGACCTCGCTGGGCGACTACATCTTCTCGGGCCTGCAGACCGAAGACTGGGTGGCGGTGCTGGTCGGCTGCGCGGCCTCCGCCGTGCTGGCCATGGTGGTCGACCAGCTGCTGGGCCTGATCGAGAGCGGCGTCGGACGGCGGGCTCCTGGTCGCTGGATCGCCGGCGTGGCCGGTCTGGCCCTCGGCCTCGTCGCGGCCCTGACGCCCCTGGCCGGCGCGGCCCTGTCGCAAGGCCAGCCCGCCTACGTGATCGGCGCCAAGAACTTCTCCGAGCAATATGTGCTGGCCGAGCTGATGGTCGGCCGGCTGGAGGCGGGCGGCGCCCGGGTCGAGCGGCGGATCAATCTCGGCTCGGCCGTCGCCTATCGCGCTTTGGCCGCCGGCGAGGTCGACGCCTATGTCGACTATTCCGGCACGCTCTGGGCCAATGTGCTGGGCCGCGAGGACAATCCCGGCCGCCAGGCGGTGCTGGACCAGCTGCGCACGGGCCTGAAGGATCGCGACGGCGTCGTGCTGCTGGCTCCGCTGGGCTTCGAGAACGCCTACGCCCTGGCCATGCGCCGCGACACCGCCGAGCGGCTGGGGATCAAGACCCTGGCCGACCTCGCCGCCAGGGGCGGAAGCCTGACCATGGGCGGCGACCTGGAATTCTTCTCCCGCCCCGAATGGAAGAGCGTTGAGACCGCCTATGGCCTGAGCTTCAAGGCCCGCCGCCAGTTCCAGCCCACCTTCATGTACCGCGCCCTGGCCTCGGGCGAGGCCGATGTGATCTCGGCCTTCTCCAGCGACGGGCGGATCGCGGCCGATGATCTGGTGCTGCTGGGCGACCCCAAGGGGGCCCTGCCGCCCTATGACGCGGTGATCCTGATCTCGCCCAAGCGGGCCGGGGACAGGCGCTTGATCGCGGCCCTGTCGCCGCTGGCGGGCAGCATCGATGTGAAGCGGATGCAGGCGGCCAATTACGCCGTGGACCGGGATGCGAACAAGCTCAGCGCGGCGGAGGCGGCGAAGATGCTGGAGGGCAAGTAATCTCCGCTCTCCCCGGCGAAGGCCGGGGCCCAGATCGAACCCGGCGAGGTCGGTGTCTGGGCTAGGGCAGAAGGCGCACCCTCCCCAGACGCTCAGGCTGAATCTGGGCCCCGGCCTTCGCCGGGGAGAGCGGAATTTAGAGAATCCCCGGCAGGTCCAGCCCCTTATCCCGGGCGCAATCAACGGCGATCTCATACCCCGCGTCGGCGTGGCGCATGACCCCGCTGGCCGGGTCGTTCCACAGCACCCGCGCCAGCCGCTTGGCGGCCGCCTCGGTGCCGTCGGCGACGATGACCATGCCGGCGTGCTGCGAGAAGCCCATGCCCACCCCGCCGCCATGGTGCAGCGACACCCAGGTGGCGCCCGAGGCCGTGTTGAGCAGGGCGTTCAGCAGCGGCCAGTCCGAGACCGCGTCCGAGCCATCGCGCATCGCCTCGGTCTCGCGGTTGGGCGAGGCGACCGAACCGCTATCCAGATGATCGCGGCCGATGACGACGGGGGCCTTCAACTCGCCGCTGGCGACCATCTCATTGAAGGCCAGGCCGAGGCGATGGCGATCGCCCAGGCCCACCCAGCAGATCCGCGCCGGCAGGCCCTGGAACTTGATCCGCTCTGCCGCCATGTCGAGCCAGTTATGCAGGTGCGGATTGTCGGGGATCAGTTCCTTGACCTTGGCGTCGGTCTTGCGGATGTCCTCCGGATCGCCCGACAGCGCCGCCCAGCGGAACGGGCCTATGCCCCGGCAGAACAGCGGTCGGATATAGGCCGGCACGAAGCCCGGAAAGTCGAAGGCGTTGGTCACGCCTTCCTCCAGCGCCATCTGGCGGATGTTGTTGCCATAGTCGACGGTCGGCACGCCGGCGGCCTGGAAGTCGAGCATGGCCTGGACGTGAATGGCCATCGAGGCGCGGGCGGCGCGGTTGACGCTTTCCGGGTCGCGCTCCTTGGCGGTCGCCCACCGCTCCAGCGTCCAGCCGGCCGGCAGATAGCCGTTGATGGGGTCGTGAGCGCTGGTCTGGTCGGTCAGCAGGTCGGGCCGGACGCCGCGCTGGAACATCTCCGGCAGCAGCTCGGCGGCGTTGCCCAGCAGGCCGACCGAGATCGGGCTCTTGGCCTCGGCTATCCAGGCCAGGGCCTCGTCGAGGCTGTCGGTCGACCGGTCCAGATAGCCGGTGCGCAGCCGCATCTCGATCCGCGAAGGCTGGCACTCGATGGCCAGGCACGAGGCGCCGGCCATCACCGCCGCCAGCGGCTGGGCCCCGCCCATGCCGCCCAGGCCCGCCGTCAGCAGCCACTTGCCCGACAGGTCCCCCGCATAATGCTGGCGGCCCATCTCGACGAAGGTCTCATAGGTGCCCTGCACGATGCCCTGGGCGCCGATATAGATCCACGAGCCGGCGGTCATCTGGCCGTACATGGCCAGACCCTTGCGATCCAGTTCGTTGAAATGCTCCCAGGTCGCCCAGCGGGGGACGAGGTTGGAATTGGCGATCAGCACCCGGGGCGCGTCTGCATGGGTCTTGAACACGCCGACCGGCTTGCCGGACTGGACCAGCAGGGTCTCGTCGTCCTCCAGCCGCCGCAGGGTCTCGACGATCCTGTCGAAGCTCTCCCAGTCCCGCGCCGCCCGGCCGATGCCGCCATAGACCACCAGCTCCTCGGGCCGCTCGGCGACGTCGGGGTGCAGGTTGTTCATCAGCATCCGCAGGGGCGCTTCGGTCAGCCACGACTTGGCGGTCAGCTCGGTTCCGGTGGCGGCGCGGATGACGCGGCTGTTGTCGATGCGGGTCATGCGGGATCCTTGGCGAAGGCGATGCAGGCGGAAAGGACCTCGCCCAGCACGGCGCGCATCGGCGCGGCCTGGTCTGGGCGATAGGGAGCGGGCCAGGTCTGCGGCGTCGGCGCCTGCGCCGGGTCGTCCATGTAGCCCCGGCAGGCCAGCTCCATCTGGAGGGCGTGGACGCCCTCCGATGGCCGGCCGTAATGGCGCGTGGTCCAGCCGCCCTTGAAGCGGCCGTTGGTGACGCGGCTGAGGCTTGATGCGTCGCAGGCGGCCTCGACCGCGACTGTCAGGGCGGGATCGCAGCTGCCGCCGCTGTTGGTCCCGAGATTGAACTCCGGCAGCGGGCCGTCGAACAGGCGCGGCACGAGCGAGCGGATCGAGTGGGCCTCGTAGAGCACAACGCGGTCATGGCTTTGCCGCAGCCGGGCGATCTCGTCGGACAGGGCCGCGTGATAGGGTTCGAAATAGGCGACGCGCCGGCGGTCGATCTCTACATCGTCCGGCGCTAGGTCGTCGCGATACAGCGGCTCGCCGTCAAACGTCGTGGTCGGGCAAAGCTCGGTGGTCGTCTGGCCCGGATAGAGCGAGGCGCCGGACGGGTCGCGGTTGACGTCGATGACCGTTCGCGAGATCGCCGTGCGGATCACGGTGGCGCCGAGGTCGGTCGCGAAGTTGTAGAGCCGGTCCACCCACCAGTCGGCGTCCTTGCGGGCCAGCCAGGGCGAGACCAGCGTCGCCTCGATCTCCGGCGGGATCTCGGTTCCGGTGTGCGGCAGGCTGACGATCAGCGGGGCGTCGCCGCGCGTGATCTGGAGCCACGAGGGTTCGAATCCCTCTCTCACCGTCACACCACCCCCGGCAGATCACTCGCCGCCGCGATCACCGCGCCGGAGCGGACCAGCCGGTTGGCGGCCTCCATGTCGGGGTGGAAGTGCCGGTCGTCGTCGAGATGCGGCACCTGCTTGCGCACCAGCCCCCGCACCGCCTCCAGCACCTCGCTCGACTTCAGCGGGGCATGGAAGTCGCAGCCCTGCGCCGCCGCCAGCAACTCGATGCCGATCACCGCCGTGGCGCTCTCGACCATGGCCAGCAGCCGCCGGGCGCCGTGGGCGGCCATCGAGACGTGGTCTTCCTGGTTAGCCGAGGTGGGGATGGAGTCGACGCTGGCCGGATAGGCCTTCTGCTTGTTCTCCGACACCAGGGCCGCCGCCGTGACCTGCGGGATCATGAAGCCGGAGTTGAGGCCCGGCTTGGGCGTCAGAAAGGCCGGCAGGCCCGACAGAGCCGGGTCGACCAGCATGGCGATGCGACGCTCGGCGATCGAGCCGATCTCGCAGACCGCCAGGGCGATCATGTCGGCCGCGAAGGCCACGGGCTCGGCGTGGAAGTTGCCGCCGGACAGGGCCTCGTCGCCGCCCG
Organism: Alsobacter soli; assembly: GCA_943371355.1. Lineage (GTDB taxonomy): Bacteria > Pseudomonadota > Alphaproteobacteria > Caulobacterales > Caulobacteraceae > Caulobacter. Next base: position 16,289 of record CALRUN020000022.1, read on the forward strand.
GGGCGTCGCTGGGGAAGATCAGCGGATTGTCCGACACGCCATTGGCCTCGGTGGCCAGGGTGGTTGCCGCCTGTTTCAGCACGTCCAGCGCCGCGCCCATCACCTGGGGCTGGCAGCGCAGGCAGTAGGGATCCTGAACCCGCTCGTCCTCCTTCAGGTGCGAGGCGCGGATGGCCGACCCGGCCATCAGGCCGCGCAGGGCGGCGGCCGTCTCGATCTGGCCGACATGGCGGCGCAGCAGGTGGATGCGCGGATCGAACGGCGTGTCCGAGCCCTTGGCGGCCTCGGTCGACAGGGCGCCGGTGATCAGGGCGGACTGGAACAGCAGCTCGGCCTCGAACAGGGCGGCCAGGGCGTTGGCGTTGGAGAACTGGGTGCCGTTCAGCAGGGCCAGGCCCTCCTTGGGACCCAGCACCAGCGGCGCGAGGCCGGCGTCTTCCAGGGCCTGGGCGGCGGGGACGCGGACACCGTCGACAAAGATCTCGCCGACCCCGATCATGGTCGCGGCCATGTGGGCTAGCGGGGCCAGATCGCCCGAGGCACCGACCGAGCCCTGGCAGGGGACCACCGGCGTCAGGTTCTGGACCAGCATGGCCTCCAGAAGCCTGACCGTCGCGGCCCGCACGCCCGACGCGCCCTGGGCCAGGCTGGCCAGCTTCAGGGCCATCATCAGGCGGATCACGGGAACCGGCGACGGCTCGCCCGTGCCGGCGGCGTGGGACAGCACGATGTTGCGCTGGAGCGTCTCCAGGTCCGCGTCGCCGATGCGGACGCTGGCCAGTTTCCCAAAACCGGTATTGATCCCGTAGACCGGCTCGCCCCGGGCCAGGATGCGCTCGACGGCCCGGGCGCTCTCCTCGATCACCGGCCAGGCGTCGTCGTGCAGTCTGGCGGGCGCACCGCGATAGACCTTCTTCCACTCCATCAGGAAGACTTCGCCGGGATGCAGCACAACCATGGTCAATGACCCTTCCAGACGCGGGCATGGAGCGGGTTGAAGCCCATGCGATAGACAAGTTCGGCGGGACGCTCGATGTCCCAGATGGCGAGATCGCAGGCCTTGCCGGCCTGCAGCGTCCCTCGGTCGGCCAGCAGGCCGAGCGCCCGAGCCGCCTCGCGGGTGACACCGGCGATGCACTCCTCGACGGTCATCCGGAACAGGGTGGCGGCCATGTTCATCACCAGCAGCGGCGAGGTCAGCGGCGAGGTGCCGGGGTTGCAGTCGGTGGCCAGGGCCATCGGCACACCGGCCGCGCGCAGGGCCTCGATCGGCGGCGCCTGGGTCTCGCGGGTGAAGTAGAAGGCCCCCGGCAGCAGGGTGGCGACCGTGCCGGCGGCGGCCATCGCCTCGACCCCGGCCTGATCCAGATGCTCAAGATGGTCGGCCGACAGCGCCCAGAACTCGGCGGCCAGGGCCGCGCCGTTCTGGTTGGACAGCTGCTCGGCATGGACCTTGATCTTCAGGCCCCGGGCGTGGGCGGCCTGGAACACCCGCCGCGTCTGGGCGGGGGTGAAACCTATGCCTTCGCAGAACACGTCGACCGCCTCGGCCAGCCTGGCGTCCGCCACGGCGGGGATCATCTGTTTGCAGATCAGATCGATATAGCCGTCCGGGTCGCCCCTGAACTCCGGCGGCAGGGCGTGGGCGCCCAGCAGGGTGGTGCGGACGTCGATCGAGCGGCAGTCGGCCAGGGCGCGGGCGGCGCGCAGGCATTTCAGCTCGTCATCCAGCGACAGGCCGTAACCGGACTTGATCTCAACCGTAGTCACGCCCTCGGCGATCAGGGCGTCCAGGCGGGGCAGGGCGGCGAGGACCAGATCGTCTTCCGACGCCGCGCGGGTGGCGGTCATGGTCGAGACAATGCCGCCGCCGGCCCGGGCGATCGCCTCGTAGGAGGCGCCGGCCAGACGCAGCTCGAACTCGTGGGCGCGGTCGCCGGCGAAGACCAGATGGGTGTGCGGGTCGATCAGGCCGGGGGTGATCCAGCGGCCCTCGCAGTCGATGATTTCGGCGGCTTCAAAGGCGGGGGCGTCGGCCCGCGGGCCGGCATAGGCGATGCGGCCGTCCAGCGCGGCGATCACGCCATGGTCGACCTCGCCCAGGCCTTCGCGGTCGGGGTCCAGCGTGGCGAGACGGGCATTGATCCATACCCGATCACAGCGCATGAGCTCCCTCCCAGGACGCGCGCCGGGACCTTGCGGGGCGCTTCAATATGTATAGACATATTTGCGAACGATGAGGTTTGTCCAGTGACCGAAGCTGAGAATCCCGCCCAAGCCCATGGGGACGCGGGATCGACGGTGGTGTGGTGCCAGAGCGCTCTGCTGGCCGACGGCTGGGCGCGGAGCGTCAGGCTGACCCTGTCGGAAGGCCGCATCGCCCGCATCGACACCGATGTCCCGGCCGGCGATGCCACCCGCCTCGGCGCGGCCCTGCCGGGCCTGTCCAACGTCCACAGCCACGCCTTCCAGCGGGCCATGGCCGGCCTGGCCGAGGCGCGGGGCGACACGGGCGACAACTTCTGGACCTGGCGCGAGGTGATGTATCGCTTCCTGGGTCGCCTCACCCCCGACGACGTCCAGACCATCGCCGCCATGGGCCAGATCGAGATGCTGGAGGGCGGCTTCACCCGCGTGGGCGAGTTCCACTATCTGCACCACGACCCGTCGGGCGGGTTCTATGACGACCCCGCCGAGATGGCGGTGCGCATCGCGGCGGCGGCGGACGAGACGGGCATCGGCCTGACCCTGCTGCCGGTGTTCTACGCGCACTCGAACTTCGGCGGCGCGCCGCCGACGGATGGGCAGAAGCGCTTCATCCACGATGTCGACGGCTTCGCGCGCCTGGTGGAGCGCTGCCGCCAGATCGTCTCCGGAACGCCTGACGCGGTGGTCGGGATCGCGCCCCACAGCCTGCGGGCGGTGACGGCCGAGGAGCTGGACGCCATCCTGCCCCTGGCCGGCGACGGCCCGATCCACATGCACGTGGCCGAGCAGACCAAGGAGGTCGATGACTGCCTGGCCGCCACTGGCCAGCGCCCGGTGCGCTGGCTGATGAACCACACCCCGGTCGACAAGCGCTGGTGCCTGATCCACGCCACCCACATCAACGCCATGGAGACCGAGCGCCTGGCCAAGAGCGGCGCCGTGGCCGGCCTGTGCCCGGTGACCGAGGCCAATCTGGGCGACGGCGTCTTCCCGACCCACGACTATCTGGCGGCGGGCGGGGCGTTTGGCCTCGGCACCGACTCCAACATCCTGATCGACGCGGCCGAGGAGGTGCGGGCGCTGGAATACGCCCAGCGCCTGACCCGGCGCGCCCGCAACGTCCTGGCCGGCGGACCCCGGCGCTCGACCGGCGGCGAGCTGTGGCGCGGCGCCTGCGCGGGCGGGGCCCAGGCCCTGGGCGCGGGGCGAGGCGGGCTGAAGCGCGGCGCGGCGGCCGACTTCATCACCCTGGACGCCGAGCATCCCGCCCTGATCGGGCGCGAGGGTGATGCCCTGATCGACAGCCTGGTGTTCGCCGGTCGCCACGGCGCCGTCGACACCGTCTGGCGGCAGGGCCGGCAGGTGGCCGAAGGCGGTCGCCACCATGCCCGCGAGGCGGTCGCCGCACGCTATCGCCAGACCCTGAAAGCCCTGCTGGCGTGAGCTCGATCCCGCTACACCAGCGCATTCGCGGCGATATCGAAGACCGCATCCGCTCGGGCGACTGGCCGCCGGGCCATCGCGTGCCGTTCGAGACCGAGCTGATGGCGCAATATGGCTGCGCCCGCATGACCGTCAGCAAGGCCATGGCCGCCCTGGTCGAGGCCGGGCTGATCGTGCGCCGCAAGCGGGCCGGCTCGTTCGTGGCCCGGCCCAAGGTCCATGCCCCGGTGCTCAACATCCCCGACATCCAGTCGGCCATCCTGTCGCGCGGCGAGACCTACGCCTTTCGCCTGCTGTCGAGCCATGTGCGCAGCGCCGAGCGAGGAAACGCCGACGAGCGCGAACTGGCGGCGGGCGGCAAGCTGCTGGCGCTGGAAGGCGTCCACGACGCCGGCGGCCGACCCTTCGCCCTGGAGCGCCGCCTGATCAGCCTGAAGACCGCCCCGGACGCCGCCACCGCCGACCTGTCAGCCACCCCGCCCGGCGCCTGGCTGCTGGACCACGTCGCCTGGACCGAAGCCGAAAGCCGCATCAGCGCCGTCAACGCCGACGCCGACATCGCAGCCCTGCTCGACCTGGACGAAGGCGCCGCCTGCCTGGTCGTCGACCGCCGAACCTGGCGCGCTGGCGAACACGTCACCCGGGTGCGGCAGGTGTTTCCCGGCGAGGCCTATGATCTGATCGCGCGGTTTGGGCCGGGAACCTAGAGGCCCTAAAAGTTCCAGGGGCTGAAGGCGGCAGCGCTGTTCACCGTTGTTCGTTCGACGCAGAGCAGCACAGCCAGGCAGTGGATAGAGAGGAGACGGTCAGTCCTTGGGCGCTCCAACGGCCCAGCCGCCGCCGAGAGCCTGATAGAGCGCTACGGCGTTCTGCAGCCGGGCTTCGCGGACCTGGGACAGGACTGTCTCGGTCGCCAGCAGGCCGCGCTGGGCGTCGAGCTCCTCCAGATAGGCGACGTATCCGGCCTGGTAGCGCTTGCGGGCATGGTCTAGGGCCGAGGCGGCGGCGGCGCGCTGCCGGACGGCCGCTTCTTCCTGTTCGGCCAGACGGCCGGTCCCCTCCAGCGCGCTCTCGACCTCGCCGAACGCGGTGAGAGCGGCTTTGCGATAGCCGAAGGCGGCCTGGTCGCGGCGGGCCGTGGCTGCGTCGGACTGGGCGCGCAAACGACCACCGTCGAAGATCGGCGCCAGGGCGCTGGCGCCCAGGCTCCAGACGGTCAGGGGGTCCAGATGCTCGACAAAGAGGCCGCCACCGGCCGCCGAAAGGCGCACCTGAGGCAGGAAGGCCGCGCGCGCCGAGGCAAGGTTGGCGTCGGCCGCGGCGAGCACGGCCTCGGCCTGGGCGATGTCCGGGCGACGGACCAAAAGCGAGGAGGGCAATGGCGCGGTTGGCTGCGGGATGGACAGCGCGCTCAGCGTTCCCCGCGCCACGGATTGGGAGGTCTGCCCGACAAGCAGGGTCAGCGCCGACTCCTGGCGCCGGATCGCCAGTTCCAGAGCCGGGACGCGCTGGGCGGAGGCTTCCAGCTCGCCCTCGGCCTGGCGCAGTTCGAGGCCGGAGGTCACGCCTTCGCGCGCCCGTCTGCGCGCGCGGGTGGCGGCTTCCTGGCGCGAGATCAGGGCTGCCCGCGCGGTGGCCAACTGAGCGTCCAGCGAGAGCAGCGCCACATAGGATCGCGCCACGGCGGCCGATACGGAAAGTCGCGCGGCGTCGCGAGCGTCACGGCTGGCCTGCAGGTTGGCCCGACCGGCGGCGTTGGCGGCGCGCAGACGGCCCCACACATCGACCTCGTAGGCGATCTGCAACTGGGGCTGCGCCGCCAGGGTGACGGACGGTTGGCCAAAGGCGTTGAGGTCGCGCGTCTTTTGAGCGCCAGCCGTCAAGCTGACGGAGGGCAGCAGAGCCGCGCTGGCAAGCCGGCTCTGAGCCTCGGCTTCGCGCACCCGGGCCTCGGCTGCGCCAAGGTCGGCGTTGTAGGCCAGGGCCGCCGCGACCAGTTCCGATAGATGAGGATCGCCGAACGCCTTCCACCAATCTGCGGCGACGGCATCGTTCGAGAGGGTCGCCTCAGCGCGCCAGCCTGCGGGCGGCGCGACGGCGGCCGCGTCAGGCGATGACGTTCTGGGTCCGGGCGTCGCGCACGCCGCGAGGACGCTCACGCTGGCCAGGCAGATCAGGGCGCGGCGCATCACGGGTGGTCTTTCGAGGAGGTGTCGACCTCGACCTCGACCGACATGCCCGGACGCAGGCGGGCGAGGTCGGGTTGGCCGGTGTTCAGAACGATGCGCACCGGCAGGCGCTGGGCGATCTTGGTGAAGTTGCCCGTCGCGTTCTGGGGCGGCAGGATGCTGAATTCCGAGCCCGTGGCGGGGGAGACCTGCTCGACCCGGCCCGCGAAGCGCTGGTCGCCCAGGGCGTCGACGGTGATCTCGGCCTTCTGGCCGGGACGCATGCGACCTGACTGGCGCTCCTTGAAGTTGGCGATCACCCAGCGTTGCGGCGGCACCAGCGAGACAAGCTGGCTGCCGGCGGTGACCCACTGGCCCTGGCGAACCCCGACCTGGCCCAGTTGGCCATCAGCGGGTGCGACGACGACGGTGTTGGTCATGTCGATCTCGGCCAGCCGCAGCGCGGCCCGGGCGGCGGCGACGGCCGCTTCCAGGCCCTGACGTGAAACGCCGACCGACCGCACGTCCTGGCGGGCGATCTCACGGCCGGCGCGCGCCGACGAAAGGGTCGCCTCGGCCGCACGCAGGGCGGCGCGGGCCTGGTCGCGCTCACGCAGGGAAACCGAGCCGTCAGTGGCGAGCTCGGCGACGCGATCCAGGTCGGCGCGGGCCCGCTCGACTTGCGCCTGAGCCGCGCCGATATCGGCCTCGCGGCTGAGTACGGCCGCTTCACGTGAGGCGCGAGCCTGGGTCGAATTGGCCAGATCGGCTTCGCGGGCGGCCACCGTGGCGCGCGCCTGATCCACGCGCTGGGCATAGATGCGCTTGTCGATCTCGAACAGCGGCTGCCCCTTGCGCACCGTCTGAAAGTCCTGGGCCATGACCCGAACCACGTAGCCGCTGAGTTGGGGCGCGACCACCGTCACCTGTCCACGGATATAGGCGTTGTCGGTTCGCTCCACCGACCCTGCGAAAGGCGGCAGTTTCCAGAAGAACAGGATCAGCGACACCAGCGCCAAGGTCACGATCACCGTCACGATGATCGCTTGCACGCTGGGCGGCTTGGGCCGGACCGGCGGCGGCGCGGTTGCGGCGGTGCGGTCTTCCGGCTGAGGCGCGGGTTGGGTCGCGGGGCCTGGCGGCGGGGAGGGCGCGTCGGTCATGCGGTCTCTCGGGTGGGAACGTTGGGGCCGGCGGTCTGGGGCGCGGTGTTTGCCGCGGCCTTCATGCGCATGGCGAGACGGGCGAAGAGGAAGCCGGCGTAGAAGAACTGGACCAGGGCGATGACGCCGATCACCAGGAACACATCATTGAAGGCCAGGATATTGGCCTGCTGTGTCACCTGCTGGGTCAGCAGGGCGCCGGCGTCGGCGGCGCGGAGTGCGGGGTCGGCCTGGGTCGAGGCGTAGACCCCGGCGTAGCTCTGCAGTGTCGCCGCGACGGTGGGATCGGCGCCGGTCAGGCGTTCGGCCAGCCCGACGGCGTGTTGTTGCGCCCTTACGGTCTGGAAGGTCCCGAGCATGGCCGCGCCGAACAGACCGCCCAGGCTCTGGGCCACGCCGAACATGACGGAGAAGGTGATGATCGAGCCCAGGCCCCGGTTCAGAAGCTGGCCAATGCCGAACATGAACGATGGACCCAGGAACATGGCCGCGGCGAAGGCCAGCAGGGCCTGACTGACGAAGAGTTGGCCAGGACCTGTCTGGAGCGTAGAGCCCGCGTCCATGAAGGCGGCGACGGCGATCAGCACGATCGACAGCAGGAACTGCGGCGCCAGGGTCTTCTGACTGAGGGTCATGGCGCTCAGCACGATGCCTGCGGCCGTCGCCGCAAGAACGACGCCGTAGAGCAGGCGCTGTTGTTCCTGAGCCAGGCCCAGGGCCTGCATCAGGCCGGCGGCTCCGACGGTCTGTTCCGACAGGATAACCCTCACCAGGGCGACATTCAGACAGAAGCGCAGGAAGGCGCCCGTGGCGACCCAGCGCGTGTCGATCAGCGGGTGCGTCCGGCCGTGCTCGATGAGGCTGCCCGCCACCAGCATGATCACGGCGACCACCAGACACCAGCCTAGCCATGGCGTCTCGAACCACCAGAGGATGCGGCCCAGGCCCAGCATGGCGACGACCAGGCCGAGGCCTCCACCCAAAAGGGCGAAGGTCAGCGCGTCGATGCCCTCGAAGACATGGATACGGACGCCCTGGGGGAGACGAAACAGGAGGACGGCGGCCAGAGAGGCGGCGGCCAGGCTGGCCTCCAGCGCGTAGAGCCCTTGCCAGTAGGCCGCGTCGAGCAATCCGGTTGAAATCACCCGCGCCAGCGGCGCGCCGAGCTGTGAAACACCGACACCCAGAACCAGGGCGCCGATGCGGAACGAGGCCGGAAAGGCCTGCAGCATGTAGAACATGGCCAGCGCCGTCAGGGCGGCGGCGCCCACGCCGCTGATCGCCCGCAGAACCAGGGCCATGGCGAAGTTGTCGAGCGCCAGATGGGCGAACGCCGCCACCGTGTAGACGCCCAGGAACACCAGGGCGAACCGGCGGATGCCGAACTGCTGGCGGTACTTCACCAGCAAGAGGTTCATCGAGATGTTGGTCATCAGGTAGATCGTGGTCAGCCAGGCCCCCTGGGTGGGGCTCAGGCCCAGCGAGCCCTGGATGGCGGGCAGGTTGACCTGGACGAGCGCCGCGCCCAGCGAGCCGGTGACGCCGATCAACAGGCTGATCAGGCCGTGTACGATCCGGAAGCCGGTCGGGAAATCGGGTGTGGATGGCGAGCCCGGCAGCATCGGGCGCTCATGCGGAAGCCAGTCTGGCGTCTGTCCGATCTGCTGGCCGTGCTCTGGCATGGCGCGGGCGGTGCTAACAGTGTCCGGCGGAGTTCGTACGTTTTCGCGGCGGCGAAACGACCTGAATCATCCCCGACATGTTTTCCACCAAGTCTGCCAACCTGCGGACAGTGGGGCGACCCGCTTCACGGGTCAAACCCTGGATGTCCAAGTCCTGGATGAGCGCCATACGATGTTCCAGCAAACTTCCGTGAGGTGGACCCGCCATGGTGTTTCGACGCCGACCACCCGGCCCGCTTGTTCGTATCATCCGAAGACGGGACGAGGCTCATCGGGGCCGAGCGCAAGAGGCCTGGTTATGCCTCGAACGCGTGTGCGCCGCCGGCAGCAAACCTCCCGAATCCGGAACGGTTCCAGAGTGACGCTGCAGGCGATTGTCCGCAGCATGGGGCTGGCGTTCTCCTTCCGCCCGGGTTAGCAGCCCCCCCATGATCCGCCTCGACAATATCTCCAAGCAGAACGGCCACCAGCTCCTGTTCATCGAAGCCTCGATGGGCATCCAGAAGGGTGAAAAGGTCGGGCTTGTTGGCCCCAACGGCGCCGGCAAGACAACGCTGTTCCGCATGATCACCGGGCAGGAGCAGCCCGACGACGGGCTGGTCGCGATCGATGCCGGCATGACGATCGGCTATTTCAGCCAGGATGTCGGCGAGATGTCGGGCCAGAGCGCGGTCGCCGCGGTGATGGACGGCGTCGGCCCCGTCAGCGCGCTGGCCAGCGAAATGGCCAGGCTCGAGGCGGCTATGGTCGACCCGGACAAGGCCGACGAAATGGACACGATCCTCGAGCGCTATGGCGAGGTGCTGGAACGCTTCCAGGAACTGGACGGCTATGCCCTGGACGCGCGGGCGCGCGAGGTGCTGGCCGGCCTGAGCTTCAGCCAGGAACGCATGGACGGCGATGTCGGTCTGCTGTCGGGCGGCTGGAAGATGCGCGTGGCGCTGGCCCGCATCCTGCTGATGCGGCCCGACGGCATGCTGCTGGACGAACCCAGCAACCACCTGGACCTGGAAAGCCTGATCTGGCTTGAGGCGTTCCTGAAGAATTATGACGGCGCGCTGCTGATGACCTCGCACGACCGCGCGTTCATGAACCGCATCATCGGCAAGGTGGTGGAGATCGACGCCGGCTCCCTGATCACCTATTCGGGCGATCTCGACTTCTATGACCAGCAGCGCGCGCTCAGCGAGGCGCAACGCCAGGCGCAGTACGAGCGCCAGCAGGCCATGCTGGCCAAGGAAATCAACTTCATCGAGAAGTTCAAGGCGCGCGCGTCGCACGCCGCCCAGGTTCAGAGCCGGGTCAAGAAGCTCGACAAGATCGACCGCGTCGAGGCGCCGCGCCGTCGCCAGTCGGTCCAGTTCGAGTTCAAGAACCCGCCGCGGTCAGGCGAGGACGTGATCAGCCTGCGCAATGTCCACAAGGGCTACGGCGCCCAACCGATCTATGACGGCCTTGATTTCCTGGTGCGCCGCAAGGAACGCTGGTGCGTCCTGGGCGCCAACGGCGCCGGCAAATCGACGCTGTTGAAACTCGTGGCCGGTGACACCAAGCCTGACCAGGGCGTGGTCAATATCGGCGCCAGCGTCAGGATGGGCTATTTCGCCCAGCACTCCATGGACCTGCTGGATGGCGAGGAGACGATCTTCGAGTCTCTGGAGAGCTCGTTCCCGCAGGCGGGCCAGGGCGCGCTGCGCACCCTGGCGGGCTGCTTCGGTTTCTCCGGTGACGACGTCGAAAAGCCCTGCCGCGTCCTGTCCGGCGGCGAGAAGGCGCGTCTGGTCATGGCCAAGATGCTGTTCGATCCGCCCAACCTGCTGGTGCTGGACGAGCCGACCAACCACCTCGACATGGCCACCAAGGAGATGCTGGTCGCGGCCCTGGCGGACTTCGAGGGCACCATGCTCTTCGTGTCGCACGACCGTCATTTCCTGGCGGCCCTGAGCAACCGCGTGCTGGAACTGACCCCCGAGGGCGTCCACCAGTACGGCGGCGGCTATACGGAATATGTCACCCGCACAGGCCAGGAAGCGCCGGGGCTGCACCCGGGCGGGTAGGGGCATTGCGGCCCAAACTGCCTAGATCTGGCTATTTGGACGCGTATGGCGTTTGCGAGAGGACCTTCATCAAGATGGTCCGTTTCGGAAATGCACGCAGATCTGAGCAAGGCCCGCGTCCGGGTCCAATCGTCCGGATTGCACGCGTAGGCGAAAGCCGCGCAGCAGGCGCCCAGGTCCCTGAGGCGGTCGACGGATAGCGCCGCCGAGATCTGAGGGCTCGCGGGCAAGGATCAACCGCTGGATCTGGCCGGCGCCTTCATGGATCCGGAAAATGCGGACCGCACGATGGAGGGGCTCGATCCCATCGTCGGCGACGTCTCCAGCGCCCCTGACCAACAGGCGCGCCCGGCGCGCGAAAAAACACATAAGGATATCCTTATATCCCTCTTGACGCCGATCGCCTTCGGGCGTCCTTTAAGTGTGTCGTGGTCTGCGGGCGTTCGCGCGTCCGGAGCTAAGAGGGAAGTCGGTGAGGGCGTGAAACCCCGAGGCCGGCGCTGCCCCCGCAACTGTGAGCGGTGAGCCGCTGTCCATTGAGTGTCACTGACGCGCCGAGCTGGATCGGTGGCGTGTCGGGAAGGCCAGGGCAGGGGTGATGACCCGTGAGCCAGGAGACCTGCCCCGACAGATAACGTCCTCCGGCGGGGTGTCCGGTCTGGTCGCATGGAAGGTGCGTCCGGACCGCGATGATCCGTGCGCGCGTTCGCGCGCGTCCCAGCCAGCCTCCGCCACAACACCGGCAGAGGCTTTTGAAATGACCGTTACCGTCGCCAACCTTGGCTTTCCCCGCATCGGCGCCAAGCGTGAACTGAAGTTCGCCCTGGAGGGCCATTGGGCCGGCCAGACCGACGCCCAGGCGCTCCTGGACACCGCCCGGGCGTTGCGCGCCCAGGCCTGGACGCGCCAGGCCGCCCTGGGCGTGGCCCACGTGCCCAGCAACGACTTTTCGCTCTACGACCACGTGCTGGACACCGCCGTGATGGTCGGCGCGATCCCGGCCGCCTATGGCTGGGACGGCGGCGACGTCGACACCGCCACCTACTTCGCCATGGCGCGCGGCGCGCAGGGCGCGACCGCCGTGGAGGCCTGCGGTCCCGGCTGCGGTCACGGTCATGACGCCAAGCCAGGGGCGGGGGGCGTCCCGGCGCTGGAGATGACCAAATGGTTCGACACCAACTATCACTACCTGGCGCCGGAGGTGTCGCGGGGGCAGACCTTCGCCCTGAGCTCAACCAAGCCCATCGACGAGTTCCTGGAGGCCAAGGCCCTCGGGGTGCAGACCCGTCCGGTCCTGCTGGGCCCGGTCACCTTCCTGAAGTTGGCCAAGACCAGGGACGAGGGCTTCGCGCCGCTGTCCCTACTGTCGGCCTTGCTGCCGATCTACGCCGAGGTTCTCCAGGGCCTGGCAGACGCCGGCGCTGACTGGGTGCAGCTCGACGAGCCGTGTCTGGCCCTGGACCTGACGGCGTTCGAGCGGAACGAGATTCGCCGCGCCTATGGCGCCCTCACCCACGCGGCCCCCAGCCTGCGCTTGATGCTGACCAGCTATTTCGGCGGCTACGGCGACAACCTTCACACCGCCCTGAACCTCCCGGTCGAAGGCGTGCATCTGGACCTCGTCCGCGCGCCGGAGGAACTCGAGACGGCCCTGGCCGCCAGCCGCGAGAGCCTGGTCCTGTCGCTGGGCGTGGTCGATGGCCGCAACGTGTGGCGCACTGACCTTCCGGCCCTGCTGGATCGGCTGGAGCCTGCCGTCGCCCAGCGCGGCTCTGACCGGGTCATCCTGGCCCCGTCGTGTTCGCTGCTGCACGCGCCCATCGACCTGACCCTTGAGAGCGCCATTGATCCGCAGGTGCGCCAATGGCTGGCCTTCGCGGTGCAGAAGATCGAGGAACTGGCGGTCCTGGCCCAGGCCCTCAACGGCGGCCGCGCCGTCGTCGCCGCCCAACTTGAAGCCAGCGCGGTCGCCGCCCAGGCGCGCCGCACCTCACCGAAGATCCACGACGCCGCCGTCGCCGCGCGCCTGGCTGGAGTGACCGACGCCATGACAAGGCGAGGCCTGGACTATGGCGACCGTCAGGCCTTGCAAGCGGATCGTCTGAACCTGCCGGCCCTGCCCACCACCACCATCGGCTCCTTTCCGCAGACCGAAGGGGTGCGCAAGGCCCGCTCGGCCCACGGCAAAGGCGTCCTGGACGCCGCCGGCTATCAGGCGTTCCTTCGCGAGGAGACCGCTCGGGCCATCGCCTGGCAGGAAGAGGTCGGACTCGACGTGCTCGTCCACGGCGAGTTCGAGCGCAACGACATGGTGCAGTATTTCGGCGAACAATTGGCCGGCTTTGTCTTCACACAGCATGGCTGGGTGCAGTCCTACGGCTCGCGCTGTGTGCGGCCGCCGATCCTGTTTGGCGACGTCTCGCGTCCCAAGCCGATGACCGTCGACTGGTGGACCTATGCGCAGGGCCTGACGTCTAGGCCGATGAAGGGCATGCTGACTGGGCCGGTGACGATCCTGAACTGGTCGTTCGTCCGGGACGACGTCCCGCGCGCCCTGGCCTGCCGCCAGATCGCGCTGGCCATTCGCGACGAGGTGGTCGACCTCGAAGCGGCCGGGGCCAGGATCATCCAGATCGACGAAGCCGCCCTGCGCGAAGGCCTGCCGCTGCGCCGCGCCGACTGGGACGCCTATCTGTCCTGGGCGGTCGAATGCTTCCGCCTGACCGCCTCGGGCGTCGCCGATCACACCCAGATCCACACCCATATGTGCTATTCGGAGTTCAACGACATCATCGCCGCCATCGGGGCGATGGACGCCGACGTGATCTCGATCGAGACCGCGCGGTCGAAGATGGAGCTGCTGGACGCCTTTGTGGTCGACCGGTACCCGGCCCAGATCGGCCCGGGCGTCTACGATATCCATTCCCCCCGCGTGCCGACGGTCGAAGAGATGATCACCCTGCTTTCGGCCGCGAGCGAGCGGCTGTCGAGCGGGCAGTTGTGGGTCAATCCTGACTGCGGTCTGAAGACCCGCAAGTGGCCAGAAACCAGGACGGCCGTGGCGAACATGGTCGAGGCCGCCAGGCGGTTCCGTTCCACGGATGCGGCGGCTTGACCGGCCCCGTCACCCGCCTTGTGGACATCGTCTTCCCGACCGACGTCAATCATCACGGCACGTTGTTTGGCGGCGTCGCGCTCGCACACATGGACAAGGTGGCCTTCATCGCCGCCTCACGGCATGGGCGGGCGCCCTTCGTCACGGCGTCCTGCGAGCGGATCGACTTCGCCGCTCCGGCGCGCCAGGGCGAGATGGTTGAAGCCGAAGGGCGCGTCACACGGGTGGGGCGTCGCTCGCTCACCGTCGAGGTCAGCCTGCTGGCCGAGGCGCTGCTGACGGGGGAGCGCCGGCTCTGCGCCAGGGGCCTGTTCCAGATGGTGGCGCTGCGCGACGGAGATCTTCCGTCGCGCGACCTGCCGCCCCTGGCGGACGCTGAACCTGCTAGTGAGGATCTGCGGATGGTCGAGATGGTCTTTCCAAACCGCACGAACCACTACGGCACCCTGTTTGGTGGCGAAGCCCTGGCGATGATGGGTAAGGCCGCCTTCATCGCCGCCACCCGGCACAGCCGAAAGGTCGTGGTGATGGCGGCCTCGCAGCGGGTGGACTTCGCCGTGCCGGTGGCCGGCGGCGATCTCGTCGAGCTGGTCCCGCGAGTCACCAGGACGGGCACGCGCTCGATGAACGTCGAGGTCGAGTTCTGGGCTGAAGGGCTGCTGAGCGGCGCCCGCAGCCGTTCGGCTGTGGGGGAATTTGTGATGGTGGCCGTTCGGGAGACCTGAATCCTTGTCGCCCCCTTGGCGATGGACGCGGTGTCCGTCGCCAAGGGGGCCAAGTCTGGCGCGTCGCTGCCTATCAAGGTCGCCGTTTACTCAAGACGGTGTCACATTTTCCATTTCGCCTGGATCGTGATCGTCCGCGGCGCGCCCGGTGTGATCCAGAGGTTGCTGTAGGAACTTTCAAGATAGTACGCGTCCAGCAGGTTCTCGGCGTTCAAGTGCAGCGACAGCCTTTGGGTTGCCTGATAGCTCAGGTTCAGCCGCGCGGTGACGTAATCGGGCAGTTCGAAGCCGGAATTGACGTCGTCGCCTGGCCGCTTGCCGACATAGACCAGCCCGCCGCCGACACCGATCGCGCCAGGACCCTGCTGGGCCGTTTGCCAGTGCGCATAGACCGCCGCCGACTGGCGCGGGATGTTGCTCAGAGCGCTGCCAACGAAGCCCGCGCGGGTGTCCTTGGTGATCTCGGTGTCGGTGAAGGCGTAGACCCCGGTGAGCGTCAGCTGGTCGTTGACCCGCAGGTTGGCGTCGAACTCCATGCCCTGGCTGCGCGCCTCGCCGACCGCGATGGAGAATCCGGCATTGGCGGGGTCGTTGACCAGGATATTGCTCTTGTCGATGCGGAAGGCCGAGGCTGTCCCGGTGAGTCTGCCGTCGAGCAGGGCGTATTTGACGCCGCCCTCGAAGGCCTCGCCCTCTTCAGGCGCGAAGGCGGCGCTGGCGGCGTCGGTCCCCTGATTGTAGCGGAAGGATTGGCCCCAGCTGACATAGGCCGAGATCGTGTCTGACGGCGACCAGGTGAGGGCGGCGCGAGGCGAGGTGCGCGACGGGCTCTGCTTGCCGACCGTGTTGTTGCGATAGTTGGTGTTGGTTTGCTGGATCCAGTCATGACGCAGGCCCACCAGGACGGTGAACTGGCCCGCCGTGATGAGATCCTGCGCATAGAGGCTCTGGCCGCGCAGTTGCTCCAGCAGGTTCTGGTTCATCGTCGCTACCGGCTTGGCCTGGCCATAGACCGGATTGAAGATGTCGAGGGCGTAGGGCGTGGCCGCCGTCGGGCTGAAGCGCAGGAAGACCCGCCGCTGGTCATAGCTGAAGGCGTCGCCGCCCAGGCGCATCTGATGCTCGACCCCCATCATCTGGCGCTTGACGCTGAGCTCCAGGCGGCCCGACAGGTCCTGCCAGTCATAGTCGTGAACCCGCAGCTGACGTCGTAGCTGGGTCCCGACCAGGGCCGAGTTGTGGGTCGACTGGCCCTTGAAGAAGCCGTCGCGATACTGGACGCCGCCCTCGAGCGAAACGCCCTCGGCGAGGTCGAACGCGGCCGAAGCCTGATGCTGCAGACTTTGCTGGTGGATCTTGCCGTCATTGGGCTCGCCCAGGAAGCGTTCGCGGGGCAGGGCCTTGCCGTCGCCGTTCACGGCCACCAGGCCCCGGTCGTGGACGAAATGCACGTCCATCGCTTCGAACTGATAGAGGAGGTGGGCCTTGTCGGTCGGATCCCAGGCGAGGGACGGCGCCAGCACGAGCCGGTCGCTGCCCACATGGTCGCGGAAGCCGTCCGTGGTCTGATAGGCGCCGACCAGCCGCACCGAGACCGTGTCGCTCACCGGGCCACCCAGATCACCCGCCGCGCGCCGGGTGTCGAAGCTGCCATAGCCCAACTCGGCCGAGGCGTGGGCGTGGCGCAGCGGGGCCTTGGTGACGATGTTGATCGAGCCGCCGGGTTCGCCCTTGCCGGACAGCGCCGAAGCCGGTCCCTTGAGCACCTGGAAGGTCTCGACCGTGGCGGTGTCGCGACGCGGATTGAAGCCGCGATTGGCGGTGAAACGATTGACCAGCAGGTCGGGCCCCTGGTTGATGTCGCCCGAGAAGCCCCGGATCGCATAGGCGTCCCAGGCGCCGCCGAAGCTGTTCTGGCGCGCCATCCCTCCGGCGAGATCGAACAGATCCGAGAGGTTGGCCAGGCCGGTCTGATCGATCAGCTCTCGATCCAGCACCCGCACGCTCTGCGGCAACTTCAGGGGCGAGACGTCCAGCCCATTGATGCTGGCATTGGCCCGCCGCGCCGTGACGGTGACGTCCTCGACGCGCGCGCTGTCGGAATCAGTCTCTGCCGCCGCGAACGTTGTCGACAGCGCGGCCGCCGCGCAACCCGCGAGCAATGCGACTCGAAAATCCATGAAACTCATGTCGTTCCCCCGAAACCACACCAACCCATCAATCCGCGATTGACTCTCAATAGTGATGTTACGTTATAACGTACTAATTCGGGTGGGCGCGGCTTGGCAAGCGCCTTTGCGTTTTGAATGAAGGGGTCCGAGTCTTGGTCATGACATCCGCCGCTGCGCTGGAGGCCGTGGGCCTCGAGCAGCGCTATGGGAGCCAACTGGTCCTTCGGGACCTGACCTTCTCGGTGCGGGCGGGAGAGATCTACGCCCTGCTCGGCGGCAATGGCGCGGGCAAGTCCACGACCCTCAACCTGTTTCTGGGCTTGGCCAGTCCGACGGCGGGAGCGGCCCGGGTCTGCGGTGTCGAGGTCGGCGCGGACCCGACGGCGGCGCGCTCGCGCATCGCCTACGTGCCTGAAAATGTCGCGCTCTATGAGCACCTGACCGCGCGCGAAAACATCGACTATCTGTTGACCCTGGCGCGAGCCGACACCGAGCGGGCCTTGATCGAAGAGGCCCTCGACGCTGTCGGTCTGACCCGCGACGCCTGGGACCGCCGGCTGGGCGGCTTCTCCAAGGGCATGCGCCAGAAGGTGGCCATCGCCCTGGCCATCGCCAGACGCGTGCCCGTGCTGCTGCTGGACGAGCCGACCTCGGGCCTGGATCCCCGCGCCGTCGCCGACTTCAATCGTCTGCTGCAGACCGCGCGCGAGCGCGGCGTGGCGACCCTGATGGTGACCCACGACCTGCTGGGCGCGTCGGAGGTCGCCGATCGCATCGGCTTCCTGGCCAACGGCCACATCGAGGTCGAGCTCACCGCCGAGGGACCTGATCGCTTCGACCTTCGCGCCCTTCACCAGCGCTATGTTCAGGTCGGGGCGGCGGCGTGAGCGGGCGGACAAGTCTGATCTGGCGGGTGGCGCGCGAGGAATGGCGCGCCCTGGTCCGTAACCGGGTGTCGACGGTGGCCGGAGCGATCCTGGCCGCGTTGCTGGTCAGCGCCGCCATCCTGGGGGTTGAACAGCGCAACGCCATCGAGGCGACCCGCCAACATCACCAGGCCAGTTCGGACCAGCAGTTTGACGCGCAGCCCGACCGCCATCCGCATCGCATGGTCCATTACGGTCAGTTCGTTTTCCGGCCGCTGTCGGCCCTGGCCTTCTTCGACCGCGGCGTCGACAGCTTCACGGGCCACACGGTTTTCCTGGAAGGCCATCGACAGAACAGCGCCAATTTCAGCGAGGCGCGGCAGTCGTCCCTGCTCCTGCGGTTTGGCGAACTGACGCCGGCCTTCGTGTTGCAGACCCTCGCGCCGCTGCTGGTGATCTTCCTGGCCTATGGCGCGGTGGCCGGCGAGCGCGAGCGCGGCACGCTGCGCCTGATGGCCGCTCAGGGCCTGGCGCCAAGCCAGATGCTGATGGGCAAGTTGGCGGCCTATGGGGGCGTGGTGGGACTGATCCTGACGCCGGCGGCCCTGGCGCTGCTGATCGCCGCGCTGGTGGGCTGGGCGCCGCCCGGACAGGCTCTGCTGCTGTTGCTGGGCTATGGGCTCTATCTGGCGATCTGGGCGGTGGCCGCGGTCTTGATCTCGGCCCTGGCGCGCCGGTCGCGTGACGCCCTGATCGTTCTGGTGTCGATCTGGATGGTTCTGGTGGTGCTGCTCCCCCGCACCCTGCCGGAGGTCGCGGCTCGCCTGGCGACGCCGACCAGGATCGAGACGGACGTCGCCATCCACGAGGATCTCAAAAAGATCGGCGACAGCCACAATCCCGACGACCCCTATTTCGCGGCCTTCAAGGCCAAGACCTTGGCCCGGTACGGCGTTCAGCGCGTCGAGGATCTGCCGGTCCAGTGGGGCGGTCTGGTCGGCATGGAGGGCGAGCGCCTGACCAGCCAGCTTTTCGACCGCTATGCCAGCGAGGCCTTCGCGCGCGAGCAGGCGCAGAACAGGTTTGTGCGCGGCTTCGGCGCGGTCAGCCCCGTGATCGCTCTGCGCCAGGCCTCCATGAGCCTGGCGGGTACGGACACGGAGAGCCACCAGGACTTCCTCAATCAGGTCGAACGCTATCGCTACGCCTTCGTACAGGCGCTCAACCGCATGCAGGTCGAGCAAATCCCCAACCAGAACGCCGGGGAGGATCCGCGCATTTCCGCCGACAACTGGAAGCGCGTGCCCAGCTTCACCTATGTCGCGCCGGACAGGCTGAGCCTCGCCGGCGGCCGCGTGGCCGCCAATCTGGCCATTCTCGCCATCTGGCTGGCGGTGCTGCTGGCCTTGTGCGCGCCCGTCGCCCGCCGTCTTCGCAAGGACGCCCGATGATCCGTCTTCGATATGAACTGCGGCTGCTGCTTCGGTCGCGGGTCAGCGCCGCCGCCCTGATCCTGCTGCTGACCCTTTCCATGGTGGCGGTCTGCGCGGGGCTTGCGGCCACCGCGCGCCAGAACGCCGTCATCGACCGGGTCGCGGCCGCGCAGAACCGCGACCTCGCCGCTGTCGCCAAGCAATATGGCAAGCCCGACAGCGAGGCGGGCAATGCCGCCTACTATACGTTCTTGTTGACCTCGGACCGTCCTCCCAGTCTGGCCTTCGCCGCCCTGGGTCAGCGCGATATCCAGCCCTATGTGCTGCGAGTCCGTCTCCTTGGCCTCCAGGCCCAGCTGTACGAAACCGAGACGGTCAATCCCGAACTGGCCCTCCCGGGCCCCTTCGACTTCGCCTTCGTGCTGATCTATCTGGCGCCGCTGGCGGTGATTGCGCTGATGCACGACCTTGTTTCCGGCGAGCGGGAGGCTGGCCGCCTGCGCGTGCTGAACGCCTTGCCGGCCAAGCCTGGCAGGCTCTGGCTGCAGCGCGCCGGGCTGCGGCTGGGGCTGGTGCTCTTGGCCCTGCTGGCGCCGTTCCTGATCGGCGCGATCATCGCCCAGGCGCCCATTGCTGGTGTCGCGACGTTCGGCCTGGTCGCCGTGCTCTATGTCGCCTTCTGGACGGGTCTTGGCCTGCTGGTTGGAGCCTGGGGGCGTCGCTCGGCCTTCAACGCCGCCACCCTGGTCGGATGCTGGATCGTGCTGGTCCTGCTGGTTCCCGCCTTGGGCAACGCGGTGCTGTCACGGACCGTGCCGGTCGGTCGCGGGGTCGACCTGACCCTGGCCCAGCGCGAGGCCGTCCACCGCGCCTGGGACATCCCGCGCGAGGCGATCATGGGACCCTTCAGGGCCAAGCATCCGGAGTGGAAGGACACACCGCCGGTCAGCGGCCGCTTCCACTGGAAATGGTACTACGCCATGCACGAGATGGGCGATGACAGCGTGGCTGGACAGGTGGCCGCCTACCGGTCGAGTCTGGCCGCGCGCCAAACCTGGACGGAACGCCTGGGCTGGCTCTCCCCGGCCGCCGCGGCCCAGACACTCGTCCACCGCGCCGCCGATAGCGACCTTCCGGCGCATCTGGCTTACCAGGATAGCGTCGCAAGGTTCCATCGTCGCGTGCAGGACTTCTACTACCCCTACCTCTTTAACGAGCGACCGTTTCAGCAGGCCGATTTCGACCGGCTGCCCGTTTTTGAGCCGAGAAGCCTGTCGGGCTCGACACCGCTAGCGCCGTTGCTCGCGCTCCTGGTCTTTGCGGCCGGGGCCTGGATCGTGGCTTTCACGCGCACGCGCCACATCAGAGAATAGATCTGTGAAACTCGGGGCGTTGCGTCCCCGGCAGACGATGTTTCGACCTTTGACCCAATGGGCCGGTCAAAGGTCGAAACTCGATTGCAACGGTCCTGGTTGTCAGCTCGCGCTGGACGCCTCCGTTCAGCGCAGTCCCAGCTTGCCCGCGATCGCCGACCACGGCACCAGCTTGAAGTTCTGCTTCTCGGGCGGCGAGACGTTGCGGCCGTCCTGGGCGACGAAGGCCCCGGCTTCCAGGCCTGTGCCCAGCGAGGCGCTGGTCACCTCCAGGCCGTCGGTTTCCGAGACGCCGTCGATGCCGGTGGCGCCGTCGGCGATCACCGCGAAGCTGCCGACATAGGCGTTGTCACCCTCGCGCCTGAAGATCGCGTAGCTGTTGTTGCCCTGGCTGGAGACCACCAGATAGCCCTTGCCGCCGGGCTGGGCGTACAGGCCCACGCCTTCCAGGTCGTCCTTCAGGGCGGGGTTGTCGACCACGCGGACGACGGACTTGCGGGCCGCTCCGGTGGAGGGTTCCGCGCCCAGCTTCCACAGGGCGATGTCCTCTTCGGCGATGTAGAGGGCACCGGTCTCGTCGTCGGCGACGCAGCCTTCGGTCTGGGTGTCGAACTTCAGGTCGCGGACCTGCTCGGCGCGGACCTTGCCGGCGGGGGTGGCGACCAGCTTCCACTGGCGCACGCCGCCGTCGGGATCGCTGATGAACACGAAGGTCGCGCCCTTGCGGTTGCGATACATGCACAGGCCATAGGGATCGGAGAGGCCGGTCGCCTGCACGCCGTCGGCGACGCTGGTCAACTGCCGGGTGTCGGGGTCGATGGTGTAGATCGCGATGGCCTTGCGGGTGCGGTCGCTGGCCACGACCAGGGTTACGGTCTTGCCGCCCAGCCTGAAGCCGCCGCGCAGGTCGACATTGTTCATCTTGCCGTCGGGCAGGTACTGCAGCGGCTTGCCCGACAGGTCATGGACCAGCAGTCCGCCCTTCTTGTCGGTGACGATGATGGCGTGCTTGGTCGGATCGGAAGGGTGGACGAAGATCGCCGGATCGTCTGCGGCGTCGCCGCCGTGCTCGACGGGCTGGGTTTCCATGGTCGCCTGAACCAGGGCCAGCTTGCTGGGCGTCGCCTGGGGCGCCGCCTGGCCGGGCGAGACCTTCAGGGCGGCGGCGACGTCCTGCCAGGACAGCACCTGGGTGTTGGCCCCGACCTTGCGGTCGTCGGTGACCAGTAGAGCGCCGGCGGGCAGGCCCTGGCCAATGGGGGCGCGCACGCCGAACAGGCCAGACGGGCCCTCGATGGAGTCGGCTCCGTTGGCCTGAATGCGGAAGGCGCCCAGGAACCGGTCGTCGGTGTTGCGGTCATAGACGTTGTAGTCGCCGGCGTCGGCATTGACCGCGACCAGATAGTTGCCCTGGGTCCCGCCGTTCAGAATGGCCAGGCCGCCGACCTCGCCCTTGATGCGGCCCAGGCGGTTGATGTCGACCACGGTGGCCACGGCCTCGGCTTCGGGATCGGCGTCATAGCGCCAGACGCCGACCGCCTGCTGGGCGACATAGAGGGCGCCCGAGGCGTCGTCGGCGACGCAGTACTTGGCTTCCGAAGACAGGTGCAGGCGGCGCACCAGGCGGCCGTCCAGCTTGCCGTCGGCAGTCGGATACAGCAGCCATTGGTCCAGCTGGCCGTCACCGCCCAGGGCGAAGGCGTACAGCGAGCCGTCGCGCGGGCTCTGGTGCAGGCACAGGCCTTCGCCGGCATAGCCCAGCATCAGCGGACGGGCCTCGACGTCGCGGGCCTGGCCGGTGGCGAAGTCGTAGCGCGACAGGCGGATGCGGCCTTCCTTGCGGTCCAGCACCGCGATCAGGTCCTCGCGCACGTCGACGCCATAGGTTTCGCCGCCGGGCAGGGCGGCCTTGCGGGCGCCGTCCAGGCCGTGGAGCTCCAGCCCGCCCAGCTCGCCCGTCGCGGCGATGACGCTCTTGCTCGGGTCAATCCTGTTGTAGAGCAGGGCCGCCGCATTGGCGCCGCCCTGAGCGGTGGGCGCGGTCGCGCCGATCGGGGCGACGCTGGCGACCGGCGCGGCGGTGGTCTGGGCGGATGCCTGACCGGCGAAGGCCATCAGCGCCAGGATGCTGGCGGCGGCGAGATGTTGGCGGCGATGGATCATGGTGTGTCCCCCTGTGTCGCATCTTTGATGTGCGACTGGCCTAGTGGTGCGGCGCTGACGCCACGCTGACGATCAGGCCGATCTCGGTCGATTGCGCACTGAAAATTCCATTTGAGTTGTAAAATAGAATATTCGTTCGTATCGTCTCGTCAATCAGCAGGCCGTGGGTTAGCGGCGAGGGAGGCTTTATGGCGACACTTCGATACGCTTTGATGGCGGCCGCGATGATCGCCGCGCCTGTTTTCACCAGCCCCGTCGCGGCCGCGCCGAAGGGCGGTCCTACGGGCGATCTGAAGCTGGAGCGCATGGTCATGCTGATGCGCCACAGCGTGCGCCCGCCGACCAAGTCTCCCGCCACGCCGGTTGGCACGACCGCCCAGCCCTGGTCCAGTTGGACCACGCCCTATGGCGAGCTGACCCAGCACGGCGCCGATGGCGCGCGGCTGATGGGGCGCTACAATCGCACCTTCCTGGGTGCGCGGGGTCTGATACCGCGCGAAGGCTGCGCCCCGGCTGGCGACATCGTCATCTGGGCCAGCGGCAAGTCGCGGGCGATCCGCACGGCCGAGTCCTTTGTCGATGGTCTGCAGCCCGGCTGCGGCCTGGCCGTTGATCACCCCAGGACCGAAGCCGACGACCCGGTCTTCCATCCCAGCGAAGGCATGGACGGCGACCTGGCCCTGAAGGCCTCGCAGCGGTTGAAGCCCGGCGTCGCGAGCGAGGCCCGGATCCACGCCGCCGATTTCGCGGTCCTGCAGAAGGTGCTGGGCTGCGATCCCGCCACCAAGGCCGGCTGCGGCATCGCCCAGCGCCCCTCGAGCCTGAAGGCCAATGTCGGCGACAGCGCCGACCTGGAAGGCGCGCTGTCTATCGCCTCGACCGCCGGCCAGACCGTTCTGCTGGACTATGTCGAGGGCAAGCCGATGGAAGAGGTGGGCTGGGGCCGCGCCTCCAAGGCCGACATCCAGGCGATGCTGCGCTTCCACCCGGTCAAGTTCCACTACGAGGTCGGCTCGCCCTATGTGGCCCAGCGCTACGCCGCGCCGGTGGCCAGGCGCATTCTGTCGGCCCTGAACGGCGAGGCGGGGACCGGCAAGCTGACCCTGCTGGTCGGCCACGACACCAACATCGCCGCCCTGCGCGCTTTCCTGGATGCTCACTTCACCATCGCCGACTATCCCCGCGACGATCCGCCCCCCGGCGGCGCCATGGGGTTCGAATTGCTGCGCGATGGCGGCGGCAAGGCTTTCGTGCGGGCCTTCTATACGGCCCAGAGCATGGACCAGTTGCGCGAGCTGCAGCCTCTGACGGCCTCGAACCCGCCGGCCTATGCCTACTTCCCGATCCCCGGCTGCGGGGTTAGGGGCGAGCCCACGGTCTGTCCGCTGGAGACCTTCCAGAAGATCGTCGGCGGCAAGCTGACCTCGCCCGCCCAGCACTAGGAAGCTCCATGACCCTCCCGCGCCTCAGCCGTCGCTCGATGCTGGCCAGCACGGCCGCCGCCGCCTTCGCCGCAGTCTCGGCCCCGGGTCTCGCCGCCGTGCTGGGCTATCCCCGGGCGCTGGAGGGCCCGATGGTCGGCGCGCCGGGGCCGGGTCACCTGACGATCTGGACGCGGGCCAGCGGCGCCTTCGAAGTGGTGCTGGAGGTCTGCAAACGCCGTGACTTCAGCGGTGCGGTGGTGACCGCCAGGGCGACGGCTTCGAAGGACGGCGACTTCTGCGTCACCCTTCGGGCCGAGGGACTGGATCCCGACACCGCTTACTATTACCGCCTGCGCTATGCGGGCGAACTGGACCGCCACCAGCCGATCCCGCACCGGGCCCGCACGGCGCCCGCTGGCCCGGCCGAGTTTCGCGTCGCCTTCGGTTCGTGCTGCCGCCTGCAGTTCGATCCCGAGCAGCGCATCTTCACCACGGTCAAGGCGCTGGAGCCGGATCTGTTCTTCTGGCTGGGCGACAACATCTACGCCGACAGCGATCAGCCCGAAAACATCGCCGACCTCTACCGGCGCGGCCGGGCGGTGGAGGCCCTGCAGCCGCTGCTGCGCTCGACCCCGCAGCTGGCGATCTGGGACGACCACGATTTCGGCTTCAATGATTCCGACGGCGCCAATCCGATCAAGGCCCAGTCGCTGGAGCTGTTCAAGGCCTACTGGGCCAATCCGGCGTATGGCGAGCCGGGCAAGCCAGGGATCTATTTCAAGCAGGCCTATGGCGGGGTGGACTTCTTCTTCCTAGACGGCCGCTATCACCGCGACGCCACCACCCTGCCAGATGGGCGCGGCAAGACCATGCTGGGCGTCGACCAGAAGGCCTGGCTGAAGCGCGAGCTGAAGGCCAGCACGGCGCCGTTCAAGATCCTGGTCTCGGGCGGCGGCTGGTCCAGCGCCGAGAAGGAGTACGGCGGCGACTCCTGGGGCGTCTACATGACCGAGCGCGACGAGATCTTCGACTTCATCCGCGATCAGGCCATCGGCGGGGTGGTCTGCATCTCCGGCGACTCGCACATGGGGGAGCTGAATTGCGTGCCGCGCTCAGGCGTCGGCGGTTACGACATCTACGACTTCTGCAGCTCGCCCCTGGCCCAGATGCCGGCGGTGAAGTTCCTGCGTCAGGAGCCGGAGATCCGCGTCCGCGACGTCTGGGCCCGCAGCGTCAATGTCGGGGTGATGAGCTTCCAGATGGGTCCAGATCCGGTGCTGACCTACACCCTGCACGACGTGCTGGGCGAGGCGGTCTGGGCGCCGCTGGTGCTGCGTCCCGCCGACCTGAAGAACGGCGTGAAGACCTGGGACAAGCTCAGCGATCCGGGCGAGCTGAAGCGGCTGAAGCGCCGCGAGGCGGGGCGGGGCTATTACGGAACCGATCCGAGCTGAAACCTGGAGCCTTCCGGGCGTGAAAACGGCGGCCCTCGCGAGAGAGCCGCCGTTTGTATTTCTTTCTCTCCCCGGCGGAACGGGGGAAAGGGGCTCTACAGCCTCACCACCGCCCCGCTCTTGGCCGACTGGCCGGCCGCTTCGGCCAGGGCCAGCGCCTCCACCCCGTCCACATAGCCCACCGACGGCAAGGCCTCGCCCCGGATGATTTCGGCGAAGTGCGCCATCTCGCGGCGATAGGCTTCGGCGTAGCGGTCCAGGAAGAAGTTCTGGAAGGCGTCGCTGGACGCACCGGCTTCGCTCCAGACCGACACCGTGCTCTCCATCACGTTGTCGGCCCGCACCAGCCCTTTGGAGCCGAAGGCCTCGATGCGCTGGTCATAGCCATAGCCGCTGCGGCGGCTGTTGCTGATCATGCAGATCTTGCCCGAGCCGGTGCGCAGCAGGATCTTGGCGGTATCGATGTCGCCGGCCTTGCCGATCTCGGGATCGACCAAGCAGCTGGCGGCGGCGAACACCTCGGTCACCGGCTCGTCCAGCAGCCAGCGGGCCATGTCGAAGTCGTGGATGGCCATGTCCTTGAACAGGCCGCCCGACACCTTGACGTAGGCCACCGGCGGTGGGGCCGGGTCGTGGCTGGTGATGTGCACCGTCTCCAGCGCGCCGACGACGCCGCCGCTGAGGCGGGCCTTCAGGCTCTGGAAATTGGGGTCGAAACGGCGGTTGAAGCCGAGAAACAGCTTCACGCCCTTGCCGCCCAACTCGCCCACTGCCGAGCGGGCGCGGGCCAGATCCTGGTCGATCGGCTTCTCGCAGAACACCGCCTTGCCGGCGGCTATGGCCTTGAGGCTATAGTCCAGATGGGTGTCGGTCGAGCTGGCGACGATGACGCCGGCCACCGAAGCGTCGTTCAGGGCGGTGTCGAGGTCGACCACGGTCGCGCCCGTTTCAGCGGCCAGGCTGTCGGCGGCCGCGGCAACGGGGTCGACGACATACTTCAGGCGCAGGCCGGGCTGGCTGGCGACGTTCTTGGCGTGGATGCGGCCGATGCGGCCGGCGCCCAAAATGGCGATGTCTTGCATGGTGTCCTCGGGACTTTAGAGTTTCACGGGCGCGCCGGTCGCCGCCGAGCGGGCGGCGGCTTCGGCCAGGGCGAGGGAGGCGACGCTGGCGGCGAAGCCAGTTTCCGGCCGGGCCTTGCCTTCCAGGATGTCGGCGAAGTGGTCCATCTCGGCGGCGTAAGCCCCGGCATAGCGGTCGATGAAGGCGAAGGGGAACCTGTCGGCCCGCGCCCCAGCCTCGCCCCATATCGACACGGCGCTATTGGTGACATTGTCGACCCGCGCCGCGCCCCTGGAGCCGAAGGCCTCGATGCGCTGGTCATAGCCATAGCCGGTGCGGCGGCTGTTGCTGATCATGCACAGGCGACCGGTGGCGGTCTTCAGGATCACCTTGGCGGTGTCGACATCGCCCAGGCGGCCGATCTCAGGATCGATCAGGCAGTTGGCCCAGGCGAACACTTCCACCGGCGTCTCGCCCATCAGCCATGGGGCCAGGTCGAAGTCGTGGATCGTGAAGTCCTTGAACAGGCCGCCGCTGGTCGGGATGAAGGCGGGCGGCGGCGTGGCCGGGTCGTGGTTGACGATGTGCAGGCTCTCCAGCACGCCGATAGCGCCGCTTTCGATCCTGGCCTTCAGGGCCTGATAGTGCGGGTCGAAGCGACGGTTGAAAGCCACGAACAGCTTGCCCTCGGCTTTTTCCAGCGCGCCGGAATTGGCCAGCAGGCGGGCAAGGTCCAGATCCAGCGGCTTCTCGCAGAAGACCGTCTTGCCGGCCTGGAGGGCGGAGAGCGCGTTATCCAGGTGTGCGTCGGTCGAGCTGGCCACGATGATCCCTTCGATTTCGGGATCGGTCAGCACCTCGTCGAAGCTGGCCAGCCTCGCGCCAAGTTCGCTCGCCAGCGGGCCGGCCACGTCAGGGCGGGGATCAACCAGAGCCACGAGGTTCAGCCTCGGATTGGCGGCGGCGTTGCGGGCATGGACCGCCCCCATCCGTCCCGCGCCCAGCTGCGCCACCTTGGTCATCGTCCCGCTCCCGACGGCGCTTGCGAATGGCCGTGTTCCATCCCTGTCTAATATGGAACAAAAATTCCTTCCAGATGGAAAGTGGAACAAATGGACAAGGCTCGTGCGTTTGTGTTCGGGCGCGGAACGGATATTCTAAACTCGAAGCGATCATATCGAGGACCGAATGAGCGAAGCGATGACGACGGCCCCCACTTCGGTCGAGGAACTGCGCGCCGCGATCCTCGAGCGCTATGACCTGCTCAGCAAGCGGCTGCAGCAGATCGCCCGCTATGTGCTGGACGAGCCCAACGAGATGGCGCTGGAAACCCTGGCGGTGATTTCCGAGCGGTGCGGCGTGCAGCCCTCGGCCATCGTCCGCTTCGCCAAGACCTTCGGCTATCCCGGCGCCAGCCAGATGCAGCGCCTGTTCCGCGACGGCCTGCTCTCGGGCCACGCGGCCCTGGGGTATGGCGAGCGGGTGCGGCATTTCAATGAAGCTGTCGCCAAGAAGCCCGACGGCGGCGCCGACGTGCTGGCCGAGTTCGTGGAAGGCAACACCATCGCCCTCCAGAACCTGGCCCAGACGGTGAGCGAAGACGACATGGCCAGGGCCGTGAAGCTGATCGACAAGGCCGAGACGGTCTATGTGGTCGGCTTCCGGCGCTCGTTCCCGGTCGCCTCTTACCTGGCCTACTCGCTGCAACAGGTGAACAAGCGGACCCTGTTCATCGACGGCGTGGCGGGTCTGACCAAGCAGCAGGTCCAGACGATCGGTCCCAAGGATGTGCTGATCGCGGTCAGCTATCACCCCTATGCCGAGGAAACGATCCAGGCGGTCGAGATGGCGGCCGCGCGCGGCGCGTCGATCCTGTCGATCAGCGACAGCCCCGTCAGCCCCATCGCCAAGCCGGCCACCATCGTCCTGCATGTGCGGGAATCAGAGGTGCGGACCTTCCGCTCGCTGGCCGCATCGATCTGCCTGGCCCAGGCCCTGGTGATCGGTTTTGCCTTCGAAAGCTCAAGGCAAAAGGGACGGGCCAAAAAGGGCGCGTGAACGGCCCGTTCCATTTTACCGACAAAATGAAATGGATATTGCATCCGTTCCAATGTTGGAATATGCGTTACATATCGCCGGCGCAGATCGGCTCAGTGACGTGGAAACGGCATGGCTCAGGACACGAAATCTCTGGATCTGATCGCCGTGGGCCGTTCCAGCGTCGACCTGTACGGGCAGCAGCTCGGCGGCCGGCTGGAGGACATGGCGTCCTTCGCCAAGTATCTGGGCGGCAGTCCGACCAACACCGCCTCGGGCGGCGCGCGTCTGGGCCTGAAGACCGGCCTGCTGACGCGGGTGGGCGCCGATCACATGGGCCGTTTCATCCGTGAGCAGCTGGAGCGCGAAGGCGTCGACGTGGCCGGCGTGCTGTCGGACCCCGAGCGCCTGACGGCTCTGGTCATTCTGGGTATCCGCGACCGGGTCAATTTCCCGCTGATCTTCTATCGCGAAAACTGCGCCGACATGGCGCTGGAGGAGGGCGACGTCGATCCGGCGTGGTTCGCCAGGGCCGGCGCCGTGCTGATCAACGGCACCCACCTGTCGCAACCCAATGTCTACGCCGCCAGCCTGAAGGCGGCGCGCGCGGTCAAGGCGGCCGGCGGCCGGGTGGCCTTTGATATCGACTATCGCCCCGTGTTGTGGGGCCTGACCGGCAAGGACGCCGGCGAGAACCGCTTCGTCGAGAACCAGGACGTCACCCGCAAGCTGCAGGAGGTGCTGACCCTCTGCGACCTGATCGTCGGGACGGAAGAAGAGATCCACATCCTGGGCGGCTCGACCGACACCATCGCGGCCCTGCGCGAGATCCGAAAGGGCAGCGACGCCCTGCTGGTCTGCAAGCGCGGCCCCGAGGGCTGCGTGGCCTTCCCCGGCGCCATTCCCGATCACCTGGATGACGGCGTCAGCGCCCGCGGCTTCAAGGTCGAGGTGTTCAACGTGCTGGGGGCGGGGGACGCTTTCATGGCCGGCTTTCTGCGAGGCTGGCTGCGTCACGAGAGCGTCGAGACATGTTGTGAATGGGGCAATGCCTGCGGGGCCATCGTCGTCTCGCGCCACGGCTGCGCCCCGGCCATGCCGACCTGGATCGAGCTGGAGCAGTTCCTGAGCGAGCGCGAGCGGCCGTTCCGCCTGCGCGAGGACCATGACCTGGAACACACCCACTGGGCCACCACCCGCGAGCGCGTCTATGACGAGCTGACCGTGCTGGCCATGGATCACCGCAGCCAGTTCGAGGACCTGATCGCCGAGACCGGCGCCGACGCCGCGCGCATCCCGCACTTCAAGACCCTGGCGCTGAAGGCCGTCGAGGTCGTGGCCTCTGCTACAGGTGGGGGCAGCGACCGGTTCGGCGTGCTGCTGGACGGCCGCTTCGGCTTCGAGGCGCTCGCGGAAGCCGCCGAGCATGACTACTGGATCGGCCGCCCGATCGAGCTGCCCAAGTCGCGGCCGCTGGCGTTCGAGAGCTCGGCCGACGTGGCGACAGAGCTGACCGAGTGGCCGCTGAACCACGTCGTCAAATGCCTGGTCTTCTACCATCCCGACGATGAGCCGGGCCTGCGCGAGCAGCAGGAGCGCCAGCTGCTTCGCCTGTTCGACGCCTGCCGCAAGACCCGCCACGAGCTGCTGGTCGAGGTCATCCTGCCGCGCGACATGGACAGCGACATCCACACCGTCTCGCGCGCCATTCGCCGACTCTATTCGCTGGGCATCCGCCCTGACTGGTGGAAGCTGGAGCCGGTTTCCGACCCCGCCGCCTGGCGCGAGATCTCGGCCGCCGTCAACGAGAACGACCCCTTGTGTCGCGGCGTGGTGCTGCTGGGCCTGTCGGCGCCGGAAGCCGAGCTCTTGGCCTCGTTCGAGGTCGCCGCGCCGTTCCCGATCATCAAGGGTTTCGCCGTCGGCCGGACCATCTTCTACGACGTGGCTCGCGAGTGGCTGAGCAACCGGATGGACGATGACGCCGCCGTCGCCGCCCTGGCCGGCAAGTTCAAGGTGCTGGTCGACGCCTGGCGTCGCCTGCGGGGTTCCGTCGAGAAGGCCGCGTAGATGGCGACCATCCGTCTCACCGCCGCCCAGGCGACTGTCCGCTGGCTCTCACAACAGTATGTCGAGACCGCATCGGGCGAGGTTCCGTACTTCGCCGGCGTTTGGGCGATCTTCGGCCACGGCAATGTCGCCGGTCTGGGCGAAGCCCTGCACGGCGTTCGCGACGTGCTGCCGACGTACCGCGCTCACAACGAGCAGGGCATGGCCCACGCCGCCATCGCCTTCTCCAAGCAGTCGCGGCGCGAGCGGGCCATGGTCTGCACCAGCTCGATCGGCCCCGGCGCGACCAATATGGTCACCGCCGCCGCCCTGGCCCATGTGAACCGTCTGCCGGTGCTGTTCCTGCCCGGTGACGTCTATGCCAGCCGCCGGCCCGATCCCGTCCTGCAGCAGGTCGAGGATTTCGGCGACGGCACGATCAGCGCCAATGACTGCTTCAAGCCGGTGTCGCGCTATTTCGACCGCATCGTCCGCCCCGAGCAGATCCTCGACGGCCTGCCGCGCGCCCTGGCGACCATGCTGGACCCGGCCACTTGCGGTCCCGCGACCCTGGCCTTCTGCCAGGATGTCCAGGCCGAAGCCTTCGACTATCCGCAAAGCTTCTTCGAACGCCGCGTCTGGCGCATCCGCCGGCCGCAACCCGATCCGCGTGAGCTGAACGACCTTATCGCGATGATCAAGGCCGCCAAGCGGCCGCTGATCGTGGCCGGGGGCGGGGTGCTCTACAGCCGGGCCGAGACAGCCTTGGCGGCATTGGCCTATGACACCGGCATTCCCGTCGCCGAGACCCAGGGCGGCAAGGGCGCTCTCGTCTGGGATCATCCGCGCAATCTGGGCAGCGTGGGCGTGACCGGCTCGTCGGCCGCCAATGCCGCCGCCGAAGCCGCCGACCTGATCATCGGGATCGGCACGCGCCTGCAGGACTTCACCACTGGTTCGCGGGCGCTGTTCGGGGCCCCCGATCGCAAGCTGGTCCAGATCAATGTGGCTCCGCACGACGCTCACAAGCACGGCGCGACCAGCGTGGTCGGCGACGCCGGCGCGGTGATCGCGGCGCTCGCGGAAGCGCTGGAAGGCTGGGCGGCGCCGGCCGATTGGTCGGGCGACACGACGAGCCGCATCGCCGGCTGGAACGCCATCTTCGACGACGCCACCAAGGCCGATGCTCGCCCCCTGCCGACCGACGCCCAGGTGCTGGGCGCGGTGTGGCGCGCGGCCTCGGACGACGCGGTCGTGGTCTGCGCCGCCGGCGGCCTGCCGGGTGAGCTGCACAAGCTGTGGCGAACCAGGGTCGCGGGCGGCTACCACGTCGAATACGGCTTCTCGTGCATGGGCTACGAGATCGCCGGCGCCGTCGGCGTCAAGATGGCCGCGCCCGATCGCGAGACCCACGTCATGGTCGGCGACGGCAGCTATCTGATGATGAATTCCGAGCTCGCCACTTCGGTGATGCTGGGCGCCAAGCTGATCGTCACCATCCTGGATAACCGGGGCTACGCCTGCATCAACCGCCTGCAGGCCGCGACCGGCGGCGCGCCGTTCAACAACCTGCTGGCCGACACGCTCCACCAGACCCTGCCCGACATCGACTTCGCCGCCCATGCCAGGAGCCTGGGCGCGCGCTCGGAGAAGGTGGCGAACCTGGCCGAACTCGAGGCCGCGCTGCAGCGCGCCAAGGCCAGCGACCGGACCTATGTCGTCGTCATCGACACCGACCCGATGCCGAACACCCAAGGCGGCGGCGCCTGGTGGGACGTGGCGGTGCCGGAAGTCTCGGTGCGTCCGGCCGTCAATGCGGCCCGCGCCGACTACGAAGACAAGATCAAGCAACAGCGTACGGGAGACTGACGCCATGACCATCCGTTTCGGCGTGAGCCCCATCGCCTGGATCAACGACGACATGCCCGAACTGGGCGGTGACACGCCGCTGGAGACGGTACTGTCGGACTGCCAGGCCATCGGCTTTGCCGGTGTCGAGCTCGGCGGGGTTTTCCCCCGCGACCCGGCGGTGCTGAAGCCCCTGCTCGACAGCTATGGCCTGGCCCTGGTGGGCGGCTGGTACAGCAGCAATCTGCTGGTCCAGTCGGCCGACGACGAGATCGCGGCGCTGCAGAAGCACCTCTCCCTGCTGAAGGCGATGGGCTCTACGGTCTTTGTCCACGCCGAGACCAGCAACGCCATCCATGGCGAGCGTGGCACGGCCCTGTCGGCCACCCCGCGCCTGGACGCGGCGGGCTGGAAGGAATTCGGCGCGCGCCTGACCAAGGTGGCCGACTACATCCAGAGCCAGGGCCTGAAATTCGCCTACCACCATCACCTGGGCACGGTCGTGGAGCGCCCCGAAGACCTGGAAGCATTTCTCGCCAATACCGGTCCGTCCGTGGGCCTGACGGTCGACACCGGCCACGCGGCGCTGGGCGGGCTGGACCCTGTGCAGATGATCCGCAGCTACCCGCACCGCGTCGCCCACGTGCACTGCAAGGACATCCGCAGCGAGGTTTTCCGCAAGGTGATCTCGCGCCAGGGCGGCAGCTTCCTGGACGGCGTCCTGGCCGGCATGTTCACCGTGCCCGGCGACGGCTATCTGGACTATGCGGCCGTGATGCAGGCCCTGGCCGAGATTAACTACTCGGGCTGGATCATCGTCGAGGCCGAGCAGGACCCGGCGGTCGCCAACCCGCGCGAATATGGCGAGATCGGCCTGGCGACCCTGAAGCGCGAAGCGGCGGCGGCTGGGTTGAAGGCGGCCTAGCGATGACCAACCTTCTTGTCCGCCCGCACGCGCCCGACGCTCTCGGCTCCGTCCTCGAAGTCACACCCCAGTCCGCCGGCTGGAGCCATGTCGGCTTCCAGGTCGTCAAGCTGGCGGCCGGGCAGACCCATGACGGCTCCGAGCCCGCTCGCGAGACCTGCATCGTGATCATGAGCGGCGCGGCCGAGGTCACCGCCGGGAGTGTGTCGTTCGGCAAGATCGGCGGCCGCGCCAGCGTGTTCGAGGACGCCGCGCCCGGCGCCGTCTACGTCCCCGCCGCGACGCCGTTTACGGTGAAGGCGGTGACTGATGTCGAGCTGGCCCTCTGCACCGCGCCCGGCAAGCCCGGCGGCGCGGCGCGGCTGATCGCGGCGGCCGACATGCCGCGCGAAGTGCGGGGCAAGGGGACCAATGTCCGCCATGTGCGCAACATCCTGCCCGAGACCGCCCCGGCCGACGGCCTGCTGGTGGTCGAGGTCATCACCCCCGGCGGCCACTGGTCCAGCTATCCGCCGCACAAGCACGACACGGCGACCGAAGGCGAGGAAACCGCGCTGGAGGAGACCTATTATCACCGCCTGAACCCGCCGCAGGGCTTTGCCTTCCAGCGCGTCTATACCGACGACCGCAGTCTCGACGAGACGGTCTGCGTGCAGGACGGCGACGTGGTGATGGTGCCGCGCGGCTACCACCCTGTCGGAGCCCCGCATGGCTACGACCTCTACTATCTCAACGTCATGGCCGGTCCGCACCGCCAGTGGATCTTTCGCAACGACCCGGCCCACGACTGGATCGCCCGCAAGGCCTGATCCGCCCATCACCGAGAAGGAGCGCGTCATGCGCACGATCCCCCACTTCATCGGCGGCGTCGCCGTCGAGGGTACGTCCGGCCGTTTCGGCGACGTCTTCGATCCCAACACCGGCAAGGTGCAGGCCAAGGTGGCGCTGGCGTCGAAGGACGAGCTGGACGCCGCCATCGCCAACGCGGCGGCCGCGCAGCCGGCCTGGGCCGCGACCAATCCCCAGCGCCGCGCGCGGGTGATGTTCGACTTCGTGCGGCTGCTCAACGCCAACATGGACGAGCTGGCGGAAATGCTGTCGGCTGAGCACGGCAAGGTCATCGCCGACTCCAAGGGCGACATCATGCGCGGCCTGGAGGTGATCGAGTTCGCCTGCGGGATCCCGCATCTGCTGAAGGGTGAATACACCACCGGCGCCGGCCCCGGCATCGACGTCTATTCAATGCGCCAGGCGCTGGGCGTCGTGGCTGGCATCACCCCGTTCAACTTCCCGGCCATGATCCCGATGTGGATGATGGGGCCCGCCATCGCCTGCGGCAACGCCTTCATCCTCAAGCCGTCCGAGCGCGATCCGTCCGTTCCCGTCCGCCTGGCCGAACTGATGATGGAAGCCGGTCTGCCGGCCGGCATTCTCAATGTCGTCCACGGCGACAAGGACTGCGTCGAGGCCATTCTCGACCACCCCAGCATCAAGGCTGTCAGCTTCGTCGGCAGCTCCGATATCGCCCAGTCGGTGTTCCAGCGGGCCGGGACCAACGGCAAGCGGGTCCAGGCCATGGGCGGAGCCAAGAACCACGGCGTCGTGATGCCCGACGCCGACCTCGACCAGGCCACCGCCGACATCATCGGCGCGGCCTATGGCTCGGCCGGCGAGCGCTGCATGGCCCTGCCGGTGATCGTGCCGGTCGGCGACAAGACCGCGCTGGCCCTGCGCGACAAGCTGGTCGCCGCCATCGGAGGCCTGCGCGTCGGCGTCAGCACCGACAAGGACGCCCACTACGGCCCCGTGGTCAGCGCCGCCCACAAGGCCCGCATCGAAAGCTACATCCAGATGGGTGTCGACGAGGGCTCAGAGCTTGTCGTCGACGGTCGCGGCTTTACGCTGCAAGGCCACGAAGACGGCTTCTTCGTCGGCCCGACCCTGTTCGACCACGTCAAGCCGACCATGCAGTCCTACAGGGACGAGATCTTCGGCCCCGTACTGCAGATGGTCCGCGCTGAAAGCCTGGAGGAGGGGATCGCCCTGGCCTCCCGCCACCAGTACGGCAACGGCGTGGCGATCTTCACCCGCAACGGCGACGCCGCCCGCGAGTTCGCCGACCAGGTCGAGGTCGGGATGGTCGGCATCAACGTGCCGATCCCGGTGCCCGTGGCCTATCACAGCTTCGGCGGCTGGAAGCGCTCGGGCTTCGGCGACCTGAACCAGTACGGCATGGACGGCGTGCGGTTCTACACCCGCACCAAGACCGTCACCCAGCGCTGGCCCAAGGGCGGGGCGGTGCTGGACCAGAGCTTTGTCATCCCGACCATGCGGTAATCCCTTCGGGCCTCCCCCGAACACAGCGCCTCCTGCGTGCGCCAACTCGAGCCTCGGACGACGACGTCCGGGGCTCTTTTTTATGCGGCGGCCAGCGGTTTGATCGCGGCCAAGGCCTCGCGCGCCGCGATGGCGTCGCGCGACAGGTCGTGCTGGGCCTGCAGGTTCATCCAGTATTCGGCCGAGGTGCCGAAGACCTTGCCCAAACGCAGCGCTGTGTCGGCGGTGATGGCGCGTTGCTCGCGCACCAGCTGTTCGATCCGGCTGCGGTCCTTCAGACCCATGGCCTTGGCGAGCGCCCCGGCTGACAGGTTGAACGCCGGCAGATAGTCCTCCCGCAGGTGCTCCCCCGGGTGGGGGAGGGGAGAGGTGAAGGTGGTGTAGTCTCGAACAGTCATCTCATCCTCGGTGGGCCCGACGCCCGAAACCGATGGCACGACGCCATCAGTGATAATCGACGATCTCCACAGTCTCGGGGCCGCTTGGTCCCCATACGAAGCACACGCGGAACTGGTCGTTGATGCTGATCGACCATTGGCCGTTTCGGTCGGCGGTCAGTTGATGCAGCCGGTTGCCCGGCGGCGTTCGCAAGTCCTCTACGGTCGTGGCCGCGTCGAGGGCCTGGAGGCGACGGCGAGCGGCTTTGAGCAGATCGCTGGGAAAGCCCTTCGGCGGATGACCGGTGAGACGGCCTCGCCGTATTTGCCCTTCCAGCTTTGGATCATGTCTGAAGTGTAGTGTCTGCCGCTACATCTGACAAGTAATCCGTAGCGCTGCGCGCTACGCATTCCAAACCCCTCCCAATATAGAAAAAATCTTCCAATCAGAATCGAAATGAAATAGTCTGTTCCAGAACGGCCGATCGCCGCGCCTCGAGTGCGGCGAGGACCAGGGAGACGACCCGACGATGTTGAAGTTCTTCGCGCCCGGCCCTGATGCGCCGCTTCTGAGCGACCAGGGCGCCATCGACACGCTCTACAAGCGTCATCGGTTCCGGATCATGGTCGCCATCACCATCGGCTATGGCCTGTCCTATACCTGCCGCCTGGCGTTGGGGATGGTGAAGAAGCCGCTGATCGACGCGGGGGTCTTCACGCCCACCGAGCTGGGTCTGATCGGCTCGGCCCTGTTCTACACCTATGCCTTTGGCAAGTTGACCAATGGCTTCCTGGCCGACCACGCCAACATGAAGCGGTTCTTCGCCTTCAGCATCCTGATCTCGGCGATCTGCAATATCGGCATGGGCTTTTCGACCACGGTCGCCCTGTCGGCGGTGCTGTGGGGCCTGAACGGCTGGTTCCAGAGCTTCGGCGCGCCCGCCGGCGTGGTGTCTATGACCCAGTGGTTCTCCAACCGCGAACGGGGCCGCTACTACGGGATCTGGAGCACGGCTCATTCCATCGGCGAGGGCCTGACCTTCGTCGGGGTCGGCGGTCTGGTCGGCCTGCTGGGCTGGCGCTACGGCTTCTGGGGGCCGGCGGCCATCGGCATGCTGGTGGTGGCCGGCAGCTATCTTTGGATCCAGGACCGTCCGCAAACCATGGGCCTGCCGCCCGTCGCCGACTGGCGCAAGGATCACTGGCAGGGCGACAGGGTCGAGAAGACGGTCGAGGCCGGCAATGTCTTCAAGACCCAGCTGACCATCCTGAAGATCCCCGCCGTCTGGGCGCTCGCCCTCTCCAGCGCCCTGATCTACGTGACCCGCTACGCCATCAACAGCTGGGGCGTGCTGTACCTGCAGGAGGCTCGCGGATTCTCCCTGACCCAGGCCGGCGGCATGCTGATGCTCAGCACCCTGGCCGGTATCGTCGGGGCGATCGGCTATGGCTTCATCTCCGATAAGCTGTTCAACGCCCGCCGCCCGCCGGCCAACCTGCTGTTCGGCGTGCTCGAGTTGATCGGCCTCGGCCTGATCTTCTATGGCCCCAACACCGCGCCGGTGCTGATCACCGGGATGATCCTGTTCGGCCTCGGCATGACCGCGCTGGTCACCTCGCTGGGCGGCCTCTTCGCCACCGACATCTGCCCCAAGCGCGTCGCCGGCGCGGCCATGGGGCTGATCGGGGTGTTCAGCTATATCGGCGCCGCCATCCAGGAGCAGGTCAGCGGCGCGCTGATCGACAAGGGCATGCGCGTCGTCGATGGCGTGCGCCACTACGACTTCGGACCGGCCATCCTGTTCTGGATCGGCGCCTCGGTCCTGTCCCTGACCCTCGCCACCAGCCTGTGGCGCACAAAGCTGAGAGACTGATCGCGTGAGCCAGCCTTCCGAACTGATGCAGACCATGATCCGCGCGGCCCGCGCCGCCGGAGACCGCCTGAAGCTCGACTTCGCCGAACTCTCGACGCTTGAGATCAAGCACAAGAACGGCCCCGCCGACCCCTTCACCATCGCCG
Organism: Alsobacter soli; assembly: GCA_943371355.1. Classification (GTDB taxonomy): domain Bacteria; phylum Pseudomonadota; class Alphaproteobacteria; order Caulobacterales; family Caulobacteraceae; genus Caulobacter. Next base: position 54,389 of record CALRUN020000022.1, read on the forward strand.
ACGTCCGCGCCGAGCAGACGGTGAAGTCGATCCTCGCCGAGGCCTATCCCGACTATGGCTTCCTGGGCGAGGAGGGCGGGGTGACGGTCGGCGCCGATGCGTCCAACACCTGGATCTGCGACCCGCTGGACGGCACCGCCAACTTTCTGATCGGCCTGCCGATCTGGGCGGTGAACATCGCCCTGCAGCGCGATGGCGAGATCGTCGCCGGGGTGACCTATGTGCCGATGCTGGACGAGTTGTTCCGGGCCGAGCTGGGCGGCGGCGCCTTCCTCAACGACGCGCCGATCAGGGTTTCGAAACGCGAAGGCCTCACCCAAGCCATCCTCGGCGTCGGTATTCCGTTCATGGGCAAGCCGCGCCAGGAGCAGTTTCACGCCGAGATGCAACGCCTGACCCACCAGGTCTCGGGCGTGCGCCGCCTGGGGGCCGGAGCCGTCGATATGGCCTATGTGGCCTGCGGCCGGTTCGACGCCTACTGGGAGCAGAGCGTCAGCGCCTGGGATATGGCGGCCGGCGCCGTGATCGTCCGCGAGGCCGGAGGTGTCGTGACAGACACACTCGGCAATCGGCTGGACATAATGAACGGTACAGTGCTGGCCGCGACACCGCAGATTCAGACGGCCTTGCTTCACGAGTTGCGTCCCGTCGCAACCATGTGACGTTTTTCGTCTTTAAGCTCTGCAATACCGAACGATCCGCCTGGGTCGTGCGGATCGCGATCCCGCGCGCCAAAGGACGCCTCGCCCATGCCTGATCTGATCACCATCACCCGCGAGGAGTTCGCCGATCTCCGCGCCAGCCTGCCGGCCATCACCGACCGCTACCTGTTCGACGTGCTGGGCATCAGCGAGACCACCTGGGTCAAGCTGCGCAAGGGCCTGCCCGTCAAGCGCATCACCCTGGAACGGGCGCTGGCCAAGCGCGAGCGCTGGCGGGCCATGGGCGGGGCGGCGCGGATCGCGGCTTAGGGCATATCCATTCTCCGCGTCTCTATCCGCCGCAATCCCGCCGTCCCGCGTGGGGCGGGATCCCCTTTGGGGCAAGCGTCCTGACGACGAGGCGTTGCGGTGCGTCAGCGGCGTGTCAGGATGGCCATGGAATCTTCAGGCCCATGACCCAGACCCTCAAACCGCTCCGCCTCACGCTTCTGACCCTGCCGCTTGTGCTGGCGCTGTTCGCCGGCGCGGCCCAGGCCGGCGACAAGAAGCATGATCACGACGCCGCTCGCGCCGCTCTGGCGCGCGGCGAAGTCCTGCCCCTGACCAAGATCCTCGCCATCGCCGAGCAGCGCGCGCCGGGGGAGGTGATCGAGGTCGAGCTGGAAGAGGACCACGGCAAGCTGAAATACGACCTGAAGATCCTGGCCAGGAACGGCCGGGTGCTGGAACTGGAACTGGACGCCAAGACCGGCGCGACCCTCAAGCTCGAGGAAGACTGATTGCGCGCGCTCGTCGTCGAGGATGATCCCGTCGTTGGACCCGATCTCGCGCGCGCGCTGAGCACGAGCGGCTTCGTGGTCGATCTGGCCAGGGACGGCGAGGAGGCCTCGTTCAAGGGCAGCGTCGAGGACTATGCCGTCGTCGTGCTGGACCTGGGGCTGCCGCGCCTGGACGGCCTGTCGGTGCTGCGCCGCTGGCGGGCCGAGGGTCTGGCCTTTCCGGTGCTGATCCTGTCGGCGCGCGGAGACTGGACCGAGAAGGTCGAGGGCATCGAGGCCGGCGCCGACGACTATCTGGCCAAGCCCTTCGAGATGGGCGAGCTGCTGGCCCGCGCGCGGGGGCTGGTGCGCCGGGCCGCGGGCCGGGTGTCGCCCCTGATCGAGATCGGCCGGCTGGCGCTGGACACCCGCCGGATGTCGGCCACCCTGGACGGCGCGCCGGTCCGGCTCTCGCCCCTGGAGTTCCGGCTGCTCGACTGCCTGGCGCACCAGCCCGGCCGCGCGGTGTCGGCGGGCGAACTGGCCGAGCAGCTGTATGGCGCGGCCGAGAGCGGCGACGCCAACGCCATCGAGGCCCTGGTCACGCGCCTGCGCCGAAAGGTCGGGGCCGATGTGATCGAGACCCGGCGGGGCTTCGGCTACATCCTGTCCGGCGCGGCCGCATGAGGAGGGGGGCGTGAACGGCGGCTCGCTTCGCTGGCGGCTGATGGCTGGTGGCATGCTGGCCATTCTGGCGGCCCTGGCGGTGTCGTGGCTGGCCATGACCTGGCTGTTCGAACGCCACATCGAGCGCCGCGAAACCGTGGAGCTGACCCGGATGGGACAGGCCCTGGCGGCCAAGGTCAGCGTCGGCGTCGATGGCGCGCCGCTGATCGAAACGGCTCCCGGCGACGCCCGACTGCGCAAGGCCGCCGGGGGGCTCTACTGGCAGGTCTCGACGCGGAAAGGCGCGGAACGCTCCATATCGCTCTGGGACCAGACCCTGAAACCTCCGGCGCATTCGGAGTCCGACGCCTGGTCGACCCGGATCGCCGCCGGGCCGTTCGACGACCGCATCCTGCTGGTGGAGCGCAGCATCCGGCCCGACCGCAACGGGCCGGCGGTGTTGATTCAGGTGGCCAGCGACGAGAAGGCCCTGCGGCTGGCCCGTCGGGAGTTTGGTCGCGACCTGGCGGTGTTCCTTCTGGGCCTGTGGGTCGTGCTCTCGGCCGCCGCCGCCGTGCAGGTGGGTCTTGGCCTGGCGCCGCTGGCGCGGGTGAAGGACGATCTGGCTCGTCTGCGCCGCAGTCCTTCGGCGAGGCTCTCCGACCATCATCCCCGCGAGATCGCGCCCCTGGCCGCCGCGATCAACGCCCTGGCCGAGGCGCGGGAGGCCGACCTGGCCCGCGCACGCCGCCGGGCGGGCGATCTGGCCCACAGCCTCAAGACCCCGCTCTCGGCCCTCTCGGCCCAGAGCCGCCGGGCGCGGGCAGCCGGCGCCATCGAGGCCGCTGATGGCCTCGACACCGCCATCGCCGCCGTTGGCGCGGCGCTTGAAGCCGAGCTGGCCCGCGCCCGCGCCGCCGCCGCCCGCGAGGCCTCCTTTGCTGAAGAGACCGCGCCGCTGGCCGTGGTCGAGCGTCTGGTCGATGTGCTCGAGCGCACCGCCGACGGCGAGCGGCTGATGTTCGACATCGAGATCGACGGGGCCCTTCGGGTTCCGGCCTCGGAGGACATGCTCACCGAGATGCTGGGCGCCCTGATCGAGAACGCCGCCCGCTTCGGCCGCCGTCAGGTCCGCATCGGCGGCGAGACGACGGCGCAGGGCGTGGTTCTCTCCGTCGAGGACGACGGCCCCGGCATCGAGGACGGGCGCGCCGAAGCGGCGCTGGCGCGGGGCGGGCGGCTGGATGAGGCCGGGCCCGGGCACGGCCTTGGCCTGGCGATTGTCCGAGATCTGGCCGAGGCGTCGGGCGGGGGTCTGCGGATCAACCGCTCGGCCCTGGGCGGTCTGCGGGCCGAGATCGGCTGGCCCCCGGACGGCGACGCATGATCTGAAGGCTGCTTTCCAATCCGCCATTGCACGGAATTTTCCAATTTGTTTGCAAATTAGAAAATTCGTTCGTAATGTCCCCTCAACGACCCAGAGCGCCCAATGGCGCCGTTGCGGAGTCGGGAACTAGGAAGGGGAGGGTGATGATCAAAGCATCCGGGAATCTGCTGGGCGCGCTGCTGCTGACGTCCTGCATCGTGGCGCCGTCCATGGCCGCCGCTCAGACGACGACCGTGGAGGAAGTGGTGGTCACCGGCCAGCGCGCTTCGGACCGCGACTCGCTTCTCAAGAAGCGTGACGCCGTCAGCGCGGTGGAAGTTGTCTCCGCCAACGACGTGGGCAAGCTGCCCGACCAGAATGTCGCCGAAGCCGTCCGCCGGCTGTCGGGCGTGTCGGTCGCCACCGACAAGGGTGAAGGTCGCTACCTGATCATCCGCGGCATTGAGCCCAACCTCGCCAACGTCACGATCAACAACCAGACCGCCTCGGCTCCCGAGCCGGAATCGCGCAACGTCAAGCTGGACGACATCCCTTCGGCGCTGATCGGCTCGGTGACGGTCATCAAGTCGCTGACGCCGGATCTGGACGCCAACGCCATCGCCGGTCAGGTCGACATCAACACCCTGACGGCTTTCGACAAGTCCAAGAACATCTTCAGCGCCCGGGTCGTGCGCGGCACGTTCGAGGCGACCGACGCCAAGTCTACCGAAGGTGACATCTCGGTCGGGGGCAAGTTCGGACCCGAAAACCAGTTCGGCCTGGTCCTGGCCGGCAACTATTCCAAGCGCCCATCGGTCTCCGACGACGTGCTGGCCAGCAGCCGCCAGATCGTCAATGGCGTCGATCTGCCCGCAGAGCTGGACATGCGCTCCTACAGCCCGGCCATCCGCAAGCGTACCGGGGCGGTGGCCAATTTCGACTGGCGCCCGACCGATGACGTCAAGCTGTACGCCCGCTTCATGTATTCGAAGTTCGATGACAACGAGACGCGCGATCGCTTCCGCTTCTTCTTCCCCAGCGCGGCCGCCAACTACACGGGCCTGACCGCGGACGGCGGGACGATCATCTCCACCACGGCCCGCCATCTGGTGCGCGCCCGCAACGAGATCACCGACACCACCACCCTGGCCTTTGGCGGCGACTTCAAGGTCGGCGAGGGCGTCCTGACCCTGCAGGGCACGCACGCCCTGTCGCACAAGAAGGACCCGCTCCGCGACGAGTTCGACTACCGCTCGACCGGGGCCCTGACCGGCGTGTTCACCGGCACGGTGGGCCTGCCGAGCACCTTCGTCGCGGGCGCTTCGGCCCTGTCGCCCAGCACCTACAACCTGCGCCAGTACAAGCAGGTCAGCCGCAACGCCGAGGAAGACCTCAACCAGGTTCGGGCTGACTACAAGCTCCCGATCGAGGCCTGGGGCGAGGACAGCTACCTCAAGGTCGGCGCAAAGTACCTGAAGCGCGACAAGTTCACCGACGCCACCGGTCACGTCTTCACGCGCGGCAATGGCGAGACCCTAGTCGGTGAAACCGGCCGGACGATTCCCACCATTTTCGACGGTCGCCTGACGTTCGGGCCCAACGTCGACTACGCGCTGGCCAAGGCCTATTTCGAAGCCAACCGCGGCCTGTTCACCGACTCCGCTTCGGACCGGTTGGTCGAGACGCTGGGGTCTGACTTCAAGGTCGTCGAGAAGATCACCGCCGGCTACGGCATGGCCAGCATCACCCGCGGCGACCTGACCGTCATTCCCGGCGTGCGCGTCGAGCATACCGAGGGCAAGACCGCCGCCATCGGCATCACGCCGACCACCACGATCAACGATACCTACAACCAGTTCGGCGCATACGAGTACACGGACTACTTCCCGAGCTTGAACGTGAAGTACAATTTCGCGCCCACCTTGATGGCGCGAGGCGCGGTGACCACGGCGCTTGGCCGCCCCAACTATGCCGACCTGGCGCCGACCCTGGCCGTCAGCGCCGCCGACAATGAAGTGTCGCTCGGCAATCCCGCCCTGCAGCCCCAGAAGGCCCTGAACTTCGACGCCTCGCTGGAATACTACTTCCCGGGCGAAGGCGGCATTTCGCTGGGCTTCTTCCACAAGCGCATCGAAAATCCGATCTTCTCGTCGACCGTGACCCGCAGCGGCACCTTCGGCGGCGTGGCCCTGGTCAATGCCGACGTCACCCAGGTGACCAATGGCGACAAGGCTCAGGTCACGGGGCTGGAGTTCAACGTCCAGAAGCCGCTGACCTTCCTGCCGTCACCGATGGACGGCCTGGGTGTGAACTTCAACGCCACCCTGGTCGATGGCAAGATGGACGTGCCCGGCCGCACCGATCAGATCCAGCTGCCCAACCAGTCCAAGCGGCTGGCCAGCGCTCAGGTCTATTACGAGAAGTACGGCTTCTCGGCCCGCGTGGCCTACACCTACCGCTCGGCCTACCTGCTGGAACTGAACACCGGCGACGCTTCGGGCAACAGCGACATCTTCTTCGATGAAGTCAGCACTGTCAGCGCCCGCCTGGCCTATCGCTTCAACAAGGTTGAGGTTTTCGCCGAGGGTAACAACCTCAACGACGCCACCGACTACTATTACTACAAGACCCGCAACCGCTTCGCGGAATCTGAAACCTACGGCCGCTCCTACCGGTTTGGCCTGTCCTACAGCTTCTAGTACCGCGATGGACCGGGCTCGGTGTCACTCGACATCGAGCCCGACGGCGCTGCGATCACCCAGGCCCGTGATCGCCGAAGCGTCTTCTCGCGGATTTCCGGCGCATGGCTATGAGATGTCGCGTTTGCCGGATTGCGGGATGGCCAGGGACGCGCCCGCCGCGCCGCCGGCGTCGTAGGCCTCTGGCGACACCATGCGGGTCGCGCGGCGCACGGTCCTGAGCTTCAGATCGAGCTTGTCGAGTTCAGCGTCGACGACCGAAGCCTTGAGCACGACAAGATCACGCCCGGCGCCGTGGTTGGTCTGGTCGCGCCGCGCCTTCATCGCCGTCAACTTGGCGGCGATGGACGCGACCATGCCCAGGGTGAAGGACGCGTTGGCGATGTGTCGCTCCTTGTGCCGGAACCGCTGATAGTCGGCGGTGGTCTTGTAGCGGCCGAGTTCGGAGCGGACGGCGATATCGATCAGTTCGGTCAGGTAGTGCGCGGCTTCGATATCGGATCTCAGGCCAAAGAAGACGTATCGCGCCTCGCCGGCCGGGTTTTTCTCACGCCAGACCCGGCAATCGCAAAAGTCCGCGATCGCGCCGATGCAATCGTCCAGCGGAATGCGCTTGTTGCGATGGGTCTCATAGTCGCGCCGCTCACACGCCGCTTCACGGATTTCGACATCGGTCAGCGACAGGTCGTAGCGATCCAGCAACTCGGCGACCTTGGCGGCGGCAGACAGAGCCTCGCCTTCGGTGCAGCCGTTGTCGGTGGTCTTGGCGCGCAGCCCCTGGATTCGGGTCTTGAGCTTGTCGAGGGCGGCGAGATCGGGATGGTCGTTCACGGATGAATCCCGAAAAAGTCGACTTTGCGCGACACCGGCGTCGGCCCATCAGGTTTACCTGAGCGCCCGTGCCGTCCAGCGCAACGGGCGAACACGGCCCGAGAAAACCAGAGTGTGTGGAAGTCCGTCCTGGTGGTTGGAGGCGGGATCGAACCGCCGACCTGTGGGTTATGAATCCACCGCTCTAACCATCTGAGCTACCCAACCGCACCAGGACGGGAGCGGGGCTTATAGGCGAGAAGCGCGCGGGATTTCAAGCGACCCCGTTCAGGCCACGATCGACGCCGCCTTCGCCCCCAGCGCCGCGACCAGATCGGCGGGCGCAAGACGCATCTGCAGGCCGCGCTGGCCGCCGTTCACGAACACATAGGGCTGGGCCAGGGCGGCTTCTTCCACCGCCGTGCGCAGGCGCTTCTTCTGGCCGAAGGGGCTGACGCCGCCGACCTTGTAGCCGGTGATCCGCTCGGCGTCGGGCACGGGCATCATCGCCGCTGACTTGCCGCCCAGGGCGGCGGCCAGCTTCTTCATGCTGACTTCCTTGTCCGAGGGCAGCACCACGCAGGCCGGCTTGCCGTCGAGCAGCACGACCAGGGTCTTGAGCACCCGGGCGGGATCTTCCCCCAGGGCTTCGGCGGCCTGCAGACCGACCCGTTCCGACCCGGGGTCGTAGTCATACGTCGTCAGGTCGAACGCGACCCCGGTCTTGGCCAGGGCTAGGGTGGCGGGTGTGCTTCTGGACATAGCGCAGGTGATATCCCAAGTGTCCGCAGGTGGGGAGCCGGGCGCGCGCCGTCTGGGCCCCAAACCGGAGACGTGATCACTATGCAGGCCCTCGACCGCCGTCAGATGCTCGCCGCCGCGACGGGAGCGGGCCTTGGCGCGCTGCTGCCGGCCTGGGCGCGGGCCGGAACCGGCAAGGCGCCCGAGGTGCTGAGCGGCGAGGACATCCGCCTGACCATTGGCCATGCGCCCATGACGGTCGACGGCAAGACGGGCCACGCCATGGCCGTCAACGGAACCGTGCCGGGACCGCTGATCCGCCTGAAGGAAGGCCAGCACGTCCGGCTGTCGGTGACCAATGCGCTAAGCGAGGACACCTCGATCCACTGGCATGGCCTGCTGGTGCCGTTCCAGATGGACGGCGTGCCGGGCGTCAGCTTTCCGGGGATCATGCCGGGCGAGACCTTTGTCTACGAGTTCAAGGTCCGGCAGGCAGGGACCTACTGGTATCACAGCCACTCGGGCATGCAGGAGCAGGAGGGGGTCTATGGCCCCATCGTTATCGATCCGGCGGCGCCCGATCCCGTGGCCTACGACCGCGAACACGTGGTGGTGCTGTCGGACTACAGTTTCCTGCATCCGCACCAGTTGATGCGAAAGCTGAAGGCTCACGCCGGCTATTTTAATGACCGCAAGCAGACGGTGGCGGGCCTGCTGGCCGGCCGCGACCAGTCGCTGAAGGACCGCGTCGAATGGTCGAAGATGCGGATGGACCCGACCGACATCCTCGACGTCACGGGCTCGGTCTATCGCTACCTGATCAATGGCCAGGGTTCGGCGGACAACTGGACGGGCCTGTTCGCGCCCGGTGAGCGGGTGAGGCTGCGCTTCATCAATGCCGGCGGCATGACGATCTTCAATGTCCGCATTCCGGGTCTGTCGATGAGCGTGGTCCAGGCCGATGGTCAGAACGTGCGCCCGGTCAGTGTCGAGGAGTTCCAGATCTCGCCGGCCGAGACCTATGACGTGATCGTCCAGCCGACTGAGGATCGCGCCTTCACCCTGGTGGCCGAGGCTTCTGATCGCTCGGGCATGGCGCGCGGGACCCTGGCCCCGCGGCCGGGCCTGACCGCGCCGGTTCCGCCGCTGCGCGAGCGGCCGCTGGCGACGATGAAGGATATGGGCATGGATATGTCCGCTCACGCCGGCCACGACATGGGCGGCATGAGCATGTCCATGCGCGACGGGGCCAATGCGCCGGGGGTGAAGCTCGGCCCCGGCGTCCAGAGCATTTCGCCCATGCCGATGGACCGCCTGGGCGAGCCGCCACAGGGTCTGGAAAACGTTGGCCACAGGGTGCTGGTCTATACCGACCTTGTTTCGCTGGACCCCAATCCCGATCCGCGCCCACCCGGCCGCACGGTCGAGATCCACCTGACCGGCAATATGGAGCGCTTCATGTGGGCCTTTGACGGCGAGGCCTTTGGCCCGCTGAAGAAGCCCATCGCTTTCCGGCGCGACGAGCGGGTGCGGGTGCTGCTGGTCAATGACTCGATGATGGCCCACCCGATTCACCTGCACGGCCATTTCTTCGAGGTGGTGAACGGCCATGAGGGTCACCAGCCGCGCAAGCACACGGTCAATGTCGCGCCCGGCGGCAAGGTGGCCTTTGACCTGACCGCCGACGAGCCCGGCGACTGGGCCTTCCACTGCCACATGCTGATGCACATGCATGCGGGGATGTTCAACGTCGTGACCGTGCGGCCGCTCGACGGAGCCCCGGCATGAGCGCGGCGCTTCTGATGGCCCTGGCCCTGATGCAACACGAGCATCACCAGATGACGCCGCCGCCTGCGCCGGTGGTACAGGCCGCGCCGGTCGATCCGCATGCGGGGCATCAGATGCCGCCCCAGGCCGTGCAGCCCGACCCGCACGCCGGCCACGCCATGCCGCCGGTCAGCCCGCGAACCGGACCCGGCGTCGCCCCGCCGCCCCCCACCGACCACGCGGCAGAGCGCTTCTACGACCCCGCCCTGATGGCCTCGGCCCGGGCGGTGCTGCGCCAGGAGCACGGCGGGGGCCGCTACTGGATGGTCCTGGCCGACCAGGCCGAGCGCCGCTCGGGCCAGGGAGCCGACGCCACGGCCTTCGAGGGCGAGGGCTGGTTTGGCGACGACTTCGGCAAGTGGGTGGTCAAGGCGCGCGGCGAGCACGTTGACCGTCACGGCTGGGAGAGCGCCGAGCTGCAGGCCCTGCGCGCCCGGCCGATCGGTCCCTATTTCGATCTCGAGGCCGGCCTGCGGGTGGATGTTGAGCCCAAGGGCCGCACCTACGCCACCCTGGGCGTCGAGGGTGTCGCGCCCTACTGGATCGAGACCCGCGCGGCCGCCTTCCTGTCGGATCGCGGCGACCTGTCGGCCCGGATCGAGGCCGCGCACGACCTGCGCCTGACCACGCGGCTGATCCTGCAGTCCAAGGTCGAGACCAGCCTGGCCGAGAGCGGGAGCGACGCCGAACTGGGGCTGCGCCTGCGCTACGAGATCCGCCGTGAGTTCGCGCCCTATGTCGGCGTGCTGCGCCAGCGCGCCTTCGGCGACGTCGCGGATCTTGCCCGCGCGGCCGGCGAACGGACGGGTCAGACCAGCGTCGTGTTTGGCGTGAGGGCCTGGTTCTAGGATTTTGTGAAGCCCTTGCCGCAACGGCACGCCTTTACCTGCGCGTAAAGACACCCCAACATCTGTTTGACCTGATCGGAAGCGGTGGATCCACACGCCGCGCGACGGGCCAAAGGGAGATCAGGGCGTATGTCAGCCGTAGACTTTGACCGCATGCCGACCCTGGGCGACGTCGCCCGCTATCATGCGGAGGCCCGGCCCGACGCCGTGGCCCTGAGCTTCGAGGGGCGCGACACCACCTTCGCCGACTTCGACCGCAAGACCAGCCGGGTCGCCAACGCCCTGCTGGCGGCGGGCCTGAAGACCGGCGACCGGATCGCCTATGTGGGCAAGAACAGCGACCTCTATTTCGAGCTGCTGTTC
>CALRUN020000023.1:0-65002 GCA_943371355.1 Alsobacter soli
CCCGTGATGCCGCCTGGGTTGGCCAGCCGTCCGAGATTACCGCCTGGCGCAGGCTCACGGCGCGACCCCGCACGTCATCGGGCGTGATGATGTGGTCTCGGCCGAAGGCGGCGATGGCATCGGCGTCAAGGTTCGCCAGGTCCGCCTCGGCATAGAGCGGCGGATCGGGAATGACCGGCGTGTTGACCGGCTCTTCCTTGGTGTTGACGAAGATCACGATCAGCTCATGGCCAGGATGGGCGCGCGACCAGCGGGCGACCTCGCCGAAGCATTCGGCCAGGGTCAGGCAGTGGGTGCGGGCGTCCACGACCGGCGCGTGAAGGACCTTGGCGCCGGGACGCTTCATGGTCGCCAGCCTGGCCGGATCGCCGGCGTAGGGGCCGGCATAGAGTCCTCCGGCGCTGTCGGCATAGGGATCGAATTCGAGCTGTCGCACGCCCAGATCCAGTTGCGTCCTGATCGCCGGATGGCCGTATTCGACTCCCATGGATCTCTCGCCCATCACCTGGCGCTGGTGGGCGAGAGCGGCAGGGTCGAGTTCGGGGCGGTAGCTGTTGTGCGAGCCCAGGACGCGCATGGCGTAGATGCGCGGCGCATCGGCGGCGTGGCCCGCGTCGGCGACCAGCATGGCGGAAGCCAGCAGAAGGGCTCGCATCAGGCGCATGGGGACCTCTTCGTAGGGAGAAGGGCAAAGGACCGGCCGACCGAAGGGGAGACGATCGACCGGTCCAAGGCGGGGCGGGCCCGAAGACCCGCCCCAAGCGGGATCAGAACTTGCCGCGGAGGGTCAGCGAGACCGTGCGGCCCCAGTGATAGATCTCCATCGGCTGGTCCTTGGTCTTGCCGTAGACGTAGCGGATCTCGTCGGTGAGGTTCGAGCCCTCCAGCGTCACGGCGTAGTTGGGCGTGATGTCGTAGGAGATCGATCCGTCCAGCGAGCCGTAGGCGTCGATATAGGACTCGGCGGTGGTGGTGCTGCCGGTGCCCGACAGGTAGCGCGAGCGCCAGAACCAGCCCAGACGCGCCGCCAGCGGACCCTTCTCGTAGTAGCCGACCAGGTTGTAGCTGGTCTTCGACAGGCCGATCAGGTTGTCCTTAATCTGACGATTTCCGGCCAGGTAGTTGGCCTTGGCGTCCACGACGGTGAACGAGGCCTGGACGCCCAGGCCGTCGAACGGACCGGGCATGAAGGCCAGGCTCTGATTGTAGGCCACCTCGACGCCGGTCAGCTTGGCGTCGCCGCCATTGACGCTGGTCGACAGCAGGACGTCACCGCGGCCAGGCACCTGGATCGTGGTGTTCTGCTGGGTGATGTAGTTGTCCATCTTCTTGTAGAACACCGCGCCGGTCAGGGCGGTAGTCGGGGCCGGGTACCATTCCAGCGACGCATCCAGCTGGTCGGCCAGGAACGGCTGCAGGTCGGGGTTGCCGCCCGAGGCGCTGGGCGTGTCGCGCGCGACGCTGATCCGCGGGGCGCTGTCTGTGATGTTGGGCCGGTTGACCACGCGCGAGGCGGCGAAGCGGGCGATCAGGTCATCGCGCACTTCGACCTTGACGTTCAGGCTGGGCAGCCAGTTGCCGTAGTCCTGCGGATAGGACACCGGCGTCAGCACGGGCTGGTTCTGGGCGTTCGTGCTGGTCAGGGTGCCGCTTGCCACCTGTTCGGTGCGGGCATAGCGGACGCCGACATTGCCGCTGACCGGCATGGCCGTGTCGAACGCAAAGTCGCCGCGGACATAGCCGCTGGTGATCTTCTGATCGACGACGAACGAGTTGCGCGCGTCGGCGGCCGAGACGGGCTGGGCGGCCACGGCCGGCGTGAACAGGCTGTTGTAGAAGGCCGTGGTGGTCGGGGTGACCCAGTTGCGGGGCGTGTTGCCGGAGAAGTCCGACAGGAAGCCCGAATAGGGCAGGGCTTCGTAGAAGCTGGCGCCCAGCGTGCTGGTCGGCACGTTCAGGGCGTTGTTGAGCACCCAGTCGCGACGACGATAGTCGCGCTTCATCTCATGGCGTTCGGCCCCGAAAGCGATCTTGGTGAACCAGCCGTCAAAGACGCGCGCGCCGTCCAGGCGAGCGGTCTCGTCGGTGTCGCGCGAGTCCTTCCAGGTGTAGTCGAAGGCCTGGCCGACATAGTTGGCCGGGTTGGTGTAGTCGACCGTGGTCGTCAGTTGCGGGATCGACGTGTAGCCGCGCGAGAAATCGTAGGTCAGCGGGCCGAAGAAGGCGAGACGGTTACGCTTCGTGGCCTGGCCGTCCGGGTGATAGCTGCGGGCCCGCGAGAAGGCGTATTCGGCGTTGAAGGCCCAGGCGCCGGGGGTCCAGGCCTGCTTGAGGCCGACGGCCGTCAGGTCGTGGCGATTGAGGCTGGTCTCGCGCGAGGCCATCCAGCGCACATTGTTGATCGTGCCGCCGACCACGGTGTCGCCCACGACCTTCTGGCTGCCGGCCACGAAAACCGGGGTCCGGAAGGTGGTGTCGTCCGGATAGATGTCGAGGCCGAACTCGTCATAGTCGACGTCCAGGCGGGTCACCAGCACATCCACATCGGTCTGGAAATCGCTGTTGGGGCGCCACTGGCCGGTCACCGCGCCCGAATAGAGCTTGCGGTGCTCGGTCTCGATGGTCGGGCGGGTGCGGGAGGGGGTGTAGAGGCCGCTGCCCAGCGTCGAGGTGAATCTGTTGAGGTTCCAGCCGACCTGATACAGGCGGTCATTGCGGACATGGCGTTCGTCGTAGAGACCCGAGGCCAGCAGGCCCAGGGTGTTGTCGGCGCTGGTCCAGCTGAGCAGGCCCGAAACCGACGGATCGGCCTTCTTGCGCACATCGCCATAGGTTTCGCGGATCGAGAAGGCGCTCTTGTCGCCCACGTCCAGCGGCTTGAAGGTCTTGATGTTGATGTTGCCGCCTAGGGCGCCTTCATCCATGTCGGCGGTCGGGGTCTTGACCACCTCGATCTGCGAGATCAGTTCGGACGGCAGCACCTCGAAACGGAACTGACGGCCCTTGGCGCCGCCGTTCTCGATCAGTTCGTTGACCGCGATCGAGCGGCCGTTCAGCTCGACATACTGGAACTGCGGACCCAGGCCCCGGACGCTGACATAGAGGCCGGCGCCGCGCTGGCGGTCGATGGTCACGCCGGTGACCAATTGAAGGGCCTCGGCCGCGTTACGAGTCGGGAATTTGCCGATGTCTTCGGCGTTGATGGCGTCCAGGCCGTAGGCTGCCGAGCGCTTCAGGGCCGCGGCGGCCTGCAGGCTCTTGCCGTAGGAGGTGACGACGATGGCGTCGACCGCATCGATTGCGGGTTCGGCGGCCGGCGCGGCCGCAGGTTCGGCGGCATGGGCCTGGGATAGCCAGGCGCCTTGAGCGGCGAAGGCCAGAACGGCGACGGCGCCCGCGCAGCGCGCCGGCGTGAATTTGGAGCGGATCATCTATCCCCCGAGGAATGTGCGCCCGCAGGGAGGCGGGTCGGGGAAGAAGAACGAAAGATGGTCGGCTCGCCCTCAGTCGAGCGCCGATGAAATATTTGCGACAGGCTGTTGAAAAGTCGGAACTTTTATCCGCTCAAGGAGGAGTTTCGTTCACCGCCGTAATGACCAGATCGCCATTGGTCGCAAGGCGCGTGGTCACCGGCAGGCTGGCCTCCAGCACCGACCGGACGTCCGTTATCCGATCGACCTTCATCGATCCGGAAAGCCGCAGTTCGCCCAGCCCCGGGTCTCCCAGGATGAAGCGTCGGCCCGCCGCGCGGGACAGTCGCTCGGTCACCTCGATCAGGCTGGTGTCGGCAAACACCAGTCGCCCGTCCTTCCATGCCGCGTCGCTCGCGACGTCGGCGCTCTCCGTCCGGCCGCCGGTCATCGCCGCGAGATAGCGTTCGCCCGGTTTCAGCAGCACGTCGGGAGCGCCCGGCGCGCTGACGCGCAGCGATCCCTGAACCAGCGACACCGTCATGCGCTGTCCCCCGGTGACGTTGAAGCGGGTGCCAAGAACCGTCAGCGTCCGACCGGAGGCTGCTACGGTGAACGGGCGTCGGGCGTCGTGGCTGACCTCAAAGAAGGCGTCGCCGCCGGTCAAGGTCAGCGCGCGCTTGTGGCGCGAAAGTCGGGCCGTCAGCACGCCACGCGGGCTCAAAGCGACATGGCTGCCATCGGCCAGCGTCAGATGGGCCACGGCGTGGTCGGGCGCGACGAAGGTCTCGGTGCGGGGATGATCGAGCAGCGCGACGCCAGCGAGCAGACCCGCTGCGGCCAGGCCAAGGCCGCCGGCCACCCAGCGTCGGGCCACCGGAGGCCCGTGCCGACGCGCAGGGCGATCCAGGCCGGCGGCGAGCCGCGCCGACCGCCGCAACTGAAGCACCGTCGGATCTTCCGCAGCCAGGCCCGCCGCCAGCCAGATCTCGCGGGTCTGGGCGATCTCGTCGCGCGCGGCGACAGAACTGGCGGCCCAGGCGTCCAGGCTAAACTGCTCGGCCTCGGTCAGGGCGCGCGACAGGCTGGCGGCGAGCAGTTGGCGCGGATCGGGACCGGGCGCCGGGTTGGGGGTGTCGCTAGACGTCATGCTTGGATCCGATCGCCTGACGCAACCGCGTCATGGCCGTCATCATGTGTTTTTCCACCGCGCTCACCGACAGCCCCAGGCGGGCGGCGGCCTCGGCCTGGCTGAGATTCTCGAAACGGCAGAGGACGAACACGGCCTTGACGTTGGGATGCAGGGTGTCGAGGGCCGCGACTAGCGCCCGCAGGCTTTCGCGCCCGCTGAGCGTCGCCTCGGCCGACGGCTCTTCCGCGGGAAGGGCGGCGTCGACCTCGACGTGATGGCTGCGGCGGCGCGACCGCTCGTGGCGCTCGTGGTCGATCAGGGCGTTGGCCGCTACCGTAAAGATCAGACCGTCGGGATTGCCCCAGTGCAGGCGGGAAAACCGCCGCGACAAGCGCATGAAAACCTCCTGGGTCAGGTCCTCGGCGTCCTCGACGCCGACCGCACGGCGCTGGAAGAAGCTCAAGAGAGGGCGACGATAGCGCGCGAAGAGCGTGTCGAAGCGCGGCGCGTCCATCGGTGGTTGGGTCGCGTCAGGCGCGGACGCCTGGGCGGCGTCCATGGTCGTTGGCGTGGGGAAGGTCAGAACGCCCATCTCAACCTCGCGGACAGATATCGACCCCAGTGATGGGTTTCCATCGGCTGGTCCTGGGTCTCGCCATAGACGTGTTTACGGGCGTCGGTCAGGTTGACGCCCTCCAGGGTCAGGGTCATCTGGCGGTCGATGCGCCACGAGGCGGCGCCGTCCAGCGACCCGAAGGCGTCAGTATGGGAGGGCGCGGTGACCGAGCTGCCGATCGTCGTCAGATAGGCGCCGCGCCAGGCGTAACCCAGGCGCACCGAAGCGCGCCCGCGTTCGTAGAAGGCCAGCAGGCTGTAGTTCGTCCGCGACAAGCCCAGCAGCGCGTTACGGATCCGACGGTCGCCGGCGAAATAGTTGGCCCGGCTGCGCGCCAGGGTCAGCGATCCCTGTACGCCCACGCCGTCAAACGGAGCGGGGAGGCCCCTGAATGTCTGGCTATAGGCCAGTTCGAGCCCCTGGATCCGGGCGTCGCCGCCGTTGACATTGGTCGACAGCAGAACTTCGCCGCGTCCGGGGACCTGGATGAAGGTGTTCTGGGCGGTGATGTAGTTGTCGAGCCGGCGATCGAACACCGCACCGGTCAGGGCTCCGCCGCTGGCGAAGTACCATTCCAGCGAGACGTCCAGCTGTGTGGCGAGGAACGGATCAAGATCGGGATTGCCTCCATTGGCCGTGGGGGTGTCGCGGGCCAGGGTGATGCGGGGGGCGTTGTCGACGACGTTGGGGCGGTTGACCACCCGCGACGCGCCCAGCCGCAGCAGCACATCGGGGCTCAGGGTCACACGCAGGTTGGCGCTGGGCAGCCAGTCGCCATAGGCCTTGCGCCACTGGGCGGCGATCGGTTCGGTCCCGCTGGACAACACGCCTTGCGAGACCTGGTCGGTATAGGCGTAGCGAACGCCCAGATTGCCATCGACGGCGCGCCCGAACCATTGGCTCGAGAAATCGGCGCGGACATAGGCCGAGCGGATCTCTTCCTCGACCAGAAAGGAATTGCGCAGGTCGGACGTCGAGGGCGGCTGGGCGGCGATCTTGGCGGTAAAGAGCCGCTCATAGAAGGCGCGGGCGTTCGGCGCCACCCAGCGGCGTGGAAGATCGCCGGTGGTCCCGGCCAGGTAGTCGGAAAACGGCGTCAGCCCATAGTCCTGTGAGCCCAGGCTGGTCAGGGGCGTTCCGACCATGGTGTTCAGGATCCAGTCCCGGCGACGATAGTCGCGCACACGCCGACGTTGCTCGACACCGGCGCTCAGCTTTTCCAGGGCGCCGTCGAAGGTTCGTGAAGCGTCGAGTTTCAGCGCTTCGTCGGTGTCGCGCGAGTCCTTCCAGGTGTAGTCGAAGGCCTGGCCGAAAAACTGGCTGGGGTCGGCGTAGTCGACCGGGGTGGTCAGGGTCGGGCCCCGGCTCCGGCCACGGCCGAAGTCAAAGCTCAACGGCGCGAAGAACGCCACCCGGGCGCGAACCGTGCCTCTGCCATTGGGATGGTAGCTGCGGGCCCGCGAATAGGCATAGTCGGCCTCCAGCGCCCAGGGGCCTTCACTCCAGTGCTGATGCGCGCCGAAGGCGGCCAGGTCGTGCCGGTTCAGACTGGTCTCGCTGGAGGCCATCCACCTGACATTTTCAATGGTTCCCGCCTGCACGGTGTCGCCAAGGACGACCTGGGTTCCCGGGACGAAGCGCGGCGGGGAAAGGGTGAAGTCGTCGGGATAGATGTCCAGGCCGAACTCATCGTAGTGAGCGTCCAGTCGGGTCAGCAGCAGGTCAACGTCGGTCCGCCAGGCCGCGGAGGGGCGCCATTGTAGCGCGAAATCGCCTGAGGCCAGGCGCCTGTCCTCCAGTTCCACGGTCGGTCGGGTGCGCGCTGGTGTGTAGAGCCCCGCTCCGAGAACCGACTTGAAACGGTCGAGATTCCAGCCGGTCTGGTAGAGACGGTCGTTGCGGATATGCCGACGGTCGACCACCCCCGCCGCCAGCAGGCCCAGGCTGTCGCTGTCGTTGGTCCAGCTCCAGACGCCGGAGGCGGCGGGATCCAGCTTGCCGCCTTGACCCGTCGAGGCGCGGATAGACACAGCCGACCGCCGCGACTGCTCAAGTGGCTTGAACGTGCGCACGTCGATGTTGCCGCCCAGCGCGCCTTCATCCATGTCGGCGGTGGTGGTCTTGGCGACCTCTATGCGTTCGATGGCGTCGGCCGGCAGCATCTCGAAGCGAAACTGCCGGCCGCGAAATCCGCCATTCTCGACCAGGTCGTTCATCGCCACTGAGCGGCCATTGAGCAGTACGTTCTGGAATTGCGGACCCAGACCCCGGACGCTGACATAGAGGCCGATCCCGCGGTGACGCTCCAGGCTGACGCCGGGCGCCAGTTGCAGGGCCTCGGCGGCGTTGACCGCGGGGAGACGCGCAATGTCCTCGGCGCTGATGGCGTCCAGGCCGTAGACCGCCCGCCGCTTGAGCATGAGAGCCCGACCCAGACTGGCGGCATAGGAGGCGGTGACCACAACCTCGTCCAGCGGTGCGAGGTCGTCGTCCTGCGGTTGCGGCCGGGGCGGGGGCGATCCGGGGGCCTTCTCCAGCGCATAGAGACCCGGGCCCAGCTTGCGAACGACCAGGCCCTGCTCAGCGACCAGCGCGGCCAGGGCGACGTCCAGGCTCGCTCCACGTGGGGCGAGGCCGGCGGTGCGGCCCCTGACGAGGCGAGGCTGGAAAACGATCTGTACGTCACGTTCAATGGCCAGCTGGGTCAACGCGGGGCCCAGATCCCGGCCGGCTTGCGCATGGGCCTGCGACAGGAGCGACGCCGCTCCAGTCGCCGTGATCGTGAGCAGCACGGTCCGACAATCGATTTTGCGTGGCATGCTGCGCGCGAGGAGCTCCGGTTTCGCCGACACGAACCGATCCTGGCGTGACTAATCAGCTTGGGTGACGGAATGACGACATCCCGCCTGTGCGGGGCTTGGGGCCCGCGCAAAGTGCAGAGACAAGCTTGGCGGCAGAGGCGGGAGCCGAACCCTGACCTTCGTTTAGGAAGGCCAGGCGAACGCGTTCGCACGCGACGCGCCTAGGCGCATCGGCTCCCCTGGCTGCAGCAGTTTATGGAGCCTAGCTCTTGGGCTTCAGCAGGCCGTGCATGCCCAGCCACCGCACGTATGCGTCGAACCACCCGGTGCTGGTGGTCGTCTTCTGATACATGCCAAAGCCATGTCCGCCCTGCTCATACAGGTGGAACTCCACGGGCCGTTTGGCTGACCTCCAGCTCTCGATCAGCCCAAATCCGCTATTTGCGAAGAAGGGATCGTCGGCCGCGAGTGCGACGAACATGGGCGGCGCTTCGGACGGGACCGTCACCGGCGCGAGAGAGCCATAGATCAGGCCGATGAAAGCGGGTTTGGCGTCTTCGCCCGCCAGGGTGGTCGCCATGGTCAGCATGGCGCCGGCCGAAAAGCCGATCATCCCGACACGGTCGGGATCGACTCGCCATTCGTCAGCGCGCTGACGGACAAGCGCGAAGGCCGCGCGAGAGTCCGCGATCTGCGGGGCCAGGCCGGCAAGGGCGGCTTCGGGGCTCGGCCGGGGCGGCCTGCTGGCCGTGGCCGAGAACATCTCGTTCATCGAGCGCTCGAAGCCTGGCATGTCCGCCGGCGTCGGGTTCAGCCGGTATTTGAGCACGAAGGCGGCGACGCCCTTGTCGGCCAGCGCCTTGGCGACATCCCAGCCCTCGTTCTCCATCGACAGGGTGCGAAACCCGCCGCCGGGCGCGACGATCACCGCAGCGCCCGTGGCCTTGGCCGGATCCGGTAGAAACGGCGTGAGGGTGGCGACAGTGACGTTGCGGGCGAAGGTGCTGTTGTACTGCTCGTGCCAGGACTCCGGCGCCGTGGCGCCGGGCAAGGCGCCGGTGCCAAGCACGATGGCGTTTGGCTGCGCCGGAACGGGTGTCGGCGTCATCCTGTCGTTCTGCGCGTTGGCCGTCGTGGCCAGGGCGCAGGCAAGCGCGACGCCCGCCGCTGTCAAATAGGTCCGGATCGGGCCCATTCGCCCGCTGGATTTCGCAAGATCAGGCTGTCTCATGGCGTTCTCCCTTGTTGTTCTGGACCGCGCTGATCTCTCCGGGTCGTGACGACTGACAACGGCGGCCAGAGCGAGGCGTGGGGCGGCGGCTATGGCCGGAAGGTGCTGATCTCCCGCGATCTTTCCGGGACCGTCCATGGCGACGCGGATGGGCGTCACAGGCAATGCACCGCGACGGGGCGTTCTGGGGCCTGAGCCAGGGCGTTGCGAACGGGATAGTGGAAGGGCGAGGCTTCGACCTCGAAGACGTCGCCGATCCGGGTCTGGAAGCCAGCGGCGAACGACAGGGTCGCCGTGCCGAAGAAGTGCACGTGAATGTCGCCCGGGCGGCGGAACAGATCGTATTTGAAGTGATGGTGCTCCAGATTGGCGATCGTGTGCGACATGTTCGCTTCGCCCGACAGGAAGGGCTGCTGCCACACGACCGCGCCATCGCGCAGAATGCGGCTTGTTCCGCGCACGTCGGCGGGCAAAGGGCCTGCCAGCAGTTCAGGCCCCAGCGCGGCCTGGCGAAGCTTCGAATGGGCCAGCCAGAGATAGTTGCCGCGCTCGATGACGTGATCGGAAAACTCGTTGGCCAGGCAGAACCCCAGCCGGTGGGGCGCGCCGTCCGGGCCGATGATATAGACGCCGGCGATTTCAGGCTCTTCGCCGCCGTCCTGCGCGAAGGCGGGCGAGGTCAGGGATTGGCCCGGACCCACCAGCTGCGAGCCGTCGCCCTTGTAGAACCACTCTGGCTGAACGCCGACCTGGCCGTCGGCGGGCTTGCCGCCCTCGACCCCCATCAGGAACATCCGCATCGAGTCGGTCAGTTGCTCGCCTTCCTTCTGGGACTGGGCGGCCTTGTGCATCTTGTCGCGTCCCTCGGCCGAGCCGAGGTGGGTCAGGCCGGTGCCGGTCATCAGCAGATGCGCGGGGTCCGGATGGTCGATCGGCGCGAGGACCCGACCTTCGGCCAGGGCTGAGTCGAGATTGACGACCTCGCCCAGCGGTTCGGCGAGCGCGGCCTCGATCAACGTGGCCTGTACCTGTATCGCCCGAAGCGCCAGATCCCGCAGCGTGTCGGCGACGACAACGCGACGGGCGACGCCGTCGGGATCGATGGCCGCCAGATTGCGGGCGCCATCGCTCTGGCGAAACTGCACAAAACGCATCGGCATGCTCAGGCGCCGATCCGGGGACTGGGAGAGCATTGGGTTAGAGAGCTGAGCATGGCTTCCTCTGTGAGCGAATAGGGACGAACGCGGTCCCTTTTCAACGCTGGCCTACGGACGACGTGATGGAGGGCGGCGCGGGCTACCGTTTTTTCTCGACGTCAAGTTTGAAGACCATGACGTTGCGATAGGTCTGGCCTGGGTCCAGCCGCGTCGACGCGAAGGCGGGTTTGTTGGGGGCGTCGGGGAAATGCTGCGGCTCCAGAGCGATGCCGTCGCCCTGACGGTAGATCCGGCCGCTCTTGCCCACCATGGTTCCGTCGATGAAGTTGCCCGCGTAGAATTGGATGCCCGGCTCGTCGCTGAGGATTTCCAGCACCCGCCCGCTCGCCGGATCAGAGAGACGCGCGGCGAGGCGCGGTGATTTTCCTGCGGCCTGGGGCGTCAGGACCATGTTGTGGTCGTAGCCGCGGCCAACGACGATCTGGGGATCGCGGGCGTCACGGATCCGCAGGCCCACCGCCGTCGGCTTGCGAAAGTCGAACGGCGTGCCCGCCACCGGCGCGATCTCGCCGGTCGGGATCAGGGCTGAGTCGACCGGAGTGTATCCATCAGCCGGAAGGGTGAGGACATTGCCCATCGCCCCTTCCGCCGCGCCTTCGCCCGCCATGTTGAACAGGGCGTGGTTGGTCATGTTGACCACCGTCGGCTTGTCGGTCGTCGCGCCGTAGGTGATCGTCAGTTGATTGGCTTCATCCAGGGCATAGGTCGCCGTGGCGTTCAGGGCGCCGGGATAGCCTTCCTCGCCATCGGGGCTGGCATGGGTGAAGGTGACCGACGCTACGGGGCCAGACTTGATCTCGCCGACCTTCCAGACAACCTTGTCGAAACCCTTTACCCCGCCATGCAGCGCCGCCAGACCATGGTCGTTCAGCGCCAGCTGATAGGTCTTGCCGTCGAGCGCGAAGCGGCCTGCGCTGATCCGGTTGGCGAACCGGCCAACGGAAGCTCCAAAATAGCTGGCGTTCTTGGCGTAGGCGGCTGCGTCGGCGAACCCCAGCACGATGTCGGCCTTGGCGCCGTCGGCCCCGGGCGCGATCAGGGACTGCAGTGTGGCGCCGTAGGTGATCACCGTGGCGCTGACGCCGTGGCTGTTGGTCAGGGTGAAGGCTTCGACGCTTTCACCGGCGGGCGTGTCGCCAAAGCCGCGCCGCGTGATCTCGGTGGCCTGGGCGTTCGGCGCCGCGGCAAGGAAGAGCAGGGCGACAGCCCCGATCGGCGACAGGCTTGCAGCGCGCATATGATGTTCCCCTCCGACGTGCGTCCGCTCCTGACGGGCGGTCTTTGATCGAAATATACTCCGACAAAATCGGCGTGCGCAATCTCTGGTATCCACCGCTGGTCCTCCGGGTGAGCCTATTTTTTGCGCCGTTCGTCGCAGGATCAGCGTCACGGTGGTGTCGAGCATGACTTTTCGGGTCGAGTTCGCTCGCGGTAGGCGATGTTGGGCAGCCGGCCCGATTGACGCCCTATGGGGCAGGTTATAGTCAGACAATTGAGGGCCCGTCTTGGGGCGACCTGACAGGTGTCGATCGAAACACCACGCCGTCGGCGACATCTTCAGGTCAAGTCATCACAGGAATAGCCATGGTTTCGTCCGGCAACACCAAACTCAAGCTACGGTCGCGCGCCTGGTTCGATAATCCCGACAACATCGACATGACCGCGCTCTATCTGGAGCGCTATCTGAACTTTGGTCTATCTCTGGAAGAGCTTCAGTCTGGCAGGCCGATCATCGGCATCGCCCAGACCGGGTCGGACCTGTCGCCCTGCAACCGGCACCATCTGGTTCTGGCCGAGCGCGTGCGCGAGGGGATCCGCAGCGCTGGCGGCATCGTGCTGGAATTCCCGGTTCACCCGATTCAGGAAACCGGCAAGCGCCCGACGGCGGGGCTGGACCGCAACCTGTCCTATCTGGGCCTGGTCGAGCTGCTGTACGGCTATCCGCTGGACGGGGTGGTGCTGACGATCGGCTGCGACAAGACCACGCCCGCCTGCCTTATGGCGGCCGCGACGGTGAACATTCCGGCCATCGCCCTTTCGGTCGGACCCATGCTGAACGGCTGGCACAAGGGACAGCGCACCGGTTCGGGCACGATCGTCTGGAAGGCCCGCGAACTGCTGGCCGCGGGCGAGATCGACAACGCCGGCTTCATCAAGCTGGTCGCCAGCTCGGCGCCCTCCACGGGCTACTGCAACACCATGGGCACGGCGACGACCATGAACTCGCTGACCGAGGCCCTGGGCATGTCGTTGCCCGGCTCGGCGGCGATCCCCGCGCCCTATCGTGATCGCCAGGAGAATGCCTATCGGACGGGCCTGCGCATCGTCGACATGGTGCGCGAGGACCTCAAGCCTTCCGATATCCTCAGCCGCGAGGCGTTCCTCAACGCCGTCGTCGTCAATTCGGCCATCGGTGGTTCGACCAACGCCCCGATCCACCTCAATGCCCTGGCGCGCCACGTCGGCGTGGAGCTGACCATCGACGATTGGCAGAAAACCGGCGAGGAGGTGCCCCTGCTGGTCAACCTCCAGCCGGCCGGCGAGTATCTGGGCGAGGACTATTATCGCGCCGGTGGCGTGCCGGCGGTGTTTGGTCAGCTGATCGAGCAGGGCCTGATCCGCGAGGACGCCCGCTGTGTCTCGGGGCAGACCATCGGAGAGCAGTATCGCGGCGCGCAGATCGAGGACGAAGACGTCATCCGTCCCTTCTCTCGGCCTCTGGTCGAGCGGGCTGGTTTCGTCGTGATGCGTGGCAATCTGTTCAATTCGGCGATCATGAAGACCAGCGTGATTTCGAAGGAGTTCCGCGACCGCTACCTGTCCAATCCCGACGACCCCGACGCCTTCGAAGGCGACGCCATCGTGTTCGAGGGACCCGAGGACTACCATCACCGGATCGATGATCCATCGGTCGGCATTACCGCCAACTCGATCCTGTTCATGCGCGGCGCCGGCCCCATCGGCTACCCCGGCGCGGCCGAGGTGGTGAACATGCGCCCGCCCAGCTATCTGATCAAAGAGGGCATTCACCAGCTCCCCTGCATCGGCGATGGCCGTCAGTCGGGCACATCGGGCTCGCCCTCAATCCTGAACGCCTCGCCCGAGGCGGCGGCGGGCGGGGGGCTGGCGCTGCTGAAGAGCGGCGACAAGGTGCGCTTCGATCTGCGCAAATCGCGCGTCGACGTGCTGGTCTCGCCCTCCGAGATCGTTGAGCGGCGAAGGGCTCTGGAGGCCGCCGGGGGCTTCGCCTATCCCGAAAGCCAGACGCCGTGGCAGGAAATGCAGCGCGCCGTCGTCGGGCAGATGGACACCGGCGCGGTGCTCGAGCCCGCCGTGAAATACCAGCGCATCGCCCAGACCAAGGGCTTGCCGCGCGACAACCATTGAAGCCCGAGCGCCGGAAGAGACCCCACGGACGGGACAGGACCATGAGCATGTCAATTGGCCGGCTGATGCGCGCGTTCATCGCGGGACTGATGTTCTTGGGCGGGGCGAGCGCCGCTCACGGCCAGGTCTGGCGGGCCGACACCGGTCAGGGAACCTACCGCAATCCGCCGCTCTACGCCGACTATCCCGACCCCGACATCATCCGGGTGGGTCAGGATTTCTATTTCGCCTCGACCACCTTCGTGAACGCGCCCGGGCTGACGATCCTGCACTCCAGGGATCTCGTGAACTGGGACATCGCCGGCCATGTGATGCCGCGCCTGGAGGGCAATCCCAAATACGATCTCAGCCATGGCGGCGACTATCGTCGCGGGGTTTTCGCGCCCAGCCTTCGTCACCGCGATGGCCGTTTCTACATCGTGGTCACGCCCGTGGGGCAAAATACCCGGATCTATTCGACCGCCGACATCCGGGGCGCCTGGCAGGTGCATGAACTTGACCGCGAGGCCTTCGACCCCGGTCTGTTTTTCGACGCGGACGGCAAGGCGTTCATCGCCACATCGATCGGCTCGGACGGGACGGTGCGCCTGCTGACCCTGAACGCCGATCTCACCGCGGTCACCGCCGAACAGACCATCCACTACGTGTCTGGCGCGGAAGGCTCCAAGCTGATCCGGCGCGGCGACTGGTACTATCTGTTCAACGCCATTCCCAGGCGTCTGGCCCTGACCGTATCCCGGTCCAGGAGTCTGACCGGCCCTTGGGAGACCCGCGAACAGATCGACGACACCACTGGCGGACACCAGGGCGCCCTGGTCGATCTGCCGGACGGCGGCTGGTACGGCTTTGTCATGCGCGACGCCGGGGCCATTGGTCGGGTGACCAACATCAGCCCGGTGTTCTGGCGCGACGACTGGCCGGTCTGGGGCACGCCCGACGCGCCCGGCCGGGTCCCGGACGTCGCGGCCAAACCGATCCTGGGCCATCCCTTTGTCGAACCACCAGCCTCGGACGACTTCAGCGGCCGGTCGCTGGGCCGGCAATGGCAGTGGAATCATAACCCGGACGACAGCCGTTGGTCGCTAGGTGAGCGGCCGGGATTCCTGCGGCTGAAGGCGACCCCGAGCCCGGATTTCTGGAATGCCCGCAACACCCTGATCCAGAAGGGGCAGGGCCCGAGAAGTCGCGGCGTCGTCAAGCTGGACGTTCGAGGTCTCGCGCCCGGCGACGCCTGCGGCTTTGGGACGTTCGGCAAGTTCTCCAATCAGCTTGTGGTGACCCGCGCGCGAGGCGGGCAGGGCGCCATAGGCGCGCGCGTGGTGGAAAGCACTGAGCGCGGACCAGAGACCACCGAGCGTGGGCCGGCGCGCTCCATCCCGCTGGGCGATCTCTGGCTTTCGGTCGAGATGGACTTCAACACCGACAAGGCCGCTCTGGCCTACAGTCTCGACGGTTTGGCCTGGACCCGGATGGACGGAGACTTTCCATTGGCCTTCGCCTGGCGCACCGGCACCTTCCAGGGGCAGCAGTTCGCAATCTTCTGCTCGAACCCCGGCGAGGGTGCGGGTCGCCTGGATATCGACAGTTTCACGCTAAGCCGGCCCTAAAACCCTCGATCGCGATCGGAGGGTCACATGGCCGAGCGCGTGTCTTCCAGCGCCAGGTCGACAAGCGCCCGCATGGCCGCGCTCGCGCCGGCGGGATCGCCGGCGATGATCGCCTCCAGCACCCTGGCGTGGTCGGGCACTGGATCGCGGGGCAGGGCGCGTGAGCGCTGCTTGAACTCGGTCGTCCAGCTGACGGCCGCGCTGATGCTGGCGCTGAGCGCCATCATCGCCGAGTTGTGGGTCGCGGCCAGCAGCGCGTCGTGAAAGGCCCGGTCTGCGGTTCGACCCGCTTCGGTTGCCAGGGTGTGGCGACGCATCTTCGTCAGGGCCTCCTTCATGGCCTTGATGTCGTCCTTGTCACGGCGTTCGGCGGCAAAGCGCGCGGCGGCGGGTTCGACCACGGCGCGGAGCTCGAACAGATCCCGTACGAAGGCGACGTCAGGTTCGGCCGAGAACGCCCAGGCCAGCACCGCCGGATCCAGAATATTCCAGCGACTGCGCGGCAGGACGCGCGTCCCGGCCTTGGGGCGGCTCTCGACCAGGCCCTTGGCGGTCAGAACCTGCACCGCTTCGCGATAGGCGCTGCGGGAGACGTCCAGCGCTTCGGCGTTGGCGATTTCTCCGGTCAGCTTCTCGCCGGGCGCGATCTGGCCCGAAACGATCGCCGTGCCGAGATAGTGCGCGATGGCGCCCCGAAGACGACGACCCGAGCCTCTCGCCGATCGCGTGATCGGCTTGTCGTCCGGTTCATCCAACGGCATGTGTCTGTGGCTCCTGGGCGCGCGCGCTTTCTATAAGCGGAAGCGCGCGCGCCTTGGCAAGTTGGTCGCGCCCGCGCCCGTTCAGGGTTCCAGTTGCACGACCACGATCGACTTGGCGGGAATGTCCAGGCTCAGACCCTTGGCTCCAGCCTTGGCCGCATAGGGTTTCGGCGCCACGGCGTTGGGCGCGGCGAACGTGTTGACAGCGTCAAGGCGCGGCGCGGTCAGCACCTGGCCTCGCGCGCTGGACGCCTTGGCGCCGGCCAGATCGGCCAGGACCGACGCCGAGCGGGTCGGATCGAGGTTCGTCACGGCCAGCCAGAGCTTGCCCTGGGTGTCGCGTACGGCGACGGCGTCGATGCGGGGCAGCTTGATATCGCCCTGCATATACGTTCCCGCCTCGAACTTGACCGGCACAAAGGTCGCGTCCTGGAAGGGAAGGTACATCTTGAAGATATGATAGGTCGGCGTGAGGACCATCTTGTCCTTGTCGGTCAGGATCATCGCCTGAAGAACATTGACCATCTGGGCGATGTTGGTCATCCGCACCCGGTCGGCATGTCGAGCAAAGATGTTGATGTTGAGCGCCGCGACGATCGCGTCGCGAAGGCTGTTCTGCTGGACGAGGAACCCGGGATTGGTGTCGGCGAGCGGCGCCAGCCACAAACCCCATTCATCGACCACAAGCGGCACCTTCTTTTCCGGGTCGTGCTTGTCCATGATCGCCGAATGCGTGGTGATCAGGCCGTCCATGCCAAGGGTCTCCTTGACCAGCTTGGCATAGGCGGTCTCGTCGAAGCTGGTGCTGGAGTACGAGGGCGGCCAGCCGCCGGTCGTATAGGAGTGCAGTGACAGGCCTTCGATATTCCAGGCCCAGTCATGTCCCTTTTGCGCGGCCATCACCGCCTCGGTGTAGGCGGTATCACCCTGGTTGGGGCCGACGGCGATACGCTGCATCGCTTCGGCGCCAGTCTGCTTTGGGTTGTAGTTGCGCACGAAGCGGGCGTAGCGCTTCATTTCGTCAGTGTAGTATTCGGGGCGCATCGCCCCGCCGCAGCTCCAGCTTTCGTTGCCGAGACCCAGATACTTGACCTTGTAGGGCTCCCGTCGGCCGTTGGCGGCGCGTTCCTTGCCCGCGGTCGTTTCGGGATCGGCGGTCATGTATTCCAGCCACTCGGCCGCTTCCTGCACCGTTCCCGAACCGAGATTGACCGAGACATAGGCCTCCGATCCGATCTGATCGACGAAGTCCATGAACTCGTCGGTGCCGAAGGTGTTCGGCTCCACGGCGCCGCCCCAGTTGGAATTGATCGTCTTGCGGCGGGTCTCGGCCGGACCAATCCCGTGGCGCCAGTGATACTCGTCGGCGAAGCACCCGCCGGGCCAGCGGACGTTGGGAACCTTGATCGCGCGAAGGGCCTCGACCACGTCCTTGCGGACGCCGTGCGTATTGGGGATCGGCGAGTCCTTGCCCACCCAGACGCCGCCATAGATCCCCGTTCCCAGGTGTTCGGCGAACTGGCCGAAGATGTTGCGGTCGATCTTTGCGCCGGGTGCGCCCGCATCGATCCGCAGGGCGATAGGCGCGTCGGCTCTGGTCTGGGCCTGAACAAGGCCTGGCGTGGCCAAAGCCAGGGCCAGTGCGAGCGCGGAGGAGGCCAGCGGCCGGGTCAGCGTGAACATGTCGTCTTCCCTTGGAGGCAGGCGCACCCCGAAAGGTGCGGTGTTGCTGGATGCGGGTCTGGATGGGTGATGGGTGTGATGACGGCGGGATTGGCGGTGAAGGCTATTGCGGCAGGCTCGCGGCGCCGGTGATCTCGAAAGCCAGCGTCGCGCCTGGAACGGACTGTCCCTGGCGTGGCGTCGAAGGTTGCCCTCCGCCTATCCAGAGATTGGCCTGGCCCGGCGCGATGCGTCGCTCGCCGCGCGCGTCAACCGTGCTCAGAGCCCGATTGTCCACCGTCAAGGACACCTGACGACTCTCGCCGGCCGCCAGATGGACTCGCTGGACGCCGACCAGGGTGCGGATCGGGGCGTCGGCCAGACCCGGGCGGTCAAGATAGAGCTGGACCACTTCATCGCCCGCACGGTCGCCGGCGTTGGTTACCGTCACGCTGACCTCAAGCGATCCGGTCGCGGGAATGCGCCGCCGCGACAGTTTCGGCTGCGTATAGGCAAAGCGCGTGTACGACAGGCCGTGGCCGAAGGGATAGAGCACCGGTCCTGTGTAGTAGCGGTAGGTACGGCCCTTCATGGCGTAGTCGGAGAAGGGCGGGAGATCGTCCGCCGACCGGTAGAAGGTGACGGGCAAACGGCCCGAAGGATTGACGTCCCCGGCCAGAACGCGCGCCACGGCGTCGCCGCCCTGGCCGCCTGGATACCAGGCTTCGAGGATCGCCGGCAGGTGCTGGTCGGCCCAGTTGACGGCGAGGGCGCTTCCATTGATCAGCACCAGGACGACTGGCGCGCCAGTGGCGTGCAGCCGCTCGAGCAGGACCTGTTGGGGCCCGGGAAGATCAAGGCTGGTGCGGTCGCCGCCGGCGAAACCCGGGACCGACATCGGCATCTCCTCGCCTTCGAGCTGCGAGGTCAGGCCGCCGACGAAGAGGGTCAGATCGCTGTCCCGCGCCGCCGCGACGGCGGCGCCGCCGCCCGGATCCGAAGGCGGACTCCAGAGCAGCCGCTCATGACCCTCGGTCTCCCGCTGGAACGCCTCGACCCGCAGGCGATAGGTCACCCCCGCTTTCAGCCGGACCGCGCCCGTGGCGATGGACGGGCGCCAGTCGACGTTCCAGGCGTCGACCACCTGCTGGTCGTCAACAAAGATCCGGTAGCCGCCATTGGCGTCATAGCGGAAGACGTACTCGCCATCCTCGGGCGCCTTCAGGAAGCCGGAATAGCGCACGGCGCCGCTCTTCAATTCGCCCGACCAGTCCAGTTGGGCAGTCATGGAGTCGGTTGTCGAGTGAGGTGGCCCCTTCAGCGTGCGATCGGCGAAGTGTTCGATCCTGAGCCCAGCCTCGCGGCAATCGGCGTCCCTGCACAGGACCGCGCCGGGAACGGCCTCCAGCGCCCGATTGATCAGCCCGGATCCTTCGACATAGGTCACCCGGGCTTGCGGGAACCGGCGCCGGATACCCTCGAGGATGGTGACGGGATTCGACGGCTCGCCGTTGTAGTTCCCCACCAGCGCGGCCTTGCTGTCGGCGTTCGGACCGATCACCGCGATCCGGCGCGGCGCGGTCTTCAGAGGCAGCAAGCCGTCGTTTTTCAGCAGCACCAGCGCCTTTTCGGCCGACCTCAGCGCCAGCGCACGGTGAGCCTCGGTGTCGAAATCACGCGCGGTGATGGTCGGGAAGACCTTCGCGCCATCGTCGAACTGCCCAAGCTGAACGCGCGCGGTGAACAGCCGCACCAGGGACTGATCGATCGCGGCCTGGCTGAGCACGCCGCTGCGCACGGCCGCGACGATGTGTTCGCTCTCGACCGCGCCACCGCAGATCAGGTCCATTCCCGCATTGAACGCCGCCGCGACGCCCTTTTCCGGCGTGGCGGCGTAGCCATGGTGGTCCGGCTTGTAGATGTCGGCGACCGCCTCGCAGTCGGACACCACATAGCCGTCGAATTTCCACGCATCGCGAAGGTATTGGGTGAGCAGCATGGGGCTGGCGCAGGCGGGCGCGCCATTCACGGCGTTGTAGGCGCACATGATCGATCGGGCGCCGCTCTCCATCACCGTGGCGCGAAAGGCAGGGAGGTAGGTGTCAGCCAGGTCGTGCGGGCTGGGGTGGATGTCGTCGCGATGCCGGCTCGCTTCGGGTCCCGAATGCACCGCGAAGTGCTTTGGCGTGGCGACCGTGCGCAGATAGGTGGGATCATTCCCCTGCAGTCCGCGCACGAAGGCGACGCCCAGCCGCGAGGTCAGATAGGGGTCTTCGCCATAGGTTTCCTGCCCGCGACCCCAGCGCGGATCGCGGAAGATGTTGATGTTGGGCGACCAGACCGTCAGCCCGGCGAACCAGTCCGAGCCGCCAAATCTGTGACGCTGGTCCAGGTGTTTGGCGCGAAATTCGGTGCTGATGACGTCGGCGACCTGACCGACATGGGCTTCGTCAAAAGTCGCCGCCAGGCCGATCGCCTGCGGGAAGACGGTGGCGTAGCCCGCGGCCGCAACGCCATGCAGGCCCTCGTTCCACCAGTTGTATTCGCGGATGCCGAGGCGCGGAATGGCCGGTGCGTCGTTGACCAGCTGCGAAGCCTTTTCCTCAAGCGTCATGCGCGACACGAGGTCCGCGGCGCGCTTCGCGGCGGGGGGCGCACGATCGTGAACGATGGGCTCAGCGGAGCCGGGCAGTTGGGCGCTTACTGGCTCCGCCATCCCCGCAATGATCGCGGCGAGCAGTAGACAGCGCTTGATTGGTTTCATTCCGCCCCACCTTGGCCTTAGGCCCCAACAGTGCGCAGCCGTTACCGGCCGTCGCCAATTGTCGGAGTATTGTGACTCGGAGCATGGTTGAAATCTAGGCTCAAACGCCCGTGGCGATCGGGTGACCCTCATCAGGAAGAATCGGCTAGCCGCCTGGCCCACGGCAAGGTTCAACCGGCTTGAGCCTGGAAAGTGGAGGCCGGGCCGTATGCATCGGCCGTGCGTAGCTGACCGCGCGCAGTTTTGCGGTCTCTTTTTCGACCGCCGTCACCGTCAAGGCTGGGTCGGCGGCCCAGCCTTCTCCGGCGCGGATATCATGATGATGCTCCCGCTCAACGCGATCACTGCAAAATCGAGGCGCGTCCGACCTACAGGCGCGTGCTCGTCAAGGCCCGCCCCGACGGCATGATCGGTAGTTTGCCGCGCTTGTCGCAACATGCACTGCCTGGTCCGCGAGAGGCACCGGCCGCGCCGAAATCGGCGCTGGCGCTCATCGAGTCCCGCGGGTGGTGATCAGCTCGAACTGGATCGGGTCGAGCGCCAGCAACGTGCAGATCCGCAGCAGGGCGTCGCGCTCCTCTGCGTCGAGCCCGCCATCCGCCACAGCTACCGCGCAGGCAGAGTTGACGACAACCCGAGCCGCGTCGTCGCGTCCGCGCAGGCGGCGCACCGCGATTTCAGCTTCGATCCGGGCGGCTTCGGGATCTTGCTCAAAGCGTCGGTCGAGAGCTTCAAAGACCTCCAGAGCATCCTCGACGCCAAAGACGGCAAAGACCGCCAGTCCCCGCATCCTCTCCAGCATGCGCCCGCGCTCTTCAGCGGTGACCCGACCATCGGCATGGGACACCAGCGCGCAGGCGGCGACCAGAGCGTCCAGGTGCTCCAGCTGCGCCGGTGTCCAGGCGTCGATAATCAGCGGACGCGAAGCATGAATAGGGTTCAAGGACATCGATGGCTCTCCTCTGGTGGGAGGGCGCGCCCGATGTCGGGCTTGCTGGGCTCTCGGGGGAACAACCCTCTGGATCCGGCATCGAGCGCACCCGATGCGGTCCGACATCACGATCGCGCCGGTCGGCGTCGCGTTTCGTCAGAGGGGCCCGGCCCGCTTTTGATAGATTGGACTCAGGCTCCGCCGACACAAGGTCAGAGTTGATTGATCTTCGGCATGGCTCAGATGAGATATCGAAATCATAACGGAGGTCCAGCCACCTTGGGCAGTGGCTCAAGTCTCTGACGATCAAGGGCGGAGAGGATGTACTCCGCCAGCCGCTCCGCGGCGGGCAGGGCGCCGCCCCGCGCCTTGATGAGAGCGATCTCGGCGTCCTGGAGCTGCGGCAGATCCTCGGTCAGGATCGTCAGGTCGTCCGGAGCCATCTCGCGGGGCAGCACGCTGACGCCAAGCCCGCCCCGCAGGGCGGCCAGCTGTCCGGCCAGGGAGGGGCTGGTATAGGTGGCGCGCCAGGCGCGGCCACTGGTCTCCAGCGCGGCGACGGCGCGTTTGCGATAGACGCAAGGTGAAGGCGCGGCGACCAGCGGCATGGGCCCGTCACGCCGGAGGATATCAGAATCCAGACCCACCCAGACCAGGGGCTCCCGCCAGACCCGGACGCCCAGATCAGGCCCCAGCGGCTCGCGCTTGACCAGCGCGATATCCAGAGCGCCCTCGCGAAGCTGGTCGAGGAGGTTGAGCGTCAGATCGCAGGTGACCGTCAGAGCCACCTTGGGGTGACTTCGGGCGAAGGCGCCCAGAACCGAAGGCAGATGCAGGGTCGCGAAATCCTCGGGCGCTCCCAGTCGCACCTCGCCCTCGACATCGTCAGCCGCCAGGCCCGCGAGAATGTCATCGTTCAACCGCAACAGGCGACGGGCCTGCGGCAGAAACGCCTCTCCGTGCTCGGTCAGGACGACGTGACGTGGATCACGCGACAGGAGCGACTGGCCAAGCTGGGCCTCCAGACGCCGGACCTGCAGGCTGATGGCCGACTGCGACCGCCCCAGTCGACCGCCCGCTCGCGTGAAGCTTCTTTGCTCGCACACCACCAGGAAGGTGCGCACGAGATCCAGGTCGAGATTGGTCAGGCGAGGCATGGTGGCTCCATGATGATCATTTGTGATTATACAAATGATCAAAATCAACAATGGAAATCGATCGACATCCCTTAGAGCAGCCGCGCGCCGGTCGGGCGCGCAGGGTCGGAGCGCTTCGTGGACATCATCACCCAAACTCTTGCCGCAGCCTCGACCAACTTGCTGCAGCCGGCCGTGCTGTTTTTCGCCCTGGGGGTTTTGGCCGCTCTGGCGCGCTCGGACCTTGTCCTGCCTCGCGAGGCGGCCAAGACGCTATCCCTGACCCTGATGCTCTGCATCGGCTTCAAGGGCGGCGTGGAGGCGCGCGCGCACGGCCTGGACGCGCACTTCCTCAAGGCCGCGGGTCTCGGCCTGGCCTTGAGCGCGATCATGCCCGTGCCGGCCTATCTCCTGCTGCGCCGCGCCGGATTGAGTGCGGTCACGGCCGCCGCCACCGCAGCCCACTATGGATCAGTCTCCGTCGTAACCTTCGCGGCGGGCCAGAGCTACCTGACCTCGATCAATCAGACTCCGGGCGGCTACATGTCGGCGGTTCTGGCCCTGATGGAGACCCCCGCTCTGTTGACGGCGATTGCTATCGCCGTGTTCAGCGATCGGCAGGGCGCTGACCGGCCGCCTATCGGGCGACTGACCCATGAGGTCCTGCTCAACGCCGCCAGCGTCATACTGGTAGGCAGCTTCGTCATCGGCCTGCTTACGGGTCCCGCGGGAGGCGCCAAGCTCGCGGTGTTCTCCGGGCCGGTGTTCCAGGGCGTGTTGTGCCTGTTTCTGCTGGACCTGGGGGCGAAGGCCGGGCGGCACTTGGCCAATGCGCGGGGCCTGGATGGCCGGGTTCTGACCATGGGCCTGATCCTGCCGATCCTGGGGGGCGCGACCGGTCTGGCTGTTGGGCGACTGGCCGGGTTGGGGGCGGGCGATCTTGCCGCCCTGGCGGTGCTGGCCGGCTCAGCCTCCTACATCGCGGCGCCGGCGGCGATGGGCCTTGCCCTGCCCAAGGCCGACGCGGGGATCTATCTGACCCTGTCGCTGGGCGTAACGTTCCCGTTCAATCTCGCCTTGGGCATACCGCTCTACAGTCTGGCGGCCCATTGGCTGACTGCGTGAAGCAGCTCCTGCTCCTCCTCGTTTCAGTGGGCGCCCATGCTGAAGTTTCGCAACT
The DNA here is from genome assembly GCA_943371355.1 of Alsobacter soli. Classification (GTDB taxonomy): domain Bacteria; phylum Pseudomonadota; class Alphaproteobacteria; order Caulobacterales; family Caulobacteraceae; genus Caulobacter. The sequence continues at coordinate 23,836 of CALRUN020000023.1, forward strand.
GGCGAGGCACCCCCACGACCGAGGCCATAGCTAGCCGATCGCGCCTGTGTTTTACCGGTTGGGTTTGGCGCTACCCTGCCGCCATCCTCTTCCCGGCTCTGTCGCAGGATCTTCGAACACCTGGCCGCTATTGGCCAGCGGCCAGGTGTCGTGAGATCGGCAGGCGTCCGTTCTCCGGAAGGGGCTAGGCCGCGATCGCCTTGCGAGCAAAGATGAATTCAGCCTTCCTGCCGAAGACCCAGCGATTGAGGGTCAGCGAGAAGGCGACCGTGGTCCACAGCGTGATAAACATCATGTGGATGTAGTGCAGCGGCGCCCAGCCGAAGCTGAAGATCGCATAGAGGGCGACCCCGAACACCAGGCCGGCGATGGCCGCGCGGGCGTCGACGTTCCGGAACATCAGCCCGACGATGAATACCGACAGAACCGGCATGCTGGTCAGGCCGTTCAGCTTCTGAACCAGGTTGATGATGCTGTCGGCGCCGTCATAGATCGGGACCAGGATCAGCGACGCAATCACGAAGCCGATGCTGACCAGCATGCTCAGACGCGGCACGTTCGGCTTGGGCTCAATGTACTTCTCGTGGATGTCGCAGACGTACAGAGCGGCCGACGAGTTCAGAACACTGGCGAAGTGAGCCAGAACGGCCGAGGCGATGGCGGCGGCGAAGATGCCTGACATCCAGGTCGGCAGGACGTGCCAGACGATCTTGCCGTAGGCCGCGTCGCCCAGATGGCCGAACAGCTTGTAGGAGACGATGCCGGGGATCACGACCATCGGCGGCACGATCAGCAGGCGCACGACCGTAGCGGCGAACACGCCTTTCTGGGCTTCCTTGAGGTTCGGCGCGGCCATGGCGCGCTGGGTGATCGTCTGGTTGGTCGACCAGTAGAACATCTGGATGAAGATCATCCCGGTCAGCAGGGTGTGCCAGGGGATCGGCGAGTCGTTGCCGCCGATCATGGTCAGGCGCTCGGGCGGTATGCCGCTGAAGTCGAAGCCGATGGCTTGGAGCGACAGGAAGACGATCAGCATGCACATGGCCAGCAGCAGGATGCCGCTATAGGTGTCGGTGACCGCCACGGCGCGCAGGCCGCCGAAGATGGCGTAGAGCGATCCGGCGACCGCGAAGGCAGCGGCCAGCACGATGATCGGGATCTCCAGCCCGAACATGGACTTCATCATCAGTGCGCCGGTGTAGAGCATGATCGGCTGATAGATGACGACGTTGCCGACCAGGAAGATGGTGGCGATCGTCGAGCGGATGCCGACGTTGTTGTACTTCTTCTCCAGAAGCTCGGTCACGGTGGTGCAGTTGTGCCGGTAGTAGATCGGCAGGAACACCCAGGCCAGGATAGACAGGCCGACCACGCCCGAGAGCTCCCACCAGGCCAGCAAGGCCATCTGGTTGCCGTTCATGCCCACCAGCTGATCGGTGCTGAGATTGGTGATGGTGATCGAGCCGGCGATGAACATCCAGGACAGGCCGCCGCCGGCCAGGAAGAACTCCTTGTTGCCCCCTTCGGCGCCCCGACCCTGGCCCCGGCACTTCAGATAGGTGATCAGGCCGATCAGGGCCGTCAGGCCTGCGGCGATCCAGGCTTGCGTCAGTTGCAGATGCATGGCGAGAGCGTTTCCGGTGGTTCTTGTTTTTGTCGTTTATCGGGGCTTGGGCGTGTCGCGGCGCAGGGTGAGGCCCAGCGCCCAGCGGCGCTGGAAGCCCGGCCAGTAGCCGGCCGTGGCGGCGTCATCGGGACCCGCGAAGCGGCTGCCGACTGAAGCGCCCTGAGCCAGCGGCCAGGTTCCCTGGGCGGCGCGAGGCGTCGGCACGGTGAGATAGGCGCCATGCACGCTGTCGCCCTTGAGTTTGGCGTCCAGGAAGGCGGTGATGAAGTGGCGGTTGATCGCCAGGATGCGGTCGCGACGCCAGACCGGCTCTTCGTGGCGCTCGATGGCCCGGAAGTTACCGGCTTCCGCCTCGGTGGCGCCGTTCAGAGCGACGTTGTGGCGGGCGTTCTCGTAAACCAGCATCTGGCGTTCAGCGCCGCTCAGATTGTCGTAAAGCCAGGCGACGCCCTGATCGTAGCCGCTGACATCGTCCTGATCGCCGACGACCATCAGCGTTGGCGTTGTCACGGCGGATAGACCCTCGACGCTCCAGGCGCGCAGCGGCGGCGAACCGCCCCACGGCGCAAAAGCCACCATGGCCTTCACGCCCTTGGGCAGGCCGGTGGTGAAGGTTGGATCCTGGACGGTGAACGGCTTGAGCAGATCGTAGGGGACGAGCTTGTAGAGCGCGCCCTGCGGATCCAGCCCCGCGCCCATGGTCGTCAGCGCGCCGAAGCCACCCATCGAATAGCCGATCAGGGCGACGTCATCGGGGTCATAGACGCCCTTTAGCGGTCCCTGGTCGGCCTGGCGGGCGAGCTCGGCGATGACGAAGCGCTGGTCGGCGACGCGGGTGATCAGCGTGGTCGCGAACGACAGCTGAGGCGTCTTCATCAGCGAAGGTTCGAGGTCGCGGTGATCGATCGACGCGACGACATAGCCCTTGGAGGCCAGGTTCTCGGCTAGATCGCTGAAGCTGGTGGCCCAGTTGCGATAGCCGTGGGACAGCACCACGAGCGGGAAGTGCTGGCCCCGAACCGGCTTGGCGTCGGCATAGGCGCCGCCGGACTTGTAGAACACCTGCGGCGCGCCCGGGCTGGGCGTGTCCGGGCTGGGCGCAGGCATGGTGTAGGGGGCGGGCTTGGCGTCTCCGGCGGGTTTGATGGCGGGATACCAGATCGTCACCGGCAGCACGCGGTCGCGCCGGGCGATCACGCCCTTGGCGAGGTCGCTGGCCAGCAGGTCCGGCTGGTCGGCATGGGTCAGGGTTTCCTGGCGGACGCCGACGGCGTAGGCCCCGGCGGCCGAGAGGGCCGGACCATCGTCCACAACCTGCGCCTGAACGCCGAGCGGCGCCATCAAGGCCAGAGCGATGGCCAGGGAAGCAAAATGCGTCATGCCGAATGTCTCCAGACGGCGACATCGCGCGCGCCGATGCTCGGGCCGCCGACGACGAACCGCGCGGTGGTGGGGGCGGGGGCGGCCACGGGCTGGTCGCCATAGTTGAAGGCGAACGTCAGGTCGCCACGTCGCCGGACTCGCAAGTCAGGCGCAAGCCGTTGGGTCTCGATGCCGGCCTCGCCGCAGAGGTCTTCCAGGAAGTCGGTCAGGAAGCGCCGATCGGTCAGGCTGCCGAGATAGATCGCGCGGCCTGCCCGGACGATGGCGGGGCCGCCGTCGTCATAGCGGCCAATGGCCGTGGCCTCGCCGACGATCTCGATCTCTTCGCGCCAAGTCGCGCTCTGATAGGTCTGGCCATTCCAGTCCAGAGTTCCCGAACAGTCGGGACGCAGGGTCTCGACCGACAGCACGCGGATCGGCAGCAGATCCCGCAAGGGGCCGGGCGGGAGCTCGTTGGGCAGGGTCAGTTCGTCGGTCTTGGCGCCCGAGCGGGGACCGAAGACCACGATCGCGGCGCTCGCCTTCAGACGGGCGATCGTCGCGGCGCTGGGCATGGCCAGGGATGGAATGACGACCAAGGCATAGGCCGATACGTCGCCGTCCGGAGAGACGAAGTCGACATCCACACCCAGGGCTCGCAGGGCGCGATAGTGATCCAGCAGGATGTGGGTGTAGTCGTAGCTGCGGCCCTGGCGTTCGATCTCGCCCAGCCATTGAGCCTGCACGTCGACCATCAGCGCCACCTTGGCGCGGCTGGTCGGGTGGCTCTCCAGATCCAGGGCGGCCAGGTCGTTGACCACGGCCTGGATTTCCGGCCAGGCGGCGGCTTCGCTGCTGTCGGGACGCAGCAGGCCTGCGTGCATCTGCTCCTGGGCGAAGGGCGCCTGACGCCAGCGGAAATAGCTGACCACGCCCGCGCCGTGAGCGAAGGCTTCCAGTGTCCACAGGCGCACCATGCCTGGCGCAGGGCGAGGATTGTGATTGGCCCAGTTCACCGGGCCGGGTTGCTGCTCCATGATCCAGAACGCGCCGGGCGCAAGGCCGCGCGTCTGGTCGAAGAAGAAGGTCCCGAAATCCGGATGACCTGTCCGCATGTAGGGCGCGAACGCCTCGGCCGGCTCGTGCGTCATCAGCAGATCGGTACGGCCCAGCGGGTAGTTGTCGTAGCTGGCGAAGTCGAGGTCGGCGGCGACGGCGTGGTTGTCGACGCCGGTCTCGTTCATCGGAATGAAGTTGTGGGTGATGAACCGGCCGGGCGAGTGGGCGCGCAGGATCTTCACCTGGGCGTCGTGGAAACGCACCACCTGGTCGGATGAGAATCGACGATAGGCCAAGCGATGGGACGGGCTGGTTTCGGTCACTGCGCCGACCGGCAGCTCGATCTCTTCGAAGCTGCGATATTCCATCGACCAGAAGACGTTCCCCCAGGCGGCGTTCAGCGCATGGATGTCGGCGTAGCGCGCGGCGCACCAGGCCTGGAATGCCGCCTTGGCGACCGGCGAGGCGCTGAGCGTGGTGTCATGGCAGCTGAGCTCGTTATCGGTCTGCCAGCCGGCCACGCCGCGATGGGTCCCGTAGCGTTCGGCCAGCGCCAGGACGATGCGCTCGCATTCGCGCAGATAGAGGTCGCTGGAGAAGTCGTAGTGTCTACGTGAGCCGAAGCCGCGTACGCGGCCGGTGTCGGGATCAACGGGCAGGATCTCGGGGTGGCGGTCGATCAGCCACTTGGGCGGCGTGGCTGTCGGCGTGCCGATCACCACCTTGAGGCCCGCCTCGGTGAGGATATCGATGATCTCGTCGAACCAGCCGAAGTCATAGACGCCGGGCTCGGGTTCGAAGCGCGACCAGGCGAACTCGCCGATGCGCACATAGGTCAGGCCAAGAGCCTTCATCCTGCGCGCGTCTTCCCGCCAATGGCTGGTCGGCCATTGTTCCGGATAGTAACAAACGCCCAGCATGTCGTTCCTCCCGAAGCGCCGCGCGGGCGGCGCCGATCGTTATTCTCTTCCGCCCCTGGAGAGGCAAAGCGAACGTTCGTATGGCTTGCGACGCGCGCTGCACGCGGCGTCTTTTTATGAGATCGTATTTATCCTACAAACACATCGCGTCAACCGTCGCAGTTCGCAACGGTCTACAGCTTCACTCCAGCGTCACAGGCTTGTCGATGTCCGATCCCGCCCCCGGTTCCTTCGTCCGTCTGGATGGCGCCAGAACCAGCTTGATCATCGACTGCAGCGGCGATGCGCCGGCGATCCTGCACTGGGGCCCCAGGCTGGCGCCGGATGTGGATCCGATGTCGCTGGTGTTCATGGCCACACGCGAGGCCGCGCCGTGCTCGCCCGCCGTTCCTCCGCCTCTGGCGCTGACGCCGTTGCTGGGGCAGGGCTTTCCGGGAACGCCCGGCTTGCAGGCCCATCGCGACGGCCAGGCCTGGGCGACCTTCACCCGCATCGAGCGGATCGATTGGATCGAGGCCAGTGTCGTCGAAATCGTGTCGCGCGACGACCACAATGCCATCAGCCTTGTGCATCGGCTGGAACTGCAAGCCGATCAGGATGTGCTGGTCGCCTCGACCCGCATCCTGAACGAGGGCTTGGCGTCCCTGATCCTGGACGTCTGCGCGGCGCCGACCGTGCCGCTGCCGCCTGCCGCGACGCACCTGATCAATCTGGACGGACGATGGTCCGGCGAGTTTCAGATGCGCCGCACCGCGCTGGGGCAGGGCGCCATGGTGCGCGAGAACCGGCGGGGCCGCAGTTCGCATGACGCCTTCCCCGGCTTGATCGCGGAATGCGCGCCGTGCGGTGAGAATATCGGCGAGGCCTATGGCTTCCATCTGGGCTGGAGCGGCAATCACCGCATCGTCGCCGAGACGCTCTCTGATGCGCGGGCCTTCGTCCAGATGGGCGAGCTGTTCATGCCGGGCGAGATCCGCTTGGCGCCAAATGCGACCTATGAAAGCCCCAAGCTTTACGCGGCCTATTCTGACGTCGGTCTGAGCGGGCTTTCACGGGCCTACCACAACTGGATGCGCGCGCGGCCGCAGCATGCGCGCCTGCGGGCCAAGCTCAGGCCTGTTCACTACAACACCTGGGAGGCGGTCTATTTCGACCACGACCCCGACAAGCTTATGGCCCTGGTCGACGCCGCCGCCGCCGTTGGGGCCGAGCGCTTCGTGCTGGACGATGGCTGGTTCAAGGGCCGTCGCGGCGACGCGGCCGGCCTCGGCGACTGGACCGTGGACGAGGGCGTCTATCCACAAGGCCTCAAGCCGCTGATTGATCGGGTGATCGGCGCCGGCATGGAGTTTGGCCTGTGGGTCGAACCCGAGATGGTCAATCCCGACAGTGACCTCTATCGCGCGCACCCCGACTGGGTTCTGGGCTGCCCGCCCGCGCCGCAGTTGTCGTTCCGCAACCAACTGGTGCTGGATTTCGGTCGGCCCGAGGTGCGCGACCATCTCTACGAGCGGATCGACGCGCTGCTGGTCGAGCATCCCATCGCCTATCTGAAATGGGACATGAACCGCGATATCAGCCATCCGGGCGGTCGTGATGGATCCGCCGGCGCGCATGCTCATGTCGAGGGGCTCTATGCGGTTCTCGACCGCCTGCGGGTCGCTCACCCCAACGTCGAGATCGAAAGCTGCGCTTCAGGCGGCGGTCGCGCTGACTTCGGAATCCTGGACCGAACCGACCGGATCTGGACTTCCGACAGCAACGACGCTCTGGATCGCCTGTCGATCCAGAAGGGGCTGTCGCTGTTCGTTCCGGCCGAGCTGATGGGCGCGCATGTCGGCCCCACAGATTGCCACATCACCGGACGCCGGGTGTCTATGGCGACCCGGGTCTCGACGGCCCTGTTTGGACACTTCGGCATCGAGGCCAATCTGCTGGCGCTGACCGAAGATGAGCGCGCCGAGTTGGCGCGGGGCGTGGCTCTTCACAAGCAGCTTCGCAGCCTGATCCATGGCGGCGATCTCTATCGGCTGGATCGGCCCGCCAATGAGAACGCTTTCGGCATCGTCGCGAGCGATGGGTCTGAGGCGGTCTTTGCCTATACGCTGATCCGCGAACAGGACGCCTATTTCGCCGGCCGTTTGCGGCTTGCTGGTCTCGATCGCGAGGCGAGCTATGAGGTCAAGCTGGTCTGGCCCGATGTTTTGCCGACCCGCTCGACCATGATCGAGCCGCTGCGCCAGGGCGTCGAACTGGACGGTCTGAGCCTGATGACGGTGGGGCTGCAGCTTCCGCGTCTGCACCCGCAGACGGCGTTTATTCTGCACCTGCAGCGGCGGGCCTAAGGCGGCCAATCCGCCTTTAGCCGAGAACGAAAAAAGGGCTGGCCGAAGCCAGCCCTGAAGTCGGGGACGAAACGCGCCATCGCAAGCGCGTCGCATAAGGCGGGGCGTGCGCAGAGCGCCCCGCCTTATGATCAGAACTGGGCGCGGACGCCGACCGCGTAGCGCGGTCCCGTGTCAACCAGGCTCAGGAACTGGTTGTCGTACTTGCCGACGGTCTCGGTCTTGGCGTCGTTGAGGTTGGTGCCCTCGACAAAGATCGAGAAATTCGACGAGACGGCGTAGCGGGCCTGGGCGTCGATCTGGCCCTGGCTCTTGGTGAAGATGGGATCGCCGCCCGTGCCATTGGCCGCCGTGCTGACGAAGCCGTCGCGATGGTTGTAGGCGACGCGAACCTCGATCGGCCCCTTGGCGTAGAAGCCCACCAGGTTCTGGCTGTCGCCGAGGCCTTCCAAGGCGAAGGTCGAGGAGGCGGCGGTCAGGTTGGCCTTGCTGTCGACGAAGGTGGCGTTGGCCGTGACGCCCAGACCGTCAAACGGCGCGGGCAGGTAGTCGAAGGTGTGCTGGAAACCGACTTCCAGGCCGTAGACGTCAGCGCTCTGGGCGTTGCGCGGCCGCAGCACGTTGAAGTTGGCGACGCCGCCGGGGAAGTTGCCCGCCGAATTGGCGACAGTGAAGGTTTCCGTGCCCAGCGAGCTGACGATGAAGTCGTCGATGCGCTTGTAGAACACGCCCGCCGTCAGATAGCCGGCCTTCTGATAGTACCACTCCAGCGATCCATCGAAGTTGGTCGACTTGAACGGCCGCAGTTCGGGATTGCCGCCGCTGGCCGCCAGGTTGCCCGGGCGAAGGCTGGTGAAGGTGATGCGCGGCGCCACGTCGGTCAGGTTGGCGCGTGACAGGGTCTTGGTCGCGGCGAACCGGCCCACGATGTCCGGCGTGATGTCGACCTTGACGTTCAGCGACGGCAGGAAGTCGTCATAGGTCGTGCTCTTGGAAACCGGCGCCGAGGTCGCTGCGAACACGGCGGTGTAGGCGGTGCTGTCGCCGACTATCGGCAGCAGGTCCAACAGGGTCTGCTGAGTGCCGTTCGACGTCAGCTGGGTGTGCACATAGCGCAGACCCAGCGTGGCGCTCCAGGGCAGACCGCCGATGTCGGCCTCGAAATCACCCTGCACGTAGCCGCCGGAAATCTTCTCGCTGACCGAGTAGGCCGAGGGCTGGCGGGTGGGCGCATAGCCGTTCTTGGACGCCACGAAGGCGCCTGTGGCGCCGAGCGGGCGACCTGCGGCGACGTCTTCGGCAAGGCCGGCAGCAGCCGATTCCAGGAACTTGAAATAGGCCTCGGGGTCAAACGACAGCCATTGACGCGGGAAGTTGCCGCCTTCGCCGCTCAGGAACGAACCGGGATCGAAGGTCTTGAGCAGGCCGGCCGGTACAGCGATGCCGTAGCCGCAGTAGGCGCAGCCGACATCATTGTCCGAGCGGACCAGCGCGTTGTCCTTGCTGCGATCGGTGTAGATGCCGCCGAAGCGCAGCTTGGTGAAGACCTCGTAGTCGGTGCTGAACGTCGCATCGAGGCGGGTCTCGTAGACGGTTTCCTTCACATCGACGCCTTCACGCGTGGCGAAGTGAGCGCGACCGACGGACGGATTGGTGAAGCTGTTGGCGGCCGTCAGGTTGGGCAGGCCGGTTCCGGTGTTGGAGAACGTGATCGGGTTGGTGAAACCGATAACCGCGAAGATCTCGTTGCCGCCGTTGTTGGACGCCGCCTTCGAATAGGCGGTGTCGAACTTGACGTTGATCTTGTCGGTCGGATTCCAGTCCGCGTTAAAGCCCAGCGCCGTCAGCTTGGTCGGACGGTTGAACGTGCGGCTGACATAGTCGGTGTGGGAATTGGTGTTCTGCGAGAACGCCGTGACCGTGCGGTTGGAGTCCAGCGTCACGCCGCTGGCGTCGGCCGGCGAGAAGAAGTGACCGACGCTGTTGGCCGTCGAGTCGACTGTGAACTTGTTATAGAGCGCGTCGGCCGACAGGGTCAGCGAGTCGGTGGCCTTGAACTGGACAGTGCCGGTCACGCCGAGGCGTTCGCGTTCCTGCAGGTCGGAAATCTGGTCGTAGTTGGCCGGGAACAGGGCGTTGGCGATCGCGCTGGCGCCTGAGCCCACCGTCGTCTTGTAGTAACCGTTGGTCGCGGCCGTATCGACCCGCGCCTTGCGCTGCTGGTACGAGATCGAGCCCAGCACGCCGATCCGGTCGTCGGCCAGGCGCGTGGAGAACAGGCCAAACACCTCGGGAGCCGACTTGCCCGACAGGTCCTCATAGTTGCCCTTGGCGCTGAGAATGACCTTCGAGCCGCGCGTGTCGAGCGGGCGGGCCGTCTTGATGTTGATGGTCGAGCCGATGCCGCCTTCCTGCAGGGTGGCGTTGTTGCTCTTGTAGACGTCGGCGCCCGAGATCAGCTCGGCGGCCAGCAGGTCGAAGCTAAACTGGCGGCCGGTGTTTTCGGTGGCCAGGGTGCGACCGTTGACCAGCACGTTGTTGAAGGACGGGCCAAAGCCGCGAACCGTGACGAAACGGCCTTCGCCGCCGCTGCGGTCGATCGAGACGCCGGTGATCCGCTGGAGCGACTCGGCGACGTTGCTGTCGGGGAACTTGCCCAGGTCTTCGGAGGCGATCGAGTCGACGATGACGGCCGCGTTGCGTTTCACGTCGATGGCGCGTGTCAGGCTGGCGCGCAGACCCGTGACGATGATCTCATCCACCGTGTCGGCGGAAGCCGATTGGGCGGCCGCCGGGCTTGCCAGCGCCGCCAGACCAAGAGCGCCCACGCTGGCGCTGATCATCAGTTTGAGGCCAAAGGCGCGGCCGCGAGCACCGTCTCTCGTACGGATCATAGTTCCCTCCCAAATGCGCAAGGACCGCTTCAGTTAGGGCGAGCGATCTTGTCTCGCCGACGTTGCGGCGCATTAAAATGATAAATCACAATAATAGATTTGGGTCAAACGTACGTTCGTTCACCGAGGGGCTCAGCGCTCCGATCTCGGAATAATCTTTATGGAAGAATAGCTTAGGATCGCCCGTTATCGGGCGCCGCTCAGGAGGCCAGAGAGCCTCGCATCGACGCCGTGTTATGGATGAGTCGCAGGACGTCTTGAATGATCGCCTCCATTGCGGCCTGGGCGGCGACGGGATCCCGCGCGGCGATGGCGTCGGCGACCTGTTGGTGGGCGGGGAGGGTGGCCAGATGTCCCTCAATGCTATTGGTGAACCGGATGGAGATCCGCAGCGCCGTGTTCACCAATTCATGCAGGTCGCGATAGAAGGCGTTCTTCGTCGCGTTGAGGATCGCGACATGGAACGCGACGTCGGCCGACAGGGCGTCATCCTGCCCCGCGGCGGCGTCGGACATCCGCGCCAGCGCCTTCTGGATGCTCGCGAGCCCGGATTCATCGGCGTTGCGCGCGGCGAGCGCCGCTGCGGCGGGCTCGATACCCAGTCGCATTTCGGTGAACTGGATCATCAACTTCAGTGAGAATTTGCGTTCAAGCAGCCAGCGCAGGACGTCAGGATCGAGCAGATTCCAATCCGCTTCTGGCGAGACCGCGGTTCCATGGCGTGGTCGTCCGCTGATCAATCCTTTGGACGTGAGCATCTTGATCGCTTCACGGGTGGCGGTGCGGCTGGCGCCGAGCTGCTGAGAGAGCTCGGCCTCATTGGGAAATTCCGTGCCGACATATTGTCCGGTGATGATCGCGAGGCCGAGTGTCTCCACCAGTCTATGGGTGAGACTCAATCCATTGGTCTTTCGCATTTCCCCTCCCGCGAGGCACAGATGAGCCCGATCCGCGCCGGAGGACAAGCCAATCAGTTCTCAATTGGGGAAAGTCCCAAACCGTCTCCAACGGCTCAGTTCCGGGGCTCCTTGCCGGCCACACATCAAGGGCAGGGCAATCGACCTGCGTCCCGGCCGAAGCGCCGCTTCTGAGCAGATGGCACCCCGCTAACCTCCGCGACAACCGCCTCGAGCGGCAAGGTCGTGTTTCCGGAGCGGCGTGAGAGTCCGGATTTGGCGCTAGGCGGCTGCAGCGGAGGCAGGCTCAAGAAGGCCATGACTAGGTCGGAAACCTTTGGGATTGCGCGCCGCGCAACGCCGTTGCGGTCTTTGCGTTCACGCCGCGCTCAGGCCCCGGACTAAACGCCTCGTCACGAGACGGGGAGTTCAGTCATGACGGTGTTCAAGGGTTTGGCGGCGGGCGCCGCGCTGACGATGATGTTGGGGGCGACGGAAGCGTTCGCGCAGACCCAGACGTCGGGGGAAGCGGTGCTGGATGAAGTGCTGGTGGTCGGATCGCGGGTGCCGGGGCGCCTGGCGACCGAGACCGCCGCGCCGGTCGATGTGTTCAGCGGCGAGGTGCTGGCGCAGCGCGGCTTCACCGATCTGGGCAAGATCCTGGGCTTCCTGGCGCCGTCGTTCAACTATCCGCGCTCGCAGACCTCCCCGTCGTCCAGCAGCACACGCGGCTTCTCGCTGCGGGGGCTGGGACCCGACCAGGTGCTGATCCTGGTCAACGGCCATCGCCGCCATGCCTCGTCGGTGCTGAACTTCAACAATGGCGTCGGCCGGGGCACGGTGCCCGTCGACATCAACACCATCCCGGTCGCGGCGATCGCCCGCGTCGAGGTGCTGCGCGACGGCGCGGCCGCCCAGTACGGCTCTGACGCCATCGCCGGGGTGATCAATATCGTGCTGCGCTCCGACGCGCGCGGCGGCGAGGCGACAGCCACCGCCGGTGTCACCGAGGACGGCGACGGTCAGTCCGGCGTGGTCAGCGGCCGGATCGGCCTGCCGTTGGGCCAGGACGGCTTTCTTACGGTGACCGGCGAGGCCAGGACGCGGAAGCCCACCAATTCGGCCGAGATCGATCCGCGCGTCGGCCGCATCAGCCAGCGCACCGGCGATCCCGACGCCCAGAACCTGCTGCTGACCGCCAATGCCGAAGCAGCTTTGCCGGGCGGGGCGCGAGCCTACGGTTTCGGCACGCTGGCCCTGCGCGACTCGACCAGCACGCCGCTGTTCCGCCTGCCCAGCGTGGCGCCGGGCCTGTATCCGAACGGCTTCCTGCCCGACATCAATCTGGACATGCTCGACCTGGGCGGCGCTCTGGGCGTGCGGGGCGAGGTCGCCGGCTGGCGCTACGACCTCAGCGACACGGCAGGCTACGACCGGGGCGATTTCGCGGTGTCCAACAGCGTCAACACCTCGCTCGGCGCGACCAGCCCCACGCGGTTCGATTCCGGCGGCGTCACCTATGGCCAGAACATCGCCAACCTGACGGTCAGCCGCGCGTTCGGCGGCGTGATGGCCGGCGCCAACCTGGCGCTCGGCGCGGAGTATCGCCGCGAGACTTTCAAGATCCGCTCAGGCGAGGCGGCCTCGTTCACCGGCGCGGGCGCGCAGGGCTTCCCCGGCTTCAACCCGCCGAGCCCGATCGACGTGGATCGCAACGCCTTCAGCGCCTTCGTCGACGCCGAGATCAGTCCGATCAAGGGCCTGGACATCGGCCTCGCCGCGCGCGCCGAGGACTATAGCGACTTCGGCCGCAAGGCGACGGGCAAGGCTTCGGCGTTCTGGCGCGTCACGCCCTGGCTAGCGGCGCGCACGACGGTCAGCACCGGTTTCCGGGCGCCATCGCTGCAGCAGCAGTACTTTTCGACGATCACCAGCCAGTTGAGCGCCGGCGTGCTGGTCAATATCGGCACCTTCGCGGTCACCGACCCGGTCGCCCGCGCCCTGGGGGCCAGTGACCTGCGTCCGGAAACCTCCAAGCACTATTCGGGCGGCTTCGTGCTGACGCCGCGCGAGGGCCTGACCTTCAGCGTGGACGCCTTCCGGATCGAGATCGAGGACCGCATCGCGCTCAGCGAATCCCTGACGGGCCCGGCCGTGGTCGCCATCCTGCAGCGCGCGGGCATCACCAACGCCAGCCAGGTGCGGTTCTTCACCAACGCCATCGACACCCGGACCCAGGGCTTCGAGGCGACCGGGAACTGGCGCACCCGGATCGGTCACGACGGGCGCCTGAACCTGACTGTCGGCTATGCCGCGTTCGACACCGATCCGCGCAACCTGCAAAGCAATCCGGTGGTCCCGACCCTGCCCCTGCTGGCCGCGGCGTCGTTGAACACGCTGGCCGACGCCGAGCCGCGCAACAAGCTGACGCTCTCGGCGGACCTGAGGGTCGGTCGCTGGAGCCTGACGGCCGACGCGGCGCGCTTCGGGCGCTACAAGGCCGCCCCGGTCGGCCCGATCCAGGTGTTCGGCTCCGACGCTACGCTGGACCTGACCCTGGCCTATCAGGTGACCGAGCGCATGCGGGTGCAGGTCGGCGCGCTGAACGCCACCGACGCCTATCCCGACCGCGTGAAGGGGCAGACCGACGGCCGGCCCTATACCGAGGCGGGCGGGATCGGGGTCGACGGCCGCGAGTACTTCATCCGCCTTGGGGCCAGCTTCTGATGGGTGCTCTGGAGCGGCTCGGCAGGACGGGACTGGCGCTGTTGACGGCCTGGTCGCTGGGCGCGGCCCCGGCGGCGGCCTGGACCCGGCCGGGACACATGGTCATCGCCGCGATCGCATTCGACGACCTTGAGGCCAGCGATCCGGCGATCGTCGATCGGGTGGTGGCGGTGCTGGACGGCCATCCCGACCGGGGACCGTTTGAGGTGGCCGAGGACCGCAGCGAGGGCCGCGAGCGGGCGCTGAGGCTGATGATGGAGTGCGCGCGCTGGCCCGACGACGCGCGCCTGACCGGCTATGATCAGCCCAGCTGGCACCTGGAGCTGAAGCCGATCGTCCGGGCCAGCGATCCGCCCGCGATTCCGCCCGACGACCGGATCTCCATGGACGGCGTCGAGGCCTTCGCCCTGAACGTCCGCGTCATGGCCAACCCCGCCGCCACGTCCGCCCAGCGCGCCGTGGCCCTGTGCTGGGTGATGCATCTGGCCGGAGACGTGCATCAGCCGCTGCATACGGCGCAGCTGTTCTCGTCGGGGTATCCGCAAGGCGACAAGGCCGGCAGCCTGCAGTTCGTTCTCGACCCGCTGACGGGGCGGCCCGAGACCCTGCACTGGTTCTGGGACGACAGCATCCATCGCGCTGGGGACGTCGCCTCGGTCACGGCGCGGGCCAAGACCCTGGAGCAACGCTTGCCGCGCGCTTCGGTGTCGCCCGGCGCGACGCGCGCCGTGGCGGCGGACTATGGCGCCTGGGCCAATGAGAGCCGGGAGCTGGCGGCGTCCCGTGTCTATGCTTCGGGCGTGGTCGGCGGCGTGTCGGCTAGCCAGGCCATGGCGTTGGCGCCGGTCTATGCCGAAGGGGCGGCGGCCCTTGCCGAGGAACGTGCCGCGATCGCCGGATACAGACTGTCCGACCTGCTGCGTGAGGCCTTCGTCAAATAGGCGGTGGGGGTGTCCGCCGCCTGGCTTTCCAGCCACGACCAGATCGCGGCGACGGAACGGCGTCGTCGCCCGGCGCTCGTGGCCGCCAGGCGGTACTCACCAGGATATTTCAGCCAGGGAAGGCCAAGCTCGACCAGCCGGCCATCGTCGAGATAGGGCTGAACGGTGGGCAGGGCGCCAAGGACGACGCCCATCCCCTGCGCCGCCGCCTCATAGGCGGCTTGCATGACGTCGAAGCGGGTCGTCGCGGCCAGGCGGGTCAGGCCGGCCTGGTCCGTCCACCAGTCCCAGATGTTGAGCGGAACGCTGACAGCGAGCC
The DNA here is from genome assembly GCA_943371355.1 of Alsobacter soli. Taxonomy (GTDB): domain Bacteria; phylum Pseudomonadota; class Alphaproteobacteria; order Caulobacterales; family Caulobacteraceae; genus Caulobacter. The sequence goes on from CALRUN020000023.1 coordinate 38,926, forward strand.
GGGGGAAGGCCGACAGGTCGGGATTGGCGCGAAAGCGCGCCGCGACCTGTGGCGAGGCGACCGGCGTGCCCGAGACGGTGATCAGCGCGCGCGACGACAGACCCGAGACATCCGTGTCGCTGAAGCAGATCGCCAGGTCGACCGCGCCGCGCCGCAGCGCCGAGTCGTCGCGGATGGTGTCGAACGACAACCGGACGTCCGGAGCGACGTCGCTAAGGCCGCCCAGGCGAGGGATCAGCCAGCCCACGGCGAGCGAGTGCGACAGGGACAGGCGCACTTCGGTCTGCTCGAGATCGTCGCCGACCGCGGCGCGCGCGGCGCGGCGCAGTTCCAGATAGGCCGGTTCCAGTTCGCGCAGACAGCGCGCGCCCGCCTCGGTCAGCTGCAGACCTTCGGGGGTGCGCTCGAACAGGACCCTATCGAACTGCGAGGCCAGGGCCTGCAGGCGACGTGAGAAGGCGGCGGGGCTGATAGCGCAGCGCTCGGCTGCGGCGCGAAAATTTGGTCCCCGCGCCGCCTCGATAAACGCCTGGATATTTTCGAGAGGCGGAAGCCGGCGTTGCATCGATTACTCAGACGTTTGGCGATCCGCAGCGTAGCATCGGACTGTGACAATCGTCGCAGGCGACACCCACCAGCATCAGCACTGGAATGTCGTGTTTCCGGAGCAGTCCCAGAGTCTGCTGCTGGCGCGTACTGTCCTAAATCGTCCGCGCCGACAGTGTGGGCGGCAGGCGATGCTTTTCGTTGGCGACGGACCAAAAAGACCGCGCCGAGAGCGAACAACTAGGCCGTTGGCCTGTAGTTCATGCCGGCTTGGAACGCGCATGCGACTGTCTTGACTGTCGCGCCGAGCATCGCCTCGATCGGCGCGTCTGCCACGATGAGCTGCGCGACTAAAGCCGGATGAATGTAGGCGGTCACGGCGTCTCGAACGACGCCTGAGGCGATTTCGACGTCGTCAACCTTCCATTCGCCGCGTTCGATGGCCTGAACGATGAGGCGGGCGATGAGCGACGTCATACGCTCGGCATAGGCGGCGATCATGTCCGGACGCTCGACGAGAATGCGTCGATAAAGGTCGTGGATCTCGCGATCATCGACGAAACGCTCACGCTTGCGGCGATGCAGATCGAGAAGCATAGCCAGCAACCGGTCGGCGGCAGGGCCATCGGCTTCAATATGTACGGCGGCTAACTCGGCCTCGTCGCGCATCGCCTCATCGACGATCGCGTCCATGATCGCGGCCTTGGAGCGATACAGGCGGTAGAGCGCCGCATGGCTCACGCCCAGGGCGCGTCCTATGTCCACCATGTTCGTCTTCGTCTCACCGAACCGGCGCACCTGCGCCTTGGCCGCTTCCAAGATCGACGAGGTTGTAAGCAGGTTGGGCGTTAATGGCGGCATTGCTTCCCATAGGATGTGGAGGGCAGATCTGCAACAAAATCACAATTACAGATTACGTATCTTGTAATTAAGAGGCGCGCGGCGCATAGGGTCCTTCGTTTGAAGGAGAGACCTTAATGGCGATCGCATTTGTGACTGGGGGAACCGGCCTGCTGGGTAGGAGACTCGTCGAGACCCTCCTGCGCGAGGGGTGGGACGTCAGAGCGTTGCATCGCTCGGCTAAAGATGCGGGCGGCTTACGCGCGCTCGGGGCTGAGCCGGTCCAGGGCGATCTCGGCGATATCGCTTCGCTTCGCGGTGGCTTGGGCGGCGCGGATGTGGTTTTCCATTGCGCTGCCCTCTTCACGATGTGGGCTCCGCCGGCCGAGTTCGAGCGTGCGAATGTTCAGGGAACTCGCAACCTGCTCGCCGCAGCAATAAGCGCGGGGGTTAAGCGCTTCGTTCAGATCGGGGCGGCGGGCATCGTGATGAGCAAACGGCGAGCGATGACCGATGTGACGGAAGATGCGCCGCTCGCCTATCCCGCCTGGGCGCCTTATCTGGCCAGCAAGGCGCAGGCGGCGATGCTGGTGGTCCAGGCCGACGCGCCCGGTGGGATGCGAACGAGCGTGATCCTGCCGCCGCTCATCTGGGGACCAGGCATGCCCATGTTGGAGGGGGTCGCTGCGGATGTCGCGGCGGGCCGATTCGCATGGCCGGGCGGCGGGAAGCAGATCATGTCGACTGCGCACGTCGACAACGTTTGTCATTGCGCGATCCTCGCGGCCGCGCGATCCCTTGGCGGTCGGGCCTACTTCGTCACGGACGGCGAAAACCGCACGATGCGAGACGTTATGACCACGTTGCTCGCCAGTCGCGGCGTCAAGGTGAAGGCTCGGGACGTCTCTGTCGGAACGGCGTGGCTGATCGCCACCGTGATGGAGGGCGCATGGCGGATGTTCCGCCTGAAGGGCCATCCGCCGCTCACGCGTCAGATGTTGCGCATGGTGGGCTACGACTTCACGATATCTGATCGCCGCGCCCGTTCGGAGCTTGGCTATGTGCCCGTGGTGACTTGGCAGGACGGCGTGAGGGCGATGCGTCAGCCAATCTGACGCTCGCATACTACAGGCGCTGAAGTTCGAAACGGGTTGTAGTCACTGATCGTGACCGTGCTGGAGGTCGTGTCGGCCAATGAGCCGGGCCATGGGCTGGGTCGCCGCCTTCGCGGGCGCCGCGACAAGCGACGAAGCTTTTCCGAAGCGATCGCACCGCCCGGGCGATCAGCGCGGCGCGATCCCCAGCATGCGGCGTGTCGATTGAAGCGCGGTCTCGAACGGATAGTGCGTGCGGACGATCTTCACCATCACGCTGGCGCCCAGCCACTGATGATACAGCGCGGCCGCGACGTCCCCCGCTGGATCCGTGATATGGACCGAGCCCTCGGCGACGCCCGCCTCGATAATGGCCTGCAGGCGCGCGATGATGCCGCCTGTTCCGGACTTGAGCGCCAACCGCATCGCTTCGGAAAGGTCCGAGACCTCTGCGCCGAGCTTCACGGCCAGGCAGCGCCCCTGGCAGTCGAAGGCTCCCTGGTTTTCGCGCCAGTTGGCGAAATAGACCATCAGGCGCTCGGCGGCGGTCAGGCCGGGCGTAGCAAACGTCTTGTCGATCTCGGCCAGGTATTCGTCGAAATAGTCCGCCAAGATCGCCTCGCCGAACGCCTCCTTCGATCCGAAGTAGTGGTAGAACGAGCCCTTTGGCACGCCGGCAGCGCCCAGGATTTCGGTGAGGCCAACGGCGGAGAAGCCCTTGCGGCTCATGAGCCTCTGGCCGGCCGTGAGAATTCCCGCGCGGGTGTCCTTTTCAACAATTGTAACGGTCATGACCGACATATAGCTTGCGTTAGACCGGTCGTCTAGATTGCCAGCGTCGATGGGTTCTTCGCGGCCCCTTTGGTCGCGAGGCCAATTGCAAACGGCTCTGGACGTTCAGGCCAGGACCCGTAGGCGGCGCAGAAAATCATCAGATCAACAAAAATGACTAGACGACCGGTCTAGCTAGGCCTATTCAGCTCGTCATTGGCTTCGTCAGCGTTGTTCGGGCAAGCAGAAAAGGGTGACTCTCGCCGCCGCCTTTGAGACGACCGGTCTATTTTGACGATTGGGTTTTGCGGAGACGCGTCGGGTTGGTCCGCGCGTTCCGACGCCGGAATGGGAGATGCGACATGAAAGTTCTGATGGTCCTGACATCACACGACACGCTCGGCGACACCGGCCGCAAGACCGGCTTCTGGCTCGAGGAATTGGCCGCGCCCTATTACACGTTCAAGGACGCCGGCGCGGAGATCACGTTGGCCTCGCCAAAGGGAGGCCAGCCGCCGCTCGATCCCAAGAGCAACGAGCCGGCCAACCAGACCGTAGCGACGCGCCAGTTCGAAGCCGATCCCGCGGCGATGGCCCAATTGGCCGACACCGTGACGCTAGCGGATGTTTCGCAAGCCGACTTTGACACCGTCTTTTATCCAGGCGGCCACGGCCCGCTGTGGGACCTAGCGGAAGATGCGACTTCGATCGCTCTGATCGAGGCCTTTCTCGCCGCAGGCAAGCCGACGGCGTTCGTCTGCCATGCCCCGGGCGTCCTGCGCCATGTGAAGACCGCCGATGGCCGTCCGCTGGTCGAGGGCAAAAAGGTCACCGGCTTCGCCAACAGCGAGGAAGACGGCGTCGGCCTCACCGCCATCGTGCCGTTCCTGGTCGAGGACGAACTCAAGGCCAAGGGCGGTCTCTATTCGCGCGGTGCTGACTGGGCGTCCTACGTCATCCAGGACGGCCTGCTGATCACCGGCCAGAACCCAGGTTCGTCGCCCGCAACGGCCCGGGCGCTGGTCGACGCCGTCGAGGGCACCGCGTGAGCGCCCACGCCGTCCTGATACACTAGCGGACGACCGATCCCGATACCCTCAGCGGGATCGGGAGCTCGCCCCGCTTACGCCGCTGGCCTTTTACGTGCCGCACGATGCGCTAGAGGGGGAGGCGGTGGAAGGCGTGGCGATCCTGAACTCCCCGTCGATGGCGGCGGCGAGGGCTTGGTATGGGAGTCCCCAGTACCAGGCCGCGCTGGCCAACCGGAAGCAAAGTAGCGTCTCTCGCGTCCTGCTTGTGGCGGGCGGCGACGAACCCGAAGAGGGCGGCGCGTCGGACCAGCCGCACGCGATCGCCGTTCATCACGATTTCACCCAACCAACACCCCGGCCGTGCGCGGTGGGGGGAACCGCCACTGCGTCATAAACCCGGCCTCGGCCGTGAAGTAGAAATGTCCGTGCTTTCCGTCTGTCGATCAGGGCCTCGAGGCGCGGCTTGGAGGTCGTGTTCCCGGAGCGATCTGAGAGTCTGCTTCTCTAATCGGGCATCGGGGGTCAAGCTCGTCGATCTGGCGGCCGGGGTCGTTCACGCGGGTCACGCTTCTCTTCGCAGTCTGTTGGCTCCTTGCGAGCGGAGCCGCTGCACGCATGTACGGGATCAGGGTCTGGAGAGCCGCGCCTTTGGACGCACTCAAGGTGCAGCAGCCTTTTTCGACTTCATCCATCCCGTCGTCCGCCCATAGTCAGATTCTCAGGAGATCGCGCGCCGCCTCAGGGGGCAAGAAGATGAGCGCGGGTTGTTGTGGAGGCTCCAGGCTTGCTTGGTGATGCGCCTAGGCGGCTCCGGTAACTCCGTTCCTCAAACGGGCCGACGGGGGCGGCGCGTGTGTGGATCAGGCGCGCTGTGTGCAGCGCATTGTCCGCGCGTTGAAAACCGTCGGCGGCCCATCGCGCCGCCGACGGTCATGTCGCTTAGTGGGCCCCGGCGACCATCAGGATCGAGGCCATGGTCGTGGCGATACTCTCGACATCGCGGGCCTTGTTGACCTCCATGCCTTCCTCGAGGGAGTGGCCTCGGAAGGTCACGAAGCCCGCGCCCAGAGTGACGGCCTTCTTGCCCAGGCTCATGGGAATGTTGGCGTCGGTCGAGCCGGCCACATAGCCCATGGGCTTGCCTAGCGCGTCGCCAACGGCGGCGATCTGCTGCACGAACGGACTGGAACTGGAGGTTTCGCCCACCGGGCGGTCGCCGACCATCTTGTTATCGACACTGATCACGCCGCGCTTGGTCGAACGGGCGGCGTTCTCGGCGGCGACTGCCTTGGGCAGGATGGCCAGATAGGCGTCCTCGACAGCCTTCAACTCGGCCGCGCCCGAGGAGCGCATGTCCACGGTCATGGCGACCGCGAAGGGGATCGAGTTGACCGAGGTGCCGCCTTCCAGAAGGCCGATGTTGTAGACCGTGCGCGGATCGCTTGGGACCTTCAGTTCGCCGAACTGGCGAGCGGCCTCGGCCAGAGCGAAGGCCGGGTTCACCGTGCCGAAATCGCCCATGCTGTGACCGCCGGGACCCTTGAAGGTGGTCTTGTAGCGCTTGGAGCCGACGCCGCCGTTGACGATGACGGTCGGACCGCTCGGCTCCAGCGAGATGAAGGCATCGATCTTGTCCTTGTAGCGGCCCTTGAGGAACAGCTCCTTCATGCCGCGCAGGTCGCCCGGGCCTTCCTCACCGACGTCGCCGACGAAGAGGATGTCACTCTTGGTCTGGATGCCGGCGGCGTTGATGGCGCGCAGGATCGCCAGGATCGAGCCCAGGCCCACGGTGTCGTCGCCGATGCCAGGCGCGTAGAGCTTGTCGCCTTCGCGGCGCACCTTGACGTTGGTGCTCGCCGGAAAGACGGTGTCCAGGTGGGCGGCGACCACCAGCAGACCGCCGCCGCCAGTTCCCTTGCGCAGGCCCATGACATTGCCGGCGGCGTCGGTCTCCAGCTCGGTCAGACCCTCCTTGGCGAGCATGGCGAGATAGGCCTTGCCCTTCTCGGCTTCACCAAACGGCGGCGCGGGGATTTCGGTGAGGGTGACGATGTCCTCGACAGTCTGGTCGTAGCCAGCCGCCAGAGTGGCCTTGGCGATCTTGAAGCCCTTGCTTGCGAGCAGAGACTTCGCTTGCTTGGTATAGGGCGAGATCGGCAGGGGCGGGCGAATTTTGCCGAAATCGATCGGCGCCGGCTTGGCGTCGGTTTGCGCGAGCGCCGGGACGGCGACGGCGCAGAGGAGGGTGGCCAGGGCCACCGAGGTCATGCGATTTTTCATGGAATGATCTCTATTGAGCAAGGGGATCAGAAGGTGCGACGGACCATCACGCCCAGGGTGCGAGGCGTCAGGCTAACGACCTGATCGAGCGCGCCTGCAGCCGAGGTGACCGAGACGGGGCCGACCGAGTTGGTGAGGTTCTGGGCGAAAGCGTAAGCCCCCCAGCCTTCGCCTTCGACGCCCGCGCGCAGACCCAGAACCGTATACGCCGGCACCTTCTCGTAATAGACAAAGGTGGGACGGAACTGCGAGGCGGTCTTGTCTGTGTAGCTGGCATCGGCATGCAGCAGGCCGTTCAGACCGTCTGCGATCGGCCAAGTATAGTCTGCACTGAGCGAGGCGCTGAGCTTGGGCACGAACGGCAGGCGGTCACCCCGCAGGCCGGTCGAACCTGAGACCGTCACCGACGAGTTGACCTGGTTCTCGGTCAGCTTGGCGTCGGAGAGGCCCAGCGCGCCGCTGAGGCTCAGGCCAGTCATGGGGCGCAGGGTCGTCTCCAGTTCCAGACCGCGGATGCGGGCCGAGCCGGCGTTGGTGATGATGAAGAAGTTGGCCCCGACATTGGCCTGGGCCTGGACTTGGATGTTGCTCCAGTCAATCTGATAGGCTGATACGTTCAGGGTCAGGCGGCGATCGAACCATTCGCTCTTCACGCCCGCTTCGTAGTTCCACAGGCTGTCGGGCGAGAAGGCCACCAGGCCGCTGGTGAGGCCTGGAATGTTGTTGGCGCCGCCGGGGCGAAAGCCCTTCGAGGCCTGGGCGTAAACCATCAATGACTTGTCGAGCTCGTAGGAGACATTGAGGCGTTCGACCCAACCCTTGGCGCTGGCGTCGACCTGACTGAAGGCGGTCACAGGGGAGTTGGAGATGACGTTGCCGATGGTCACCGCGCCCGAAACGGTCTTCTCATAGTCGAAGCGGCGGGCGCCGCCCGTGACGGTCAGGGCGTCGGTGACGTGATAGGACAATTCGCCGAAGAAGGCGGTCTGCTTGACGTCATTGTCGATATAGCGTGCGCCCAGGGCGTCGAACGGCGTCACGGCCATGCCCGTGACCGCATTGGCGCGGGTCTGGATGCTATCGACGTGGTCCTTGCGGGTCTCGTAGTAGACGCCGCCGGTCCAATCGAGCTTGTCCTCGAACAGCGCGCCGTTCAGGCGGGCTTCGTGGGTCCAGGTTGTCAGGCTCATCGGCTGCCAGGAAACTGCCGGGCTGCGCGAGTCCGCCCAGGCGGTGTATTGGCCGAGTTGGCCACTGGAACAGCTGGTCCCGGACAGGCCGAAATAGCGACCGCAGGCCGCGCTGCTGGTGCGGTTGTTGGTGATGTTGTTGGTCCAGTCGCTGTTCCGCAGCATCTTCCACTTGTAGTAGGACGAGGTCGCCGTCAGCGTCGCGAAGTGTAGGTCCCACTCGGTCGTGACGTTGTAGAGCGCCAGCTTGGAGTTGCCCTGGGCGATGGTCCTGCGATCGGAGTTGTAGCGCCCGGCGGCTGCGGCCCAGCTCGACTGGCCATCGACCGTCTCGCTCTGCGCTGCGGCCGTGGCGCGGATCGTCAGATCCTCGGTCGGCGTGAAGGTCAGCATCAGGCGGCCGCCGCTGGAGGTCGAGCCGTTGATGTTGTCCTTGCCCAGCGGAACGCTATCGACATAGCCCCCGCGATCTTCGCGATAGAGCACCAGGCGCGCGCCCAGCTTGTTCTGGATCAGCGGCACATTGACCATGCCCTTGGCGTAGAAGCCTGCATCCCCGCTCTTTGTCGTCGTCGCCTGGGCTTCCACCGCACCGGCGTATTCGCTGGTGTCGGCCTTGTTGAAGATTACCCGCAGCGTGCCGCCCATCGAGCCGCCGCCGTACAGCGTGCCCTGCGGGCCGCGCAGCACTTCGACGCGAGAGACGTCGAAGAGGTTGATGTCCGGCGTGGTCGAGCCGGCGTCCTGCGTCGTGCCCGTCGGGCCAGTCAGCGGCGTCTCGTCATAGTATAGGCCGGTGGTCGCCTCGCCGGCGCTGCGTACGCCGCGAAGAGTCAGGCGGCGGTTGGACGGCGTGTTGCCGTCGAGCGAGAGGTTGGGGACCTGACGAAAATAGTCGTTGATGCCGGTCGCGCCCAGGCGGCTCAGCGTGGTCTCGCCCACCGCCGAGATGCTGAGCGGGGTATCTTGGAGATTGGTCTGGCGCTTGAGCGCTGTGACGATGATTTCATCGAAGATGACGTCGCCCTGCGACGGCGTGGCGTCTTGAGCGAGGGCTTGAGACCCGCTCAGGGCGACGATGCCGCAGGTGGTCAGGGCGATGCGGCGGATACAGCGTTGAGCAGTGCGGTCCAAGTTCTATCCCCTATGCTTTTACAGAAGGGCCGTATGGCCGTTCCCTTGTGGCAAGACGGGGCAGGGCTGGTCGCCCTTGGCGCTTTTTCAAACAATGGCCCCGTTATCGGGGTGTGAGTGTTCTTGATCGAAAACTGTGCTGATCGCGCCCAGAATCCGGGCGGTTTCGAGCAAAAGGGCGATGCGCCGGGCGATGGAGCGCGGCGGACCGGGGAACTTCGAATAGCCGATGTCGCGGAGGTTGGAGATCGATGTCGGGACCCTTAGCGCTGAGCCAAGCACAGGCCGACGACGTGGATCATGTCGTGCGCGAGAATGAAGCGATGCTGCGCCGGTTCATTGCCCTGCGCGTTCGCGGCGCGATGGATGTTGATGATCTGGTCCATGAAGTGTTTCTGCGATTCGCGCGCCGTCCCGCCGACCAGGTTATCGAACGGCTTGAGTCCTATCTTTTCCAGACCGCAGCCAACCTCATCCGCGACGGGGCCCGTCATCAGCGGGTGCGTCGTCAGACCATGTCTGAAGTCACGGCGTTCAGTGCCGGGGCCACAGAGCCTTCCCCCGAGCAGTCGCTGATTGATCGCCAGACCTTGGTTCAGGTGCGGGCCGCCTTGGCGGACCTGCCTGAGCGGACGCGCCATGTCTTCCTGCTTTACCGGATCGATGGCTTGCGCCATCAGGATATTGCAAGAGCTCTGGGCGTCTCCGTCAGCACCGTTGAGAAGGACGTTCGCCAAGCCATGGCTCATCTGACCCGACGGGTTCTCCGTCCATGAGCCGGGCACCGTTTCCGCAGGTGGCCAACGACTGCCCCGGTGATGTCTATGACCTCGCCGCGACTTGGCATGAGCGCAAGGCGTCGACGACATGGAGCGATGTCGATCAGCAAGCGCGCCAGGCCTGGCTCGACGCCGCACCCGAACATCTTGAGGCCTCTCTCTTCATGGAAGAGACTTCGAGCCTCATGATCGTCGCGGCCGAAGCCGGCGCGTTGGACGAGGAGCTGCGTCTGGCGCGGCAGGCTTACGCCCGGGGGCGTCGCCGTGGCGAGGCGCATCGCTGGCGTCTGCTGGCTGCCAGCGCGGCAGGGCTTGCCGTTATCTGTGGCACCGGCCTTGGTGGTTTGATGTGGCGCTCGGCCGGCGGTGATGCCGCGTCCGTCGTCTATGCCGCTGAACCTGGGCGCCGCCATGTGGTGACCTTGAGCGACGGTTCTCGCGCCGTGCTGGATGGCGGGGGCGCTATCACCGTAGCGTTCACGCGCCATGGGCGAAAACTTGAACTAATCCGTGGCCGGGCCTTCTTCGACGTCGCACATGACGCTGCGCGTCCGTTCGAGGTCACCGGTCACGGCCACGTCGTGCGTGCGCTCGGCACCGCCTTCGAGGTCGATCTGGGGGCTGGCGACAGGCCCTTCCGTGTCTCTTTGTTGCAGGGCAAGGTCCAGGTGCGTGATGCCAAGATCGCGCGGCCGGTCGAGCTTCAGCCAGGAGAGGTGCTCAGCCTCGACCGGGCCAATCGACCCCGCATCGAACGCGATGATGTTGATCGCGAGACGGCATGGCGCGACGGGCGACTGGAGCTGGACGATGAGACCTTGGACGCGGCGGTGGCCGATCTGAACGAGCATGGAGGGCGGCGGATTATCGTCAGGGGCACGGCTGGACGTCTGAAAGTGACCGGCACCTTCAGCTGCGACGATCCCGAAACCTTCGCCAGCGCTGTGGCGATACTACATGGCCTGGTTGTGCGCCCAGGCGCCGATGGCGCCCTCGTTCTGGCCTGGCCGCGGGATGCTGGTGAAGCGGCGGACTAGCCTTTCAGCCAGGGTTCTGGCTTGCGCCGCCGCCCTGGCTTTCGTGGGCCTGGAAAGCTCTGCCGTCGCAGCGCCTTCTAAGGACGTGATCGAGATTCCCGCTGGCGCCATGGAAGCGGCCTTGCGATCCTATGCACGGCAGGCGCGAGTGGACGTTCTGTTCTCCGCTGAAGCGGTGGCGAGCCTGCGTTCGCAGGGACTGCTGGGCAGCCGGCGGCCCGAAGCCGCGCTGAGAATTCTGCTGCGAGGCTCGGGCCTTCGCATCCGCAAGATCGGTGCAACCACCTTCGTCATTATTGCGCCTGTGGTCTCGCGCGGCGCGATCGCGCCGCCCTCGTCACGGCCCCAGGACGCCGCTGCCTCCGCTGCCCTGGACGCCTTGGTGGTTCAGGCCCGCCGCCGGGACGAGCGACTGATCGACGTGCCCGCTTCGATCGCGTCAGTGCCTTCGCGGGCCCTGCCGCGCCTGGGCGGGGACGGGATCATGGCGCTGCGGCAGGCGGCCCTAGGACTGACCGTCGCAAGCCAGACCACCAAGGACACACCGACCCTGGTGATCCGAGGGCAGAGGCGCGCCACGGCCGGGGAGTCGGCGCTGTCGGTCATCACCTATCTGAATGAGGCGCCTCTGCCCAACGGGGGCTCCATCCTGCCGCTCTTCGACATCGACGACGTCCAGATTCTGCGGGGGCCACAAGGCGTCCTTTTCGGCCGTAACACGACCGGTGGCGCAGTGCTGATTCACACCCTGGAGCCCGGTGACGCAGGCGGCCATGTCCGCGTCGCCACCGGTGGCTACCGGTTGCGGGAGCTGGAGGCGGCCGCTGATCTGGGCGGACCCGACAACGTCTGGATGGCGCGACTGGCCGCCTACCATCTCCGACGTGACGGGCTGGTCGAGAATCTGGGTCTGGGCAAGGACCTGGACGATCGGCATCAGGACGCGTTGCGTCTGTCTGTGGCCTATCGACCCGCCGGGCGGTTCTCGGCTCTGTTGATCTACGACACGCTGCGCGCGGTCGAGACGGGCAGCGCCAACATCCTGTCGGGAGTCTATCCCAACCCTCCGGACGTCATCGGCGGCGGGGCCGGTCGCGCCATCGATGCCGCGCCCTACTATGATTGCGGGCGTGAGGGATGTGACGTCGATATTGCGCTGGCCCAGCAGCTGGCTCTGGGTGTTCGCAAGACGCAAATAGACCTGCCACCTCGGTCCAGCCGTCGTAACAGTGGTTTGACCGCACGCCTGGATTGGGAAGGCGACCAAATCCGGTTACGGTCGGTGACCGCCTATCGCCGGACTGTCCTCGATATGGCGCTGGATTCCGACGGATCTCTCCTGCCGCTCTATCAGGCCTCGACAAGAACCAGCGTCAAACAGCTCACGCAGGAAATCCGACTGAGCGGCCAGGTCGCGAACGCCGAATGGCAGGCCGGCATGTTCTATCTTTCCAGCGCGCCCATCGGTGTTCAACGCACGGAACGGTGGTTCGCCGTAACCCCCTCCACGCCAGTACCGCTGGAATTCGCCTATCGGCGGTCCAAGAGCTTGGCGGGCTTTGTTGATGTGACCACGGCCTTGACCCGCCACTTGGAGCTCGACGTGGGTCTTCGTTATACCGGCGACGATGCGCGCGCCTGTATCGCCAGGATCGACGCGCCTGCCGCCAATGTGTCTGAGAAAGTCTGCCCGGGCGGCGCTCATGCTCGCTCATCGGCTCCGACCTGGACCGCAGCGTTGACCTATCGCTCGGGCGAGGATCTGACCGCCTATGTCGTCACGCGCCGGGCGTATCGCGCCGGCGGCGTCAATGCGCCGATCTTCGCCGCGACCCTGGCGCAATACCAAGCCTATGCGCCGGAGAAGTTGACGGACATCGAAGCCGGTCTGAAGGCCGCGCGGGCGATTGGCGCCTGGCGATCACAGCTGGATCTGGCGATCTATCACGGATGGTCGCGGGATATTCAGCGCGCCTTCTTTCCGCCGGCTGATTTCGATGGTGACAGGGTGGTGACCAATGACGCGAGCAATCTGATCGTCAATGCGGGTTCGGCGGCGATAAGCGGCGTCGAGGTCAGCTGGCGAGCCCGGCTCGACAATCGACTGGATATCTCCGTGTCTTCGGCCCTGACGCACGCGCGGTTCACCGGGCTGAACATTCCCGCCATTCTCGCGTCGCTGACCCCCACCGATCCCCGCCGGCTGCGGTTTTCCTACACGCCGCGTTTCACGCTTGGCGCGCGCGCGGAGTGGGCGGTTCCGACACCGTCCGACTGGGGGCGCTGGCGGCTATGGAGCGACGTGTTCCACAGCAGCGAAGTGTCCTATGTGGAGCGCGCCCGCGACACCAACGGCCAGCAGAAGCGCTATCAACTCGCCAATCTTGGCCTGACCTTCCGACCGCCAGGACGCGACGATCTCGAGTTCGGCGCCGCGATTGAGAACGTCTTCGATAAGGTCTACGCCTCCGGTGGCGGCATCGTTACTCCAGTCAATACAACGACCAGCTTGATCTACGGCGACCCGCGCCTTTGGCGCGTCGACGCCAAGCTGCGGTTTTAGCGGTGTGGCCTGATGGCGGGGTCGGTCATGGTCAAGTTTTGATCGCTGCGCCAATGTTCCACGCTTTACGCGGCGCTCAATGCCCACGGCGAGGCGGGCGATCAGTGCTGATGGGCGGCATGGCGACGACGTTGCCGGTCCCTCAACGCCTACCGCCTAACGCCGCGTGCGGGTGATTGGGCGTGTCGGGAAAGGCTTGTGGTTCCAGAACGATGGTGTTCCCCTGCCGATGGAGGTGGCCGACTGGGCCTTGAGAGCGGCGCCAGCGTCGACTAACCCGATCAGGGTTATGAACTCGCTCAATATGTCGCTGGCGGCCGGGGCGAGCGTGGCATCGCGCTGTGCGGCTCGGGCGTTGGCATCTCCATCGCAGTCAATCGTAGTCCGGCGTGCCGCTGTGCATTGGTCAACGAACCCTTCTCCGCAGCCCTCGGCCGCAAGCATAACGATGCCAACGTCATCGCTTTCGGCGCCCGTCTGATCGACCTCGCCACCGCTAAGGCGTGCATCACAACTTTCCTGGAGACGGCATTTGCCGGCGGCCACCATGGGCGGCGCGTCGAGAAAATCGGCGTGCCGCCAGCTCCCGCTGCGCAATGCTAACTGGCAGAGGCACTACCAAGCAGTCTCGCCCAGCTTCCGAACTGTGTCTGACCTCGCCACACTAGCGCCTATGCTGAAGGTCCGGAAACTGGAGCTGCTTCAAGGGCAGCTATTGGCGCCACCTTGCCTTAAGCAGACGCGACCTCGCCTACGGATGTCGTACGATCCGCCGACAGGGGGAGGCGCCGGAGCGATCCGGCGGCCGTTTTGCGTTCGGATCCCGAAAGGCTCCAGCGGGTTCAAAGATCCATGGACAGGGAGATCTTCACCGTGCGCGGCGCGCCGGGGTAGAGCGTCGAGCTCGTCGCCCAGTAGCGCTTGTCGGTCACGTTGTCGGCGTTGATGCGCAACGTCAGGTCTCGATGCTCGGCGGTGGTCCACCGATAACCCGCCCCCAGGCTGTAGGTCACATAGCCGGGCAGCGACGCTAGGTTCAGAGCGTCGGCGTAGCGCTGGCCGGTGTAATAGGCGCCGCCATTGATCGAGAAGCCGCGAAGGCGCGCTGGGCTGTACTGGGCGAAGAGCGAGCCCGACCACTTCGGCGCGTTGACGACGTCCTTGCCCACCTGCGCGGCCACCGAGGTCTCGCGCTGCACCGCGTCGAGATATTGGCCGCTGAGGGCGATATCGATCTCGCGCGTCAAGCGACCCGCCAGCGAGGCTTCCACGCCCTTGTGGCGCGCGCGGCCATCCAGCACGTAGGTGTTTGCGGCGTTCGTGTAGGCGAGGCCGCGGTCGATCTGGAACAACGACACCGAGGCCAGGGCGCCGAGGATTTCAGCGCGGGCGCCGAGCTCCATCTGCCGGCTCCGCGCCGGGTTCATGGCTTCCCCCGCGTTAGTGACCCCGTCCGGGGCCAGGCCGGCGCTTTCCAGGCCCTCGATGTAGGAGGCGTAGACGCTCGTGCGGCGCGTGGGGCTGTAGATCGCCGCCACCGAGGGCGTGACGGTGGTGACGTCGTAGTCTTCACCGGACTCCTTGGAGCGATAGTTCACGTAGCGCGCGCCGCCAAGAACCTGCCAGTGCTTGCCCAGCCGCACGGAGTCGACGGCGTAGACGCCCGTGTCGATAAAGGTGTCGCCTTGATTGACCGTACGGCTCGAGACGACCAGGTCGCTCATGGTCAGAGAGACGGGGTTGTAGAGGTTCTGATTGACGGCGACGTAGCGGATCTGGGTCTGGTCCCGCCGATATTGGCTGGTCCGCGCGACGCCCAGGAGAACGTCGTGTTCCAAGGGGCCTGTCTCGATCTTGCCGGCCACTTCGGCGCGGACATAGCGGTTGGCCCAGTACTGATCCGGCGTGGCCGTGACGGCCAGTTTGCCCGCGCCCGTGGTCAGGTTGACGCTTCCCAGGGTGGCGATCATACGGTCGCGATGGGCCTCGGCGCGGCCGCCCTCGACGCGGACGGACCAGGCGTCGCTTAGGCGATAGTCGACGCGCGCGACGGCGTTGAGGCCCCTGGTGGTGAAGGGCGCGCCCTCGGGCGAGAACCGCGTCTTGGCGTCAGGGACAGCCGGAAGGGTGATCTTGCCATTCACGGCGGTCGGCAAGGTGATCCCGCCCTGCTCTTCGCCCGTGCGATTGTAGTATTCGAGATCGGTTCGGACACTGAGGCGATCGTTTGGCGTCCAGTCGAACGCGCCGGTCAGCATTTCGCGGTGTCCGCTGACGTCGCGGGCGGCCGCCTCGGTGTGGGCGGCGTAGCCGTTGATCCGCGCCCCGAACGTGTCGTTCGCATAGCTGCGGCCGACGTCGAAGCCACCGCCGTAGCCGCCTTCGGAATCGGCGTTGGCGTAGACTTGGGTCACGGCCTCTGCGCCGGCCCGCTTGGTCACGAGGTTCAGGACGCCCGACGGCGTGGCGAAACCGTAGTAGATCGCCGAAACGCCCTTCAGCAGCTCGACGCGCTGCTTGTTCTCCACCGGCATGGGCGCGTAGTTGATGATCGGCAGGCCGCCGTTCAGCCGATAGTTCGCCGAGGCCGATACCGACAGGCCTCGGGCCACGAAGGTATTGGTGTTGAAGGGGCTGGTCGTCTGCTGGGTGATCCCCGGGGTGTTGCGCAACGCCCCTTCCAGCCCTTGCACGCCTTGAGCGTCCATCAGGGCGCGGGTGACGACGTTGACGGTGGCCGGCGTGTCCAGCACCGAGCGGTTCCGGAACATGCCCACCTGCACGACGTCGGCCTTGAAGCCCTGCCGGCGCCAGGTGACGATCACCTCCTCGTCCAGGCGTTGCTCGGCCTCGGGGCGGTCTTGCGTCGCGGGCGGGGCGGCCGGCTCCAGAGCGGCGGGAGACAACGAGACGGCGGCGGCGGCAAGCAGAAGCACGGGCAGGTTCCCAGCAGGGGCGATCGAAGGGCGCGATCCGTAGGGTTATTGCGAATGAATTGCAATACCGTCGAGCGAGAGTCGCGCGTTTTCTGCGACTGAAATTCAGTAGCGCACCCTGTCAGGTGGTGTAGGAGCAGCCAACCGCGCGCGAACGAGGCCTTCGAATGTCATCCCCCAACGGATCGAGTGCAGGCCCACGGATTGATCCGATCCTGCTGAAGGCCAAGCTGAGAGGCGGCCTGTTCTGGCTGCATTCCTGGCTTGGCTTGACGGTTGGCTTCGTGCTGGCGCTGATTGGCCTGTCGGGCGCGCTGATGGCGTTCGAGGACCCGATCATGGAGGCGCTGAGCCCTGGCGTTGCTCGCGTGGCGCCCAGTTCCCGACCTCTGCTCACGCCTGATGATCTTCTGGCGCGGTTCGTCGCCCAGAACCCGGACGCGCGCCCGACCACGCTGACGCTTCGCTCCGAACTCGGCGCCAGCCCCCAGGTCACCTTCGCCAGCCTCGCCGCGCCCAAGGCCAAGGCGCGAAAGCTCTATCTGGATCCTTACGACGGCCGCGTTCTCGGATCGGCCACCGGCGAGACGTTCTTCGCAACCGTGCGTCAATTCCATCGCTATCTGCTGCTGCCGGGAGATGGCGATGGCTGGGGGCGGCGGATCACGGGCGTGACGGCCATCTGCCTGGTGTTCTTTGTCCTGACGGGGCTCTACCTGCGCTGGCCCCGTCGGGTTCTGGACTGGAAGGTCTGGCTGAAGCCTAATCTGAAGCTGCGAAAGCGCGGCCTTTACTGGTCGCTGCACTCGGTCATCGGCACTTGGGTTCTCCCCATCTATCTCGTGATCGCCCTGACCGGGCTGACCTGGTCCTACGATGGCTATCGCACGGCTTTTCAACGCGTGCTGACCGGCTCGGCGACGGAAGCCGAGCCCGCGGTCGCCAAGACCGACAAGTCCGCCAAGGCGGCGGCGTCGTCCAAGGCCGCGCCGCCGTCCCTCGACAAAGTCTTCGCGGCCGTCAGCCAGGACGCCCCTCGCGAGGTGATCCTGACGATCCCGAAGACCGCCAAGGCTCCGGTGCGCGTTCGCACGCTAGCCTCCGCCGCGCCGCATGATAGGGCCTTCGACGAGTGGCGCGTGGACGCCCGCTCCGGCCGGGTCGTGGAGCGCCAAGCCTACGCCGCGCGCACCTTGGGCGAGAAGGTCGTTTATGCGCGCCTGTCCGTGCACCGAGGGGCCTTCTTCGGGCCCGTGGGCGCGACCTTCTTCATGCTCGCGGCGGTGGCGATGGCGCTGTTTCCGATCACAGGCCTTCTGCTGCGTTTGGGACGAACTGGAGTTGCGCGGCGTTAGCCGTCGTCGATCAGGACCCGAACGTCGCCTTTATGGAGGTGTGCCGACGGCCGCTATTGGCGCGCAGCCGTCAGCGATGCGGCCGTACCGAATGCCAGGTGAGGGGCCGGCGCCGCCTGGGCTCAGCTGCGCCGGCCACGCGCCGTGGGCCGCCTCATCGGCTTGAGCGCGCCCTGACCGATACGGCGCGCCGGGGTTTCTCCGTGCTTGGGCTGGCGACCGGCCGCAAGCGCCTCCAGTTGGCGATCGGGTCATCGCTCGACCTGACGATCATTCCGCGCAAGCTGTCGACCGACGCACTGTTCGACGAGATCAAAGCAGGCGGCACTAGGATCGATCCGTGCGGGCGCGAGCATTCGAAGAATGAATGGACGCGCGCCTAAAACCAATAAGTCGGATGTCGGAAATGCGACCCATCCTTAAATCGCGGCCTTCAAGGCACCGCGACAAATAAAGAAAAATGGTCGAGGTCGAGCGCGAACGACTGCGTCATCTCTCGGCATAAGGGAGGGATTAGATGAAGAAGCTCACCACGAGCCTTGCTTTGCTTGCGGGAGCGAGCGTCGCCGCGCTCGCCACTGCCGCCTTTGCTCAAAGCGCGCCGTCGCAAGAGACCGAGACCGCGACGGTCGATGAAATTCTGGTCACCGGTTCGCGCGTCATCAAGAATGGCGACGCCAGTCCATCGCCGGTCACGGTCATTTCGGCCGAGACCCTGACCCGGGCCAATCCCGGCTCGACCTTGGCCGATGCGCTCAACACCCTTCCGACGTTCGCCGGCTCGCGAGGCGCGACTAGCAACCCGACCACCACCGGCACCGCTGCGGGCGGCAATGGCGCGGCCAATCAGTTGAACCTGCGCAATCTGGACGCGGTCCGCACACTGATCCTGATGGACGGCAAACGCGTACCACCGACCCTGTTCAACGGCGTCGTCGACGTCGATATCATCCCGCAGATGCTGGTCGAGCGCGTCGACGTGGTGACCGGCGGCGTGTCGGCGGTCTACGGGTCCGACGCCGTCGCCGGCGTGGTCAATTACGTCATCAACAAGAAGTTCAACGGCGTGCGCGCCGAGACCAGCTATGGCGTCTCCGAGCACGGTGACGGCGCCAAGTTCAACGCGGCCTTCGCGGCTGGAACGGCCCTGAGCGACCGTCTTCACGTCGAGGGTAGCTATGAGTTCCGCAAGGAAGACGGCATCGACCGCCGCTCCGATCGCGACTGGCTCAACCAGTGGGGCGTCACCGGCGCAGGCACCACGGCCAACCCCTACGTCCTGCAAGGCAATCTGCGCCAGAGCGCGTTTCCGTTCGGCGGTCTGATCACGACGGGCGCCCTGGCCAACCAGGTGTTCGAGACGGATGCCGTGCTAAGCCCCTTCCAGAACGGCGCGGCGACCGGCACGGCCGGCGTCCAGGTTGGCGGCGACGGCGGCTATTGGGACTCCGGTCTGGTCGCGCGCCTCAAGGGCCACCAGATCTTCGGTCGGATCGACTATGACATCGCCGACGATGTTCGGTTTTATGCCCAGGCCTCGGGCAACCTTAAACAGAACATCAACTTCGCCGAGACCAACCAGCTCAACGGTATCACGCTGAGCCGCGCCAACGCCTATCTGCCGGCCCAATACCGCGCCCTCATTCCCACCACTGAAACCACCTTCCGGTTCAGCAAGCTGATGGGCGCGGCGCCGCGCGTATCCGCCGACGCCGACAGCAAGCAGTGGGTCTTCAACACTGGCCTTTCGGGCGAGGCGAACGGCTTTGCCTGGGGCGTCGACTATGTCCATGGCAGCACCAAGCTGACCACGGCGCTGAACAACACCATCAACCGCCAGAAGCTTGGGGCGGCGCTGGACGCCGTCAACGACACCTCCGGCAAGGTGGTCTGCAACATCACCCTGACCAATCCGGGCCTGGCGGACGGTTGCGCGCCGCTCAACGTTTTTGGTCCGACAGCTTCGTCCGCGGCCGCCCTGGCCTACGTCACCGAGACGATCCACTACAACGCGCTGACCAAGATGGACGACATCTCCGGCCAGGTGTCGCACAGCCTGTTCGACCTCGGCGCGGGGCCGGTGAACGCGGCGATCTCGGCCGAGTGGCGCAAGGTCTCGTTCAAGTCGACGAGCGACTCGACGCCGGCCGCCTTGGTGAACTGCACGGGGATCCGCTTCAACTGCACGGCCGGTGCGACGCGCAACGAGTTCGTGTTCGGCCAGACTCCGAACGGCGTCAGCCAGACGGTCTGGGAAGTCGCTAGCGAGTTCGACGCCCCGCTGCTGCGCGACAAGGCCTTCGCCCACAGCCTGAACGTCAACGGCGCGGCCCGCTATACCAAGTACAACACCAGCGGCCAGTACTGGACCTGGAAGGTCGGTATGGCCTGGGTGATCGCCGATCCTATGCGCGTGCGCCTGACCCGTTCGCGCGACATTCGCGCGCCCACCCTGTTTGATCTGTTCTCGCCGGTC
Source organism: Alsobacter soli (assembly GCA_943371355.1). Lineage (GTDB taxonomy): Bacteria > Pseudomonadota > Alphaproteobacteria > Caulobacterales > Caulobacteraceae > Caulobacter. The sequence continues at coordinate 58,958 of CALRUN020000023.1, forward strand.
ACCTCGGTCACGGTGCGTCCCACCGACTTCCTGACCGGCCTTGCCCCGACCGTCGCGTCGATCGACCAAGGCAATTCGAGCCTGAAGGCCGAAATCGCCGACACCCTGACCGGTGGTCTGGTGTGGAAGGCCACCTCGAACCTCAGCTTCACGGTGGACGCCTACAAGATCACCATCAAGGACGCGATCACTCAGATCCAGGGCCAGACCCAGGCGATCCAACAGGCGTGCTACGACAGTGGCGGCGCCTCGCCATATTGCCAGCTGCAGGTGCGCCCGTCGGGCTACACCGACAAGTCGGCGGCCAATGCGGTCACCGCCTGGCTGACCCAGCGCATCAACCTCTCGCAGATCAAGACCAAGGGCATCGACTTCGAGGCCAACTATTCTGGCTCGCTGTTCGGCCGCTCGATGACCGCCCGCTTGCTGACGGCCTATCAGCCAGAGCTGCTCTACATCCAGCCGAACGTGCCCGACCTGGATCAGGGCGGCGCCGGCTTCGGCCCGGGCGGCCTGGGCGCCACGCCGTCGGTGCGCGTCACCGCCTTCCTGCGCTTCAAGCCGACCGACCGCGTGACCGTCGACATCACAGAGCGCTGGCGCAACGCCATGAAGCTTGGCGGCGACCCAACGCAGGTCTGGGTCAAGAACCGCGTCGACGCCTTCGCCACCACGGGCCTCAATGTGTCGTGGTTGCCTGACGTCGAGTTCGCCGACCTTGAGGTCTATGCGAACGTGCAGAACCTGTTCGACGCCAACCCGCCCGCGGGCGCCTATTCGGGCAACGGCACGCGCAGCGGCCTGCGGGACGGCTTCGCCATCGGCGACGATCCGCGCGGACGCTTCTACACCGCCGGCCTGCGCATGAAGTTCTGATGCGGGCGTAGCCAAATCGAGCGGGCGGCTTCGGGAGAGATCCTGGGGCCGCCCGTTTTGTATCCGGCTCCCGATGCCGAGGATTGCGATGATCAAGTCACCCCGTCGAACCACCTTGATGGCCATGACCGCGAGCTTGGCGCTGGCGGGCGCGGTTCGAGCCGAGGAGACCGGCGCGTGCCGCACGCTTCTGGTGGTCGAGAAGGGCGAGGGCGCCGTCGTCGCGATCGATGTCGCCAGCGGGGCCAGGCTGTGGCGCGCGCCGGCCGGCGTCGACCCGCACGAGATCGTCGTCGCGGCCGACGGATCGCGGGCCTTCGTCAGCAACTATGGCGGGCCGGGCGGCGCGCTGCACAGCCTCTCGGTGATCGGCCTGCCGAAGGGCTCCCCGCTGCCGCCCGTCGACCTTTGGCCGTTGCGCAGCCCCCATGGCCTGGCGGCGCGTGACGGGTCCATCTGGTTCACGGCCGAGTCGAGCAAGGCCGTCGGTCGCTACGACGTGGCCTCTGGTCGCGTCGCATGGGCCCTTGGCCTTGGCCAGGACCGCACGCACATGATCGCGCTGGGCCAGGCCGGGACGATCATCGCGGCCAACGCCAATTCGGGCTCAGTCAGCATCGTCGAACCCAGCGAGGTGACGTTCGGCTCGGCGCCGCCGCGCAAGGACTGGAAGGTCACCCAGGTCGCGGTGGGCGAGGGGGCTCAGGGGATCGATATCTCTGCCGACGGCGGCACGATCTGGGTCATGGCCGCCAAGCGCGGCGTGGTCTCGGTGATCGATGTTGCGAGCAAGACAGTCGTCGGCCAAGTCGAGCTGCCCTGGAAGTCCGGCAATCGCCTGAAGCTGACGCCCGACGGAAGCCTGGCCCTGGTGGCCAGCGAGCAGTTGGTGGCGATCGACACCCAGACCCGTAGGTTCCGCACCTTGGCGTTGGGCAAGACGCGGGCCGAGGGGATTGTGATCGCTCCGGACGGCCGTCGCGCCTTCGTCGCCTTGCCTGCCGAAAACCAGGTGGCGGTCGTCACCCTGCCGGACCTGAAGATCGACGCCTACATCGTCACCGGTAGGACGCCGGACGGTCTGGCCTGCGCACCGGCTTCGGAGCGCTGATGGGCTGACGGGAAGAGTCGACAAAATCAAAGAACTAAAAGGCGGCGGGCGTACGAACGCCGTGAGGTGTCAATCGGCTGACCCTGGCGAGTAGCAGTTCTACCGCCGAAGCATCGGCCCGATGCTTCATCCAGGCCCTTGGCCGCCTTGAGCGACCCTTCGCGCTCTAAGCGTCCTCGATCTTCGCGCCGCCGTCGGCCCTGCCGCGCGCCCAATAGCCGGCGGCCTTCATCCAGGTCGGCGGATGTCCGCGGCTCTCGATCATGTACTGGCGCAAGGCGCGCGCCACCGCGCCCTCGGCGGCGATCCACACAAAGCCCTCGCCGTTTGGCGGGACGAAGGTTTCTAAGGCCTCGTGCAGCTGGGCGGCGTCATCGGCGCGACCGTCGCGCACCAGCCAAGTCTGGCTGAGAGCGGCGGGCGAGGCGAACCTCATCACTTCGGCGGCGTCCTGGGCGATCGCGTAGACAGCCGCCGGCGTCCCGGGGCCAAGCTCCTCAAGCCGTCGCGCCATGGCCGGAAAGGCCGTCTCGTCGCCGACCAAAAGATACCAGTCGAAATCGTCGGGCGCGATCGCCGATCCGCGGGGACCGCCGATCTCCAGAATGTCCCCGACCGCGGCGGCGCTGGCCCATTCCGTGGCGGGCCCACTGTCATGCAGGGCGAAGTCGATGGTCAGTTCGCAGCGTGTGGTGTCGAAGGCGCGCGGCGTGAAATCGCGCATCACCGGACCGTCCGGCGTGGGGAAGAACAGCTTGACATGGTCGTCGGCGGCCGCGCTGACGAAGTCGTGCAGTTCGGTTGAGGTCAGGACGATACGCACCATGCGCGGGGTCAGGACCTGACGCGAGATGACCCTCAGGGTGCGTCGTCGCGTTTCATGGCGAACGCGGCGGATTTGGTGGGGAGACATAAGGCAAACCTCGTTGGCGGGACGGCGTCGAGGGTTCGAACACGCCGTGAAGCGACTCGTTTCGTCGCTGTGTTGCTTGAATAGATATATCTAAAGTGTATCTGTTCAAGGCCGCGCCTGGCGGTAGGGTGCGTCTTCACCCCATCCAGCGGCTGACCGGCACGGCCGATTCCTCGAGCGGCTGGGAAATCACATCGACCAGGGTTGGACCGTCATGGGCTATGGCGGCGCGGATGACGCCATCCAGCTCGGCGGGGTCGGAGACCGTCCAGGCCTTCAGACCGAAGGCCTCGGCGATGCGCGCATGATCGGAACGGCCGAAGTCGACCGAGAAATAGCGCTCGCCATAGCCGTCCTTCTGACTGGCCTTGATCCAGCCGTAGGACGCGTTGGAGAAGACGATAAGGGTGACGGGGATCTGTTTGCGGACGATGGTCTCCAGTTCGCCGACCGCGAAGCCGAAGCTGCCGTCGCCCATCACCGCGACGATCTTGGCGCCGGGCGCCCCATAGGCGGCGCCCACGGCCGCCGGCAGGGAGAAGCCAAGGGCGCCCTGGGCGCGATTGGTGATGAAGCGTCGCCCTGTGCTGTTGAAATCGAAATAGCCCGAGAAGTAGGGGCAGGGCGTTCCCGGGTCGGCGACGATGATCCCGTCGGCGGGCAGGGCGGCCTGAACCGCGGCCAGCACCCGCTCGGGCCGGATCGGCCGATCGGTCGATCGGGCCAGGATCTCGAAGCCGGCGCGTTTGGCCTGGCGCATGGCGCGCAGGCGAGCCGCCGCATCGGTCTGGCGCCCAACCCCGTCCAGCCGCCGGGCGATTTCCGCGCCCAGGGCGGCCAGGCACAGTCGGGCGTCGCCGACCAGGCCGGCCTCGACCCGGTAGTTGGCGCCCACGACCATCGGGTCGACGTCGATGTGGACGATGGGCACGTCGCGTCCCGGGGTGGAGCCATGCTCGGTGGTGGTCGAGCCGGCCCGGCAGCCGACGAAGATCACCGTGTCGGCCGAGGCCAGGATGTCTCGCGTCTGGTCCACGCCGCCGTTGGCGCCGACCACGCCGACGGCGAGGGGATGGTTGTCGGCGATCGCGCCATGGCCGCTGACGGTGGAGGCGACCGGGGCGTCAAGCAGCTGGGCCAAGGCCGCCAGCTCGGCGCTCGCGCCGGAGATGATCACCCCGCCGCCGCAGACGAAGACGGGGCGACGGGCGGCGAGGATGACCTCAACGGCCGCCAGCACCAGGTCCGGGTCAGGCCCCGTTCGATAGGCGGGAAAGCGCCCGTGCTGGGACTGAGCCCAGATATCGGCGTCGAAGGTCTGTTTCTGCAGATCGTAGGGCAGGCCGATATGGGCCGCGCCGGGGCGGCCCGTGGTCATGGCCCGGAAGGCGGTGCGAAAGACGTGCGGGATCTGCGAGACGTGATCGACGACCGTGTTCCACTTGGTCAGCGGCGCAAACAGCGCCTTCTGGTCGAGCTCGGTGAGGGGGTAGCGGCCGCGCGCCGTCACCGGCACGTCCGAGGTGATCGACAGCAACGCCACCGAAGACTCGTTGGCCTCGATGACGCCCGGCAGGATATAGGTCGCCCCGCCGCCGCTGGGGCCTTCGCAGACCCCCACCTTGCCCGTCACCCGCGCATAGGCGTCGGCCATGTAGGCGGCGCTGCGCTCGTCCCGCGTCAGAATGTGCTCCATGCCGTGATCGAGGCGGGCTAGCGCGTCGTAGAACGGCAGGCTGGTGTCGCCGCAGAGGCCGAAAATATGTTTGACGCCATGCTGTTGCAGCATGCGCACCGCGGCTTCCGCGCCGGTTATCATGGCTCTGTCCGTCCTTGCCTCGAGCGTCCGAGGATACCGGCCGTCGTGGCCGCGCGGCTATAGAAGACGGTCGGACAGGCATTCGATTTGAGGCCGGCGCCTTGCGCTTGGCGCGCCGTCGAACGATGCATCGCGGGCGGGCCCGATCGAACGTCGCCAGGCCGCAGGAGATAACATGGTCGACCGGACCCATCCGTTCGCGTTCCGGGATTTTCGCTTCTTCTGGACCGCCCGCCTGTTCTCCACGCTGGCCCAGAATATGATGGTCGTGGTGATCGGATGGCAGGTCTACGACCTGGCCCGCCTGACCATGGAGCCCAAGGACGCGGCGCTTCAGCTGGGTCTTGTCGGCCTTGTCCAATTCGTGCCGCTTTTCGTCCTGACCTTGGTCACGGGCTGGACGGCCGACCGCCTTGACCGGCGCGCCATCGTGCGGTGCACCACGGCCTTGCAGCTGATCTGCGCGGGCCTCTTGGCCGCGCTGAGCTTTCAGGCTTCCTCGTCCCTGGCGGCGCTGATGCTCGTGGCCGGTCTACTGGGCGTGGCGCGCGCCTTTTCTATGCCGGCGATTGGCGCCCTGGGACCCAGTCTCGTGCCGCCGGCGGTTTTGCCGCACGCGATCGCGACCAACGCCATAGCCGGACGGATCGGCGGCATCTTGGGGCCGGCGGCGGGCGGCTATCTCTATGCCTGGGCGCCCCACGCGCCCTACGCCACCAGCGCGGCGTTGCTGGGAGGATCGCTTCTGCTGATGTTTTTGATCCGCCCGCTCATCCGAACGGTCATGGACAAAACCCGCAATCCCTGGCGTCAGATGGTCGAAGGTCTTGGCTATGTGCGCGACAACCAACTGGTTCTGGGGGCCGTTTCCCTGGATCTCTTCGCCGTCCTGCTGGGCGGCGCGACGGCCATGCTGCCGATCTTCGCCCGCGACATCCTGCATGTCGGTCCCGCGGGCCTTGGCCATTTGCGCGCCGCGCCCGCCGTGGGGGCGATGCTGACGGCCTTCTGGTTTTCCTGGCGTCCGCTGAAGAACCACGTCGGGGTCAAGATGCTGGCCTCGGTCGCCGTCTTCGGCGCCGCCACAATCGGCTTTGGTCTGTCGCGCTGGATGCCGCTGTCACTGGGCTTCTTGGTCCTGCTCGGCGGGGCGGACATGTTGAGCGTCTATGTCCGCCAGTCCCTGATCCAGCTTTCGACCCCCGACGCGATGCGAGGCCGCGTCGGCGCGGTGTCGAGCCTGTTCATCTCGGCGTCCAATGAGCTTGGCGAAGCCGAGTCCGGGTTCCTGGCGGCTCTGATCGGCCCGGTGGCGGCCGTCGTGGC
>CALRUN020000024.1:0-62778 GCA_943371355.1 Alsobacter soli
TCCGCGCTTACCGCGTCGCCTCGTGGACCTCTTCCTTGGTTTCCTGACCGGCCTTCTTGGCGCCGGCCTTGATGTCGGAGCCGGCTTCCTTGGCGGCGTCGCCGGCCTTTTCGCCCGCGTCCTGCGCCGCGTCCGTCGCCTTGCCGGCGGCTTCCTTCAGTTCGGCGCCGGCCTCCTTGGCGCTTTCCTTCAGGGCCGTGCCGGCTTCCTTGACGTCGGGGTCGCTGGAGATTTCCTTGGCCGCGTCCTTGATGTCGGTGGCGGCGGCCTTGGCGCCCTCCTTGATCTCGGTGGCGTGCTGGTCCGAGCAGGCGGCCAGAGACAGGGCGGCGGCGCAGACGGCGAAGATCAGGGTGGAACGCATGATGATGCTCCTGGAAAAGTGTCGGCAGGATAACGGTCCCCTACGGCCAAGGTTCCGCCTGCCGCTTTCAATGCGGGGCGCGGACCGCTAAACCGCGCCCATGCGCATCGCTTTCCTCGGCACCCCCGATTTCGCCGTCGCCTGTCTGGCCGAACTGGTCGCCTCGGGCCATGAGATCGTGGCCGTCTATTCGCAGCCGCCCGCCCCGCGCGGTCGCGGCCACGACCTGAAGCCCTCGCCGGTCCACGCCTTCGCCGAAGGCCTGGGCCTGCCCGTCTGCACGCCGGTCTCGATGAAGACGCCCGAGGAGATCGAGGCCTTCAAGGCGCTGGACCTCGACGCCGCCGTGGTCGTGGCCTTCGGCCAGATCCTGGTGCGCGAGGTGCTGGAGGCGCCGCGCGAGGGCTGTTTCAACCTGCACGCCTCGCTGCTGCCGCGCTGGCGCGGCGCGGCCCCCATCCAGCGGGCGATCATGGCCGGCGACGCGGTGACCGGCGTCCAGGTGATGCGGATGAGCGAGGGCCTCGACGAGGGCCCGATCCTGATGTCCGAACAGGTGCGGATCGACAAGCTCGACACCGCCGGCAGCCTGCACGACAAGCTCGCCGCCGTCGGCTCGCGCATCCTCCCGGTCGCCCTGGGCGCCATCGAGCGCGGCGGGGCCCGCGAGACGCCGCAGAGCCAAGAGGGCGTGACTTACGCTAAAAAGATCAAGTCGGCCGAGGCCCGCATCGACTGGACCCGCCCCGCCGCCGAGGTCGACTGCCACATCCGCGGCCTGTCGCCCTTCCCCGGCGCCTGGTTCGAGGCGCCGTCCGAGAAGGGCTCCGTGCGCGTGAAGGCCCTCCTGTCACGTGTGGAAGATGCTGAAGGCGCGCCCGGCGCGGTGCTGGATGATGCCCTGCTGATCGCCTGCGGAGACGGCGCGGTGCGCCTGCTGAAGGCCCAGCGCGAGGGCAAGGGCGCACAGGACGCCGGCGATTTCATCCGGGGCTTCCCGCTGCCCGCCGGAACCCTGCTGGCCTGATGCCCCGCTACCGCCTCCTCGTCGAGTATGACGGCCGGCCCTATAACGGCTTCCAGGCCCAGGCGACCCTTCCGTCGGTGCAGGGCGCGATCGAGGCGGCGGTGAAGGCCTTCTGCGGCCAGGACCTGCGCATCGCGGCGGCGGGCCGCACCGACACCGGCGTTCATGCGACGGGCCAGGTGGTCCATGTCGACCTCGAGCGCGACTGGCCGGCCCAGACGGTCATGAACGCTCTGAACGCTCACCTGACCCGCGAGGCGGTCAGCATCCTGGCCTGCGAGATCGCGGAGGGCGACTGGCACGCCCGGTTCTCGGCCAATGAGCGGCGCTATCTCTACCGCATCCTCAACCGCCCCGCGCCGCCGGCGCTGGACAAGGGCCGGGTGTGGCACGTGAAGAAGCCGCTGGACGCGCAGGCCATGCATGCGGCCGCCCAGCATCTGGTGGGCCTGCACGACTTCACCACCTTCCGAGACATGCACTGCCAGGCCAAGTCGCCGCTCAAGACCCTGGACGTGGCCCGGGTCTGGCGCGAGGGCGAGGCGGTCTGCCTGGGGTTCGAGGCGCGGTCGTTCCTGCATCGCCAGGTCCGGTCGATGACTGGCACCCTGGTCGAGGTCGGCATCGGCCGGTGGAGCGCGCAAGACGTGAAGGATGCGCTGGAGGCGAAGGACAGAACCGCTTGCGGGCCTGTCGCGCCCCCAGACGGGCTTTATCTTGTGGGCGTGGGTTACGGGGACTAGACCCCCAGCCGCCCCAGCCGTCGCATGCGGCTCAGCCACTTCAGCCGCCCATGGCCGCCGATCGCCTCGATCCCGCCGATCACGGTCTTTCGCACCGGCGACATCCCGGCCAGGCGCAGCATGCCCTTGTCCAGCGCCAGCAGGCCGTGCGAGCCGAACATCAGCCGGAAGGCGATGGCCGGCATGCCCATGGTCACCACCAGGCGGGCCGACCGTCCCTTGAGTTTCGGGACAGGGCCCCTGGGGCTCTGCTCCAGGCCAAAGCCGGCGCGGAACACCTGCTCCAGCAGGGCCTTGAGCTTGGCCGGCGTCGCGCCCAGCCACAGCGGAAACACCAGGACGATATGCTCGGCCCACAGGATGTCCTTCTGCAGGTCGGCGATATGGGCCGGCGGGGCGCTGTCGAACTCGGCCTGGCTGGTCAGGAACGGCGTCTCCAGGTCGCCCAGGTCCACCCGGCGCACGGCGTGACCGGCCTCGTGAGCCGCCTCGGCATAGGCCGTGGCCAGGGCGGCGTCGAAGCGCTCGGGACGGGGATCTGGGTGGCCCAGCAGGATCAGAATGCGTTTGGTCATGATGGCTCCTGAAAGGAGTCGTGCTCACGCCGGGCGGGCCGTTGCCTTGATCGGGGTCAACCCCGCCTACAGCACCGAACAGTTGGTCAGCTGGGCGAAGGCCTCGAGCGCCGCCGTTCCGACCACGGAGGTTCCGAACCGGTCCAGCTCCGGCGACCAGACCGTGATCACCGCCTTGCCGGGAACCACGGCGACGATGCCGCCGCCGACGCCGCTCTTGGCGGGCAGGCCGACGCGATAGGCGAAGCTGCCGACGCTGTCATAGATGCCGCAGGTCAGCAGCAGGGCGTTCAGGCGCCGGGTCAGACGGTCGGGGAAGATGGTCTCCTGAATCACCGGCGAGAAGCCGCCGGCCGCCAGGGGCAGCATGGCCCGCGCCAGCTGTCGGCAGCTCATGGTCAGGGCGCACTGGCGGCAATAGGCGGCGACCACGGCCTCGGGATCGTGGGTGATGGTGCCCTTGCCGCGCATCAGGTTGGCGATGGCGCGGTTCTGGTGAGCGGTGGCGAGCTCGGAGGCGGCAACCGCCTCGTCGATCTCGACGGCCTCATCGGCCAGCACGCTGGCGAAGCCGCGCACCAGGGCGGCGGGATCCCTGACCGTGTCCAGCAGATGATCCGTGATCGCCAGGGCCCCGGCGTTGATGAACGGGTTGCGGGGCACGCCCGCCTCGGCCTCCAGCTGCGACAGATGGTTGAAGGGCGTGCCCGAAGGCTCCTTGCCGACCCGCCGCCAGACCTCGTCGCCAAAGCGGTTCAGGGCCAGGCCCAGGGCGAAGACCTTGGTGATGCTCTGGACGGAAAAGGGCTCGTCGGCGTCGCCGATCACGTGCTCGCCGCCGTCCAGGGTGCAGACGGCCATGCCGAACTTCGAACCCGGCACATTGGCCAGCTCAGGAATGTAGTCGGCCGGCCGGCCCTTGCCGAAGTGCGGCTTCACCAGCACGGCCACCTCGGCCAGGACGTCGTCGATCGAGAACTCGTCCATGGCCGGCATGCTGGAACCTTAAGCCGCGAAGGCTTCGAAATAGCGCCGGATCAGGGCGGTATAGGCGTCGGCCAGATAGCGGATCTCCTGCACCGGAACGCGTTCGTCGACCTGGTGCATGGTCGAGCCGACCAGGCCAAACTCGACCACCGGGCACAGGCTGCGGATGAACCGCGCGTCGCTGGTGCCGCCGGTGGTCGACAGTTCCGGCACGCGGCCGGTGGCCTCGCCGACCGCCGCCACGATCACGTCGGTGAAGGGGCCCGGCTCCGTCAGGAAGGCCTCGCCGCTGATCTTGCACAGGGCCTCGACGCGGCCTGAGAAGCCCTCGGCGGCCTCGCGGCACTCGCTCTCGATCCAGGCCTGCAGGTCCTGGCCCTTGTGGGCCGGATTGAAGCGGATGTTGACCCGCGCGCGCGCCGTGGCCGGGATGACATTGGTGGCGGTGTTGCCGACATCCACCGTGGTCACTTCCAGGTTCGAGGGCTGGAAGCCGGTATAGCCGTCATCCAGCACCCGGCTCTGCAGGCGGCTGAGGATGTCGATCAGCACCGGGATCGGATTGGCGGCGCGGTGCGGATAGGCCACGTGGCCCTGCACGCCGTCGACGGCGATCCAGGCGTTGATGCTGCCGCGCCGGCCGATCTTGACCATGTCGCCCAGCACCCCGGCGCTCGTGGGCTCGCCGACGATGCAGTGGTCGATGATCTCGCCCTCGGCGGCCAGGGCCTGGACGACCCTGACGGTGCCGTCCTCGGCCACGCCCTCCTCGTCGCCGGTGATCAGGAAGCTGATCGAACCAGGATTGTCGGGCGTGTTTGCGACCGCCGAGACGAAGGCGGCGATGGCGCTCTTCATGTCGACCGCGCCCCGGCCATAGAGCACGCCGTCCTTGATTTCGGCCTCGAACGGACCGGCGGTCCAGGCGGCGTCATCGCCGACAGGCACCACGTCGGTATGGCCGGCGAAGCAGAGATTGGGACGGGCGGTCCCGCGCCGGGCGTAGAGGTTTTCGATCTCGCCGAACTTCATCCGGCGGCAGGTGAAGCCCAGGGCGTCCAGCTGGCGCTCCAGCAGATCCATCGCCCCCTCGTCGGCCGGGGTCACGGACGGGCGGCGGATCAGGGCCTGGGCCAGTTCGACGGGATCGATGCTGACAGGTTCGGGCGCGGGGCTGGTCATGATGCTGGCTTTAGGCTTCCCTCCGGCCTGACGCAAACCACGCAAATCTCTTCCACGGATCCCGCATGCCGAAGATCGATATCGACGCCGCGCCGACCCGCTTCGGCACGGCCTATCCGCCGCCCTACGACGCGCCGTGCCAGGGGCGGCAGCGGTGGAAGCTGGGCGACGCGGCGGGCCTGACCCAGTTCGGCGTCAACCTGATGCGTCTGCCGCCGGGCCAGTGGACCAGCCAGCGTCACTGGCACACGGCCGAGGACGAGTTCACCTGGGTGGTCGAGGGCGAAGTGGTCTTGGTCGAGAATGACGGCGAGACCATCCTGCGGGCCGGCGACTGCGCGGGCTTCAAGGCCGGCGTCGCCAACGGCCACCACATCCAGAACCGCTCGGACCGGGTGGCCGTGCTGCTGGAGATCGGCACGCGCGCGCCGCAGACCGACGGCTGCGACTATCCCGACATCGACCTGATCCTGCGCGAGGGCGAGGAAGGCTATCGGCATCGCGACGGGACGCCTTACGCGGTCGAGGGCGGACGCAAGCGTTAGTCGGACTTGACGCAGGTCAAGGTCAGGCGCGCCTGATGGGCCTCTGGCTATCGGCTCCCAGGAGAGACCCCATGATCAGTCACCGCGAGCGCCATCTGATCGAACGGATCGGCTGGCTGAGAGCCGCCGTCCTGGGCGCCAATGACGGGATCGTCTCGACCGCCAGCCTGATCGTCGGCGTCGCCGCCGCGTCCCAGGGGCGGGGCGAGATCCTGGTGGTCGGGGTCGCGGGGCTGGTCGCCGGGGCCATGTCGATGGCCGCCGGCGAATATGTCTCGGTCAGTTCCCAGGCCGACACCGAACGCGCCGACCTGGCGCGGGAAAAGGCCGAACTGGAAATCCAGCCAGAGTTTGAACTCGATGAACTGGCCGGCCTGTATGTGGCGCGCGGGGTCGAACCGGCGGTCGCCCGCGTGGTCGCCGGCCAGCTGATGGCCAAGGACGCCCTGGCCGCCCATGCCCGCGAGGAGCTGGGCATTTCCGAGATCACCACCGCCCGGCCCATTCAGGCGGCCCTGACCTCGGCGGCGACCTTCGCCACCGGCGCGGCCCTGCCTCTGGTCACGGCGATCATCGTGCCGGCCGGCGCCATCGTCGTGGCGGTGTCGGTCGCCTCGCTGCTGTTCCTGGCCCTGCTGGGCGGGGTCGGCGCGCGGGCGGGCGGCGCGCCCATCGTCAAGGCCGTGGTCCGGGTGACCTTCTGGGGCGCGATCGCCATGGCCCTGACGGCCGGGGTCGGGGCGGTGTTCGGGGTCTCGGCCTGACGGGGTCAGGCCGAGCGCCGTGACTAGTCCCGCAGCAGCTCGTTGATCGAGGTCTTCGACCGCGTCTGGGCGTCGACCGTCTTGACGATCACGGCGCAGTAGAGGCCCGGGCCGCCCTTGGGGTCGGGCAGGTTGCCGGGCACCACGACGCTGTAGGGCGGCACCTTGCCGATGTGGATCTCGCCGGTCTTGCGATCGACGATCTTGGTCGAGGCGCTGATGAACACGCCCATCGACAGGACCGAGCCCTCGCCGACGATCACGCCTTCCACCACTTCGGAGCGGGCGCCGATGAAGCAGTCGTCCTCGATGATGGTCGGGTTGGCCTGCAGGGGCTCCAGCACGCCGCCGATGCCGACGCCGCCTGACAGGTGGACGCGCTTGCCGATCTGGGCGCACGAGCCGACCGTCACCCAGGTGTCGACCATGGTCGCTTCATCGACGAAGGCGCCGATGTTCACGAACGACGGCATCAGGATGACGTTGCGGCCGATGAAGGCGCCGCGACGGACGATGGAGCCGGGCACGGCGCGGAAGCCGGCGGCCTCGAAATTGGGGGCGTCCCAGCCGTCGAACTTGTTGGGCACCTTGTCCCACCACGGACCCACCGCGCCGCCCAGGGTTCCGGCGCGCATGACGGTGTTGGGGTTGAGGCGGAACGACAGCAGCACGGCCTTCTTCAGCCACTGATGGGTCGTCCACTCGCCGTCGATCTTTTCCGAGACCCGCACCTTGCCGGCGTCGACCAGCAGCAGGGCCTCCTCGACCGCCGTGCGGACGGGGCCGGTGGTGGCGGTGGAGACGCCGTCGCGGGCTTCCCAGGCGGCTTCGATCTCGGTCTGCAGATCAGAGAGGCTGACGGTGGTGCTCATGGCTCAGAGATCCTTCAGGCGCGCCGAGGTCAGGAACCCGGCGAGGTCGTGCGTGCGATGGTGGACGAAATCGGCGGTCGAGGCGGCCGCATGGGCGCCGACCAGCACGGTGGTCATGCCCAGCACGGCGGCCGGGGCGAGGTTCTTCTCGCTGTCCTCGAAGAAGGCGGTGACGGGCGCGCTCAGGTCGTGGCGCGAGACGATCTTCTCGAAGGTCGCCATGGCCGGCTTGGGCAGATAGTCGGCCGTCTCGATGGCGAAGACGTCCTCGAACAGATGGTCCAGACCCAGATGGCCCAGCACCCGCTCGGCATGGCCCAGCGAGCCGTTGGTGAAGATCAGCCGGCGGCCGGGCAGGGCGTCGATCGCTGACCGAAGGACGGGATCGGGGATCAGCCGGTCCATCGAGACGTCATGCACCTCGTCCAGGAAGGCCTTTGGCGCCATGCCATGGTGCGCCATCAGCCCGGCCAGGGTGGTGCCGTGCTCGCGATAATACTTCTTCTGCAGCGCGCGCGCTTCCTCGCGCGGCAGCCCGGTCTCGCGCTCGACGAAGTCGGTCATCCTGCCCTCGATCAGGGCCATGTACTCGCACTCGGCGGGGTACAGGGTGTTGTCGAGATCGAACAGCCAGGTCTCGACGTGTGAGAGGTCTGGACTCATTTCGAGATCAGCGTGCCGGCGCCGTGCTCGCTGAACAGCTCCACCAGCATGGCGTGGGGGCGGCGGCCATCCAGGATGACCACGGCCTCGACGCCAGACTCCACGGCGTGGATGGCGTTTTCAAGCTTGGGGATCATGCCGCCGCTGGCGACGCCGCTGGCGATCAGGCCGCGCGCCTCCTCGATGGTCATCTGACGGATCAGCTGGCCGTTGGCGTCCAGAACGCCGGCGATGTCGGTCAGCATCAGCATCCGCTTGGCCTTCAGCGCGCCCGCAAGCGCGCCGGCGACGGTGTCGGCGTTGATGTTGAAGGTCTGGCCGGCCTCGGACACGCCGATCGGGGCGATGACGGGGATGTAGTCGGTTTCCGACGACAGCAGGGCCTGGATGATGTGCGGATCGACCTTGGTCGGCTCGCCCACGAAGCCCAGGTCGACGACCTGTTCGATATTGCTGTCAGGATCGCGCTTGGTGCGGGTCACCTTCTCGGCGGTGATCATCCGGGCGTCCTTGCCCGACAGGCCCACGCCCCGGACGTCGGCTTCCGCGCCGGCCAGGGTGATCCAGTTGGCGATTTCCTTGTTGATGGCGCCCGACAGCACCATCTCGGCCACTTCCATGGTGGCTTCGTCGGTGACGCGCAGGCCGTCGATGAAGGTCGACTTGACGCCGGCCCGCTCGAGCATGCGGCTGATCTGCGGACCGCCGCCGTGCACCACCACCGGATGCACGCCCAGCAGCTTCAGCAGCACCGCGTCGGCGGCGAACACCTTGGCCACGTCTTCCTGGCCCATGGCGTGACCGCCGTATTTGATCACCACCGTCTCGCGGTCATAGATCTGGATGTAGGGCAGGGCCTCGGCCAGGGTCTTGGCGGTGGCCCAGCCCGCTTCCTCGGCGGCGTCGGTCAAGGTTGCGGATCCTGTGCGAAAAGGGCGGGTCTCGATAGCGGACCCCGCCCCCCCTGTCACTTAAAAGAGGTCAGCTGGCCTGGTGATCGAAACGCCATTTCATCACCAGCACGCCCGATGACATGGCCAGGCAGGCGAGGTTGGAGGCCACCACCGGCCACGCCCCGATCAGCACGCCGTACAGCGTCCAGCAGATGAAGCCGGCCACGGTGACCAGATAGGTGCGCAGGGACACCGAAGAGGCGTCGCGTTCCTTCCAGATCTTGACCATCTGGGGCGCGAAGCTGGTGATCGACAGCAGGGCGGCCGCCACCCCGACCGCCACGGCCGCGGGCGAAGCCGCCATGGTCAGCCGGCCTTGGGCATGTCGAAAAGGCCCCACAGCGCCAGATAGTCCGGCGACAGGGTCAGGCCGATCGGCGGCGGGCCGGGGGCGCGGCCCTCGCGCATGCAGATGGTCAGATATTCCAGGGCGGTCTTTACGCCATGGCCGGAATAGGGCTTGCCGATCACCCCGCACGCGCCGGCGAAGTCAGCGGGCAGACGCTTGACGTTGGCGGTCATGAACAGGGCTACGGCGCCGCAGTCGTCGTGAATGCGGCGCGCCACGTCCACGCCGGTCGGGCCGTCGCACAGGTGCACGTCCACCAGGGCCAGATCCGGCTTGAGGTCGTGGGCCAGGGTCATGGCCTCGTCGGAACTCATGGCGTGACCCAGCGAACAGCAACCGGCTTCCTCGAGAAGGAATTCCAGCTCCGTGGCGAGGAGGACCTCGTCTTCGACAATCAGAACGCCGAGCGGTTGCTCGTTCATCACACATCCTCGCCCGTACTAGTGAGGCGCGCCGTTCACGGGCAAGTTGATCACAACGCGCGTACCTGGGGAGGCGTCGGTGGTCTGGCAATTCGCCTTCAGCTGCTGGCACAGCAGCTGGACGATCGTGAGTCCAAACCCGGACGACCTCGTTGAAGCCTCCACACCAACGCCGTCGTCGGTGATTTCGATCCGGAACGCGTCGTCGATTCGACTGATGCCGACGAAGATTCGCCCTGGGCGGCCTTCGACAAAGGCGTGGCGCATGGCGTTGGACAGCAGTTCGCTGATCACCAGGGCCAGGGGCGCGGCCTTGGAGGCGGCCACATCCACCCGTTCCAGGTCGAGACTGAACTGGATATCATCGCGGCCCGACGAGCCGATCACATCGGCCACCAGATCGCGCACGAAGGCCGAGACGTCGAAGCGTTCGACATCGTCGCTCTGGAACAGGCGCCGGTGCACGGTGGCGATGGCGCTGACCCGCTCCAGCATGCCGCGCAGGGCCTGCTTCACGGCCGGATCGGCCACCCGCCGGTTCTGCAGCAGCAGCAGCGACGAGATGAGCTGCAGGTTGTTCTTGACCCGGTGATCCACCTCGTGAAGCAGCGCGGTCTTCTGCTCCAGCGCCTGGGTCAGCTCCTGGGTCCGTTCGGCGACCAGCTGTTCCAGTTCAAGCCGCCGAGCTTCGGAGGCATCGGTCATGTGATCGGCCGAGTTGGCATTCAGTCCCCCGCAGCAACCCTCGACATCGCGCCTAACGCACCGGGATTGGCCTGGTTCCCGCCATGTCGGATGGTCCACACGACCCAGCATGCCCCAAAATGGGCGCGGCGTGAATCCGGTCCGGACTCACGCCGCGTACGCGGGACGGCAAAGGGGAGGATGAGCGTCCCGCGATGGCGGTTACCTGGGCTGGTAGATCTTGTCGAAGACGCCGCCGTCGGCGAAGTGCGTGGCCTGCGCCTTCTTCCAGCCGCCGAAGGTGTCGTCGATGGTGACCAGCTGCAGCTTCTTGAACTTGCCGGCATATTTGGCCGCCGCGCCCGCATTGCGCGGACGGTAGTGGTGCTTGCCGATCAGGTCCTGGGCCAGGGGGCTGTAGAGGAAGTTCAGATAGCCCTCGGCGGCCAAGCGGGTCTTGTGGCGGTCGACGTTCCTGTCGACGATCGCCACCGGCGGCTCGGCCAGGATCGACAGCGACGGATAGACGATGTCGAACTTGCCCGGCAGTTCCTCCTGCGCGAGGTAGGCCTCGTTCTCCCATGACAGCAGTACGTCGCCGATGCCGCGCTGGGTGAAGGTGGTGGTGGCGCCGCGCGCGCCGGTGTCGAGGATCGGCACGTTCTTGAACAGTTGCTCGACAAAGGCCTGGGCCTTGGCCGGGTTGCCGCCGGGTTGCTTCAGCGCCCAGGCCCAGGCGGCCAGATAGTTCCAGCGCGCCCCGCCCGAGGTCTTGGGGTTGGGGGTGATGACGTCGATGCCCGGCTTGATCAGGTCGCTCCAGTCCCGGATCTTCCACGGGTTGCCCTTGCGGACCAGGAACACGATGGTCGAGGTGTAGGGCGTGGAGTTCTGCGGCAGGCGCGACTGCCAGTTGGCGGGCAGCAGCTTGGCCCGGGCGGCGATCTCGTCGATGTCATAGGCCAGCGCCAGGGTGACCACGTCGGCCTGCAGGCCGTCGATCACCGAGCGGGCCTGCTTGCCCGACCCGCCATGGCTCTGGTTGATGGTCAGGGTCTGGCCGACCTTTTCCTTCCAGTACTTGGCGTAGGCGGCGTTGATGTCCTTGTAGAGCTCACGCGTCGGGTCGTAGCTGACGTTCAGCAGGGTCAGGCCCCTGACGCCCTGCGCCTGGGTCTGGCCGGCGATCAGGGCCGGCGCGGCGAAGGCCGCCGCGCCGGCTGATGCTGCGCCAAGGACGCCCCGACGCGTGGGTTTCTCGAAACGACGGGTCATGGGGCATCCTTGGGTTGGCGGGGTTTGAGTTAGAACGCGTACTGGGTTCGCAGCGACCAGATATCCAGGTCCTGGCCGACCTGGGCGCCGGCGACCGGGGTCGATCCGGCGACGAAGGCCGTACCGCCCGGCGACAGGCGACGGACCTCGACATTGCGATACGCGCCAGAGACGGTAACGACGTTGTTGAGGTACCAGTTCAGCCCGAGCGAGATGATGTTCTGCTCGCCGCCGCGGATCGCGCCGGGCAGGGTCGGGTTGCCCGGGCCGCCGGCCAGGTGGTTCAGGTCGAAGGTCGAGTAGCGGGCGGCCAGCTCGACCGCGCCCCACTGGGCCTTCTTGGGATTGAACGGCTTGGCCGGGCGCGGATTGTCGAAGCCGGCGGTGGCGGTGTTGTAGCGACGCGGCTCGCCCGTCAGGGTCCAGCCGGCCTGGACGTACCAGCCGTCGAACTTCGGATCGCTGAGCGTGCTGTTGCGACGCTCGACATCGATGTTGAAGTACTCGGCCTGGGCGTAGAGGTTCTTGTGCTGCGCGCCCAGTTCCAGGCCCAGGGCCGTGACGCCGTTGGCGTCGATATTGCCGGTGTCGATCAGGCGCGTGCCGTCGACCCGCAGCTCCGGACGATCGCGCAGGCGGATATTGGTCACCGCGCCGCCGGCCGAGGCCACGTCCGGACCGCCGGCGGCCGGGTCGATGATCAGGTTGGCGTTGGCGCCGACATGGATCAGCCAGTCCTTGCCCTTGAAGGGCACATAGGCCACGCGGCCGACAAAGCCGAGTTGCTCGTCATAGGTCTGGGTGGTGACGGTGTTGCCGGTGACGGCGGCCGAGACATTCCAGCGCTCGCCGTTGGCCAGCAGGCCGACAGCCGCGCGGCCGTCGCCGCCGGCCAGACCGCGCACGGTCTCGGCGACCGAGGCGCGCTCGACGAACAGCGAGCCGGTGTTGTTGGACGCGTCTTCCAGGCTGGTGACCGGGGCGTAGATGCCGGCGCGGACCTTCACGGGATAGCCGCTGTACTGCACCCAGGCCGACGAGATCTTGCCGGCCTCTTCGGTGCCCGAACCGCCGAAGTCATAGACCATGTTGTAGTCGAAGGCGCCGAAGGCCTTGCCCTCGATGCCGATGCGGGCGCGGCGGACGTTGGCGCCGTCGCCCAGGTCGCGGGCGCGGTCGTTCTCGGCGGCGTCGCCGAACGAGCCGCGGCGGAAGTCCGTCGACAGCGGGCCGGCGTCGCGCTGGTCATAGATCGCCGCGTCGGCCTGGAAGATGCCGCGGAACGAGACCGAGAAGGCGCCGTCGCCGGTGGCGATGGTCGGGCGGGAATTGGCCAGGGTGACGGTGGTGGCCGACTGGGCGGAGCGGACGTCCTTGACGTTGGCGGCGGTGGCGGCCTTCAGGTCGGCGATCTGGCCGGACAGGGCGGCCAGCTGGGCTTCCAGGGCGGCGATGCGGGCTTCGGAGTCCTGGGCGGTCTGGGCGTTGGCGGCGCCGGCCATCGTCAGGAACGAAACGCCGGCGATCAGCGCGGTTCGCAGGGTGGTCTTGTTGGTCGTCATCGTATTCCCCTTTCGGCCCGCCTCGGCGGCCCGTCCTGCTTGAGCTAGGGAAAACGATTATTCCTAGCTCGTGAATAGAGATTAGAAAAGCCAGCCTTGAGAAAAACTGCAGGCGCGGCTCGGCCTTCCGGCGAAGCCCGGAAAAACTTCAGCCGACACAACGAGATATCGCTTAACGAGCGGTTATTCCTTCCGGGACAATTCGTCACAGCCCAGCTTGTCCCGGCGCCCAAAACGAAAAACCTCCCGCCGCGGGGTGCGCGACGGGAGGTCTGAATTCGGCAGTTTGGCGCCCGGGTGGGGCGCCTGGATGCAGGGTTAGAACATCGCCCGGCCGGAGAGGCGCAGGTTGTAGCGCTTCTGCTTCTTGGCGGCTTCGACGCCGCCTTCGAGGGCCAGATACGACATCGGCGTGCCGGCCTTGAGCGCGAAGCCCAGGGTCGCGGCGCCCTGCTTGTCGTCGAGCGCGGCCAGGGTGAAGGGGTTGCCGTTCTTGAACCGGGCGACGGTGTCGCCGGTTTCGCCGGCCAGGGTCTGGCGATAGCCGACCCGCACTTCCGGGCGCCACCAGACGTCCTTGCCGAAGTCGGCGCCGAAGGCGATGCCGAACTCGCCGGAGAGGTTGCTGGAGGTGCGCTCCTCGACGGTCAGGTCGAAGCCGGAGCCGGCCCCGGTTTCCTTGCGCTCGCCTTCGCGCAGCCAGACATAGTCGACCCGGCCTTCAGGGCGGACGAAGTAGCGGCCGAACTTCTGCTCATAGCCCGCGCCGGCGAAGGCGTTCAGGGTCGCGCCGTTCCAGTCGGCGCTGTTGGCCAGGATCAGGTCGGCCACGCCGTCGGCGTTGGCGTCCGGCGCGATGAAGCGGCGATCGCCGGTGAACCAGCCAAAGCCGCCGCCGCCGCCCGCGTTCAGACGCCAGCCGCCGACCGACCGGCGCCAGTAGGCGCCGCCCTGCACGAACGAGGCGGTGGTCTGCTCGCCGACCTTGGCGACCGTGTCGTGTTCCTCGACGTTCACATAGGCCAGGGTCAGGCCCAGGGCGCCGCCCGCGTCGCCCATGGCTTCATAGCCGGCCACGAAGCCAAACGCCTGGTTGTCCGAGCCGGCCGTGGGGCCGGCGTCGCGACGGACCAGCGAGTTGATTTCCTGGATCCACAGGCTGTCGGGGCCATAGCGATCGCCCGGATCGGGCCGGACGGCGGTGGCGGCCGAAATCATCTGGTTGGCGGCCTGCAGCGAGGCGAACAGGCCCTCGCCCTGGTCGGGCAGCATCTGGTCGTACAGGCCCAGGAACCCGTCCTTGCCGTTCTGGGCCAGGAAAGCGGTCGACAGGTCTTTATTGTCGCCCAGGGCCGCGAACACCGCGTCATAGGCGCCGGCCTGCGAGCGGCTCATGCCGATCTCGGCGGCCGTGCGGCGACGCACGTCGATATAGACGTTGTTGGTGTCGGCCCGGCTGGAGGCGACATACAGATAGGGCGAATCGGCCAGCAGGGCCTGACCGATCGAACCGACCGTCAGGCTGCCCGCCGAGATCACTGTGTAGGAGGTGGGCTGCTTGACCAGGCCGGTCAGGCGGATGCCCAGCTCGGCGCCGCTGGCGATGTTGGCAGCGCCCGAGACCTGAAGCTTGGTGTTGGTCCCGGCGGTCGGATCGGCGGTGAACAGGATCTTGCCGGTCGAGCCGATGTTCAGGCTGGTGGCGTTGATCGTCGCGGCGTTGGCGATGCCCAGGCTGCCCTTGCCGACCGTGATCGACAGCAGGCCGTCGGTGTCGGTCAGCGCGCCCAGCACCAGCGAGCCATTGTCGACCACGAAGGTATCGGCGCCGGCGCCGAACGAGATGTCGCCGATCACCGAGCCGTTCAGCACCCGGAAGGTGTCCGCGCCCGAGCCGAAGCGGACCGCGCCCAGCATCGAGGGCTCGTCGCCGTCGTCAACGCCGTCGCTGTCGGCGTCCGGATCGGCCACGCCGTCGGCGCCGTCGTCGCCATCGGTCAGGCCAGCCTGGACCAGGGTCACGCCGGTGGTGTTGCGGCTGACGTCGATGGCCACCGACTTGCCGGTCACCGTCTCGTTGCCGGGCAGCAGGTCGGTGTCGTCGGTGTCCTGGGCGTCATCGGTCGCGACCACCGAGGTCGAGATCTTGCCGTTGTTGGTGATGTTGGTCAGCAGGCCCGAATAGTCGATGACGCCATAGGCGTTGCCCTTTTCGCCGCCGACGGTCGAGGTGATCGCCCCGTCGTTGCGGAAGGTGGTCATCGAAGCGCCGGCGTCGATGGCGACGGCCCGCGAATCGAAGGCGCCTTCCGACACGGTGAAGACCGACATCGAGCCCTGGTTCCACAGGGTGGGCACGGTGGCGCCGGCCTTGAGCTGCACGCCCGTGGCGTTGGCTTCATAGGCGCTGGAGGCCACGGTCGAGGACAGCTTGACGCCGCCCGCCAGGGTGGTCGCCTGGCCGGCATTGCCGCCGATCTGGATGGCCGTGCTGGTGACGCCGTCATAGACGCCGCCGGCGCTGATCGCGCCGCGCACGACCAGGCCATAGGCGTTGTCGCCGGTCCCGACCGCGCCGAGGGTGACGGTGCGGGTGTCTGAGCCGATCAGCAGGGCCGGAGCCGCGCCATAGCTGGTCAGGGCCGCTGCGCCTTCGCTGGCGTCGGGGATGCCGTCGCCGTCTTCGTCGGCCTTGGTGGTGTCGGTGTCCTTGGGCGGGATGTCCAGCAGCACGCCGCCGGCCACATTGGCGGTGACGCGCACCGCCGAGCCGCCCTGCAGCAGGTCGTCGGCGTCCAGCTTGGCGCGATCGGTCAGCAGCGAGGGGCGGGTGGTGTAGCGATAGCCGGTGGCGGTGACGCCGCCCTGCACCACGAAGGCGCCGCCGACATCGGCGTCGACCGCGACGCCGACCGAGTTCTTGCCGATCACCGAGACGCCGCCATTGACGGTGACCTTGCCGGTCACGGGGGCGGCGACCTTGATGCCGGCGCCGTTGTCGCCCAGCAGGGTGACCGTGCCGTTATTGGTGAAGTTGCCCGTCAGCGCGCTTTCCAGCGATATGCCGGCCGAGGTGTTGCCCTCGATCGTGATGACGCCGTTGGTCTCGTTGACGATGTCGCCGGTGAAGGCGCCGGGGCCCGTCAGGCGGATGCCATAGCGGTTGGAGCCGGTGGCGAAGGCGCCGTCGGTGTCGCCGTCGGAATCGGTGTCGGTGGGCGTGTAGTCTTCGTTGAGCGTGATGGCCGCGCCGTTGCTGACCGAGCCGGTCCTGCCGCCGAGGATCAGGATGCCGGTCGAGTCGTTGACCCCGACCGTGGCCAGGGTCCCCAGGCTGGTGACCTTGTTGTTGCTGTCCAGGGTGATCAGGGCCCCGGAGGTGGTCGGCTTGATGGAGCCGTCTGCCGTCACCCTCACGTCGTCGGCCGCGCCATTGTTGGCGGTCGACGTCGCGATCGGCGTGGTGCGGGCCGTCGTGACCGAGGTTTCAGCGTAAGCGCCAAACGCCAAAGCCAGGAGAGGAGCGGCTGCGACTGTCGCGACCAGGACCTTGCGCTGCATTACGAACAACCACCTCGGATAAGAACCCAGACCCTAACTTGCGTCACGTTGCGGCGAAATTGCGGTGAGCAACGCCAACGACACGCATTAGAGCGGCCAACCGTCTATCGCATGGCATGCCAGGGCGCCATATCTGGTTCGTCGAATCCCCTCAACGGCGAGAAACGAGGCGCTGGTCCATGTCGCCGGAGAAACATTCCGTTCCAATCGTCTCGCGGCTGCTTGGCGGCGCCGCCTTGCCGCTGATCGTCGGGCCCGCCGCGATTCTGACCCTGGCCGCCACCGGCGCGGCCCAGATGGGGCCAGCCCTCGTGGCCGCCCTGGCCACGGCGGCGGGCGGGCTCTACCTGACCGCCAGGCACAAGGCGATACAGGCCAGCGACCGCCCGGTCGCCACCCTGGCCCCGGTTCCGGAGCGCAGCGGACCGCCCTACGGGGTGATTCTGGAGCACCTGCCTGACCCGCTGATGGTGATCGCCGCCGAGGAGGCCGATGATCTGACCGGCCGCCGCTTCGTGTTCGCCAACGCCGCCGCCCGCGAACTTTTCCGCATCCAGCGCGAGGGAACCCTGCTGGTGACCGCCGTGCGCAATCCCCAGGTGCTGGAGGCGGTGGACGAGGCCCTGTTCGGCGGCATCGAGCGGGCGGTGGAATATGAGACCGGCGGAACCCAGGGCCGCTCATGGATCGCCTGGGCCCGGCCGCTCAGCGAAGGGCAAGGGGGATCACGCCTCGCGATGCTGGTGATGCGCGACGAGACCGACGCCCGCCGCAGCGAACGCACCCGCGCCGACTTCCTGGCCAATGCCAGCCACGAACTGCGCACGCCGCTGGCCTCGCTGTCGGGCTTCATCGAGACCCTGCGCGGCCACGCCAAGGATGATCCCGGCGCCCGCGACAAGTTCCTGGGCATCATGCTGGCCCAGGCCGAGCGGATGTCACGGCTGATCGACGATCTGATGAGTCTGTCGCGGATCGAGCTGAACGAGCATATCGCCCCGCTGGGCCGGGTGGATCTGGCCATGGCCGCGATCGACGTGATCGACGCCCTGGCGCCCCAGGCCAAGGAAAAGGCGGTCAGCTTCGACCCCGTGCTGCCGCCGCGCGGCGCGGCCGTGGTCGAGGGCGACCGCGACCAGATCATCCAGGTGATCCAGAACCTGGTCGACAACGCCATCAAATACACCCCGCGCGACGGCGTGGTGCGGGTGGAGATCTATCCGGGGCTGTCGGCCGACGCGGCGGCGACGCCGCGCGATCCGGCGGCGGCGCGGATGTCGCTGCTGACTCCCGATCATGCCGCCGGCGAGCGCTACGCGGCCCTGCGGGTCACCGACCGGGGACCGGGTCTGGCGCGAGAGCACCTGCCGCGCCTGACCGAACGCTTCTACCGGGTCGAGGGCCAGAAGAGCGGCGATCGCTCGGGCACGGGTCTGGGCCTGGCCATCGTCAAGCACATCATGAACCGCCACCGCGGCGGCCTGACGGTCGAGAGCGTTCTGGGCGAGGGCGCGACCTTCGGCTTCTATCTGCCCATGGCCAAGGCCGGAGCCGAGCGCAGCGTGGTCGCCGAGGCCCAGGCCTGAGCCCCGCCTCCCGGGCGAAACCGGGAAGCGGGCGCGGTCGTCAGAACAGCTTGCGGAACGAGACCCGCATCACCCGTCCGCGAGGATCCAGATAGTCCTCCTGATAGGTGATCGGCGTCGTGCCGTCGGGCGCGCGCACCGTCTGGCGGGCGTCGAACAGGTTGTCGACCGAGGCGCTGACCCGCGCCCCCCGGAAGAACGGCTTGCCGCGCAGGGCCGGCTGGGCGCCCAGATCGGCGAACAGGCGCAGATTGACCGTCGTCAGGGACGAGAACGACAGGTCCTGGGCGCCGACCGCGCCGGAG
Source organism: Alsobacter soli (assembly GCA_943371355.1). Lineage (GTDB taxonomy): Bacteria > Pseudomonadota > Alphaproteobacteria > Caulobacterales > Caulobacteraceae > Caulobacter. The sequence continues at coordinate 18,420 of CALRUN020000024.1, forward strand.
CCGCGCACGACGGTGCCCTCTTGCCAGCGGGCGTTGAAGCTGGCGCCCAGACCGCTGCGCGAGACATTGCCCTGCACGTCGATCTGGTTCTTCGGCGTGCCGCCGCTGGAGCCCAGCGAGGCGCCGTCCAGCAGGTCGAGCGCCGCCAGACCTTCGCGGATCGTGATTTCGTCGGTGAACTTGACGGTGTGATAAATGCCGATCTGGACCGTGCCGGCGCCGGGCGGTCCGCCGCCGCCGAAGCCGCCGCCGAATCCGCCGGGGCCGCCCGGACCCCCGAACCCGCCAGGGCCGCCGAAGGCGGGTGCGCCACCATCGGACCGCGCGCCGCTTGCCACGGCCTGGGGCGGAGGAGCCTCGCCGGGCGGCGGCCCGTCACCGGGCAGGGGCTCGCGCTCGGTCGTGGCGCGCGGCCTGACGGCGGTCTGTCCGGCGGGAGTCGCGCCCGAAGCCGCGGGCTGGCCCTGGGTCTGGGGCTGCGTCTGCCCCTGGGTCTGGGCCGCCAGCCTTTGCCGGAACTGGCCGGGCTGAGGCTGGGGACCGAAGGACTTGCTGAAGGTAAAGCCGGTGCGCAGCTCGTCGGTCTGACGACGGTCGAAATTGATGGCGCGCGCATCGATCTGCACCAGCTTGCCGGTGGCGTCGCGGATGAAGCGCTCGGGGAAGGCATTCTCGATCTGGCTGGTGCCCGTCGGGAAGCTGGAGATCAGGTCGTCGGTCCGCGAGTTGGTGTAGTTCGTCATCAGGGTCAGATTGGTCTTGTCGAACGGCTTGAGGCTGAGGCCCAGCTTGATGACCCGGCCTTCTTCCTCGCGCAGCGCGCGGTTGCCGCCGGTCAGGCGCGAGACCTCCGCCGTTTCGCCCCGGCTGAAGTCATAGACCTGCACGCCGACGGTCAGCTGCTCGGGATCGCCGATTTGCTGCAGGGTGGGGGCGCCCTGGTCGCGGGTGACCGAGGCGATGATCCGCAGCTTCTGGATGGGCGACCAGTTGGCGCCGTAGCCGATCGTGGTCAGGGTCCCGAAGTCCGACAGCTTGTCGGCCGCCAGGTTCAGGTTCAGCGACAGATTGCCGAGGCCCGGCAGCACGTCGTTGCGCAGGCTGGTCAGGGGCAGGTCGAAGTTCAGCTTGGCGCTGCCGGTGTCGCGCGACAGGTCGCCCGACTGGATGCGCCCGGCCCTCACGGAATCGCTTTCCAGCTTCACGGTCTCGAACCCGCCCGTCACCGTCGAGGTCACGGCGCCGGCGGGAATCCGGAACAGGGTTCCGCTGAGATCGGCCTGGACGTCGGCCGAGGTCGAGATCGAGTTGGAAATGTCGCGATAGGCGAGGCCGCTGATCACCCGCTCGGTGGTGCTGTCACTTTTGGCGCGCTCGGCATTGCCCGTGACGCTCCAGCGCCAGCCCTTGACGGCGCCGATCATGCCGCCGCCCAGATGCCCGGTCAGGCTCTCGGCCTGGCGGCGCAGCGGACCGGTCGCCAGGCTGTTGAGACCCAGCCAGCTGGTGCTGTCGCTGCCCTCGAGGCTGGCGTTGATCGTGGCTGAAACTCCGTCCTTGATCGGGCGCGAGAACACGCTGTTGACCGCCCAGGTGCTCTGGTCGGGAACCAGGGTGCGGAACATCGCGTCCGAGCGCGGCTGGTCCAGGTCGCGTTCGGCTTCATACAGGGCGCTCTGGTCGCTGACCTTGGCGTCGACCATCACCCGGGTGTCGCGCTGGATGCGCAGGTGGTTGAGGCGGGCGTCCACGATGTCGGCGCCGCCCGACTGGGTCGGCGTCTTGGCGCCGGCCTCGACGGTGGTGGCCCGGAAGCGGCGGCGCAGGACCAGGTTCACGACCTTCTGGTCGGCGCGATAGCCGTATTTCAGCGCGACTTCCTCGGGCAGGATATCGACCCGGGCGATGGCCTCGGTGGGAATGTCGCGCACCTCGCCGAAGTTGGAGATGCGGCCGCCGTTGACCAGGATCACCGGACGCCCGCCCGCCGCGCCGCCGCGGGCCGAAGAGGTCTGGGGTTCCAGGGCGGTGATCAGTTCGGAGACCGTCGAGACGCCATAGGCGCGGATGTCGCGCGGCGACAGTTGCAGTTCCGGCGGAATGTCGCCGATCACCGCGCCGGGCTGCTGGCGCGAGGCCGTGACCGTCAGGGCGTCGACCTCATAGGCGTCGTCTTCCGTCGTCTCGGGCTGCGCGACCGGCGCGGCCGAGGCCGGCGCCGCGGTCTGGCGCGCCAGGGCCGGGGTGGCCATCAGGGCGGCGCAGGCCCCCAGCATCAGGGCGGTGCGAAGGCGGCGCGCCGCGATGTCATCGGGCCGGGTGGTCATAGCAAGGTTCAAGTTCAGGTCTCCAGACGGTCCCATGGCGCGAAGGCGGGGCGCGCAAGACGGATGCACGCCAGGACCAGCGCCGGAACGGTCATGCCGGGGCTTCGTTGCGTTGCGATTTCAGGAGCGCCCCGATGTGTTTCAGCTTGGCCATGTTGCGGGGCGGGAATAGGGCCGGCTACTGTCTTTAAACTGTCACGTAAACGTCGCATAAGCACAGCGCCTGGCGGGCATAGCTCAAGCCGGGCGGGACGACGCGTTGGGCGCCGTCATCGCAACCTCTCGCGCAAGACCCCGCCGCACGCATGCTGACCTGGCTCTCGCTCCTGTTTCTGGCGCTGTTTTCCAGCATCGCCTTCATGCTCGGCAAGCGCCGCGCCGTGGCCAATGCCGGCGGCGCCAAGCGCGTCCTGCATTCGCTTCCCGGTTATTACGGCAGCTACGCCGCGCTCTGGGCCGGCGCCCCCGCCGCCCTGCTCCTGCTGCTGGGCGCCATGTTCGGCGACCGGGTCGAGGACGCCATGCTGCAGGCGCAGCGCCCGGCGATCCTCCAGTCCCAGGATGTCGACCGCCAGGCGGTGTTCTTCAGCGACGCCCAGGCCATCGCCCAGGGCATCGCGCCCAGCGAGATCGCCTATGAGGGCGAACTGAAGGTCGCGCTCGACGCCAAGGTGGCCGAGGCCCGCCGCATCGACGCCCTGATCCGCTACAGCGTTCTGGGCCTGGCCGGCGTGGTCGCCCTGGCCGGCTTCCTGCTGGCCTTCCCGCGTCTTTCCGCCGACTTCCGCGCCCGTAACCGGGTCGAGGGCTGGGTGGGCGGCCTGCTGATGGCCTGCTCCATCCTCGCCGTCCTGACCACCTTGGGCATCGTGCTGTCGCTGGTCTGGGAAAGCTGGCGCTTCTTCCAGAGCGTCTCGCCGATGGCCTTCCTGCTGGGCACCGAGTGGAGCCCGCAGATCGCCATGCGCGCCGACCAGGTGGCCTCCGAGGGCGCGTTCGGCGCGGTGCCGCTGTTCGCCGGCACCTTCCTGATCATGCTGATCGCCATGGCCGTGGCCGCTCCGGTGGGCCTCTACTCGGCGATCTACCTGTCCGAATACGCCAGCCGCCCGGTGCGCTCGACCATCAAGCCGCTGCTGGAGATCCTGGCCGGCGTGCCGACCGTGGTCTACGGCTTCTTCGCCGCCCTGACCGTGGGTCCGCTGTTCCGCGCCGGCTTCAACGCCCTGGGCGCCACCATGGTGGGCGGTCCGCTGGACGGCGTCGGCCAGTACCTGATGGAAGTGCAGAACCAGATGGCCCTGGTGGCCGGGGTGGTGATGGGGATCATGCTGATCCCGTTCGTCTCCTCGCTGTCGGACGACATCATCAACGCCGTGCCGCAGAGCCTGCGCGACGGCAGCTACGCCATGGGCGCCACCAAGTCGGAAACCGTCAAGAAGGTGGTCCTGCCCGCCGCCCTGCCGGGCATCATGGCCGCCATGCTGCTGGCCGTGTCCCGCGCCGTCGGCGAGACCATGATCGTCACCATGGCCGCCGGCCTGCAGGCCAAGCTGACCGCCAATCCGCTGGATACGGTCACCACCGTGACCGTCCAGATCGTCACCCTGCTGACCGGCGACCAGGAGTTCGACAGCCCCAAGACCCTCGCGGCCTTCGGTCTGGGTCTGACCCTGTTCGTCGTCACCCTGGGCCTGAACATCATCGCCCTGCGCATCGTCCAGAAGTATCGGGAACAGTATGACTGACGCCGCCGCCCCCGCTGGTTCGGTTCGCGCCTCGCTGACCGCCGCCCAGACCGCCATGGAAGCCCGCCTCAAGAAGCGCCACCGCGCCGAGACCTGGTTCAAGGCCCAAGGGCTGATGGCCATCACCATCGCCATGATCTTCCTGGTGGTGCTGGTCGGCCGCATCGTCGGCCAGGGCTACACCACCTTCCAGACCCACACGCTGAGCGTGCCGGTCTATCTGAACCCCGAGCGCATCGACGTCACCGACCTCGAGGGCGTCAACTATGACTACATCGTCGCCGAGGCGATGATGAAGAAGCTGGGCGTGGTCGATGACGACCTGGGCCTGGTCTCGGGCAAGGTCATGGACCTCACCTCGCGCGACCTGGGCTTCCAACTGCTCAACCAGCTGAAGGCCGACAAGTCGCTGATCGGCAAGACGGTCACCGTCACCGGCCCGTTCAAGGCCGACGCCGACCTCTATTTCAAGGGCGAGATCAAGCGCTCCACCGTCCAGGAAGACCGCAAGCTGGACGACCAGCAGCTGGACTGGCTGGACCAGCTGAAGAAGGACGGCTCGGTCAAGTCGGGCTTCAACTTCGCCTTCTTCACCAATTCGGACTCCACCGAGCCGGAACAGGCCGGGGTTCTGGGCGCCGTGGTCGGTTCGGCCATGATGCTGCTGATCACCGCCCTGATCGCCGTGCCGATGGGCGTGATGGCCGCCGTCTATCTGGAAGAGTTCGCCCCGAAGAACCGCTGGACCGACGTCATCGAGGTCAACATCAACAACCTGGCCGCCGTGCCGTCGATCGTCTACGGCCTGCTGGGCCTGGCCCTGTTCATCAACTGGCTGCACGTGCCGCGCTCCTCGCCGCTGGTCGGCGGTCTGGTGCTGGCCCTGATGGCCCTGCCCACGGTGATCATCGCCACCCGCTCGGCGCTGAAGGCCGTGCCGCCCTCGATCCGCGAAGCCGCCCTGGGCGTCGGCGCGTCCAAGACCCAGACCGTCTTCCACCACGTGCTGCCGCTGGCCATGCCCGGCGTGATGACCGGCGCCATCCTGTCGCTGGCCCACGCCCTGGGCGAGACCGCGCCGCTGCTGATGATCGGCATGGTCTCGTTCGTGCCCGGCGTGCCGGAAGGCTTCACCGGCGCCGCCACCGTTCTGCCCGTGCAGGTGTTCATCTGGGAGAACGCTTCGGAGCGCGCCTTCCACGAGCGCACCGCCGGGGCCATCATCGTCCTCCTGGTCTTCATGATCGTCATGAACGCCGCGGCCGTCATCCTGCGCCGCCGCTTCGAGCGCCGCTGGTAGACCGACCCATGATCCTGAACCCTTCCGCCCTTCCCCTCGTCCAGGGACACGCCATGACCACCCGCAGCCCCGACGATTCCGTCTCCGCGCCCGTCATCAAGACGGCCTCGGCCCAGACCTATCCGCCGGCCTCGACCCACGAGATCAAGATCCGCGCCAAGGACGTCAACGTGTTCTACGGCGACAAGCAGGCCTTGTTCGACGTCAATATCGACATCCCGGGCAAGTCGGTCACCGCCTTCATCGGCCCGTCGGGCTGCGGCAAGTCGACCTTCCTGCGCTGCATCAACCGCATGAACGACACCATCCCGTCGGCCAAGGTGTCGGGCGTGATCGCGATCGACGGCAATGACGTCAATCTCAAGAGCGTCGATCCCGTGGTCCTGCGCTCGCGCGTCGGCATGGTGTTCCAGAAGCCCAACCCGTTCCCCAAGACCATCTTCGAGAACGTCGCCTACGGCCCGCGCATCCATGGCCTGGCCACCGGCAAGGCCGAGCTGGAAGCCATCGTCGAGAGCAGCCTCAAGAAGGCCGGCCTGTGGAACGAGGTCGCCGACCGCCTGCACCAGCCCGGCACCGGCCTGTCCGGCGGCCAGCAGCAGCGCCTGGTCATCGCCCGCGCCATCGCCGTCGGTCCCGAAGTGATCCTGATGGACGAGCCCTGCTCGGCCCTGGACCCCATCGCCACGGCCCGCATCGAGGAACTGATCGACGAGCTGCGCAGCCAGTTCTGCATCGTCATCGTCACCCACTCGATGGCCCAGGCCGCCCGCGTCTCGCAGAAGACCGCCTTCTTCCATCTGGGCAAGCTGGTCGAGAGCGGTTCGACCGAGGAGATGTTCACCAATCCTCGCGACACCCGCACGCAAGACTACATCACCGGCCGCTTCGGCTAACCGGTAGGATCCCGCAATGACCGAACATACCGTCAAGTCCTACGGCGAAGAGCTGAACCACCTCACGGCCGAGGTCACCCGCATGGGCGGCCTGGCCGAGGCCCAGATCGCCGACGCCGTCGAGTGCATCGCCCGCCGCGACGCCCCGCTGGCCCAGCAGGTCGTGGCCCGCGACGAGCGCCTGGACGCCCTGCAGGGCGAGATCGAACGCAAGGCCTTCAAGCTGATCGCCCTGCGCCAGCCGATGGCCGTGGACCTGCGCCACGCCGTCGCCGCGCTGAAGATCTCGATGAGCCTGGAACGCTGCGGCGACATGGCCAAGAACATCGGCAAGCGCGCCCTGATCCTGACCGACGCCGAACCCATGACCGCCCTGACCCGCTCGATCGAGCGCATGGGCAAGCTGGTCCAGGGCCGCCTCAAGGACGTGCTGGACGCCTACAGCGCCTCGGATCTGGAACGCGCCATCGGCGTGTGGAGCCGCGACGAAGAGGTCGACGAGCACTACAACGCCATCTTCCGCGAACTGCTGACCTACATGATGGGCGACCCGCGCACGATCAACGCCTGCGCCCATCTGCTGTTCGTGGCCAAGAACCTGGAACGCATCGGCGACCACGCCACCAACATCGCCGAGATCATCCACTTCGAAATCACGGGCGAGGAGATCATCTCCAAGCGTCCCAAGCTCGATACGCCGCGCTAAAGGAAACCCAGGCTTTGACTCCGTATGTTCTTGTGGTCGAGGACGAGGACGCCCTGGCCACCCTCCTGCACTATAATCTCGACAAGGAAGGCTATCAGGTCGGCCTGGCCGGTGACGGCGAAGAAGCCCTGACCATGGCCAGCGAACGCGCGCCCGACCTGGTGATCCTCGACTGGATGCTGCCCAAGGTCTCGGGCATCGAGGTCTGCCGCCGCCTGCGCGGCCGGGCCGAGACCCGCAACGTGCCGATCATCATGCTGACCGCGCGCGGCGAAGAGAGCGACCGGATTCGGGGCCTCGACACCGGCGCCGACGACTATGTGGTCAAGCCGTTCTCGATGGTCGAACTGACCGCCCGCGTCCGCGCCGTGCTGCGCCGCATCCGCCCGGGCCTGGCCGACGACCGCATCACGGTCGGCGACATCATCATCGACCGCGTCGCCCACCGGGTGAAGCGCCAGGGCAAGGAAGTGCACCTGGGCCCCACCGAATTCCGCCTGCTCGACTATCTGATGCAGCACCCCGGCCGGGTGTTCAGCCGCGAACAGCTTCTGGACGCGGTCTGGGGCTCGGACGTCTATGTCGAGGCGCGGACGGTGGACGTGCACATCGGCCGCCTGCGCAAGGCGCTGAACGGCTCGGCGGACGGCGATCCGATCCGGACGGTGCGGTCGGCGGGCTATTCGCTGGATGTTGAGGCGGCTTAGGGGTTAGCGACTGAGGAGGCGGGCTATGAGGTCGCGCCAGAACCGCACCGGCGCGAATCTTTCAGGGCGACGAACGAGGCGCGGATGGACTGTATTGCTCACGGCTTTCCTGCGCTTTCCGTCTGAGTCGGTGGCGCAGTAGATGCTAGCGGGGCTGAGGGGAGAGCCGGCCGCGTAACGACCGTCTTCGCCTCGGTCTCGGCGGGCTTGGTGGGCTGATAGGCCATTCCCCAGACGCCGAACACTGAAGCGATCAATCCGAAAAGAAACAGGATGGCGGAGATAGTTGCCATGGCCTGGCCGTTGCGCCTGGCCCTGTCGGCGATGTCCAGCGCCGCCTTTGCGTCTGTGGGGTCTCCGCGCCGAGCCAATAGGAGCGGAATGGTTCCACCGGTAATTAGGCCTGCGCCGAATAACAGCAGCGGAGCGAGCGAGTATCTGATCGCCGCCTGAGAGGTATCGTGGTCGAACGCGTGGGTGACGATGGCGGCGAATGCGGCACCGTGACCGATCGCTAGCGAAGTATGAAACCGCCGGTCCCATTGGACGGCACCAGCGCGCTCCTCGTCAGCTGCGCGGATAATCTGGGCCGAGTTCTCAGCCTCAAAGATCGCTTGCTCTTCGTCGAGGTTGCTTTTTGCCTTGTTGAGGGAAGCCTTATCGGCGTCACGTTGGATTGACGCGTTCTCGACGGCGTCTTCCACGTTGTAATCGTCGAAATCAGGTTCATAGGGTTCTTCGGGATAGTCGTCTTCGGGCGAGTAATATTCGGCCGCAAGCTCTTCGCGTCGGTCCTTGAGGCGCGCTTCCGATTTCTTGAGGCGCGCTTCGATGGCCAGAACTTTATCTTGCGCCTCAGCGACCCGGCGTCGGCGTTCTCCAAGATCCATGCTCGCCCCCAGCTTTGAGCGGCGAAGCTTCCACACCTCCACCGGGGGTACAAGCGGCTAAGCCAAGGGACCTCGCCCTTGCCGCATGCGCGCCGGCCTTCACGGACCATGGCGCAGAGCGAACTAGCCTGCCGTCCGTTCAGTGCTGAAACCCGACGCCCCCGCGTCGCGCCAAGCCTTACATCTCTTGGAGGCTGCAGCGTGCCGGTCTGACCAGGTCAGTCAAGGCCGGCCCTCCGGGCCGCCGCGGAGCGGCCGGTCGCAGACCGGGCCTTGAGTGACCTGGTCAGACCGGCGATCGTCTCGCCGTGAGATGTAAGGATGGCTCCCTCCGGCGCGGAGGGTGTTCCACGACCTTGAAAACCTAAACTGAACCCTTCCCCCTTTGATGGGGGAAGGGCAGGGATGGGGGTGACCCCGCCGGACGACTTCACGCCGGCCGCGCCCCATCCTGAAACTCTTTCACCCCCATCCCCAACCCTTCCCCCATCAAAGGGGGAAGGGAGAAGGCGGCGATCGTCTCGCCGTGAGATGTGACGATGGCTCCCTTCGGCGCAGAGCTGGCTTTGAACGCGCTGGACGGTGCAATTCCTGAGGGTCTAATCTCATCCTGTAACCCTTGAGGGAACCGATGCTCGCCACGCTTCTCGTCGCCATGACCGTTCAGGCCGCCGCTCAGACCCCGGCGCCCTCGACCCGGGCGATCGTGATCCGCCGCGGGGACTGGGTGAAGAGCCCCAACGGGAACAACATGGCGGCCGTCTATCCCAGGGCGGCGCGCAAAAGCCGGATTGATGGTCGGGTCACGTTGCGCTGCGGCGTGTTGGCCACGGGCTTGCTGACCCGGTGCTCGACGATCGAGGAAGCGCCCCAGGGCTGGGGCTTCGGCGATGCGGCCCTGCGCCTGACCTCGAAGTTTCGGATGAAGCCGGTGACGCCCGACGGCCAGCCGGTCGCCGGTGGGTCGATTACGATCCCGCTCGTTTTCCAGGTTCCCCAAACCGGCGCACGCGGATCGCCCCGCGTCTCGCCGTGAGATGTAAGGATGGCTCCGTCCGTGCGGCGGCCTCTATCCCCGTGAGGGGACGGGGATAACCCGGCCCAAGCCCAACAAATTCAACGCCCTGACCGCCGCACCCAGCGTCACGATCGAAAATCGACGCAGCCCCCTCCAAAACGCCCGCATACTTCTCCTCGCCCCGCCACTGGGGAGGCCGTCCAGCTGGCGACCTGACGGGTGGCGGGGGCGGTTGTGCGGGTCGCGCCCGTCAGTCGTCGCCTAAAGGCCCGGTGGGGTTTGGCGGAGCGGATCGGTCCTTGCGGGGCCCGAACGTGATGAAGCCGGATCCGGACCACCGGGAACGCCCTTTGGCGACGCCTGCATGGGCGCTCCAGGCGCGGGCTGAAATCGCCCGCGCGGTCCGGAGGGGTCGCTTCCCTTCCGCCCGCCTGGGGCCTCTTTCGGGAGCGGGTTAAAACCCCGCGCCCCGAGGGCTCATCGGATAACAGCCGCGCGGAGCGCTCCGGCCACGGCCGAAACGGTACTCCAATACAAACCCATCCGGGCCTGGCCCGGACGCTCCGCCGCCTCCCCACACTTGCCGGTGAAATCCGGCGAGGATGCGAACCCGTGTCCTGGGCGCCTTGACCCCGACCCCCGCCCGCGCCACACCCCGGCCTCATGGAAAAGCTGAACATCCTCCTCGTCGGGTCCGGCGGGCGCGAGCACGCCCTGGCCTGGAAGATCGCCCAGTCGCCGCTGTGCGGACGGCTTGTGGCCGCGCCCGGCAACCCGGGCATGGCGGCCGTCGCCGAGCTGCGCGCCGTCAAGGTGCTGGACGTCGAGGGGCTGGTCGCGCTGGCGCAGGAGATCGCCGCCGATCTGGTGGTGGTGGGCCCGGAATCGGCGCTGGAGGTTGGCCTGGCCGACCGTCTGGCCGAAGTTGGCATCCCCTGTTTCGGCGGCAGCCAGCGCGCCGCGCGGCTGGAGACCTCCAAGGCCTTCACCAAGGACTTCTGCGCCCGCCACGACCTGCCCACGGCCGCCTATGGCGTGTTCACCGACGCCGCCTCGGCCGGGGCCTTCCTGGACGGGCTGCAAGCTCCGTTCGTGATCAAGGCCGACGGCCTGGCCGCCGGCAAGGGCGTGGTGATCGCCGCTGACCGGGCCCAGGCCGACGCCGCCGTGCTCGACATGCTGGGCGGGCGGTTCGGCACCGCCGGGGCGCGGGTGGTGATCGAGGAGTTCATGCACGGCGAGGAAGCCTCGCTGTTTGCGATCTGCGACGGCAAGACGGCGATGCTGTTCGGCGCCGCCCAGGACCACAAGCGGGCCTATGACGGCGACGAGGGTCCCAACACCGGCGGCATGGGCACCTATTCGCCGCCGCCGGTGCTGACCGACGCCCTGGTCCGCCAGGCCTGGATCGAGCTGATCGAGCCCACCGTCCGGGGCATGGCCGCCGAGGGCAATCCCTATGTGGGCGTGCTGTACGCCGGCCTGATGCTGACCCCCACCGGGCCGCAGCTGGTGGAATACAACGCCCGCTTCGGCGACCCCGAATGCCAGACCCTGATGCTGCGCCTGCAAAGCGATCTCGTGCCGCTGCTGCTGGCCGCCGCCAAGGGCGAGCTGGCCGGGGCGGCCAAACCCGTGTGGCGCGACGAGGCGGCGATCTGCGTGGTGCTGGCGGCTGAAGGCTATCCCGACGCGCCGGTGACCGGCGGCGTCATCGAAGGCGCTGAGGCCGATTTCGGCGATGGAGCCGTGGTCTTCCACGCCGGCACGACCCGCGACGCCGAGGGGCGGCTGGTGGCGTCCGGCGGCCGGGTGCTGAACGTCTGCGCCCTGGGCGCGACCCTGCTTGAGGCGCGCGAGGCGGCCTATGCGGCGATCGAGACCATCAGCCTGCCGGGCGGTTTCTATCGCCGCGATATCGGCTGGCGGGCGCTCTAGGAGAATAGCCGGCCGACGCCGCAGGCCCCCTCCTGACCTGCTCCGCAGGTCGTCCTCCCCCGGAGGGGGAAGATGAAGCGCGCCAATCTCATCTTCCCCCTCCGGGGGAAGACGGCTGCGTAGCAGCCCGTAGGGGGCAAGTCGCTTGCGTCGGCGGAACCACCCTCTAAACTCCCGTTCAAACAAGCGTTGGGGAGAAATCGCATGGCTGAAGCCGAGTCCGCCCAGGATCTGAATTCCGGCACCAAGCCGGTCGATCCGCGCCATGCGATCGACGAAGCCAAGCTGGCGTCGTGGCTTGCGGCCCATGTCGAGGGCTATCAGGGCCCGCTGGAGGTGCGCCAGTTCAAGGGCGGCCAGTCCAACCCGACCTATCAGCTGGTGACCCCGACGAAGAAATACGTCCTGCGCCGCAAGCCGCCGGGCAAGCTGCTGCCCTCGGCCCATGCGGTGGACCGCGAATTCAAGGTGATCTCGGGCCTGAACAAGGCCCACTTCCCCGTCGCCAAGGCCTATGCCCTGTGCATGGACGAGGACGTGATCGGCACGATCTTCTACGTGATGGACAATGTGGAAGGCCGCATCCTGTGGGACGGCACCTTGCCCGACTATCAGCCGGCCGAGCGCCGGGCGATCTACGAGGCCGAGATCGACACCCTGGCCGCCCTGCACATGGTGGACTACGCCGCCGTGGGCCTGGCCGACTATGGCAAGCCGGGCAACTACTTCACGCGTCAGATCGACCGCTGGACCAAGCAGTACAAGGCCAGCGAGACCACCGATCTGGAGGACATGAACAGGCTGATGGCCTGGCTGCCGGGTTCGGCGCCCGAGGATGACCGCACCTCGATCGTCCATGGCGACTATCGCCTCGACAATATGATCCTGCACGCCACCGAGCCGAAGGTGGTGGCGGTGCTGGACTGGGAGCTGTCGACCCTGGGCAATCCGCTGGCCGATTTCAGCTATTTCCTGATGAACTGGGTGATGCCGTCCGACCAGCGCGGCGGCCTGTCGGATATCGACGACCTGGAAGCCTATGGCGTGCCGACCATCGAGCAGGCCGTGGCCCGCTACTGCAAGGCCACCGGCCGCGACGGCCTGCCCAATCTGGACTGGTACTTCAGCTACAACCTCTTCAGACTGGCCGGCATCTGCCAGGGCATTGTCGGCCGCGTCCGTGACGGCACCGCCGCCAGCGCCCATGCGCAGCTGATGGAAGCGCGCGTGCCGGTGCTGGCCAGAGGGGCCTGGACCTTCGCGCAGAAGGCGGGGGCCTGAGACCTTATGCGTAAACTGACGGCGGGCGTCTGCGCCCTTCTGGCGACGACGTCGCTTGCGGTGTCGGCATCAGCCGAGACGCTCTTCGTCCAGGCCGGCCGGCTGCTGGCCGATCCGGCCACCGGCAAGGTCGAGACGGCCAAGACCCTGGTCATCGACAACGGCAAGGTCGTCCGCATCGCCGACGGCTATGTCTCCGAGCCGGGCGGGAAGGTCGTGGACCTGAAGGACAGCTTCGTCCTGCCGGGCCTGATCGACAGCCACGTTCACCTGACAGGTCAGCAGGGCGCCAGCTCGCGGCTGGACGAGGTGACCCAGTCGTCGGCCGACCAGGCGATGGTCGGGGCCGGCTATGCCCGCAAGACCCTGATGGCCGGCTTCACCACCGTGGCCGACCTGGGCGCTGACAACGCGGCGATCTTCGCGCTGCGGGCGGCGGTCAAGCGCGGCGACGTGATCGGTCCGCGCATCATCGCCTCGGGCTCGGCCGTCTCGATCCATGGCGGCCATGGCGACATCAACGGCTTCAGCGAAGAGGTCATGCACGCCCTGCGGCCGACCTCGGTGTGCTCGGGCGCCGACGACTGCCGCCGGGCCGTGCGCGAGCAGGTCTGGCGCGGGGCCGACATCATCAAGATCACCGCCACGGGCGGCGTGCTGTCCAACACCGCCGCGGGTCTGGCCCAGCAGTTCTCGGGCGCCGAGCTGGAGGCCATCGTCGACGCCGCCCACCGCATGGGCCGCAAGGTCACCGCCCACGCCCACGGCGTCGACGGCATCAACGCCTTCCTGAAGGCCGGCGGCGACTCGATCGAGCACGGCACCTATCTCGACAACGAGAGCATCGCTCTCTTCAAGAAGAACGGCGGCTATCTGGTGCCGACCCTGATGGCCGGTGATTTCGTCTATCGGGTGGCCTCGGGCCCCAACAACTTCCTGACCCCGGCCCAGACCACCAAGGCGCTGGACGCTGGCCCCAAGATGCTGGCCATGGCTCGCCGGGCCCATGAGGGCGGCGTCAAGATCGCGTTCGGCACCGACACCGGCGTCTCGGCCCACGGCGACAACGCCGGCGAGTTCGCCTTGCTGGTGAAAGCCGGCCTTACCCCGCTGGAAGCCATCCAGACCGCCACCGTCAACGCCGCCGCCCACTTCGACCTCTCGGCCGAGATCGGCTCGCTGGCCCCGGGCAAGGCCGCCGACCTGATCGCCGTGAAGGGCGACCCGCTCACCGATGTGACCGCGCTCCTGAGCGTGACGTCGGTGATCAAGGGCGGGGCCGTGGTGAAATAGGCGATCAAGTCCTCCCCCTTCAGGGGGAAGACTTCTACAGCCCCGCCTTCGCCAGCACCGCGTTTAGCGCCGCCTCATCGTCGAACCGGGCTCGCACCGGCCAGGGCGTCACGCGATCGCGCCACTTGGGCGGCAGGCGCACCCAGTCCTTTTCGGTGGTGACCAGGCCCGCGTCGTACAGCGCCGCTCGGTCGGCCAGCAGGGTCAGTGTCGCCTCGTCATAGAGGCCGTGATCAGGGAATGGGGCGAAGTCGACCAGATCGCAGCCAGCCGCCTTCAACGCCTTCTCGACCTTCCAGGGCTTGCCAATGCCGGCGAAGCCCATCTGCGGCCCGGTGGGCACGGGCGCCGCTGCTTCCAGCCGGGCGACCAGCACGGGCATGTCGCCGAACTGGACCAGCAGGTCGAAGTCGGGCTGGGCGACGTCGAGGGGCAACAGCACGACCACGGCGTCGGCCCGGGCCAGGCCTACCCTCAGCGGCTCGCGCATCGGCCCAGCGGGGAACACCTTGCCGTCGCCGAACGGCCACTCGTCATTGCGGGTCTCGCCGTCGACCACGATCAGCGACAGCGCCTTGCGGACATCCGGATTCTGGTGGCCGTCGTCCATGACAATGGCCTGGGCCCCGGCCGCCGAGGCGGCGCGGGCCCCTGCCACCCGGTCGCGGGCGATCCACATCGGAAAGTCCTGGGCCAGCATCAGCGGCTCGTCGCCGACATCCAGAGCCGTATGAACGGCGCTGTCGACGCGGGTCGGCCCCTTGTCCCTGCCGCCATGGCCCCGGGCCAGGCCGTGGGCCTCGATTCCGCGCTGGGTCAGGGTCAGCAGCAGTTCACGGACGATCGGCGTCTTGCCGGTTCCGCCCACGGTGACATTGCCGACGCAGATCACCGGCGCCCCGACCTCGCCGCCCGGGCCTTTGGCGATCCGCCGCGCGGTGGCGGCGGCCCAGATCCAGGACAGCGGGGTCAGCAGGGCGCGGGTGATCGGCGACGGGCCGCCGGACTTCACGTACCACCAGCGGGGCGTCGACAGCTTCATGGGACAAGCTCGATGATGCGGGCCAGGGCGGCGCGGGCCTCGGCGTCGCGGGCCTCGACGAAGGCCGCCGCGCGCCGGGCCCGGGCCTGGCCGGCGGCGGGATCGGCCAGGGCGGCGGCCAGGCGCTCGCCCAGCACGCTGGCGTCGGCCAGGGCCATGCCGTCCACGGCCGACAGCTCGGCATAGGCGGTCAGCCAGTTCTCGACATGCGGGCCCGAGACGATGGGGCAGGACAGCCGCGCGGGCTCCAGCGGATTGTGGCCGCCGATGCCGGGAACCAGGCTGCCGGCGACGAGGGCCAGGTCGGCGAGGCGGAACCACAGACCCAGCTCGCCCAGCGTATCGGCCACCAGCACCCGGGTCGGCCCGGCGCCGGGATCGGTGCTGCGCAGATTGGCGGAAAGGCCGCGAGCCCTGGCCATCTGGACGATGGCCGGACCGCGCTCGACATGGCGGGGCACGATCACCAGACGCGCCTGGCCCGGCAGGGCGGCGAAGGCGTCCAGAACGATCTCGTCCTCGCCCGGATGGGTGCTGGCCGCCAGCAGCAGCGGCTGATCGGCGAAGCGGGTCTTCAGGTGGGCCAGTTCGGCCTCGTCGGCGGGAAGCGGCGCGGCGCCGAACTTCAGGTCGGCCTCGCCGGCCACGGTTCCGCCCAGGCGGGTGAAGCGTTCGGCCGCCCGGCCGTCCTGGGCCAGGATCAGGTCGAAGCCCGAAAACACCAGGTGCGCTGCGAACGGCCGCATCCGCCAGCCGTCGAAGCTCTTGTCCGACAGCTTGGCCGAGACCAGGGCCAGCCGCGTTCCAGCCGCCTTGGCCTCCAGCAGCAGGTTGGGCCACAGTTCGCTCTCGACGAAGATGGCCAGGTCCGGCCGCCAGTGGCCGATGAAGCGCTTGGCGCCGCCGGGCGTATCGACCGGGACGAACTGATGGATCACCCCCTGCGGCAGCCGTTTGGCCAGCAGCTCGGCCGAGGTCACCGTGCCCGAGCTCACCAGCACCGTCGCGTCCGGCCGCTCGGCCCGCAGGCGCTCGACCAGCGGCAGGATCGACAGGCTCTCGCCGACACTGGCCCCGTGCAGCCAGACCAGCGGCCCGGCGGGGCGCGGCAGACGGGGACGCGCCAGGCGCTCGTTCAGGCGGGCCGGATCTTCCTTGCCCCTGGCCGCGCGGCGCTTCAGCAGCAGGGGCGCGAAGGGCTCCAGCGCCGCCGTGGCCAGGCGGTAGACCGACAGTGACAGCGGCAGGCTCACACCACGTCCGCTGGCGCCAGGCGACAGGCATGGGCGCTGGCGCTGTGCTCGACCTGCACGGTGGCGTGGCCGATCCTGAACCTGCTGTTCAGCTCGGCGCAGACCTCGTGCAGGAATTCGTCGTGATCATCGCTGGCGGGGCGGACGACATGGGCGGTCATGGCCGTCTCGGTCGTGCTCATCGCCCAGACGTGCAGGTCGTGAACCTCGACGACGCCGGGACGGGCGGCCAGCCAGTCGCGCACGGCGGCGGGGTCGATGCCGCGCGGGGCGGCGTCCAGAGCCATGTCCAGCGAGTCGCGCAGCAGGCCCCAGGTGCCCAGCACGATCACGGCCACGATCAGCAGGCTGGTGACGGAGTCGATCCACAGCCAGCCGGTCAGCATCATCAGCAGGGCGGCCAGCACCACTCCGGCGGAGACAGCGGCGTCTGCGGCCATGTGCAGGAAGGCCCCGCGGGCGTTCAGGTCGTCCTTGGAGCCGCGCATGAACATCAGGGCGGTGGCGGTGTTGATGACGATGCCGATGGCGGCGACGATCATCACCGGGCCGCTCTCGACCGGGGTCGGGGCGGCGAAGCGGCGGACGGCTTCCCAGGCGATGGCGCCGGTGGCGGCCAAGAGCAGGGCGGCGTTGGCCAGAGAGGCCAGCACGGTGCCCTTGCGCAGGCCATAGGTGTGGCGGCCCTTGGGCGCGCGCTTGGCCAGGGTGGCCGCGCCCCAGGCGAGAACCAGACCCAGAACGTCCGACAGATTGTGCCCGGCGTCGGCCAGCAGGGCCAGCGAATGGGTCAGCAGGCCGGCCCCGAACTCGACCAGCACGAAGCCGAGGTTCAGCGCGGTGCCGATGGCGAAGGCGCGGCCGAAATCCTTGGGGACGTGATGATGGTGGCCGTGCCCATGAGCGTGCGAATGGCCATGCCCGTGATCGTGGGCGTGGTCATGTCCATGGTCGTGCCCATGGTGATCGTGAGCGTGGCCCGAATGGTCGTGCGGCATGGCCCTACATCCCACCATGGGCGGACCGGATCAATGGCGGACCGGCGCTCCGTCCGTTTCACCGACGATCTGCTCGGCCCGGCGCGACGCGGCTGACAGACGCTGGCCCCAGGCCTCGGCCAGGACATCAGGATCATCGTCGCGGCCGGCGGTGGACGGACCATCCCAGACCATGGCCGCCCGGGCGAAGGGCAGGGGGATGATCGTGCGGTCCCAGGTGCCCAGACGCAGGCACGGCTTCATGGCCACGCCGACCAACAGCACGGGCGCACCGCTCACCCGGGCCAGGCCCACGGCGCCCTTCTGCAGCACCTCGACCGGACCACGCGGGCCGTCGGGCGTGATGGCCATGGCCCCGCCGTCCTTCACCCACTTGACCATGTCGCGAAAGGCCTGTTCGCCGCCCTTGTTCTTGGCGGTGTCGGTCTTCTTCAGCGAGGAGCCGCGAATGGACGGCAGGCCCAGGCGGGCGATCACCCGGGCGATGAACTCGCCGTCGCGCGACTGGCTGACCAGCACCCGGATCTCTGGCTTGTCGGGCCCCTGCGGCCAGGTCGCCGGGCCCACGGGAACGCGCGAGTGCCACAGCGCCAGGATCACGCCCGAACGCTGGGCCAGAGCCCGCGCCTGAACATCGTCGGCGATCGTCTGGCCCTCTCGCGTCCAGCGCAGGGTGCGATAGGTCAGGGCCAGATAGCCCGACATCAGATTGACCAGCAGGCTCATCACCCACGGCGAGCGCAGGGGCCTCACGCGGCGTCCTCCGGCGCATGGTCCAGGTCCTGCGCCTTGGCGAGGCGGGCATAGAGCCCCTTGGCGCGCACCAGTTCGGCGTGGGTGCCGGTCTCGATCACCTGCCCCTTGTCGATCACATAGATGCGGTCGGCGCCCTTCACCGTCGACAGCCGGTGAGCGATCAGGATGGTGGCGCGGCCGGCCATCAGCCGCTCCAGGGCGAGTTGGACCTGGGCTTCGCTCTCGGTGTCGAGCGCGCTGGTCGCCTCGTCCAGCAGCAGGATCGGGGCGTCCTTCAGGAAGGCGCGGGCGATGGCGATGCGCTGGCGCTGACCGCCCGACAGCCGCGCGCCGGCCTCGCCGACGCCGGTGTCATAGCCGTCCGGCAGGGCGCTGATGAACTCATGCGCGGCGGCCTGCTGGGCGGCGGCGATGATCTGCTCTTCCGTGGCCTCGGGCTGGGCATAGGCGATATTGGCGCGGATGGTGTCGTCGAACAGGAAGGGTTCCTGGGTCACCAGGGCGATGCGGTCGCGCAGGGACGCCAGGGTCACCGAGCGTACATCGTGGCCGTCGATGGTCACAGCGCCGGCGGTCACATCGTAGAAGCGCGGGATCAGGTTGAGGATCGAGCTCTTGCCGCCGCCGGACGGACCAACCAGGGCCACGGTCTCGCCGCGCCGGGCCAGCAGCGAGACGCCCGTTAGGGCCGGGATCTCGCCGCCGTACGAGAAGCTCACGCCCTCCAGCGCGATGGCGCTGTCGCCGGGCGGCAGGGTGCGGGCGTCGGCGGGGTCGATGATGGTCGGGGCGACGTCCAGCGCCTCGAACAGCCGCCGGGCGGCGGTCAGGCCCTCGCTGAACACCGTCTGCAGGTTGGCGACCTGGCGCAGGGACTGGGCGGCCATCAGCAGGGCGCTGAGGAAGGCGAAGAAGGCGCCAGCCGTGATGTCGCCGGTCGTCGCCCGCCAGCCGGCATAGACGAAGACGCCGGCGGTGATCAGGGTGGTGAAGGTCTCGGTGGCCGGGGCGGCCATGGCCCGGGCGTTGGAGCCCTTGATCAGATGCTGCTGGCGACGGTCGACCACGGCGGCGACGCGGGCCTCCTCATAGGCCTCGCGGTTCTCCATCTTGACGATCTTGACCCCGTCCAGGCTCTCCATGATCGCCGTCGACAGGTTGGAGGTCTCGCCCATGGCGCCCTTGGCGGCCTTGGTCGTCTTCTTGGCGAAGCGCCGCATGATGAGGCTGGCGACCGGCGCGATCACCAGCACGCCGGCGGCCAGGATCGGATCGAGGCTGAACATCACCGCCAGGGCCCCGACCACAGTCAGGAACTCGCGGGTGTAGTTGACCACGCCGCTGGTCGCCGCCTCGCGGATCAGGCTGGCGTCGTACAGCACCGACGAGACATAGGAGCCCGAATGGGCGCCGCGCAGGCGAGCCAGGTCCGAGCGGACCAGCTTGCCGAATAGCTGCACCTGCACGTCGCCGACCACGCCATTGCCGATGCGGTTGATGAAGGTGGCCTGCAGCACCTGGAACAGGCCGCGCAGGATGGCGATCACGGCGATGGCGGCGGGGATGGCCAGGATCGCCCCGGGGCGCGGATGGGTGATCAGCTGGTCGACCGCCGGCTGGATCATCCGGGTCAGCTGGGCGCTCAGCCCGGCCACGATGGCGGCGCTGACCAGCGACACCGTCAGGCCCTTCCAGCGGGGCCGCAGATAGTCGCGCCAGATCCGCAACGCGAGGGCGCGGTTTGTGGCTTGCGGCGGGGCGGCGTCAGTCATGGGCGAGGGGTCGGATGTCGAGGGCAAGCTGTCAAGGACACGGGCGCATCACTGCGTGCGTAAATGATCATGCTTTTTGCATTAAACGGCGGTCCGCCCTACTTAGGCGCGGCACGTCCAGAGGATCGCCTGTTTGGCCCAGTTCGACCTGACCACGCCTTGGGGGCGCCTGAAGACCTATCTCCACTACCTGTGGAACGACCACGCCTATCTGCGGGTCGGCTTCTCCAACGCCCATTGGGTGAGCCCCGAGCTGGTGCGCGCCAACCAGCCCTGGCCGTTCCAGCTGGCCTGGTGGAAGAAGCGGGGGATCAGGACCATCGTCAATCTGCGCGGCGGGTTCGACGGCAGCTTCTACGCGCTGGAAAAGGACGCCTGCGCGCGGCTGGGCCTGAACCTCGTCGACTTCACCATCACATCCCGCGAGGTCCCGATCCGCGAGCGGGTGCGGGGCGCGAAGGAACTGTTCGAGACCCTGGAATATCCGGCCCTGATCCACTGCAAGTCGGGCGCGGACCGGGCCGGGATCATGAGCGTGCTCTACGCCCACTACCGCCTGGGCCTGCCGATCCGCGAGGCGATGAAGGAACTGTCGCCGCGCTACCTGCACATCAAGGCCGGCAATACCGGCGTGCTGGACTATGTGTTCGAGCAGTATCTGGAGCGGGGCGAGCCCAAGGGGCTGAGCTTTACCGACTGGGTCGAGAGCGACGACTACGATCCGGTGGCGATGAAGAAGACCTTCCGCGCGGGTATGCTGGGGAAGCTGCTGACGGACAGGCTGCTGCGTAGAGAATAGCTGCTCCCCTTTTGGGGGAGCTGTCGCGGAGCGACTGAGGGGGTCTTCGCGGCGCCTGCCGAGCTAGCCCCCTCCGGCCCTCCGGGCCACCTCCCCCAGAGGGGGAGGATCTATCAGCCGATCAACCCAGGCTCGGGTCCATCAGCTTGTGGGCGTGGATGATGAAGTACCGCGCATGGGCGTTGTCGACCGTGGCCTGGGCCTTGGCCTTCCAGGCCTTGTGGGCGTCGGCGTAGCTGGCATAGGCGCCGACGAACTCGACCTTGGCCAGGTCGCGGAACTCGATGTCGGAGACATCCTTCAGTTCGCCGCCGATGACGAGATGGAGAAGCTGCTTATCGGGCATGATGGGGCACGTTCCTGCGAGGAAATATCTTTATGGCAGGTCGATATGCCCGACACGGTTAAGGATCAATGGCGCAAGCGCCGCATTGGCGCAAACCAGGCTCGGAACCAACGGAATGGGGCGATTATAGCTGAAAGCGCGGCCCTTGTGGTCCGTCAGACAGGCGCCGGCCTCCGAGCGGATCAGGTCGGCGGCGGCCACGTCCCACTCGCTCTTGGGCGACAGCGCGACAGCGGCGTCGAAGGCGCCCGCCGCCACCAGGCAGACGCGATAGGCGATGGAGTTGCGGCTCTCGACCCGCATCGCCGGCCAGGGATTGGTCCAGGCCGGATGCACGAACATCTTGGCGTCGCCCAGCATGGCGGCGTCCTCGAGGTCTTCGGTGTCGCTGGGCGAGATCGCCGCGCCGTTCAGGGTGGCGCCGCCGCCGGTCCGGGCGGCGTAGGTTTCGTTGAGGGCGGGGGCATGAACCACGCCGGCGATCGGCCGGCCGTTCTCGACCACGGCCACCGAGACGGCGAACCACGGCTTGTTCTTCATGAAGGCGACGGTGCCGTCGATCGGATCGACCACGAACTGGCGCTGGGTGGTCAGGCGAGCAGGATCATCGACCGTCTCTTCCGACAGCCAGCCATAGTCGGGCCGGGCGGCGCGCAGGCGGTCCTTCAGCAGGGCGTCGACCGCCAGGTCGGCGTCCGTGACCGGTGAGCCGCCGTCCTTGGACCAGATCTTCAGGCCGCCGGCGCGGGCCTTCAGGGCCAGTTCCCCAGCCTCCCGCGCCGCGTCGAGGATCAGGTCCAGATCGGTCATTTGCCGGCGATGGCCAGACCGTCGACCAGGATGGACGGCGCGTTGTTGGCGCCCCGGAACTCCAGGTCCGAGCCGGGGATCAGTCGGGCATAGATGTCGATCAGGTTGCCGGCCACGGTAATCTCGGTGACGGGACCGGTGATCTCGCCGTTCTCGAACCACAGTCCCGAGCAGCCCACCGACCAGTCGCCGGTATTGCCGTTCAAGGATGGGCCAAACATCGAGGTGACCAGCAGGCCCGTTCCGGCGTCGGCCATCAGGCCGGCCTGATCGCGCGTTCCGGTCGAAAGCGTCAGGTTGCTGGTCGAGACGCCCGAAGGACCGGCCAGGCCGCGCGAGGCGTGGCCGGTGGTCTCAAGCCCCAGCTGTCTGGCGCTGCTGGTGTTGAGCAGCCAGGTGGTCAGCACGCCGTCATCGATCAGGGCGCGGCGGACCGTATCCACGCCCTCGTCGTCGAACGGGGCCGAGCCCAGGCCGCGCACGCGGTGCGGATCCTCGATCAGGTTCACGCCCCGGGCGAAGACCTGCTGGTTCAGCTTGTCCTTCAGGAACGAGCTGCCCCGCGCGATCGACGGGCCCGAGATCGCGCCCAGCAGCGGGCCGATCAGCGACATGGCCAGGCGATTCTCGAAGATCACCGGGGCGGTGGTCGAGGCGATCTTGCGGGCGTTGAGGCGCACGACCGCGGAGCGGCCGGCCTCGCGACCGATATCGCCCGCGCTCGGCAGGTCGGCGAAGTGACGGGCCGAGCGGCCTTCGCCGCCCCGCTCCATGCCCGCGCCCTCGCCGGCGATGGCCGAGCAGGACAGCGAATGGCCGGTGGCTGCGTGGACGCCGGAGAAGCCGTCGCTGGTGAACAGGCGCCAGGACGCCGAACTCCAGCTGGCCGAGCCGCCGTCGGAATTGGTCACGCCCTCGACCGACCGCGCGCCGTCCTCGGCGATGCGGGCCTGGGTCTCCAGCGCTTCGGCGGTGGGCTCGTAGCCATCGATCAGGTCGAGTTCGGGAAAGGGGCCCCTGGCCAGGCGGTCGCGCGGCGCCAGGCTGGCATAGGGATCTTCGGGCGCCAGCCGGGCCATGGCCACGGCGCGCTCGATCAGCTTGGCGCGAGCCTCGCTGGAGATATCGGAACCGGAGACCGTGGCGCTGCGATTGCCGACGAAGACGCGCAGGCCCAGATCCCGGGCCTCCTCGCGTTCGACCTCTTCCAGCTCGCCGAGGCGAACGCTGACGGAAAGGGATTGGCGTTGCGCGAAGACGGCCTCGGCCGTGTCGGCCCCGGCCTTGAGTGCGGCCGAGACCACGTCGCTAAGCAGATTATCGTCCATGGGGTCTTATGGACGAGGGCGGCGGCCCCGGGCAAGCGCGGCGCGCTCGCCGCGTCAGGCGATGGCGTAGAACAGCAGGGCCACGCCGACGAAGATATAGGCCAGCCAGGTCGCCACCATGCCGATGGCGCGGGGGATCGAGGCGCCGCCGCTGTTGGACAGGCCCACGGCGTGGACCAGACGGCCGGAAAACAGCACGAAGCCCGCGACGTGGATCGCCAGAGGCGGAGCTTCCACAATGGCCAGGACGGCGATGGCGATCAGGGCGGTGGGAACATATTCGCTGGCGTTGCCGAAGGCGCGGATGGCGCGGGCCAGTTCGGGGATGCCTTCGTCGCCCAGGGCCACCTTGTGCTTCTGGCGCAGACGCACGACCAGCAGCGACAGGGTCAGCATCAGGAAGACATGCAGTCCCGCCCAGAGCGCGGCGGCGTGACCCGAAGTGATCGTATCCATCAGAGAACCTTGCAATTTTAACCACGCCGGGCGCGCGAGGCGGCATAAAAGCCCTCTCGCGCGCCGGCATGCAAGCGATCTGCCTTATTGGGCGAGTTCCCGGGCGATCGGATAGAGCAGGTGGCGATCGTCATAGAAGGGCGTGCGGCGATAGAACCAGCCCAGGCGCGCCTCCGGATCGGCGGCGAACTTGGGCTCGGCGGCCAGCTTGGTCTCGAACTCGGCCTTCAGCTTCGGGTCCGCCGCCAGCATCTTCTCGGCCAGGGGGGCGATGGCGTAGCCCTCGATATATTCGACGCGGCTCAGCACCTCGGGAACCATGCCCCAGGCAAAGAAGCTCTCGCTGGACTGCGGCTCCAGCAGCAGAATGGCCAGGTCGCCCAGCGGCTGGTCGGTCGGCACGCGCACCGAACCGGCCGGGAAGGTCCAGTCGCGGGTTTCCGTCGCAACCTGGGTGACGGTGATCTGGACGTGGCCCTCGTTGGCGCGGGGCGCGAGCTTGGGGTCGGTCAGGCGCAGCATCTCGACCGGCATGGTCTTTGAGGCAGACAGCGGTTCGACCGTAACGCCGTGCAGCTTCAGACGCTCGATCAGGTCCTTGCGATAGCTCGGGACCCAATAGGCGGCGGGGCGCTTCAGGGTCAGGGTGGGGCGCGAGCCATAGAAGGGCAGGGACCAGATCTGAGGATCGGGCTTGCCCAGCCAGCGGATCTCGGTCCTGCCGGACGCCGGGCTCTCATAGGTTTCGTAGAGGATGCCCTTGAAGGCGCGGGTGGCGCTGGGCTTGTCCTCGGCCACGAAATTGGCGGGGATTTCAGCTGGGCGCAGGGCGCGGTCCTGGTCGATCGCAGCGCGCAGGCTCTCGCCCTTCTCCGCCAGCAGCGTCATCGCCGTCTCCAGGAACACATAGGTTCCCAGCACCCGCTGGGCGTGGGGCTTGAGGCTGTGGTTCTCGATCAGGATGGTCGGGATGTGGGCCGCCGAGCCCCAGCCATTCGAGTACCGCTCGCCCAGACCGCCGTCCGACAGGCCGGCCTTGGGGCCGTGCTCGTCGATGCCGAACACCAGCTCGCCAGGAATATGGCCTTGGGCTTCCAGGCCGTCGTTCATCGCCGGCTTGAACGTCGCGTCCAGCCATTTGGCGATGGCCGGCGAGCGCGACCAGACGCCGTTCTCGCCGTTGTAGCCGTAGGTGACGTCGTACTGGTAATCCATGCCGTCGGTGACGTGGATGTCGACATAGAGGTCCGGCCGATACTTCGCCTGCAGGGCTTTCAGCGCCTGCATCTCCGGCTGGTCCAGCTTCATGAAGTCGCGGTTGAGATTCTGGTTGGTCGCCGTGTTGCGCCAGCCCTGGATGCGCGGCCCGCGCTGGTTGGGACGGCTATAGGCCGAAGCGCGCTCATGGCCGTCGACACTGAGGATCGGGATCAGGACCAGATTGACCTTGTCGAGCAGGGCGCCCTTACCGTTGAAGGCGATGTCGCGCAGCAGCATCATGCCCGCGTCCTTGCCGTCGATCTCGCCCGGATGGATGCCGGCCTGGGCCAACAGAAGCGGCTTCTTCGGATCGAGCTTCGCGCCGTCCTTCGAGGCGATCACCGCATAGATCGGCCGGCCCTCCGGCGAGACGCCGAACTCTTCGATGCGGATCAGGCTCGAGGCCTTGTCCAGCCGGTCGAACCATTTGCGGGTGTCGACATAGTTGGGGCTGAAGTCATGGGCCGGATCGGCCTCGAACGCCGTCACCCACGGATCGGACGGGTCGCGCAGCAGCGCCTGGCTCGCGCCCTGCCACGGCGGGGCGGGCGGCAGGAAGGCTTGGTCCCAGGGGGCTTTCGCGGGAGGAGTCTGGGCCATGCTGGTGCTCGTCATCAGTAAGGCGGCGAGGGCCGCCAGGGTTAGGTTCCGCATTCTCAACGCCCCATGCCGTCAGATCAGGTCTTCCAGATCGGTTTGCCGTCACCGGGCAGACCCAGCCGGGCCCACTTCTCGCTGACCGTGTCGATCACCGACTGGTCCATGCGGATTTCCTGACCCCACTCGCGATGGGTTTCGGGCGGCAGCTTGTCGGTGGCGTCCAGGCCGATCTTCGACCCCAGGCCGCTCTCGGGGCTGGCGAAGTCGAGATAGTCGATGGGCGTGTGCTCGATCACCGTGATGTCCCGCGCCGGGTCCATCTTGGTGGAGATCGCCCACATCACGTCCTTCCAGTCGCGGGCGTTGATGTCGTGGTCCACGACGATCACCCACTTGGTGTACATGAACTGGCGCAGATAGCTCCAGACGCCCAGCATCACGCGCTTGGCGTGGCCGGGATAGGCCTTCTTCATCGAGACCACGGCGATGCGGTAGCTGCAGCCCTCGGGCGGCAGCCAGAAGTCGACGATCTCGGGAAACTGCTGGCGCAGCAGCGGGATGAACACCTCATTGAGCGCCTCGCCCAGCACCGAGGGCTCGTCCGGCGGCCGGCCGGTGAAGGTGGTCAGGTAGATCGGGTTCTTGCGCATGGTGATCGCGGTCACCTGGAAGACCGGGAACTTTTCGACGCTGTTGTAGTAGCCGGTGTGGTCGCCATAGGGGCCTTCGTCGGCGTATTCGTCGAGCAGGACATGGCCCTCCAGCACGATCTCGGCGTGGGCGGGCACCATCAGCGGCACGGTCTTGGCGGCCACCAGGTCGACCTTGGCGCCGCGCAGCAGGCCGGCGAACTGGTATTCGCTCAGGGTGTCAGGCACCGGCGTCACGGCGGCCAGGATGGTGCCGGGATCGGCGCCCAGCACGGCGCAGGCGGGCAGGGGCTCGCGCTTGCCGGCCTGCTTGTGGCGGGCATAGTGCTGGGCCCCGCCGCGATGGGCCAGCCAGCGCATGATGCAGCGGTCCTTGCCCAGCACCTGCATGCGGTAGATGCCCAGGTTGAAATCGTCCTCGCGGTCTTTGCCGGGGCCCTTGGTGACGATCAGCGGCCAGGTGATCAGCGGGGCGGGCTCGCCGGGCCAGCAGGTCTGGACGGGCAGTTTGGAGAGGTCGATGTCATCGCCGGTCAGGACGATTTCCTGCACCGGGGCCTTCTTCACCGTGCCGGGGCGCATCGCCATCACGGTCTTGGCCAGGGGCAGCATGTCCAGGGCGTCCTTCAGGCCCTTGGGCGGCTGGGGCTGGCGCAGGAAGGCCAGCAGCTCGCCGACTTCACGCAGTTCGCCGGCGGTGGTGCGCGGCTCGCCGCCCAGGGTGACGCCCATGGCCACGCGCTTGACCGTGCCGAACAGGTTGGCCAGGGCCGGCATCGGCGACGTCGTGCCGTCGGGCAGGATGACGTTCTCGAACAGCACGGCGG
This sequence comes from Alsobacter soli, assembly GCA_943371355.1. Taxonomy (GTDB): domain Bacteria; phylum Pseudomonadota; class Alphaproteobacteria; order Caulobacterales; family Caulobacteraceae; genus Caulobacter. Next base: position 45,421 of record CALRUN020000024.1, read on the forward strand.
GCCCGCCGGTGGCCAGCAGGCGGGTCTGGATCTCGGTCATCTCCAGAACGGTGGAGACCGGTTCCTTGACCCGGATCAGCTCGCCCTGCGCCTCGAGGACGTCGATGAATTCGCGCAAGGACCGATAGGCCATCTGAGTCTCCGGATCGTTTCGGTCTAGCTACGTCCAGACCGCTGCAGCGGATTAGTCTGAAACCGCCAGGTCGTCGGCGTGGATCATCGGGCCTTCGGTGAAGCCGAGTTCGGCCTCGATGGCGTCGGAGCGAAGGCCGGCGATGCGGTGGGCGTCGGCGCTGTCATAGCGGATCAGGCCCCGGGCCACCTCGCGGCCGGTTTCATCGCGCACCCGAACGGCGTCGCCCTTGTCGAACGGCCCTTCGACGGCGCGGACGCCCGCGGCCAGCAGGCTCTTGCCCTTGGCCAGGGCGGCGGCGGCGCCGGCGTCGACCGACACCCAGCCCTGCGGGGCGAGGCTGCCTGCGATCCAGGCCTTGTAGGCGGCGGCGGGGCTGGCCCCGGCCTCGATCAGGGTGGCCTTGCCGCCCTCCTCGATGGCCTTCAGCGGATGGGGGCGCGAGCCCAGGGTGATCAGGGTGGCGCAGCCGGCGGCGCGGGCGATGCGGGCGGCGGCGATCTTGGTGGCCATGCCGCCGGTGCCGACGCCCGAGGCGGCGTTGGCGCCCCCGGCCATGGCCTCGATCTGCGGGGTGATCTCGGAAATCGTCGCCAGATGGGTCGCGCCGGGATCGCGGCGGGGATCGGCGGTGTAGAGGCCGTCGATGTCGGACAGCAGAACCAGCAGGTCCGCCCCGGCCAGCTGGGCGACGCGGGCGGCCAAACGGTCATTGTCGCCGTAGCGGATTTCCTCGGTGACGACGGTGTCGTTCTCGTTGACCACCGGCACGACGCCCAGACCCAGCAGGGTCTCGACCGTGGCGCGGGCGTTCAGCCAGCGACGACGCGTCTCGGTGTCGTCACGGGTCATCAGGATCTGGGCGACGCCGATGTCGTGCGGCTCGAAGGCTTCTTCCCACGCGCGCATCAGCAGCGACTGGCCAGCCGCCGCGGCGGCCTGCTTTTCAGGCAGGGTCAGCGACTTGCGACCGGTCAGACCGAGGCGACGGCGGCCCAGGGCGACAGCGCCTGATGACACCACCACGACCTGCTGACCCCGTGCGCGCAGGCGCGCGGCGTCGTCACAGAAGGCCTTCAGCCAGGCATGGTTGGCCGCGCCCGTGTCGGCGTCGACCAGCAGGGCCGAGCCGACCTTGAAGACGATGCGCTTTGCCGACGCCAGTGGCCCGGCGGTAGCCTGGCTCACGGCTTCCAGCCCCCGGGGGTCTCCGGGATGTGGTCTTCTTCCTCGTCGATTTCCTCGACCTCGTCGCCGCGACGGACGCGGACCTCGCGATAGGCGGCGCGGAGCATGTCCTTGACGCCCTTGCCGGAGACGCCGGAGACGAGGCGCGGCGTGACGCCGGCCACGGCTTCCAGCTCGGCGACTTTCTCGGCGATCGTCTCGTCGTCGAGGGCGTCGACCTTGTTCAGGGCCAGGATCTCGGACTTGTCGCCCAGCTCGTCGCCATAGGCTTCAAGCTCGCCCCGGATAGTGGTCCAGGCGCCGGCGACGTCGTCCTGGGTGGCGTCGACCAGATGGATCAGCACCGCCGAACGTTCGACGTGGCCCAGGAAGCGGGTGCCCAGGCCGGCGCCTTCAGACGCGCCCTCGATCAGGCCGGGAATGTCGGCCAGCACGAACCGTTCGCTGGTCGACAGGTCGACCACGCCCAGGTTCGGCGTCAGGGTGGTGAAGGGATAGTCGGCGATCTTCGGCTTGGCTGCCGTGGCGGCGGCCAGGAAGGTCGACTTGCCGGCGTTGGGCAAGCCCACCAGGCCGACGTCGGCGATCAGCTTCAGTCGCAGCCAGATCCAGCGTTCCTCGCCTTCCTGGCCGGGATTGGCGTATTTCGGGGCCTGATTGACCGGGCCCTTGAAGTGCAGGTTGCCCCAGCCGCCGTTACCCCCCTGGCACAGGCGCACCATCATGCCGGCCGTGTCGAGGTCGGCGATCAGGGTTTCCTTGTCCTCTTCCAGCACCTGGGTGCCGACGGGGACTTTCAGGGTTATGTCCGCGCCCGCCGCGCCATGGCGCCCGCGGCCCATGCCATGGATCCCGGTCTCGGCCTTGAAGTGCTGCTGGTAGCGGTAGTCGATCAGGGTGTTGAGGCCGTCCACGGCCTCGATCCAGATGTCGCCGCCCCGGCCACCGTCGCCACCGTCGGGGCCGCCGTATTCAATGTACTTCTCGCGTCGGAACGAGACCGCGCCGCCGCCGCCGTTGCCGGAGCGGATAAAGATCTTGCACTGGTCCAGAAATTTCATCTGCGTCTTTTGTCGCAAGGCGCCTGCCGCGTCGAGCCGAAATGGCGTCGCAAGCCCCCAGGCTCTCAATCAGAACACTGTTCGGTCCTGTGACGAAATGTTAAAACACGTTGTGCGACAAAGAGTCTTGCAGCGAAACCACCGTTTTGGCGCGGTGGAATGGGAGGCTGGCGTTGACCACGACACAGGGCGATGGAGAGGAACTTGCGAAGGACCTGCGGGACCTGACGCTCCAGACGCTTTGCAAAAAGTACGCTGGTGAAGCCTCGATCCACCGCAACATTCTGATGAGCCGCGGCACGGGCGTGACCGGGACCTGGCGCGACTTCCGCGCTTTTCTCACCGATATCGGCGAGCGACCCAGCCCCGATCATGGTCTGGTCCTGATCAATCGGCATGAGCGCACCTACGGCCCAGGCCGAGCGCGCTGGATGACCGCCGAGGAACAGGCGGCTCACGAGATCGAATTCGACCGCGAGCGCGCGGAGAAGCAGCGCGAAGAGCAGCTCCTGATGCACCAGGCCGCTGCGATGAAGCGCGCCAAGGATCCCAAGGCCGCCTCGTTTGGCCAGTGGACGCCGATGCAGGGCCAGCAGGTGGCCTATAGCGACGTCGCCAAGAAGCTGAACATTCCGATTACGGCCCTGTCCAAGACCATGGCCGACGGCCGCTCGGCCGACGAGCTGATCAAGCGCGCCTCTTCGGCGGGCGAACTGATCAATCAGGACGCCACCTGGCTGCCGCCGGACCCCAAGCGCAAGGCGGGCTTCTTCGAAGCCTTCCGGATCTGGCACATGCAGGTCCAGCCGCAGTTCAGCCGCGCCGCGACCCCGACCTTCCTGTTCCTCTACATCGCCCTGCCGGTGATGAAGCAGTGCCGGGACGAGCTGATGGACCTGGATCTCTGGAACCCGCTGGGCCAGAGGGCGATGAGCGCGCGCGACAGCCACGCCGCATGGAAGAAGTACTGCGAGTTCATGCCCCGGGCGCAGGTGGCGCTGATGGAAATCCCCATCTACGCCACCTATTCGCTGCTGTCGGACCTGGACGCCCTGTGCGAGCGCATCGTCACCGCCGAAAAGCGGTTCCGCGAAGGCGCGCAGAAGGTCATCGCGACCCACCGCGCGGCCTAGGGAACTAGGCCAGCCACACCATCATCCGCGTCGCCGCCGGCTCGCCGCGCGCGACGGACGGCTTCATCTCGACGACGCCCGTATAGAGAAAGCCGGCCTTGATCAGCACCTGGCCCGAGGCGGGATTGTCGGCGAAGTGGCCGGCGACCACCAGCTTCTTGCGCCAGTCCTGCCTGGCCCAGCGCAGCGCGCCCTGACAGGCCTCGGTGGCCAGGCCCCGACCCCAAAAGGGTTTGCCGATCCAGTAGCCGATCTCCAGGTGGCCATCCGGCGGCGTGAACAGGCCCAGCACGCCGATGACGCCCTCGTCTTCCAGGTCAATGGCGAAGGTGTTGTCGCGGCGGCGGTCCTGCGCCTGGCAGCGGCCGACGAAGTCTTCGGCGTCCCTGCGGCCATAGGGCCAGGGCATGCGGGTGGTCATGCGCGCGATGTCGCGCTCGCCGCCCAGGGTCACCAGGCGCTGGACGTCGGACATCGCCGGCGCACGCAGCGTGACCCGCCGCGTCTCGATGATCGGACTGCTATCGATGACGCACATTGTACGCCTCCCGGTTTCTCGGCCCCTCTTTGCTCGGGGACCGTGACGCCGCCATGGCGATTCGGTGCTTCATGGCGTCGCAGGCAAAACAAAAGCGGGGAGCCCGGCGTTTCCCGGACTCCCCGCTTAGGTTCGTCTGTCCGGGTCGTCTTCTCGGCTGAGAAGCACGACCCGAAAAAGTCGAGTGCGTACTACTCGGCGGCCTGCGCCTTGGGCGCGATCGTTACGTAGGTGCGGTTATGCTTCTTGGTCACGAACTTCACCGCGCCTTCGACCAGCGCGAAGAGGGTGTGATCCTTGCCGATGCCGACACCGGCGCCCGGCCAGAACTTCGTACCGCGTTGACGGATGATGATGTTGCCGGCGAGGACCTTCTCGCCGCCGAACTTCTTCACGCCAAGGCGGCGGCCGTCGGAGTCGCGACCGTTGCTGGACGAGCCGCCTGATTTCTTGTGAGCCATCTTGCTCTCCTGATCCTAGAGGCGCAGCCGCTTAGGCTTCGCCGTCTTCCTTGGCGGCGGCCTTCTTCGGCGCTGCCTTTTTCTTGGGGGCGGCTTCGGTGGTCGCTTCAGCGGAGACCTTGGGGGCCTTGGCGGCCTTCACGGTCGGCTCAGCGGCCTTGGCGGTCGGGATCGACGCGACGTTCGAGACCGCGGCGTCGCCGAGGCCGCGAGCGCGGGCGTTGAGGATGAGCTTCGGGGTCAGGTCGACGACGCCGTCCCACTTGGCTTCCTTGCCGGCGCCGGCCACCGAGGTCACGCGCAGGACCGTTTCGGTCTGGCGGTGACCGCGAGTGCGGCGATAGCCCTGACGGCGGATCTTCTTGAAGATCTTCACCTTTTCACCCTTGCGGGTTTCGATCAGGGTGGCGTTGACGACAGCGCCATCCACCATGGGGGCGCCGACCGTCACGGCCTCGCCTTCGCCAAGCATCAGGACTTCGCCGAAAGCGACTTCCGAGCCCGGTTCACCGTCGAGCTTTTCGACAACCAGCAGATCGCCGGCTTGGACCCGGTACTGCTTGCCGCCGGTTTTGATCACCGCGTACATAGGTTAGCGCCTTAAGAAACGTGCGTTCGCAAAATAGGGAACGCCCGCAAGGAAACCCGGCGGGCGAGGGGGCGGACTTATACAGCCGGTCGATCATGAGTCAACGGTCTCGGACAGATTCCTGGCCATGAAACGCTGCCGCTGCAGAAGATGGATTCAGGCTGGAACGTTACAATATAACAGTATATAGCCTTCAGCGTGAATTCGACCTTCTTCGCCTCGATCGCCGCCACGGGTTTCGCCGTGGCTTTTCTGCATGCGGCCCTGCCAACCCATTGGCTGCCGTTCGTGCTGGTTGGCCGTGCTCAGAAGTGGTCGACGGGCCGCACCCTGGGCGTGACCCTGCTCGCAGGGCTCGGGCATGTGAGCCTGACGATCCTGCTGGGCCTGGCCCTGGTGGTCGCGGGCCTGGCCCTGCAGCCCAGCCTCGGCGGCGTCTTCCACTGGATCGTCGGCGGGCTGATGGTGGCGGTTGGCGGCTTCTATATTGTACGCGGGCGCCACAACCACGCTTTGCCCGAGGCCAGCCGTCGCGCCTACGGCTCCGACAGGGCCGCTATCGCGGCTCTGGTCACCCTGCTGACCCTTTCGCCCTGCGAGGCCTTCCTGCCCTACTACTTGGCCGGCATGGAGCATGGCTGGCAGGCCTTCCTGCTGCTGAGCCTGGTGCTGCTGGCGGCGACGTCGGCGGGCATGCTGATCTTCACAGGGCTCAGCCTGGCCGGCTTCAACCGGCTGGGGCTGCAATGGGTCGAGCGCTACGAGGAAACCATCCTCGGCGCGGCCCTGATTCTGGTCGGTCTGGCCGTGGCCTTCCTCAAGACCTGACGCGGGTGCTTTCGCCGGGGCGCTGGACCTCCTAAATAGCGGCCATGACCCAGACTCCCGCTGCCACCGGCAAGATCCCCGTCACCGTGCTGACCGGCTATCTCGGCGCCGGCAAGACCACCCTGCTCAACCGCATCCTCACCGAGGCGCACGGCAAGCGCTACGCCGTGATCGTCAACGAGTTTGGCGAGATCGGCATCGACAACGACCTGGTGGTCGGCGCCGACGAAGAAGTCTTCGAGATGAACAACGGCTGCGTCTGCTGCACGGTGCGCGGCGACCTGATCCGGGTTCTGTCGGGTCTGATGAAGCGCAAGGGCGGCTTCGACGCCATCATCGTCGAGACCACCGGCCTGGCCGATCCCGGCCCGGTGGCCCAGACCTTCTTCGTCGACGAGGACGTCAAGGCCCGCACCCGGCTGGATTCGGTCACCGCCGTCGTCGACGCCAAGCACATCATGCTGCGGCTGGGCGACAGCCGCGAAGCCGTCGAGCAGATCGCCTTCGCCGACCAGATCGTGCTGAACAAGACCGACCTGGTCTCGGAAGACGACCTGCGCCATGTCGAGGCCCGGATCCGCCGCATCAATCCGCTGGCCCCGATCCACCGCGCCCAGCGCTCGAACGTCCCGCTGGACGCCATCCTGGGCAAGCACAGCTTCGACCTGGAGCGGATCACCGAGCTTGAGCCCCAGTTTCTGAACCCGGCGCACGGCGAGGCGGGTCACGTGCATGACGAACACTGCGACCACGACCACGGGCATGACCATGGTCACGACCACCATCATGGCCACGACCACGCCAGCGCCATCCACGACGATGGCGTCAAGGGGATCTCCCTGACCCTGGACAAGCCCGTTGACGGCCAGAAGATCACGGTCTGGCTCAACGATCTGCTGGCCCGTCGCGGTCCCGACATCCTGCGCGCCAAGGGCATCATCGACGTCCAGGGCGAGGAGCGCCGTCTGGTCTTCCAGGCCGTGCACATGATCCTGGAAGGCGACTTCCAGCGCCCCTGGACCGACAAGGACAAGCGCTACAGCCGCATGGTCTTCATCGGCCGCGATCTGGACGAGGCCGAGCTGAAGGCCGGCTTCGAGGCGACGGCCGCCTAAGCGGTCGTCGATTTGGCGGGATCGGCGGGTTTGGTGTTCAGCCCCGCCAGGGTCTGTCGCATCAGGCGCGCGGCCAGAAGGTCGGACAGGGCCGGCGTGTCGATGACCGGCTTGAGGTTCCTGACCATTGTCAGGTGGCTCTCGGACAGCCGGTAATAACCCTCGGGCGCCGACACCTTCCGGGCGTACTCGGCCTCGAACGCCTGGCGCTTTTCGCGCGCTGTTTCAGCGGACTCGCGCTGGAGTGACGGCGGGAGGGGCTTGGCGTAGGCGGGGAACCGCGTGTTGAAGTCCTCCATGCGCGCGCGTTCCTGCTCGCGCGTCGCGATCATGGCGTCCTGTTCGGCGACGGACCGCTCGCCGAAGAAGCGGATGTTGCTGGGCTTCAAGATTCCCACGTGCCCGATGCCCATTTCGTCCGGGGTGATCATGCCGTCGCTGTCGTGGTCCTGGGGCAGGAACATGATCTTTGACGCCAGGCCGGTTTCCGCCGTCGCCTTGCGAACGAGGGAGCGTTCCACCTTCCATTCGTCCTGCGAGATGAGGCCGTCATCGTTGATGTCCGCGCGGGCGAAGAAATCCGCCGTCAGGCGCTGTTCTTCCTCGGTCTTCACATAGGCGGGCCGCTCTGGGAGATCCTGGCCACGGCCTAGCATCGCGCGGAAGGACGGCGCCCAGGTGGTTGGCGGCTGCGGGCGGGTTCGAGGCGTAGCGGGGGCCGTTTCCGAGGTCGTAGGAGTATCGGCCGCTGCTGGCGCCGGTGTCGACGATCGGTCGACGGGTGGAAGCGCCGCAGCGGTTCGAATCTGGAAAGCGACCAGGGTCTTCAGGGTCTCGGGACTGAACAGGAAGGCAGAGGTCGGCATTTCCGGCCGGCTGATCTTGCCGTCGCCGTTTCGATCCAGGTTTCCAAAGGCGGTGTTGGTCTGTTCATCCGACGCGCCGGATTCCGTCGCCTTCAGCTCGCTCAGCGAGATGGCGTCATCCTTGTCGGCGTCGATATGGTCGAAGATCCGAAGAAGCGGCTGCTGGATTTGCGTGCTGCCGGTGATCGCGGTCATGTCTCGCCCTCCTCGCCACGCGAGGTGGCGATTGGGTCAAGCAAGAAGCGCGCCAAGGTTGTGGAATTGCTCGGCGCGCGTGCCGCGATTTCAACTGGCCCGAGCCTTGCGCTCCTTGCTCCAGAACACCGGCGTTCCGAGCCAAATTGAAACGCCGGCCTCTAGGAGTGGGGAAGATGACGAAGATTCTCGACACCACCGGACGCGTGGCGACGGCCCTGGGCCTGGCCGCGAGCGCCCTGGTCTGGCTGATGCTGCTGCCGCTGTGCGCGGTGTGGTTCCTGCTGGTCTCGGCCTTTGGGCCCCAGACGGAACGTCAGGCTGGGAGCGCTAGCTGACCGCCTCGGCCGCGCGGTCCGGGGGGATCGACGCGGCGTTCGAAGCGATCGTCCGTTTGGGCGTGACGAATGGCTTGAGCTTCTGTGCGGGCGTGAAGACGAACCGGTAGCTGAGCTCGGCGAAGATCCACGACAGGGCGACCACGAAGGGCAGGGCCTGCAGCTGGGTGATCCGGGGGGCGTTCTCGATGATCCCCGTGAAGCCCACGATCATGCCGCCCAGTGTCAGGGCCAGCATGTGCCATAGATAGGCGGCGTAGGATCGCCGACCCATCCAGCGCAGCGGCGCGATCTCCAGAAGCTTGACGAGGCCGCCCAGTTGCGGGGCGACGACCAGCGGCAGGACGATGCCGACCAGGGCCAGGCCCTGGACCGAATAGCGCAGGGTCTCGCGGAAGATCGGGTCGCGATAGGCCAGGGACGCCAGCATCAGGGCCGCGCCCGCGCCAAACACCATCCAGCCGCGACGTTTGACGAAATCCATGGCCGCCGGCCAGGCGCGGTCGATGACCGCCGCCAGGCAGCCCCAGGCAATCGAGTCGATCCGGCTCTCTGTGGCCTTGTAGGTATAGACCTCCGGCGCATGCAGCACGGTCAGCGCGTAGGTCCGCCAGGCGGCCGCCCCGATGATCGCCACCAGGAACAGCACCGCCATGCGGCGCGGAACAAAGCCGCACAGCAACAGGGCCAGCGGCATGACGAGATAGAAGTGCTCCTCGACGGCCAGCGACCACAGGTGTCCGGTGACGGCGCAGTTGGCGCAGTCGCCCATCCCGCTGATGATGTAATAGTTGGTCCAGTAGGTCAGGCCGGCCAGGGCCTGCAGGGGCTGCATCGGCTGGTTCAGCAGTGGGCCGACGATGAAGGTCAGGACGAGCAGGAGCACCAGCATCTCCGGCAGCAGGCGCAGGGTCCGGCGGCCGTAGAAGCGGATCAGGTCGACGCCGCCGTTGGCGGCGCGCTCGGCCCACAGCAGCCGGGTGATCAGAAAGCCGCTGATGAAGAAGAAGATGGTCACGCCCATCCCGCCGGGGATCAGGTCGCCCAGGCCCACATGGCCCAGGATCACCATGCTGACCGAAGCCGCTCTCAGCCCGTCCAGGCCGGCGACATAGTCCTTGTGATGACCGCTCATGAGCGACCCCTCCGCGCAACGTGCGGTCGAGGCTAAGGCCCTAGTCTTAAAAAACCGGGATCAGCGGCCCTGGAGGACGTCGGCCAGGGTCCAGAAGGTTTCCTTGGGCCGGCCCAGGTCGTCGAACAGCAGTGGCTGGTCGGTCTTGTCCTTGACCCAGCTGGCGTTGCGCAGCCACGAGTCCGCGTCGCGGACGCCCCAGATCGTGAAGGCGAACTGCTGCTTTTCGGGCAGGGCGACGAAAGACTCCATCGCCTCGCGATACAGGCGCAACTGGCTGGCCTGCTTCTCGGCCTTCGATTTCAGGCTGACGCCTTGCGTCTGGAACGAGACATCGATCTCCGACAGGTGGATCGGCAGGCCCAGGCTGGCGAGATCGCGCATGGCCTCGGTGATCTTGCCCGGCGGCAGATCGACGTCGATGTGGGTCTGGTTGCCGATGCCGTCGATCTTCACGCCGCGTTTCAGCATGTCCTCGATCAGCTTCAGGAAGGTCCGCCGCTTATGCGGCTTGCTCTCCAGATGGTACTCGTTGACGAACAGCAGGGCGTCCGGATCGGCGGCGTGGGCTTCTTCGTGGGCCCGGATGAAGTGGCCTTCCTGGCCCAGGTTCTCGGTCCAGAACGACTCGCGCAGGGAAACGCCGTCATCGGCGACGGGCTCGTTGACCACGTCCCAGCTGCGCGCCAGGCCCTTGTAGCGACCGGCGACCGCCTGGATATAGCTGGCATAGGCCCTGTCGAAGGCCCGTTTGTCGCCGACCAGTTTCTGGAAGGCGACCGGCCTGTCGATGTACCAGATCAGGGTGTGGCCATGCAGGGCCTGGTTGTTGGCCTTGCAGAAGTCGGCGATGCGATCGCCACCCTCGAACCGCAGCGAGCCATCCTGTTGCAGGATGTACTCCATCTTCATCTCGAAGCCGGCGGTGATCTGCGAGAACTGCGAGCTGGCCGCGGCGTCGAAGCCGGGACGGCCAAACTCGTCCGAGACGATCTCCGTCCCGATCCGGAACGGCGCCAGGTCGCGCAATAATGGGACGGGTCCGTTGCGGGCCGGCGAGGCGGGATCGGCCGAGGCGCCCTTGCCGCAGGCGGCCAGCGCCAGGGTCGAGGCCAGAAGCGACCGTCGCGACAGTCGTCCGGCCGCCGGGATCATCGCAGGACGCCGTGCGGTTCGGCGCCGGCGGGCGCGCCGGCCTGACCGCCGGCCAGGCCCAGGGCGAGGCTCGCGAACAGAATGGCGCATTCGGCGTAGCGCACGGCCAGGCGGCGCGGATCGTTGGCCAGGCGCCAGAACCACTCAAGCCGGCCCTGCTGCATCCATTGCGGGGCGCGACGAGCCTGGCCGGAGATGAAGTCCAGGGCGGCGCCGACGCAGATGAAGCCCACGCCCGGGCAGCGGGCGGCCAGGGCGTCGGCCAGGATCTCCTGCTTGGGCGCGCCCAGCGAGACGAAGCAGATGCGGGCGTCGGAAGCGTTGATGCGCTGGGCCATGGCGTCGAGATCCATGGCGGCCAGCATGGCCGGGCCATCGCCGGAAGGCAATTGCGGGGCTTCGGCGCCGGCGACCTTCAGGCCCTGGAAGCGCTGGGTCAGCTTTTCCAGCGCGCCGGCCTGGGCCCTGGGGCCGGGGCCGACGAAATAGACGCCCAGGTTCCGTTCGGCGGCGGCGTGGCACAGGGGCTCGACCAGATCGGCGCCGGTGGCGCGCTCCAGCGTGGCGTTCTTGCGGCCGGCCAGCCAGACCACGGGCCAGCCGTCGGCGGTGACGTAGGTCGCGCGGCGATAGACGGCGCGGAAAGCCTCATTCGAAGCCAGCTTCACCAGGTGGTCGAGATTGACAGTGAACAGCGTGAAGCCTTCGCCACGCTCGGCGCGACGGATGGCTTCATCGGCGGCGGTGTCCAGAGTCGGCAGATTGATGCGGACGCCTTCGATCGAAACGCCTTGGGTGGCGGACTTCGCCTGGTTCCATTCGCTGAGCATTCGGCTTTCCCGGGTCTCCGCCGGGGGGCCGCTTCTGTTCTGAAACGGGACGCCCCTGGCCTCTCGGGAGGGACGGTTTCAAACGCCGTGCCGTACGCGACCGTCGGCTCGCCTGTCGGGCGACTGTCGGTTCGCGGGAAGGGACAAAGAAAAAGCCCCGGAAGCGAGGCTTCCGGGGCTCTTCAGATTTGGCTCGCCAAAGTAGTTGGCGCCGAAGATCCTTAGTGGATGTCTTCGTTGATCAGGCCGACCTTGTACCAGCCAGCGGTCTGCAGCTGGTTCAGCACGCCCATGAAGTCGGCGTACGGGACGTCGGCGTCGGCGCGGATCATGACGCGCTGGTCGTCCTTCGGGCCGGCTTGGCCGGTCGCGTTGAACTTGGCGTCCAGATCGATCTCGAGGTTGTCGAGGCTGGTTTGCTTGTCCGCGATGAACAGAGCGCCCGACTTCTGGATCGAGATGAACACCGGCTCTTTCGGCTTCGGCGCGTTGGGCGGCGGGATCGTCGCCGGAGGCAGGTCGACCTTGATCGCGACGGTGGCCATCGGCACCGCGACCATGAAGATGATCAGCAGAACGAGGAGAATATCCACGAAAGGCGTGACGTTGATTTCGGAGTTCTGATTCAGGGAGTAGCGACCACCGCCACCACCAGAGAGTTTAGCCGCCATAGCCTGACTGTCTCCCAAGGGCCGCGTCACTCGCGGTCCCGCAATTGTTAGGTTGCCACGTCTGGCGCAGACGGGCTCGGAAGTAAAGCCCGACGACGCAGCGCAATGGCAACCCCTTTTCGAGTCTTTCTGGTCGAACGATGTTCGCACCCGTCAGGGCGCCGGGCGGTCCCGGGCGCCATCTGGCTAGGCGCCAGAGCCCTGTCGGGGTATGGCGCGGGCATGATTTTTTCCTTCGACGCCTTTGTCACCGCAGCCCTTTTCGACCGCGACGGTCGCGCCGCCTTCGCCCTGGGCGATGGCACCGTTCGGCTTGAGGCCGATGACGGCTATGTCACCGTGGAAGCGCATGGCGGACCCATGGGTGGCGCGGTTCTGAGCGCCGTGGTGCATCCCTCAGGTCAGGGCCTGCTCACCGGCGGTGACGACGGCCGCGTGGTGTGGAGCCGAATCGAGGCCGGCGAGGTGGTCGCCACTGTCCTGGCCGAGGTGAAGGGCAAGTGGATCGAGCATCTGGCGGCCAGTCCCGCCTCTGGCCTGTTCGCCTTCACCGCCGGCAAGGAGGCCCATGTCCGGGATGTGGCCGATCCGGCTTTTTCCCGTGTCTTCGTCCATGAGAAGACGGTGTCGGGCCTGGCCTTCGATCCCAAGGGCCGGCGCCTGGCCACGGCGGCCTATGGCGGCGCGCAACTGTGGTGGGCCAAGATCGCCGAACAGAAGCCGCAGGTCCTGAAATGGGCCGGCAGCCACATCGCCGTGGCCTTCAGCCCCGACGGCAAGTTCCTGGTCTCGTCGATGCAGGAAAACCAGCTGCACGGCTGGCGCCTGTCGGACGGCAAGGACATGCGGATGGGCGGCTATCCGGCCAAGATCAAGAGCGTGGCCTTCTTCGACAAGGGCAATCTGCTGGTCACCGCCGGGGCCAATGGCGCGGTGGTCTGGCCGTTCGCCGGGGCCAGCGGCCCGATGGGCAAGGAAGCCGCCGAGATCGGCTTTTCCCGGGATTCGATGGTGGTGCGGGTGGCGGGCCTCGAGGCCCTGCCGGTCGCCATCGCCGGTCAGGATAACGGCAAGATTTGGATCGCTCACATGCGCAATGGCCGGATCGAGACCCTGAAGGCCGAGAAGGGCGCGTCGATCAGCGCCCTGTCGGTGTCGCCTGACGGCCAGCGCCTCGCCTGGGGCGACGAGGATGGCGAGGCGGGCGTGATCGCGCTGCCGGATATCAGCGCGCCACGCCAGTTCGCGGGATAGAAGCCGCTCAGAACCCCTTCAGCTCGCCCCACGCCTCGAACGGGTCGCGGCGCGAGCGCCAGTTGTTCACCGGGGCGGTATCGTCGCGATAGCCGAGCGCCATGCCGGAAAACAGCATGTGGCCCTCGGGCAGGCCGACATGCTGGTCGACCACCTGGTGATAGTGCGACCAGAACTCCTGGGCGCAGGTGTCCAGGCCGCGCTCGACGGCCAGCAGCATCAGGGTCTGCATATACATGCCCAGGTCGCTCCACTGCGGCGGGCCGCAGCGGCGGTCGACCGAGAAGAACAGCAGCACCGGCGCGCCGAAGCCCTGGCCGTTGCTGGCGAACCATTGCAGACGCGCCATCTTGTCTTCGCGCGGGATGTTCAGCGCGCCATAGAGGTCCTCGCCGACCTGGAAGCGCCGGCTGCGCAGCGGTTCCCACAGATTGGCCGGATAGACGTCGTATTCGGGCGTGTCGGGCGAGGCGACCCGCGTTTGCATGGTCGCCAGAAGCGCCTTGAGCGGCTCCCCGGCGATCGCCTGAACCCGCCAGGGCTGGAGGTTGCCGCCGGAGGGCGCGCGAGCGGCGGCTTCCAGAAGGTCGAGCAGCACGGCGGCGTCCACCGGATCGGACTTGAAGGCGCGCACCGACATGCGGCGGTTGACGGCGTCGAGGACATCCATGCCAAAGCTCCCTGAGCAAGGTCGTTCATGCCCCCGCGACAGGGACCTCTCCAGTCGCTAGCATCCGGCCGCAGCGTCAAGACAAGAGGCGATACGTGAAGCTGTTGCGGAATATCTTCCTGGCTCTTTTCATCGTGCTGGTCGCCGGGCCGGTGCTGGCGGTGATCGTGTTCCGCTTCGTGCCGCCGCCGGTGACCCCGCTGATGGTCATCCGGGCGGTCGAGGGCAAGGGGCTGGACCACCGCTGGCGGTCGATCGACTCGGTCTCGCCGGCCCTGCCACGCGCCCTGATCGCCGCCGAGGACGCCAAGTTCTGCGACCATCGCGGCTTCGACTTCGAGGCCCTGCAGAAGGCCTACGCCAATAACGAGAAGGGCCGGAAGATCCGCGGCGGCTCCACCATCAGCCAGCAGACCGCCAAGAACGTCTTCCTGTGGCCGGGGCGCTCCTATGTCCGCAAGGGGCTGGAGGCCTGGTTCACGGTCCTGATCGAGACCTTCTGGGGCAAGAAGCGGATCATGGAGGTCTATCTGAACTCCATCGAATACGGCCCCGGCATCTATGGCGCCGAGTCCGCCTCGCGGCGCTATTTCGGGATCGGCGCCGACAGGCTGTCCCAGGCCCAGGCCGCCCGCCTGGCCGCAATCCTGCCCAGCCCGCTGAAGTGGAAGGTGGTCAAGCCGGGCAAATATGTCGCCAAGCGCTCTCGCAAGATCGGCGCGGCGTCCGGAACCGTGCGGCGCGAGGGCCTTGCGGCCTGCGTCGTCTAGCAAGGAAGTCCCCAGATGCCTGTCGCCCCTGGCCCCACGCTTGAAACCCCGCGCCTGATCCTGCGTCCCACCGCCACGGAAGATCTGGATGGCTGGGCGGACCTGATGGGCGACGCCGAGGCCGCCCGTTTCATCGGTGGCCTGCAGCCCCGGTCTTCGGCCTGGCGGGGCATGGCCTCGATGGCCGGCTCCTGGGTCCTGAAGGGCTTTGGCATGTTCTCGGTGATCGAGAAGTCCAATGGCCGGTGGCTGGGCCGCATCGGTCCCTGGCAGCCCGAGGACTGGCCCGGAACCGAGGTTGGCTGGGGCCTGACCCGCGCCGCCTGGGGCAAGGGCTATGCGGTCGAGGCCGCGACGGCGACCCTCGACTGGGCGTTCGACCATCTGGGCTGGGACGAGGTCATCCACTGCATCGATCCGGAGAACACGCCCTCGCAGAAGGTCGCCGAGCGGCTGGGTTCGTCCAACCGGGGACGGGGCCAGCTGCCCGCGCCGTTCGCCGACCACGTCATCGACATCTGGGGCCAGACCCGGGATGAGTGGCGGGCGCGGCGGGGGTAGGCCTGAAAAGCCCAGCGCCCCCTCCGTCACGTCGCGTATCCGCGCCGCGCCACCTCCCCCGCAAGCGGGGCAGGAGGTGATGCTGCTCTTCTCCTGCCCCGTAGCGAAGCGTGCGGGGGAGGTGGCGCGCTGCAGATATGCAGCGTGACGGAGGGGGCGTACGGCCTTTGACGATCAGCTTCAGAACCACCCCGCCTCCCGCAACGCCTTGGCGTAGGCCCGGCTGACCGGCGCCTCGACGCCGCCGCGCAGGGTCAGGGTCGCCCGGCCGTCGCCGCGTCGGGCGTCCTCGACGGCGTCCCGGGCCACCCACCAGGAGCGGTGGGTCTGGGCGCCTTCGATGCCTTCCAGCTCGGCCACAGCGTCTGACAGGCGCATCAGGATCAGGTCCTCGCCCTTCGAGGTGTGCAGGCGCAGATAGTGATCCTCCGCCTCGACGGCGTGGATCCGGGCGCCGCGCAGGCGGGGCGGCAGGCGGTCCAGGAAGCGCGGGGCCGGCGCGCCGACGGGGGCGGCGTGGGTCTCGGTGGGCCGGCGCTGGACCAGGAAGTTCAGCCCGGTCATCGCCGTGGTGATGATGAACACCGGGGCCAGATAGACGGGCAGGGCCTGCGGGCGCGGCGGCCCGTGGAACATCAGCTCGGTGACCAGCCAGACCACGACGGTGAACGGCAGGGTGATGCCGATGGCGATCAGGCCGCCATACAGCCAGGGACGGGCGTCGGCCCGGCCGTCGCGGCCGATCAGCTGGCTGACCCCCGTGCCGACCACCGCGCCGGCCACGCACAGGCCCACCCAGTAGATCAGCCTCATGGGCAGCGGCGCCTGGCCCGAGCCGAACGCGCCGATCAGGGCCAGGAACAGTCCGGCGCAGGCCGAGACCACAAAGCCGCGCCGGGCCTCGGGGCTGGTCAGGGCCATTCGCGAAGCGTGAACGGCATCCGCCAGCCGTTCACGAAAGCGGGGCGGCGACTGACGCAACGGCGATTGAGGCACGGGAGGGACGGCTCCAGGAACGGGGTGTCGACGGAACGGGCAGCGCCAAGGGGCGGCGCCGTCGCCAAGGGAGATGAAGATGGCTGATCAAAACATGTCAATGCGCCGGGCCACGCTGGGCGGACGTTTGGGCGTCCTGGGCCTGGGTCTGGTCACCCTGGCGATCCTGGCGGCCAATCCCGGCGTGCTGGCCGCGCCGCTGCGCAGGCTCGAGCAGGCCGGCTTTCAGCCCCACGCGCCGGACCTGTCGCTGCTGGCCGCCGCGCCGCTGGCCATCCAGCTGCATGTGGCCGGGGCGGTGACGGCCTTTCTGATCGGTTGCGTGCTGCTGGCCGGGGTCAAGGGCACGGGCCTGCACAAGCGCCTGGGCTGGACCTGGGTGATCGCCATGACCCTGACGGCGATCAGCTCGCTGTTCATCCGCACGATCAATCCCGGTCATTTCAGCTTCATCCACCTGATCAGCGGCTGGACGCTGATCGCACTGCCCATGGGCATCTTCGCCATCAAGCGCGGCAAGGTTCGCCAGCACGCGCGGAACATGACGGGCATGTTCGTCGGCGGCCTACTGATCGCCGGCCTGTTCACCTTCATGCCCGGCCGCCTGATGTGGCGGGTGTTCCTGGGCTGAGGGCGCGGCTTTCCGGCTTCACGCGGCTTGCCGCTGAAGGCATGGGAAGGGCTGCGGAGCGTCCGGGCCTCGCCCGGATGAGGGGATAGTGAATACCGTTTCGACGAAGACAGACGCTCCGCGTGATCTTCAGACGGAAGCCTTCGAGGCGCGGGGTTTTAACCCGCTCTCGACATTCGGCCTCCGGCGGGTGGAGGGGTTAGCGACCCCGTCCAGACCGCATGGGCGATTTCAGCCCAT
>CALRUN020000025.1:0-61838 GCA_943371355.1 Alsobacter soli
TCGTCGGCGTCGAGACGGTTAGCCGATCGACGGGATGCGCGCCCGTACGGGGGCTCTTGGGTATCAGAGCTGAAAGACGCTCGCTTGGCCCGATCCTCACGCAAGAACAGCTTCTGCGAAGCGGACAGGTCGAGCCGAAACGCAAAACAACATCACGGTCATCCGGGTTCGCACCGGCCGCTTCGCGCCTCCCCGACTAACTCAGCGAGTGATCGCGTGAGGCTACGAGCCCGTGTCCGTCAGACTTGCCCCTTGTCTCCCACGCAAAAACCCGCATCTACACGCCCATGCGCCGCTTCGACTTTTCCGCCCCTGATTTCGCCGCCGCCTTCAAGGCCTTCCTCGCCGAGGATCGGGGATCGCCCGCTGATGTCGACGCCTCGGTCGTCCAGGTGCTGGACGCTGTCCGCACCGGCGGGATCCAGGCGGTGCTGGACCTGACCCGCAAGTTCGACCGCGTCGACCTGACCGAGCAGACCGTCCGCGTCACCGCCGAGGAAATCGAGGCCGGCGCGGCCGACACGCCCGCCGACGTGCGCGAGGCCATCGCCTTCGCCGCCGCCCGCATCCGCGCCTATCACGCCCGCCAGCGTCCGGCCGACCAGGCCTGGACCGACGAGGCCGGGGTTGCGCTGGGCTGGCGCTGGACGCCGATCGAGGCCGTGGGCGTCTATGTGCCTGGCGGCCGCGCGGCCTATCCCTCGACCGTGCTGATGAACGCCGTGCCCGCCCAGGTGGCCGGCGTCGACCGCATCGCCATGGTCACTCCGCCCGGCAAGCTGCAACCGGCCGTACTGGCCGCCGCCAAGGAGGCCGGCGTCACCGAGATCTGGCGCATCGGCGGGGCCCAGGCCGTCGCGGCCCTGGCCTATGGCGCCGGACCCATCCAGTCGGTCGACAAGATCGTCGGCCCCGGCAACGCCTATGTCACCGCCGCCAAGCGCCGCCTGTACGGCGTGGTCGGCATTGACGCCCTGGCCGGTCCCTCCGAGATCGTGGTGGTGGCCGACAACAAGAACAATCCCGACTGGATCGCCGCCGACCTGCTGAGCCAGGCCGAGCACGACCCCGCCGCCCAGTCGATCCTGATCACCGACGATCCGGCCTTCGCCGACGCCGTCGAGGCCGCCGTGCTTGAGCGCCTCAAGACCCTGGCCACCGGTGAAGACGCCGCCGCTTCGTGGCGCGACCACGGCGCGGTGATCATCGCCCCGCTGGACGAGAGCCCGGCCCTGGTCGACGCCATCGCCCCCGAGCACGTCGAGTTCGCTCTGGATAACCCCGAGCGCCTGTCCGACCGCGTCCGTCACGCCGGCGCGATCTTCCTGGGTCGCCTGACGCCGGAAGCCATCGGCGACTATGTGGCCGGCTCCAACCACGTGCTGCCCACCAGCCGCGCGGCGCGCTTCCAGTCGGGTCTGTCGATCTACGATTTCCTCAAGCGCACCTCGATCGTGAAGTGCGATCCGGCCTCGTTCGCGATCCTGGGACCGCACACGGTCGCCCTGGCCACGGCCGAAGGTTTGCCGGCTCACGCCCTGTCGGCGTCCATTCGCCTGCCTGGGCGGTTGCCTTCCGAGGGCTGACGCGCAAATCTCGCGCCACACATGACCGACGCCAAAGCCAACCAGCACCTGAAATCCATCGTCATCGACGAAGACAGCCTTGCGGCCGCCTCGCGCGACCAGGAGCAGGAGCGGCAGGTCGCCATCTTCGACCTGCTGGATTCGAACTATTTCGAGCCGGCCGAGGCCCATGGCGGACCCTATGACCTGAAGCTGTCGCTGATCGAGAACCGTCTGGCCTTCGATATCGGCGGTCCCGATTACGAGCGCCGGCACCTGCTGTCCCTGTCGCCCTTCAAGGGGGTGATCAAGGACTACTTCATGATCTGCGACAGCTATTACTCGGCGATCCGCAACTCGACGCCCCAGCAGATCGAGGCTCTGGATATGGGCCGGCGCGGTCTGCACAACGAAGGCTCCTCACTGCTGCGCGAGCGGCTGGAGGGCAAGGTCAAGACCGACCTCGACACGGCGCGGCGCCTGTTCACCCTGATCTGCGCGCTGCACTGGCGAGGCTAGGGCGCTTTGCCTGCTCTGCCGGACGCCGTCCTCTTCACCTGCAACTATAACCGGGTGCGGTCGCCCATGGCCGAGGGGCTGTTCAAGCGATTCTACGGCACCCGGGCCTTCGTTGATTCGTGCGGGCTGCGCGGCGACCCGACCGGCGAGGGGATCGACCCCTTCGTGATCGCCGTGATGGACGAGCTGGGCCTGGACGTTTCCGATCACAAGCCCAAGACCTTCGCTCAGCTGGAAGACGACAGTTTCGACGTGGTCGTGTCGCTGACGCCCGAGGCCCAGCACCGCGCCGTCGAGCTGGCGCGGGACCGGGCGGTCGATATCGAGTACTGGCCGACCCACGATCCCACCCTCGTCGACGGCTCCCGCGAGGCCCGGCTGGAGGCCTATCGCGAGGTCCGTGACGGCCTGGCCGACGCCATCAAGAGACGTTTCGGCGCGCCATCGACGTTCGGGGGGTGAATGCGCTATAGAGGCGCCTCGCCGCGACGGCTCACGTCTCGACCACCCGGTCGGGGCGTCCTCGCGGCTATCTGTTTGCTCCAATTGAGAGGCCTGATGGCTAAGGAAGAACTTCTCGAGTTTCCCGGTACGGTCAGCGAACTGCTGCCCAACGCGACCTTTCGCGTGACGCTGGAAAATGCTCACGAGATCATCGCCCACACCGCCGGCAAGATGCGCAAGAACCGCATCCGCGTGCTGGCCGGCGACAAGGTGCTGGTTGAAATGACGCCCTACGACCTGACCAAGGGCCGTATCACCTACCGCTTCAAGTAGGGGCGATGGCTTCCGCTACGGCCGTCCAGCCGGCGCTGGTTCTGGCCAGCGCGAGTCCCCGGCGCCTGGACCTGCTGGCGCAGGTCGGCGTCACGCCCGACCGGGTCGATCCCGCCGACATCGATGAAACGCCCCTGCGTGACGAGACCCCGCGTCTCCACGCCCTGCGCCTGGCGCGGGAAAAGGCGCGGGCCGTGGCGGGGCGAGCTCCGGGCGACTTCGTCCTGGCCGCCGACACGGTCGTCGCGGTGGGGCGTCGCATCCTGCCCAAGGCCGAGACCGAGGCTCAGGCCAGCAAGTGCCTGGCCCTGCTGTCGGGTCGCAACCACAAGGTCCTGACCGCCGTGGCTGTCATCGCGCCGGATGGCCGCGAGGCCTCTCGGCTTGTCGAGACCCGGGTTCAGGTCAAGCTGCTCTCCGATCTCGAGAAGGCCGACTACCTGGCCGGCGGCGAGTGGCGCGGCAAGGCGGGCGGCTATGCCGTTCAGGGCGTGGCCGGCGGCTTCATCATCGACCTGCATGGCTCCTATACCGGCGTTGTCGGTCTGCCGCTGTACGAGACTCTGAACCTGCTGCGCGGGCTGGGCTGGAAGGCGCCATGAGCGAACGTCGCGCTTACCTCTATAAAGGCGTCGGCGAGACCGTCGGCGTCGTCACCCTGGATGGTCGCCCCGAGCGGCTGATCGCGACCTGGGATGGCGATGATCCGCTGGACGTCGAAGGCGTTCGCGGCGTGGCCCGCATCCGCAAGATCGAAAAGGCCTTTGCCTCGGCCTTCGTCCAGCTGCCCGGCGGCCAGGACGTGCTGCTGCCCCTGCGCCCTGACATGCCCAAGCTGGTCGAGGGCGGGCTGGTCGAGATCGAGATCCGCACCCCCTCGCGCCGTGAGAAGTCGGCCGTCGCCCGCTTCATCGGGGAAGGGGAGGGCGAGCCTCGCGTGCTGGAGCCGGCCTTTACCGTCGAACAACAGCTGCGCCTGCTGGTGAAGTCCGGATCGCCCACCGGCGGCGAGGCGGCCCTGCAGGCCGTCGAGGCCGCCGAGGCTGAGGCGCTGGAAACCATCTTCGCCCTTCCGGGTGGCGGCGACATCAGCATCGAGCCCACACGCGCCCTGGTGGCCGTGGACGTGGATCTGGGCGCCCGTGAGGGTCTCGACGCCAAGCGCGCCGCGCGCCAGGCCAATATGGCCGCCCTGGGCGTCGCTGCCCGGATCCTGCGTCTCAAGGGGCTGGGCGGCATTGTCGTCTTTGACCTGGTCGGGCGCGGTCATGACGGCCAGGCCCTGTCGACGGCTGCCCGCAACGCCTTCTCGGTCGACAATCCCGGCGTGGCCATCGGAGCGATCAGTCGCTTCGGGACGCTGGAGATGACGATTCCCCGGCGCGGCCGATCGATTCTCGACCGACTGCTGGATGAGCGTGGGCAGGCCAATCCGCCCGCCATGGCGCGACGTCTGGCGCGGACCCTGGAGCGCGAGGGCAGGGCCGATCCTGGCGGACGCCTGACGGCCCGCTGCGCGCCCTCGGTCGCGGCGGCCTTCGGCGCGCTCGACGCCGGCGTCGCAGATCGTCTGGGTCGCAGATTCGTCGTTAACGCGGTCGAAGGCTGGCCGGTCGACCATATAGAGGTGTCTGCAACATGAGCAGTGGCTGCCCCATCTGCGGCAAGCCGGTCGATCCGGTGGCGCGCCCCTTCTGTTCAAAGCGCTGCGCCGACGTGGATCTGCAGCGTTGGCTGTCGGGTCGATACGTCGTGCCCGGAGCCGAGGAAGACGACGAGAATCCGCTCTCCGAAGAGATCAACAGGAATGACGATTAGGGCGCTGGACAACCAAATCGGCCTCGCCTATAGACGCGGCTCCCCGCTGTAGGGCGGGCGCTGAAGCGGTTTTCGGACCGTTTGGCCCAAGGGCCTGGATAGCTCAGTTGGTAGAGCAGCGGATTGAAAATCCGCGTGTCGCTGGTTCGAATCCGGCTCCAGGCACCACCTTTTCTTCTTTTTCGGCCTCACGCGCCTGTTTAGGCGATCTTGGTGGCGTCGATCGCCTCGCGCGCTTGCGGCGATGCAGGGCCTGACTGTTCGGCCTCGCCGACAAGGCATGATTGCAATCATGCAGGTCAGCTGGGCGCCTGCCTTTCACCAACCGCCGTTTTGTTTACATGCTGCACTGCAGCGCGAACATTCCCGTTGATAGGGAAAAACCGCCCCTAAATCCTGATTTAGCTTTTGTGCGGCGCAGCAAGGTGGGGGCAGGGCGAATTGCGACGATAATTTTATGCCTAGAAGAACCCCTTGACGGTACGAAAAGGGGTTGCCAAAGGACCCCTGCCGCAATTCTAACATTGCGGTAAGATCAAAGCCTCTTCGGGGGCTTTGGTCATTCGCGCTTCGAAACGATCCTTCTGGAGGGCCTGGTCCTCGCGAGGGGCGTAACGGGTCGAGCGCAGCGAAGCGGGTCCGCCGGGTTGGAAGAGAAATCGACCGCCTTGGGGGACTATTCAGAGTTAGGGTAGAAACGCTCTCGCGCGACGACCCTCGGTCCAAACGTGCTAGACCAATCAGGAACTGGCGACAGATGCTCGACATTAAACGGAAGACCCCCCTCATCGCTCTCGTTGGCGCCATGGCGCTGATGGTAAGCGCTCCCGCTTTCGCTCAGGACGCCGCGGCTCCCGCCCCGGCCGCCGCCGAAAGCACCGCCGCACCGGCCGCTGACGCCGCCGTTGCTCCGGCTCCGGCCCCGGCTGAAGAGCCCGCCGCTGAAGAACCCAAGAAGGAAAGCCACTCGCTGACCCCGGTCGGCATGTTCCTGGCCGCTGGCGCCGTCGTTAAGGTCGTCATGATCGGCCTGCTGCTCGCTTCGGTCTTCTCCTGGGTTCTGCTGCTCACCAAGATTTTTGAATTCGGCGCCCTCAACAAGCAGTCGGACAAGTTCCTGGAAGCCTTCCGCGGCGCCCGTTCGATCGCTGACATCGCCCGCATCGGTTCGTCGGAAGAATTCGAAGGCAACCCGATGGCCGACATGGCCGCTGCGGCTGCTCAAGAAGTCGAACTGTCGCGCCAGGCTGGCCTGGCTGTCGGCGGCGAACACCGCGACTCGACCATCTCGCGCGCCACCTACGCCATCAACGCGGTGCAAGCCTCGCTGGTTAAGCGTCTGTCGGGCGGCATGGTGTTCCTGGCCTCGGTCGGTTCGGCCGGTCCGTTCATCGGTCTGTTCGGCACCGTTTACGGGATCATGACCTCGTTCATCGGCATCGCGAACACCAACACGACCAACCTGGCCGTCGTCGCCCCCGGCATCGCCGAAGCGCTTCTCGCCACCGGTATCGGTCTGTTCGCCGCTATTCCCGCGGTTATCTTCTACAACTACTTCCAGACCCGCATCTCCGGCTACGGCACGCGCTCGGAAGGCTTCGTTGCTGAACTGATGAACGCCATTTCGCGTCAGCTCGACAAAGGGGCGTAAGACCGATGGCCGCCAAACTCTCAGGCGGTGGGGGCGACAGGTTTAACGTCGAACAGAACAGTGAGATCAACGTTACGCCCTTCGTGGACGTTATGCTGGTTCTCCTGATCATCTTCATGGTGGCGGCTCCGCTAGCCTCCGTGTCGGTCGAAGTGAACCTGCCGCCGGCGGTCGCGAAAGCATCGCAAAACCCGCCAAAACCGGTCTACATCTCCATCAAGGCCAACGGTAACGTCTATATCGGCGACTTTCAGACGACCGTGGATGAGATGGGGCAGGACCTCGCGAAGAACATCGGCAAACGCGATCCGACCAAGGAGCGTATTTTCATCCGGGCTGACGAAAAGACGCGCTACGGAGCTTTCATGGAGGTGATGAACACCCTCCAGGATAACGGCTTCTACAGCGTGGCGCTCATCGGCCGGGATGATAGCTAGGGGTGAATGCATGGCTGAACAACAGACGCCCGAGCATCGCCACTACGATCCGCTCACCTCGGACGGTCCCCGTCGCAAAAAAGGTCTAGGCGCTTTCGGCTTCGCGCTGATCGTGGTCGTTGGTCTGCACGCACTCCTCTTTGCCTACCTGGCGAAGCAGAAGTTCGAGTCGGTGTTCAAGGAGTACACGGACGACGCCGTGGACGTGGAGCTTCCGCCCCCGCCCCCGCCGCCGCCGCCGCCTCCTCCGCCGCCGCCGCCGACCAATGAGCCTCCGCCGCCTCCGGCGGTGGTCCAGCCTCGGCCTCCGATCGCGCCGCCGCCGGACATCACGCCGCCGCCGCCGCTGCCGATCCCTCCCGTTGAGAAGCGGGTGGAACAATCGGCTCCGCCGGTGATCTCGGCCGCTCCGCCGGTGGCTACGCCGCCGCCGCGCGCTTCGGTGATCACCCGTCCTGACTGGGCTCGCAAGCCTAGCGGGGACGACATGGCCCGGTACTACCCGGACCGTGCGCAACGGATGGAAGTCAACGGCCGCGCGACGATCTCGTGCACCGTGACGGCCAAGGGTACTCTTGAAGGCTGCTCCGTGGTCTCCGAGAATCCCGCCGACTACGGCTTCGGTGAAGCGGCGCTGCGACTGTCGCGCCTCTTCCGGATGAAGCCGAAGACCCTCGACGGCTCGCCCGTCGATGGCGGCGCCATCACGGTTCCGATCGTCTTCCAGGTCCCGCAATAGGGCCTGGGCAGACCGGAAAAGACAGGAACGCCCCGGAGTTTCGGCTCCGGGGCGTTTTCCTTTTGCGGGGGCTGTTTCGGTGCTTGATCCCGCTCGCGCCTCCGACTAAAGACACTCCCTCGCGATGCGCCGCCTTAGCTCAGTTGGTTAGAGCGCCGGTTTGTGGAACCGGAGGTCCTCAGTTCAAGCCTGAGAGGCGGTACCATCGTCTGATACTGAAAAAGGCCCCGGCGAAAGCCGGGGCCTTTTCGTTTCTCGTCGCGGCGGTCTGAAGGGCGTCAGACGCGCTCGATGATGATCGCCGGCGCCATGCCGCCCGCCGCGCACATGGTGACCAGGCCCCGCTTCAGATCGCGACGTTCCAGTTCGTCGAGGATCGTGCCGATCAGGATCGAACCCGTCGCGCCGATGGGATGGCCGAGGGCCATGGCGCCGCCGTTCACATTGACCTTGTCGCGGTCGAGCTTGAGGTCGCGGATGAACTTCTCGGCGACCACGGCGAAGGCCTCGTTGATCTCCCACAGGTCGATGTCGTCGACCGTGAGCCCGGCCTTGGCCAGGACCTTGCGAGCGGCTGGGACGGGGGCGTTCAGCATCAGGGTCGGGCTGTCGCCCATATTGGCCATGGCCACGACCCGGGCGCGCGGTTTCAGGCCATGGGCCGCCGCATAGGCCGGAGAGGCCAGCAGCACCGCCGCAGCGCCGTCCACGACGCCCGAGGAGTTACCCGCGTGATGGACGTGGGTGATCTTCAGGTCCGGATAGACCTGGTTGATCAAGCCGCCCAGGGTCATGCCCGCCTCGTCGATCGGCACGCCGGCCATCATCTCGAACGAGGCCTTCAGCTGCGACAGGTTCTCCAGGGTGGTCTGGGGGCGGGGGAACTCTTCGCGGTCCAGCGCCACTGAACCATCGTCGCGCAGCACCGGCACCAGGGCGCGGTCGAACCGGCCCTCGCGGATGGCCTGATCGGCGCGTTGCTGGCTGACCACGGCCAGTTCGTCCAGCGCCTGGCGGGAGATGCCTTCCAGCGTGGCGATGGCGTCGGCGCAGACGCCCTGGTGCGTTTGCGGATGACGGGCCCGCAGGCGAAGATTGCCGGAGTCCAGCAGGCCGACCGACGAGCGGTCCGCCGAGGCGGCGGTATAGGACATCATCTCGGTCCCGCCGGCGATCACCAGATCTTCCATGCCTGACATGATCGACGCCGCGGCCAGGTTCACCGTGGTGATGCCCGAGCCGCAGAAGCGGTCCAGGGTCATGCCGCTGGCCCGCACGTCATAGCCGGCGTCGAGCGCGGCCATGCGGCCCAGATCGCCGCCCTGCTTGCCGCGCTGGGTGCTGGTGCCCCAGATGATGTCGTCAACCTCACCCGTGTTCAGGCCGTTGCGGTCGGCCAGGGCGCGCAGCACCGTGGCGGCTAGGTGCTGGGGGTGAAAGTCGGCGAGGGCGCCTTTGCCGACCTTGCCGATGCCGCGCGGCGTGCGGCAGGCGTCGATGATGAGAGCTTCGGGCATACGGCGTCCTCCTGGTCATTGAGCCGATCTCGCGTCGAGGCGGAGCGGTGAACGAGATCAAACGGGCGGCGCCCTTGGGTCAGTCCAGTCCCATTTTTTCGGCATCACGCGAACGTCTCGCATCTAGCTGAGCCTCTGGAACCGGAGCGGCGCCTGCGTCGCTTGGGAAAATGACTGTTCAATCTGGAGAGACGAACCATGGCCGCCGCCACCAAAACCCCGACCAAATCCCCAAAGACCCGCCGCACGCGCCGCACCAGCCGTCGCGATCCCCTGGCGATCCAGCTGCTCAAGAAGGACCACCGCGAGGTGGAAGCCTGGTTTGACGAATACGAGCAACTCGAGGCCGACGCCGAAAAGCTGGCCCTCTTCAACAAGATCGCCCTGGCCCTGAGGGTCCACACCCAGATCGAAGAGGAAATCTTCTATCTGGAAGAACGCGGCGAGGTCGAAGACGATATGCTGGACGAAGCCTATGTCGAACACGACGGCGCCAAGAAGCTGATCGCCGAGATCGAGGCGATGAAGCCGAGCGAAGAGTACTATGACGCCAAGGTCAAGGTGTTGGGCGAGTACATCAAGCACCACGTCAAGGAGGAGGAGCAACCGGGCGGTATCTTTGCTCAAGCCAAGAAGGGTGACGAGGACCTTGAAGCCATGGGCGAGCGCATGACGGCCCGCAAAGCCGAGCTGATGTCCGAACTTGGCGGCGAACCGACCCACTAGAACGACAGACGCCCCAGGCCGCCGCCGGACGGCCTGGGGCGGATCTAGTAGGCTAGTCGGCCGGGCCAGACGCCGGCGGTCGAGCCGTGCCGATTGATCCGCGCGCGGGTCTTGTCGCCGGATCGGCTGAGGCGGATGTCGACGACCTTGTCGCCAAGAACGATGCTGTCGATGTCGAGCCGGTCAACGCCGATCGGCAGTCGTGGGTCGCTGAGTGTAACCTTGCCTTTCCAGCCATCGACGGTGACGCCCAGGCAGGCCTGCAGCATCATGAATACCGATCCAGCCGCCCAGGCCTGCGGCAGGCAGGCCACTGGATAGGCCACGGGTGGCTCGCCTGCGGCGCGGGAGAAGCCACAAAACAGCTCGGGCAGGCGCATCTCGAAATGGGTGGCGGTCTCGAACAGGCCGGCCAGCATCCGCACCACGCCGTGGCGCTCGCCGTAGCGGGCCATGCCCAGCACGCACAGAGCGGTGTCGTGGGGCCAGATCGAACCGTTGTGGTAGGACATCGGATTGTAGCGCGGCTCGCCTGAGGCCAGGGTTCGCAGGCCCCAGCCGGCTTGGAACGCCGAGCCCAGTAGGGTCTCGGTGACCCGCTTGGCCCGTTCAGGACTTGGAAGGCCCGAAAACAGCAGGTGACCCGGATTGGAGCCCTTTACGCGACAGGGCTTCCCCTCGCCATCGATGGCCATGGCGTAAAAGCCCTGGTCCTCCATCCAGAAGCGGTCCTCCACGGTCTGGCGCAGGCTTTCGGCCCGCTCTGCCCAGCGGCGGGCGCTGGCGACGTCGCCGCGCCGTCTGGCCAGATCGGCCATGCCCCTGAATGCGGCAAAGGCGTAGCCTTGGACCTCGACGACCGCGATCGGTCCGATGGGAAACTTGCCGTCGGCGTGGAAGACGCTGTCTTCGCTGTCCTTCCAGTTCTGATTGGACAGGCCGCTGGCCGCGCCGCGCGCATAGTCGATCAGGCCATCGCCGTCGCTGTCGCCGAACTGTTCGATCCAGCCGACGGCCTTGAGCAGGACGGGCCACAGGCTGTCGATGAAAGTCGTGTCGCCAGTGCGCTCGGCATAGGCGCAGGCCAGGCCGACGAACAGCGGCGTGGTGTCGACCCCGCCGTAGTAGCGGCCGAAGGGAAGCTCTCCCAGGGCGGTCATCTCGCCGCGCCGGGTCTCGTGCATGATCTTGCCGGGCGCGCTGTCCTGGAAGGCTGAGATCTCGACGGCCTGGTGCTTGCCCAGATAGGACAGCACCCCTCTGGCCAGCTCGGGCTGGATCCACAGCACCTGCCAGGCGGTGATGATCGCGTCGCGGCCAAACGGCGTAGAGAACCAGGGGATGCCGGCATAGGGATAGGGGCCGGTGTCGAGCTCCGTGGTCAGCAGGGCCAGGTCGGCGCGTGACTTGTCCAGCCACTCGTTGAACAGGCGGCCGGAGCTGTGCAGGCGGGCCCCGCGCCGGGTGCGCTGGCGCATGCTCAGCCGGGCCCTGGCGGCCGCCTCGCGCCAGCGCTGGCGGGTGGGCGGATGGGCCAGGGTCGGCCCGATCTCGACATAGAGCTCGAAGCGGTCGTCGGCCGACAGCATGAACAGGAAGTCGGCGCGCGATGGCGACAGGCGGCCGGGCGGTTCGGAGAAGCTGATCACGCTGCCCCGCTCGACCTCGTCCAGACCCGTATAGGCAAAGCGGACCGAGCGGCCTTCCGCGACGGGCGTCGTCCGCAGGCCGCGCGCGCCACGCTTGGAGCCGCGCACCTCGAACATGTCGCTGAAGTCGGCCTCGAACTCCAGGCTGACGGGCAGCATGACCAGATCGCGGCTGTAGTTCGTGAACGTCAGGCGCTCATAGCAGCGCTGGTCCCACAGGAAGCGCTTGCGCTCCAGGTGGATCGTTCCGTGCGGCGCTGCGCCCGCGCCCAGCAGTGGCAGGTTCTGGTTGGTGGCGTGGCAGTTGAAGAAGACATTGTCCTGCGACATCGATGAGCTGAGATGCGACGGCGCCTCGCCGCCGAGTGTCAGTCGGAATTTCGACAGCACCCGGGTGTCGTTGTGAAACAGCCCATCTCCAACGCCGCCGATGTCGCCGAAGGTGTCGGCGACCAGGAAGGTGTCGTGGTCTTTAAGCGCATAGAGCGGGAAGGGCGGGCGCGGCTCGCCCGTCCTTTCCTGCTCCGCGGCCAGGGGCGGGGCGTGAGCAGAGTCATCCATCGGGTCGCCCTGTCGTATCAGGCGCTTCGCGCCAAGCTTAGACCTACATCCCCCGTCTCGATCATCTGATCGTAGAGGGTCTGGTAGCGTCGGGCCATCGCCGTGGCCGAGAACCGCAGGTCGAAGCGATCCCGGATGGCGCGTCGGCTCAGTTCGCCCAGACGGCCGACCGCGGACACGGCCTCGGCATGACTGTTAACGATAAAGCCGGTGAGGCCCTCCTCGATCACCTCGCGCACAGAACCACGCTCATAGGCGATCACGGGCGTGCCGGCGGCCATGGACTCGATCATCACCAGGCCGAAGGGCTCTGGCCAGTCGATCGGAAACAGCAGGGCGTCGGCGCCGCCCAGGAACGCGCCCTTGTCCTGATCGCCGATCTCGCCGACGAACTCGACAAGAGGATCCGCCAGCAGCGGTTCGACCACCTCATGGAAATAGGCGACGTCGGCCTGGTCGATCTTCGCTGCGATCTTCAGCTTGCGACCGACGCTTCGGGCGATGGCGATGGCGCGCTCGGGACCCTTTTCGGGCGAAATGCGGCCCAGGAAGGCCAGATAGCCCTCGCTCTTGTCGCGATAGGTGTCGACGTCGGAATGAAGGCCGTGCAGCACCGTGCCCACCCAGTTGGCTTCCGGCAGCGGCGCGCGCTGGGAGTCCGAGATCGAGACCAGGCCAAATTCGGGATAGCGCCGGTAGAGGTTGGGCAGGTCCTTAAGGTCCAGTCGACCGTGCAGGGTGGTCAGGGTCTTGTCGGCCATATCCGCGAACAGACCAAACTGCAGCATGTCGGTGTGGAAGTGGATGATGTCGAAATCGTCCGCGCGATCGCGAACCTCCAGCAGCATGGCCAGGTGCGCCGCCAGATCGGATTTCAGGGCTGCTGGGTCCAGGCGGATGGCCTGGTCGCGCACGACGACCAGCTTGGCCTTGGTCTGGGCCTCCGCGCTGGCGAACAGGGTGACGTCATGCCCGAGTTCGACAAGGGCGTCGGTCAGATGCGCCACGACGCGTTCTGTTCCGCCATAGAGGCGCGGGGGAACGGCCTCATACAGCGGCGGGACCTGGGCGATACGCATGGCGAGCAGTTCCCCTATCCGGCCACGATCTGGCCGCATCCTGAAACCGCGCTGACCCCGCCAAGGTTCCGCTCCACGCCTTGGGTTGTTTGCAAACGCTTCGGCCATGCCGTTACCAGGGCGGTGAGCCCCGCCAGGTGTTGAAAAGCCGGAAGTCCGCAAAGGGTCTTCCTGCGCGCCATTCGGCCATGCAGTTTGAACGTCCAGAAGACCCAAGTGGATTCGCCCGTGGCCCTCGGCTCCGGACGCCAGAGACTTCCAGATGAAACAAGACCTGCATGCCGGTTGATTTGCCGCCTCCAGACCTGGCCGAGGTCGTGGTGACCGCCGCCCGTCTGCCGCCCCTGCGTGGCGAAGCCGCCTTCTCGGTCGTGAGGATTGATCAGGCGGATCTGGCCTCCGCGGTGCGTGTCGATGAAGCGCTTGGCCGGACGCCCGGCGTGTCGTTGTTTCGGCGAACCTCGAGCCTCTCGGCCAATCCGACAACCCAGGGGATCAGCCTGCGGGCCATCGCGCCCTCCGGCGCCGGGCGTACACTGGTCCTGCTGGACGGTGCTCCGCTGAACGACCCGTTCGGCGGCTGGGTAATCTGGTCGCAGCTGGCGCCCGAGGCCCTGGCTGGGGCCGATATCGTGCGCGGCGCCGGGGCGGGGCCGTATGGTGCGGGGGCTCTGACCGGCGTGATCGCCCTGCACGAACGCGACGCCGGTTCGGTCGCTGACTTCTCGACCGGAACGCTTGGCGTCACACGCGCTTCGGCGGCGACGACGACGCAGGTCGGTGGCGTTCAGCTGTTCGCCAGCGGCGCCTACGACCATGGCGACGGCTATACGCCGGTGCGGGGCCCGGCGCGGGGCGCGGCCGACAGGCCCGTCGATCTTGACGCCCGCAGCGCCGCCCTGCGCCTCGACGCCCCGCTGGGGGACGCCGAACTTTCCGTCCGTCTTGGCGGCTACCGCGAGGCGCGCGGAGCGGGTCTGGCCGGAGCCCGGGCCAAGGCCACAGGCTCATCGATCAGCGCCACCCTGGCCAGGGCGCCGGCGGAAGCCGGCTGGGGCTGGCGACTTCAGGCCTGGCGTCGTGAGAGTGACCTGGCCAACAGCTCCGTCGCCGTCGCCGCCAGTCGCGCCACGACAACCCCGGCCAATGATCAGTACGCCACGCCGGCCACCGGTCAGGGCGTCAACGCCGCCCTGCGCTGGAGCTCGCTGGCGTTCGAGGGCGAGGTCGGCCTGGACGCGCGTTTCGCAGAGGGCGAGGTGCGGGAGCGCTTCCGCTATCTGGCCGGAGCCTTCACCCGGGACCGCCGTGCTGGCGGCGAGACCTCCGTGGCCGGCGCCTATGCCGAAGGTGCCTGGACGCTGAATCGTTGGCTGTTGGCTGGCGGCTTGCGCCTGGATCGTTGGACCTCCAGCCAGGGCCTGCGGGTCGAGAGCGACGCCACCACCGGCGCGGTGCTGCTCGACGATAGACCCGTGGACCGCGATGGTCAGGTCGCCACCGCCCGTCTCGGCGCGCGTCGGGATTTCGGCCAGGGGCGAGCCCTGAGGCTGGCGGCCTATAGCGGTTTCCGCCCGCCGACCCTGAATGAACTGCACCGCCCCTTCCGGGTCGGCAACGACATCACCGAGGCCAACGCCGCCCTGCTGCCCGAGCGACTGTTCGGTGTCGAGGCCGGGCTGTCCAGCCAGGGCGAGCGCCACCTGATCGAGGCGACGGCGTTCTGGAACCGGATCGAGGATCCGATCGCCAATGTCACTCTTGGAGTGGGCCCCGCCACCTTCCCCCGCGCGGGCTTCGTACCGGCCGGCGGGGTGCTGCGCGAACGACGCAACACCGGCGAGATCTCCGCCATCGGGCTTGAGGCGCGCGCCACCCGCAAGCTGGGCGTGGCGGTCGATCTCAGGGCTGCCGCCTCCATGACCGATGCTCGTGTGGATGGCGGCGCGGCGGCGCCTCAGTTGACGGGCAAGCGTCCCGCCCAGGCGCCGATCTGGAGCGCGACCACGGGTCTGTCGTGGCGGGTTTCCGACCGCCTCGACCTCGACGCCGACCTCACCTGGGAGGGCAAGCGGTTCGACGACGACCTCAACAGCCGCATCCTGGCGGCGGGACTGCGGGTCGACGCTCGCGCCGACTGGCGGCTGGCCAACGGGGTTACGGCCTATCTGGCCGTCGACAACCTGCTGGATGAAGCGATCGAGGTTTCGCGCACGGCCGACGGCGTGGCGGGTTTCGCCAGTCCCCGCATGGCGCGGATCGGTCTGCGCGTGGCTTTGGACTGAGGATCAGGTCCTCAGGGCTTTGATGATCGCTTGAGCCGTTCGCTGCGCCTGAACGCGGATGTCGGGCACGGCGGTGATCTCCCAGAACGCCCCGCGCGTCACGGGACCCACCGCGAACAGACGGTGTTGCGCGGCGCCATCGCCACCGATCAGCCGTCCGTCGCTATCGACCTCCAGGCCAAGACCCTGCGGGTCGGGGCGCGCCTGGCCCTGTGAGCATAGGGCGTCGAGCAGGCGATCCTGGTGGGCGCTGACGGTGGCGGCTGGGCCGGTGCAGTTGATGGCGCGGCCGACCTCCAGGGTCTGGATCTGACCCGTCCCCCGTGGGCGCCATTGCAATCGCAGGCCCTGGGGGCCCTTCGTCAGGCTTTCGATGCGCCCGGTCAGCAGGACGAGGGCCCCGCTGTCGATCAGGGCCTGGACGCGCGCCGCCACCTCCGGCGCCAGGCGATGGCGGTGGACATCCCAATAGGGCCGGGCATGGCGCAGGAAGCGGGCGCGCTGGGCTGCGTTCCAGCCCCGCCAGATAGCCTGGGTGTGGGGGCGCAAGGCGTCGATGGCCTCGCGCCAGCCCTGGCGTTGCGCTTCGGACCTGAGCCAGACCAGCAGGGCGGTCGGCGAGGCACTGGCGGGCGGCGTCCGGGGATCGGTCGGTGAGATCGGCGCGTGGGCCAGGGGGGCTAGCCCCCGGCGGGACAGGGCGATCATCGGTCGGTCGGGCGTGGACTGAGCCAGCCCCAGGGCGACGTCGACCATGGTCAGGCCCGAGCCGATCAAGAGCGTCGGCGCTTCCGCAGCGTCGTTGTTCAAGGTCTGAAGACGCCAGGGATCAGCGTGATAGAGCGGACCATCAATGGCCTCTCGCGCTATGCCCGGCGGAGTGGCTGGCGGAGGATTGCCCAGGGCCAGCACCACCGCATCGACCTGCTCGGCCTGGCCCTTGGCATAGTCGATCCGCCATCGGGCCCCATTCGGGCGCAGTCCGACCGCCTCGTCAGCCACCAGGGAAAGGCGTCCGTCAGCTCCGGCGGCGGTCGTCAGCAAGCCTTGCAGATAAAGGCCGTACTCGCCCCGGCTGGCGAAGGCCCCCGTCTCGGGGCGGCGCTGGGCGAGCCAGCGCGCGAAATGGTCCGGTTGGTCTGGCCAGGCGCTCATATTGCCGGCCCGGACATTCAGCAGGTGGTCGGGGTTGGCCGTGCAATAGGCCGCGCCCTGGGCGAAGTTTGCGGACCTCTCGATCAGCCGAACCCGCACTGTTCCGGCTTGCGCCAGATGCAGCGCCGTCATCAGGCCGCTGAAGCCGCCGCCGACAACGGCGACGAGGGGAGGAGGGGGCATGGATAAATTCTATCAAAAAGGTAGGGTATAGATCCCTTGTCCCGGATTCTGGGCCGCGACGCAAGCAGGCGAAAGCCGCCCAGCGTCTTTCAACGCACGGCAGGTTCGCCAGATCATCTCGGGTAAGCGGACCGCGACGGTCCGTAGCCTCAGCCGGGTTCGTCTTCGACCATGGCCCGGACCAGATCGACCACACGGCGGCGCAGCCGTCGATCGTCGAGCCGGGGGAACAGGGCGGCCAGTTCCAGGCCTTCTGGCGTCGAGACGAATTCGGTCATGCGCTGGGCGAAGCCGTCGTCATTGCCGCCATCGGTCTCGCCGAGGCCCTCGAAGAAATAGGACACCGGAGCTTCCAGAAGGCGAGCGGCGTCATACAGCTTGGAAGCGCTGATCCGGTTGGAGCCGCGTTCATACTTCTGGATCTGCTGGAAGGTGATGCCCAGAGCGTCTGCGACTTGCGTCTGGCTCAGGCCCATGACCTTGCGCCGTATTCTGAGGCGGGCGCCGACATACAGATCGACGGGATGAGCCAGGTCGGCGGCGGGCTTGTCGTTCATGCCAATCTATTCCCTCCAACGGCGCGAAACAAAGCCTCACTAGAGAGAGCGACGCAATTGGACGCTATAAGATAACCTGACCTGACCGCCATAGTCACGCCTGCGCGCCCACACTGCGTCAATGCGCGTC
Source organism: Alsobacter soli (assembly GCA_943371355.1). GTDB lineage: Bacteria > Pseudomonadota > Alphaproteobacteria > Caulobacterales > Caulobacteraceae > Caulobacter. The sequence goes on from CALRUN020000025.1 coordinate 17,349, forward strand.
AGGGTGGAGCCTTTTGATTCAGGCGAGCGAAACTTCTAGGCAGCAAGGGCTTGACCTTTGGCACCCCGGGAGGTGTTTGCGCCGCATGGGAACTGTGTCAGGCGCGCGTATCGCGGTGGCCGGCGCCGGGGCCTTCGGCTCGGCGGCGGCGCTGGCCCTGGCGCGCGCTGGAGTGGCCGTAACGGTCTTTGATCCGGCCGCGTCGGGCGACAACGCCTCGGGCGTTGCGGCCGGCATGCTCGCCCCCGCCAGCGAAGCCCTGTTCGATGAGGCCTCCGCCCCCCACCTGGCCCTTCTGCGGCGGGCGCGGGATCTCTGGCCGGCCTTTGCCGATGGGCTGGGTATCGAGATCCTGAAGGACGGCGTCCGTATCGAAGGCGACGCCGAATGGCTCGCCGGGATCGAGGCTCGGCGGCGTGTCCTGGGTTTGCCTGACGATCATCAGACGGATGGCGCGCCGCTGCTGGTCGAGGACTGGCGGCTGGATGCGCGCGACGCGCTGGCGGCGCTCAGAGCCGGGGCGAGCGGACTGGGCGCCTGTTTCGAGAGCGTCGCTGTCACCGGCTACCAGAACGGCGTCATGAGCCTGTCGGACGGCCGGGCAGAGCGCTTCGACGCTTTGGTGCTGGCGACAGGCGCCGCAGTTCGCGATGGCGCCCTGGCGCCGGAAACGGCGGCCCTGGCGCCCATCAAGGGACAGATTCTCCGTCTGGATCATGACCTGGGCGCCGGCTCGGTCGTGCGCGGGGCGGGTGTTTATCTCTGTCCTGGCGCGCCCATCGTGGTGGGGGCGACGATGGAGTTTGGGCGAGATGATCTGACGGCGGACCCGCTCAAGACGGCTCCGTTGCTACAGGCGGCCACCGTGCTGCGCCCCGATCTGGCGGGAGCGGCTTCGAAGACGGAGGTTGGCGTTCGAGCGTCGACGGTCGATGGCCTGCCGCTGGTGGGCTGGAGCGCCACACCCGGTGTCTTGCTGGCGGTCGGCGCGCGCCGTAACGGCTGGTTGCTGGCGCCGCTTGTAGCGGGTCTGGTCGCGGCGTATCTGACGAACAAGGACCCGGGACCAGACGCGGCGCAGTTCGATGCGCGCCGTTTCGATCGAGAGCCCGAGGCATAGGCAAGCAGGGGAAAGAGATGTCCGGATTTTGGCTGACCGAAGAGCAGGAAGCGATCCGCGAGGGCGTGGCCAAGCTTTGCGCCGGGTTCGACGACGACTACTGGCGTCGCACGGACGAGACCGGAAACTTCCCTGAGGATTTTGTCGCCGCCATCGCCGAGGGCGGATGGCTGGGCGTGGCTATGCCCGAGAGCGTCGGCGGCGCGGGCCTGGGTCTGACCGAGGCTGCGGTGATGATGCAGGCCGTGGCCGAGTCCGGGGCCGGCTTCTCGGGCGCCTCGGCCATTCACCTGAATATCTTTGGCCCGATGCCGATCGTGAAATTCGGCACCGACGAGCAGCGCGCCCGGCACCTGCCGCGGCTGATCTCTGGCCAGGACAAGATGTGCTTTGCGGTGACCGAGCCCAATTCGGGCCTGGATACCTCCAGCCTGGAGACCCGGGCCGAGAAGGTTGACGGCGGCTATCGCCTCAATGGTCGGAAAATCTGGACCACCGGGGCCCAGCGGGCCAACAAGATCCTGATCATCGCCCGCACCACGCCCAAGGACCAGTGCGCCAAGCCGACCCAGGGCCTGAGCCTGTTCTATACCGACCGCGAGAAGATCGAAGCCAAGCCGATCCCGAAGATGGGCCGCAAGGCCGTCGAATGTAACATGCTCTTCATCGAGGACCTGTTCGTGCCGGCCGAGGATCTGGTCGGCGAGGAGGGCAAGGGCTTTGCCTACCTGCTGCACGGCCTCAACCCCGAGCGGGTGCTGTTCGCGGTGGAGGCGGTTGGCCTGGGGCGGGCTGCCCTGGCGAAGGCCACCACCTACGCCAAGGAGCGCGTGGTGTTTGGCCGGCCGATTGGCCAGAATCAGGGCGTCGCCCATCCTTTGGCCAGGTCGTGGGCCGAGCTGGAGGCCGCCAACCTCATGGCTTACAAGGCCGCCGCTCTGTACGACATGGGCAAGGATTGCGGCGCCGAGGCCAACGCCTCCAAGTATCTGGGCGCCGAGGCCGGCTTCACCGCCTGCGAGAACGCCGTCCTGGCGCACGGCGGCATGGGCTACGCCAAGGAGTACGACGTTGAGCGCTATTTCCGCGAGGCGATGATCGCCCGCATCGCGCCGATCAGCCGCGAGATGATCCTCAACTTCATCGCCGAGCGCGTGCTGGGCCTGCCCAAGAGCTACTGACAGGAAAAGGCCGGACCTCGAGGGGGAGGTCCGGCCACCGCCGCAGTCTGGAAGGAAGCCGGAACGGGGTCGGCCTACAGACTGAAGCGGATGGGGATGCGCACCGTCGCCCCGTCTACGGCCTGGCCGTCCTCGGTTTGCGGGCTCATGCGGAAGAAGCGCGACAGCTTCAGGGCCGCATCGCCGAAGCCTTCGCCAACCGGGGTCTCCGACACGATCATGCAGTTGCGCACCGAGCCATTGGCGGCCACGGCGCAGTTCAGGATGGCGCTGCCCGAGATGTCGCGGCGCGCCGCGCCGTCTGGATAGTAGCGCGCCAGATCGCCGGCCGAGGGTTTGCGCAGCCAGTTGGCGCGGGTGATCACCTTGGCCGCCGGTGCGACCGGCGGGCTGACAAACGGCGGATCGGAGGTCAGGGTCTGCGGGCCTGTCAGGCTGGGCGGCGCGACGATCTCCGGTGGCGCGATGGGCAGGGTGACCGGCGGCGTGAAGGGCGTCACCAGAGGCGGATGCAAGGGAATCGGGTTCGACGGCGGTCGCTCTGTTGACTGCGGCGGCGGAGGCGGCGGTTCGATCCAGGGGGGCTGGATCGTGATGACACGCTCTTCACCACCATCCGGCAGCGGCGTCACGTATCGGGTGTAGGCGAGATAGGCGATCAGCCCGATATGGACCGCCGCGGACGCGCCGAGCGCCACGACCAGCACGCGCGAGGGCTTGCGCGGACCTCGGTCCAGTCCTGGAATGCCAGAGCCTTGGGGATTGAGCGCGATGGCCACGATGATCTCCCTTTCGAACATTACGCTTGTAAGTTCAGATCATCACGGCGCGCGAACCCTGTAAATTGACAATCGTAATCTATCGTCGATAATTTGTACGTCTGTAATTTTCCATGCCTGTGAGGGTGCGGCATGTTGCGCCTCGCGCCGGCCAAACCGACGTGGTTAAGAGCTGATTAACCATGATCGTTCAGGCATGGAGGTCATGGCCGTCCAATCCATCCGCAGCGTCGTAGAATCAGCGATCCAGCGCGCGTCCAGCGCGACGGGCGTCGATTTCACGTTCCTGATGGGCACCGCCAAGCGCGAGAGTGGCTACAACCCCGCCGCCAAGGCGCGGACGTCGTCGGCCTCCGGTCTGTTCCAGTTTGTCGACCAGACCTGGCTGGGCACGCTGAAGAAGCATGGCGCGAAATATGGCTATGCCCGCTACGCCGACCTGATCTCGCAGGGCTCGGATGGTCGCTTCAAGGTGGCCGGGGACGAGGCGCGCAAGGCGGTTCTGGCGCTGAAGATGGATCCGCACGCCGCGTCCCTGATGGCCGGCGAGCTGGCGTCGGATCATGCTTCCTATCTGCGCGGCCGCGTGGGGCGCACCCCTACGGCGGGCGAGCTGTACGCCGCCCACTTCCTGGGTCCGCAGGGGTCGGCGCGCCTGATCGAGGCCGCCAACAAGACTCCCGGCGCCAGCGCCGCGTCGCTGTTCCCTGACGCCGCCCAGGCCAATCGCTCGATCTTTTACCGCGACGGTCGGCCGGCCACGGTGGGGGAGGTCTACGCCAACCTGACCAAGACCGGCGGCGCCAGCCGTGCGGTCGACCCCTCCAGGGATACCGGCGTCGACCAGGGCTTTATCCAGTACGCCAGCGGTCGTCGCCTAGAGCGCCTGCATCAGCAGGAAGCTGTGGTCGAACTGATCCTGCGCGGCTCCCAGGACGCGGACACGACGTTTGGCAGCCTGGGATCTGGCGCGGGCTCCGGCCAGCGCCTGGCCAGCTCGATGTTCTCCAGCGAAATGCTGCGTGTCCTGGCCGAGGCCAAGGACGGCAATATCAACCGCTAGATCCCGTCAGGGCCGCGATGCGGTCCTCTGACCATCCCAGTTCCCTGAAGACCGTCGCCGTATCCGCGCCCAGCTTCGGCGCGGGGCCTCGCGGGCCATCCTTGGCGCCCGGAAAACGTGCGGGGGAGGCCGGCGCCTTGAACGTCCCGCCAGCGCCGTCGGGCGTGTCCACAAAGCAGCCAGCCGCTTCGGCCTGGGGATCGCTCACCAGTTCGCGCGGCGTCTGATAGGGCGCCCAGGTCAGGTCGCCTTCGTCGAGCGCGGCGGCGACGTCCTCGTAGTCCATGGCGCCGAAGGCCGCGTCCAGCAGGTCGACGAGGGCGGCGGTGTTTTCGCGGCGCGACTTGGCCGAGGCGAAGCGCGGATCGTCGACCAGTTCGGGTCTGCCGGCCGCCTGAGCGATGCGGGCCCAGTCGGTGGCGCCCTGGCGGGGCAGCAGGCAGACCCAACGCCCGTCGCGGGTCTTGAAGAAATTGGCCAGGGGCTGGATCGCCTCGCGCCGGCCACGGGTCGAGGCCAGCTTCCCGAACCTTAGCTGGATCGCCATGTCGGAACCGATCGCATAGACGCCGGTCCTGAGCAGAGACGTCTCGACCAGGCGGCCAACGCCCGTGGTCTGGCGCTCGAACACCGCGGCCAGGATGGCCGACACCGTCGCCAGCGAGGTGACGTGGTCGCCCATGCCGGTGCGGATCGGAAAGGGCTCGGCGCCTTTCGGCGCGGTGATGGATCCGACGCCTGCCCGCGACCAGAAGGCGGCGACGTCCATCCCGGCCTTGTCAGCGTCCGGGCCTTCGAGGCCGTAGCCGGTGAGACTGCAATAGACTAGGCGAGGATTGAGCGCCCTCAGCGTTGCGTGGTCCAGCCCGGCGCGCGCCAGGGCGCCGGGGCGGACATTGGTCAGGAAGACGTCGGCTGTGGCGACAAGGGCCTTCATCGCCTCGCGCCCCGCGTCGGAACGGATATCGAGAACCACGGCCCGCTTGCCCCGGTTGTCGAGTTCGAAGACCGGATTGGCGTCCTGTTGCGAGGCGATGGTGTCGAAGAAGCGCCGCATGGGGTCGCCCTCGGGCGACTCCACCTTGATCACGTCGGCGCCCCAGTCGGCCATGATACCCGCCGCGCCAGGCGCGGCGATATAGGTGGCCAGCTCGACGACCCGGAGTCCTTCCAGCATCGCATCCTCCCGCTTTTCTTCTCGTTGCGGTGAGTGTGGGCGAGGGAAGTGGCTGGTGGAAGGCTTACCCAGCGGCAGGCAGGATAAATGCTGCTAGGCGGCGGCCCGACCGGCGACCGTCAGACGTTCCAGCGCCGAGGCGTCCGCCACCGCCCGGGCGACCCCCGCCACGGTAACCGGCTTGCGCAGGATGATATCAGCGCCGGCGTCCATGCACTCCCTGGCCTCGTCGGCGTCGCCGTCGATCACGGCGATGATCGGCATGTTGCGGTTCTTGCCGTCCAGGGCGCGAACGGCGGCGGCTGCGCCGGGGCCATCCAGCACGGGCATACGGCCGTCCAGCATCAAGAGGTCGAACTCGGCGATCCGGGCCAGGTCGGCGGCGCGCTGACCGTTCTGGGCGTGGACCACCTGGTGGCCCAACTGCTCGAGGATGGCGCGCAGCATGGCGGCGTTGAGGGCGTCATCCTCGGCGATCAAGACGCGCAGGCTGCGGGGCGAGCCCGGCGCCTCGGCCGCCTGGGCGGCTTCCTCGTCCGTTTCGCTTTCGCAGATCAAGGTGTCGTCGAACGGCAGGGTCAGGGTGAAGCAGCTGCCCACGCCCACGGCGCTGCGCGCCTCGAGAGCGCCACCCATCAGGCGCGCCAACTGACGCGAGAGGGACAGACCAAGGCCCGCGCCATTGACGCCGGCGCCGGTGCGCTCGACCCGGCGGAAGGGCTCGAAGGCGTGTTCCAGTTCTTCGGCCGAAAGGCCAGGCCCGGTATCAGCAACCTCGATGGCCACCACGTCGCCGCGCCGCTCGATACGAACCTCGATACGGCCACGCACGGTGTACTTCACCGCATTGCCCAGCAGATTGGCCATAATCTGGCGGGTGCGCATGGCGTCGGCCAGTACAGCGCCCTGGGCGCGGCGCTCCAGCAGCGGATCGACATGGACTGCCAGCTCCAGGCCCTTGACCAGCGCGTGGGGCCGCTCCAGCAGGGCCAGGTCGCGCAGCAGGCGGACGGGCTCGAAGGGCAGGGCGTCGACAGCCAGGCGGCCGGCTTCGGCGGTCTCGGAATCGAGCGTGGCGTTCAGAACCGCGATCAGATCGTGGGCGGCGTCGAGCGCGGCGTTCAGCTGCTCGCGGGACGGTGCGGCGCGGCCGCCCTTGCCGGCGGCGGCGGCCAGGACGTGGGTGACGCCGGTCAGGCCGTTGCGGATTTCGTGGCTGAGGGTCGCGACGATATCGGATTTGGAGCGCGCCGTGCGCTCGGCGGCGTCGAGCACGGCCAGGCGCTCTTCGATCAGGCTCTCATGAGCCTCGGCCAGGGCGTGCTGGCGGCGGATCATGCGGTTGAGCACCAGAGCCAGGGCCAGGGCCAGGGCGATCGCGCCCCAGGCCATGACGCCGGCATGCCGGGTGTCCGGGGTCGAGAATAGCGCGATCAGGGGGCCGCCGGCAGCGATGGGGGCGGTCAGCAGCAGGGCCGGCAATGAGGTGGCCGAGAAGAAGATGCACATGACGCCGGCGGCCGTGGCCAGCAGCAACAGGGTCTCGCGTGCGGGCCCCGCGGCGTTGGCGAAGGCCGATAGCTGGACGACGGTCACGGCCCAGAGCAGGCCCCCCAGGAGTTGGACCCGGGCGCGACGCTTAAGATCTTGCGACGCTTCGCCGCGCAACCAGCTGACGGCGGCGTAGAAGGCGCCCCAGTTGATGGCGAAGGCCACGAAACTGGCGACCATCCAGAGGGCGTCGTCGGCGAACGATCCGACCCAGACAAAGATGGGCAGGCTGATCGCGAAAACCCCAAGCGCGTAAGGCAGCAGCGCGGTCTGGGCGTCGAGAGCCATGGCGAGGTTCGCGCCGCGCGTCGGAGACTCAGAAGGGCGGCGCTCGGCGAACAAGGATCGCATTCCTCGGCTGTTGAGCGCGGACCCTAGGTGATCACGGTTTGCGTCTGGTTACGGGGTATCGTTAATCCACAGGTTTGAGTTCAAACAATCATTAAGCCTAACGGGCCATGGTAGAGGTCACTTGCATTCCTCTGGTTCGGCGAACCTTCCATGGCCACCACCCGCGCGGCATTGACCGACAACGATATCCGGATGCTCGTGAAGGGCGCGACGGCCGACGAGCGCGCGCTGGCTGCACACAAGCTCTGCCGGACGATCGACCGCGCCGAACTGGCCGACGACGAGCGCCAGATCGCCCATGACATCCTGCGCGTGATGGCCACCGACGCCGCCGAGCTGGTCCGTCGCGCCATGGCCGTGACGCTGAAGAACTCGCCCAGCCTGCCGCCGGACGTCGCCAACCGCCTGGCGCGCGACGTCGAGAGCATCTCGCTGCCGATCATCACCTTCTCGCCGGTCTTCAGCGACAACGACCTGGCCGAGATCGTCCGCATGGGCGGCGCGGCGCGGCAGATGGCCGTGGCCCGCAGACCCAAGCTCTCAACCCGTGTCACCGCCGTTCTGGTCGAGTCGGGTACGGAAGAGGCCGTGGCGGTCATTTGCGCCAACGACAACGCCCGCTTCTCCGACGTCGCTCTCCAGAAGGCGCTCGACCGGTTCTCCAAGTCCGAGCAGGTCCTGCAGGCTGTCGCCTACCGCTCGGCCCTGCCGCTGGCGGTCAGCGAGCGGCTGATCGACATGGTCGGCGACCAGCTGCGCGACCACATTCTCAGCCACCACGCCCTGTCGCCCGAGCGGGTGCTGGAGCTGGTGGTCGGCGCCAAGGAACGTGCGACGATCGACCTGGTCGATCAGGCCGGCCGCGCCGCCGATCCCAAGGCCTTCGTCCAGCACCTGAACCGTGTTGAACGCCTGACGCCCTCACTGCTGCTGCGCGCTCTGGCGCACGGTCACATGACCTTCTTCGAGTGGGCTGTCGCCGAGCTGGCCGGGGTGCCCCATCACCGCACCTGGCTGATGATCCACGACGCGGGCCAGCTGGGCCTGAAGGCGATCTGCGAGCGAGCAGGCCTGCCGTCGCGTCTCTACGCGGCCTTCCGCGCGGGGGTCGACGCCTTCCACGCCATGGAATTTGACGGCCGCACCCAGGATCGCGAGCGCTTCCAGGAACACATGATCCAGCGCTTCCTGACTTCGCCACAGTCGATCTCTCGCGAGGACTCTGACTACCTTCTGGAGCGTATGGACCGTTTCGCGCGCCAGAAGCACGCCGCGACAGGGTGAGCCGATAGCGGTCGTCAGCCGAACGCTTGTTCCAATCTTGACTGTGCAAGCCGTGAGAACCGCGTCAATCTCACGCGATGTCAGACCCTTCGCATGATTTGATCCGCCCGGCCGCCACCGTACTGCTGCTTCGAGACGCGCCCGCCTTCGAGGTGCTGATGGTCAAGCGCCACCACCAGATCGACTTTGCCGCCGGCGCCCTGGTGTTTCCGGGCGGCAAGAGTCATGCGGGCGACGATGACCCCCGCTGGCGAGAACTGGCCACCGGCTGGGACGCTGTCGGCGAAGATGGCTCGGCCCTGCGCATTGCCGCCATTCGCGAAGCGTATGAGGAGGCCGGCGTCCTGCTGGCCCGCGATCCTGATGGGGCCTTTTATGAGGGGGAGGCGGCCGTCGAGGTCCGCGCGGCGGTGGCCGAGGACCGCATGCCGTTCATCGACGTCGTGGGTGAGCTGGGCCTGAAGCTGGACCTGGCCGCCCTGACGATATTCGCCCGCTGGATCACGCCAAAGCTGATGCCCAAGCGGTTCGACACCTGGTTCTATGCGGCCCATGCGCCGGGGGCCCAGCAGGCAATCTGCGATGGCCATGAGGCCGTAGACGCAGAATGGATCGCCCCGGCGCAAGCGCTGGAAATGGCCGCAGCGGGAACCCGCAAGGTGATCTTTCCCACCCGCATGAACCTGCAGCTCCTGGCCGAGAGCGCCAGCCCGACCGAAGCGATCGCTCGGTCGCTGGACCGTCCCCTGATTGCCGTCGAGCCGTGGGTCGAGGGGCAGGGCCTTCGAATTCCGGCTAACGCCGGCTATGGCGACGTGATCGAGCCCCTGTCGGCGCTCTAGCGCGTCTGCGGGCGCAAGACGCGTTGGGCGTGGCCTATTTGATGCCGGCGCCCGACGCGCTGACCCAGCCGGTGAGGTCGGTCAGCACCTTGGCCGTGGCGCTGTCATAGGCCTCGACGATGGAGCTCACCCGGTTGCTCGAGGCCTTCACCCGAGCCTCGAACACCTGGTCGCCGACCAGGGCGCGGTCGTTGTTGCGATTGATCACGCCGCGCACCTGCACCAGCACTTCGGGAGCCGCCTTGGGGCCGTTGACATAGGCGGTCTCGAACGACCGCACCTCCAGGCGCAGCACCAGATCGGCCTTCGCCACTTCGCCACGTCCGATCAGGCGCGCGCGGCCTGGATCAGCCTCGAAGGCGCGGGCCACGGCTTCGTCAAACAGTATGCTGGCCGGGGACACCCAGCGGGCGCCCGCGATATAGGCCGCTTCGCCGTTGGTGATGGTCAGCAGGCGGTCGCCCGCCGAGGCGCGGGTAAAGACCGTCGGCGTCTTGAAGACGCCGAACAGTGCGCCAGGCGGTCCCTTTGCGGCCGCGACGGGCTCGACCCCGAAGCGATAGAGGCCAACGGGCTCGGTCTTGGGGAGCAGGGTGATGCAGCCGTTCAGGGCCAAGGCGGCCGCCGCGACGGCGATCGCCCGCGGGATGAAGCGGATCGGGTTCACGGCTTGACCTCCAGTTCCTTGGCGGGCGCCTTGCTGACCAGGCCACGCGGGTTTTGTTCGACGTCGCCGACCAGCCGGTCAAGCGACTCGGCCGCCGACTGCAGGGTGACGATAGCGGCTGAAAGCTGCGGTAGTCCCGTGCTGGCGAAGTCGCTGGTGGGGCCTTCGAGCTTCGAGATCATGCTGCGGGCATCCTTGGCGGCGCCCTTCAGCTCGGTCGCGGCGTCGGCCAGTTCGGCCAGTGAGCGCTTGGCGTCGCCGTTGACGATGTTCTCGGTCGACTTGGACAGGTCAGTAATCGACTGGGCGGTGGCGTCGATGCTCTGCAATGCTTTCTGGGCGTCTGCGATGATCGCCTTGCGTTCGCGGACTTCCGCAGTGACGGCCTGGACGTCGTTCAGGGCCGCGCTGAAAGTCTTGATGTTGTCGTCCGACAGGACAAGGTTCACCCGGTCCAGCGCCTCGATGGTGCGGGTCAGGACGGTGCCGCCGCCTTCCAGAAGGTCGGACAGGGCGCTGCGCTGGCTGCGGATCACCGGAACCTTGCCGTTTTCCACCGTGTCCTTCAGCAGCTTCTTGTCAGGCGTGCCCGCAGTGATCTGGACGTAGTTGACGCCCGTGATGCCCTGCGGCTCCAGGGTAGCGTAGCTGTCGGTCTTGATCGGCACGTCCGAGGTGACGCGCGCGCGGGCGATGACGCGGTTGGGGTCGCTCTTGTCGAGGGCGATCTTGGAAACCTCGCCGACCTTGATGCCGTTGAAATGCACCTCGCCGCCCTCGGAAAGGCCGCGCACGGGTCCGACGAACAGGATGTCGTACTGATCGTATTCCTGATTGAAGCTGAGCTTGGCCAGCCAGACCACGAAGATCACCAGTCCCATGAACAGGAACAGGGTCACCGCGCCGACCAGGGCGTAGTTAGCGTTTCTTTCCATCAGCTGGTCCTCGTCGCAGTGGTCTGGGCCGAAGCCCTCTTGCCGCCCGCCGCGCGTCCGCGCGGTCCCAGGAAGTATTCTTTGATCCACGGGTGTTCGGAGTGTTCGAGCTCCTCCACCGGCGCCAGCGCAACCACCTTCTTGTCGGCGATGACGGCGACGCGGTCGGTGATCGCGTAGAGGCTGTCCAGGTCGTGGGTGATCATGAACACCGTCAGATCCAGACTGTCTGACAGGTCCTTGATCAGTTCGTCGAAAGCCGCCGCGCCGATCGGATCCAGCCCGGCGGTCGGTTCGTCGAGGAACAGCAATTCAGGATCCATCGCCAGCGCCCGCGCCAGGCCGGCGCGCTTGCGCATGCCGCCTGACAGCTCCGCCGGCTTCAGGTCCGCCGCGCGGGCGGGCAGGCCCGAGAGAGCGATCTTCAGATCGGCCAGTTCCTGGATTTCGCGCTTGGGCAACCGGGTGTGCTCGAACAGCGGCGCGGCGACGTTCTCGCGCACCGTCAGGTTCGAGAACAGCGCGCCTTGCTGGAACAGCACGCCCCAGCGGCGCTCCAGCGAGCTCCAGCGGCGGCGATTGGCGGTGCGCATGTCGTGGCCGAACAGCTTGACGACGCCGCCGTCAGGGACCTTCAGGCCGATGATGCTGTTCAGCAGCACCGACTTGCCCGAGCCGGAACCGCCTACCACGCCCAGCACTTCGCCGCGTTGCACCGTCAGGTTCAGGCCGTCGTGAACGACCGTCTCACCGAACCGTGAGACCAGGCCCGTGATCTGGATGGGGTGAGCGTCGTCATCAAGGTCCGCATCGGGCTCGGCCCGCTGATTGCCAACGGCTGTCATATGTCGAGCTTCATATAGATCAGGGCGAAGATCGCATCGATCAGGATGATCGCGAAGATGGCGTGAACGACAGCTGCCGTCACCCGCCGACCCAGGGACTCGACGTCGTTGCCGACCTCCATGCCCTGGCGACAGCCGATGGCGGCGATGACCGTGGCCATCACGGGCGCCTTGGACATGCCGATCCAGAAGTGGGTCGCCCCCACATAGTCGACGATCCGCTGCATGAAGAAGCTGGGGGAGAGGTCCAGCACCACCCACACCACCATCATGCCGCCGGCCAGACCCGCCAGGGTGGCGATGAAGGTCAGCAGCGGAATGGTCAGCAGCAGGGCCGCGAAGCGCGGCAGGACCAGGGCCTCATAGGGATCGACGCCCATCACCTGCATGGCGTCGATTTCCTGGTTCATCTTCATCGAGCCGATCTCGGCCGCGAAGCTGGAGGCCGAGCGTCCGGCCAGGAGGATCGCGGTGATCAGGATGTTGAACTCGCGCAGCACCGAGATGCCGATCAGCTCGACCGAATAGACCTGGGCCCCGAAGTCGATGAGCATGTTGGCGCCCAGGAGGGCCACGACCGCGCCGATGAAAAAGGTCGTCGTGGCCACGATCGGCATGGCGTCGAGGCCGGCGCGTTCACACAGAGAGACGATCGGAGCCCAGCGTATGCGACGCGGGTCGGCTATGCAGCGGCCGATAGCCGTCAGCAGGTGGCCCAGAAAGACGAGTGTCCCGTAGCCGTCCTGGACTAGGCCGAACATGCCCCGTCCGATTCGCTCGAGCAGGGCCTGGACCCCGGGGGGGCGCGCCGTGACCTCGGTCTCGACCTGGATCGCGTTGCCGACCAGTTCGAGCAGACGAAGGATTTCCTTGCGCGCCTTGATCACGCCGGCTGACTTGCGCCCATCGGCGGCGCGGATGATGGCGTAGGCGCCGGCCGTGTCGCAGCGGTTGATCTGGCTGAGGTCGAGGCAGACGCCTTCGGAGCTCATCAGGGCTTCGGCCAGACGTCCGGCAGTGTCGAACAGGCCGCGCGCGGTCCAGTCCCCCGACAACACGACGGTTCTCCGGCCGTCCGTCTCGTCAAAGGTGAATTCCGCTGGAACGGCCATGGAGTCGAATAGGTCCCTTGTCGATGAGCTCAAGTCTAGCAAATGACCTGAATAGCCCCAAACGCGCCAAAGCGCAGCTTGTTGCGATAGCAATCAGGTTTCCGAAAATGCCCGCGTCACGGCCTTGAGGCTGCGACATGTGCGCCTTTCGCGTCAGGCTTCAATCATGGTTAACAAATTCAGTTCAGGTCTGATGCCGTAACTTTCGAGTCGGAGCCAACGACATGAGCGCCAACCCTAGGCTAGATGAGCGTATGTCGTTTATGCGCTTCGACGAACGCGATCGCGCCGCGCTGCGCGCCCTCCAGCCCCTGATTGATACCGAGATCTCCGGCGCCCTCGGCAAGTTCTATGGCCAGGTTCGCGCCTTCCCGGAAACGCGTGGCAAGTTCCGCGACGAGAGCCACATCGCTGCGGCCGAACGCGCTCAGGCCAGTCACTGGCGTCGTCTGGCGACGGCCGACTACGGGCCCGACTATGTTCGCGACGTCGAACGTATCGGTCGGGCTCACGTGGACTCCGGCATCGAACCCCGCTGGTATATGGGCGGCTACGCGGTCGTCTCCGAGGAACTGGTGCGCGCCATTGTTGCCAAGCGCGCCAAGGGTCTGTTCGCCAGCGCCAAGTCCGACGCCGAGCTGGCCGACAATCTTGTGGCGCTGAACAAGGCCGTGTTCCTGGACATGGAACTGGCCATCTCCAGCTATATGACCGTGATTGAGGAAAAGCGCGCCGCGCTGGAGGCCGAACAGGAGGCCGCCGGCCGGGCCCAGGCGCAGGCGGTCAAGGCCATCGGCGAGGCGCTGTCACGTCTGGCGGCCGGCGATCTCTCGGCGCGGGTTGATAGCGGCCTGTCGCCCGAATTCCATTCGCTTAAGAACGACTTCGACCAGGCGGCCACCGCGCTGGGCGAGGCCATGAAGGCTGTAGAGCGCGCCACTTCGGGCATCCGGTCCGGCGTTGACGATATTGCCCGCAACGCCGACGATCTGGCCCAACGCACCGAGCAGCAGGCGGCGACCCTGGAGCAGACCGCCGCCGCCGTGGATCTTCTGACCTCCACCGTCGGCAAGACCGCCCAGAGCGCCCGTGAAGTCTCCGTTCGGGTCAGCGAGGCCAGCGCCGAGGCCGAGCGTTCCGGCGCCGTGGTCACCCGCGCCGCCGAGGCCATGACCAAGATCGAAGGCTCGTCCAACCAAGTCTCGCAGATCCTGGGCGTCATCGACGAGATCGCTTTCCAGACCAATCTTCTGGCCCTCAACGCGGGCGTTGAAGCCGCTCGAGCCGGCGACGCCGGCCGGGGCTTTGCGGTGGTCGCGCAAGAGGTGCGGGCCCTGGCCCAGCGTTCGGCCGACGCCGCCAAGGAGATCAAGTCACTGATCGCCGAATCCAGTCGTCAGGTCGGCGAGGGCGTCGATCTGGTCGGTCAGACGGGCGCGGCCCTGCGGGGCATCGTCGAGAAGGTCGGCGGCATCGACAGCCTGATCAACCAGATCGCGGCCTCGGCCAACGAACAGGCCTCGGCCCTCAGCCAGGTCAATACGGCGGTCAATCAGCTGGATCAGGTTACCCAGCGCAACGCGGCCATGGTGCACCAGTCCAGTCAGTCGACCCAGACGCTGCGCGTGGAGGCGGCCGATCTTGCCAACCGCGTCGGCGCATTCCGCACGGGTGGATCTGTCCAGCCAACGGCAACGCCGGATCAGAACCCTGTTCATGCGGCGCGCGCCCGTGTCGCGGCCTTTGCTCGACCCGGCGGTTGATCCGGCCCAACCCGCGCCTGATCGGGTTTCGACCCTAGGGCGCGGGCGGCGGCGCGGTTGACGCGCGGTGGATCAGTTCGAACGGCAACAGTTCGTCCAGGGGCTCTCCCTTTGACGCCGAGCCCTTGATGGCGCCGGAAATCAGCAGCTGTGTAGCTCGGGACGCCATTTCGACGACCGGCTGGCGCACCGTGGTCAGCTGCGGGCGGTTAAACCGGGCGCTGGGGCTGTCATCAAAGCCGGCCACCGAAACCTCGCCAGGAACCATCAGGCCCGCCTCTGCCGCCGCGGCCAGACAACCCAGCGCCATATCATCGTTGCTGGCGAAGATCGCGGTGGGGCGGTCGGGTAAACTCAGAAGCGCCTTGGCTTGATCAAGGCCTGACTGGAACGTGAAATCGCCCTGGCGGACCCAGCTTTCGGCGACCGGCAGGTTCAGCTGTTTCATGGCGTCCAGATAGCCGCCGCGCCGCGCCTGGCTGGCGCCATAGCGCGGCTCGCCGACAATGAAGCCGATACGACGGTGGCCCAGGCTGGCCAGATGCTGGGTCATCTCGCGCGCCGCAGCGAAATCATCCATGTGCACGCGGGGGCCGACGCCATCGGGCCGTTCGGGACCCAGGCGCACATAGGGCGTGCCAGCCTTGTCGAGCAGTTCCAGGACGGTTTCGTTGTCGCAACTGGGCGGCGTCAGGATGACGCCGTCCGGCTTGAGAGCCGCCAGCAGGGCGGCGACTTCCTGCCGGACGCGGGGCGCATCGTGGTCGATCAGTTCGATCAGCAGGTGGTAGCCGGCGTCGCGGCACTGAAGTGTCGCTCCCAACTGGATGCGGCTGAGATAATCGGCGCCACGCTCGCTGCGCCAGTGGTCGATGGTCAGGGCGGCGTCCACGAACACCGCGATCACGAACGATCGTGACCCGGCCAGACTGCGCGCCGAGAGGTTCGGGCTGTAGTCCAGGGCCGTGGCCGCTTCGAGAACGCGATCGCGCATCGCCGGCCGAACATTCGGCTCGTTGTTCATGACCCGGGAAACGGTCTTGATGGAGACGCCAGCCAGCGCGGCGACGTCATAGATCGTCACCGAGGCCATTGAACCGCCAAGTGCTGTCGCGTGAGACTCAAACCCATGACCGCAGCCTAGAGCATTTATCGTGGCCCTAGCGACGCTTGCGGTGAGAAAAATTCACGCGGGTTCAAGGGTATCGGCGAATGCCGCGCGGGCGGCCTTGTATCGGCCGACCCGGAAGGCCAGTCTGACCCGGACGCGGCGCAGACCGCGCGAGGGGAGCGCTCATGTCGCCAAGCGACGAAGCCCGGCCGGCCACGCCGGTCAGGACCAGTTTCATCGCCGCCTATACCCTGGCGCAGATCGGCGCCTTCGTCAGCTTCATGCCTCTGTTGCAGGTGCTGCTGCCCCTCAAGGCCGAAGCCATCGATCCCGCCAACAAGGCGCTGTTGCTCAGTCAGGTGGCGTTCTACGGCGCCCTGGTGGCCAGTGTCGCAAACCTGCTGGCCGGCGCGATCAGCGACCGCACCACCTCGCGCTTTGGCCGTCGGCGGCCCTGGATGGTGGTCGGCGCGCTCGGCGCTGCGGGGGCCTATATGCTGATCATGGCTGCCAGGACGCCGATGGCCTTAATAGGCGGCATTGTTCTGTTTCAGCTGACGTTCAACCTGATGTTTTCGGCCCTGGTCGCGGTTTTGCCCGACCGGGTGCCAGATGCCCAAAAAGGCCGCGTCGCCGCGTTTCTCAGCCTGGGTAATCCGATCGGCACCATGGCCGGAGCGGTGCTGATCGGCGGCCTGCTGGTCACCGAGTTTACGCGATACGTGGCCATTGCCCTGGTGCTGTTGATCACGCTCGCGCCGTTTGTTCTCAAACTCGACGACAAGCCGCTGGCGCGGGATGCGCGTCCGCCCTTTCGGCTCGGGGATTTCCTGGCGGGGCTCTGGATCAATCCCCGCAAGCATCCGGATTTCGCCTTCGCCTGGCTGGGCCGGTTCATGGTGCTCGTCGCTCTGAGCCTGGTGCAGTCCTACATGCTGTATTTCCTGCAGGATGTGCTGGGCTATTCTCGCCTGTTCCCCGGCCACAAGGCCGAGGAGGGCCTGGCGATCCTCACCACGGTCTCGACGGTGTCCAACATCGCCTTGGCCCTGATCGGCGGCATGCTCTCCGACAGGCTTCGGCGTCGCAAGCTGTTCGCCACCGGCGCGGCCATGACCATCGCGCTGGCCATGCTGATCTTCTCGCTGACGCCGAGTTGGCCGATCATGATCGCGACCTATGTCCTGCTGGGCTGCGGCGCGGGCTGCTTCTACGCTGTCGACATTGCTCTGGTGACCCAGGTGCTGCCCTCGCAGCGTGACGCCGGCAAGGATCTTGGGGTGCTGAACCTCGCCAACACCTTGCCCCAGGCCCTGGCACCGGCCCTGGCCTTCTGGTCGCTGGGACCCTCCCATCTGAACTTCCAGGCCTTCTTCATGGTCGCCGCCGCGCTCGCCATGGCTGGCGGTCTGGCCATCCTGCCGATACGAGGCGTGCGGTAAGCTTTCCGGAAGACCGCCGTGCCGCAGTTCATCACCGTCACCGATCCCGACGACCCGCGTGTCGCGGCCTATCGCGACATCCGCGAGCGTGATCTGGTCGGCCGCCAGGGCCTGTTCATCGCCGAGGGCGAGACGGTGCTGCGGGCCTTCGTTCGCGACGCGCCGGAGCGCGTGATGTCGCTGCTGATCGATCCCAAGCGCCGGGACAAGCTGGGCGAGGTGTTCGCCGGGCTGCCCGACGACACGCCGGTCTATCTGGTCGAGCAGGCTGTGCTCGACGCCGTCGCGGGTTTTCATCTGCATCGCGGCGTGCTGGCCGTCGGCCGAAAGCCCGAGCCGATGCCGGCCGACAGCCTGCTGGCGTCGCTGAAGGGCAGGGCGGTGGTGCTGGTGCTGTGCGGCCTCGCCAATCACGACAACATCGGCGGCATCTTCCGCAACGCCGCGGCCTTTGGCGTCGACGGCGTGATCCTCGACAGCGACTGCTGCGATCCGCTGTATCGCAAGGCCATCCGGGTCTCGGTCGGGGCGACGCTCAGCGTGCCCACCGCCTGGCTGGCGCGGGACGAGGACGCCGCCGGCCTGCTGGAGCGCCACGGCTTCGAGGCCCTGGCCCTGTCGCCGTCGGCCACCGAGATCCTGGCGAGATTGAAGCCGCCGGAGCGCTCGGCCGTGCTGCTGGGCGCCGAAGGGCCGGGGTTGTCGGCCGCCCTGATGGCCCGGGCCAGGCCCATCGGCATCCCGATGGCTGGCGGCTTCGACTCCCTGAACGTGGCCACAACCAGCGGCGTCGTGCTGCATCACCTGCGGTTCGCTGAACGCTAGGAAACCGGTTTCCTGAATCGAGGGGCCGGCTCTAAGGTTCGCGGCGAAACATCAGTCAGTTCGCCGGAAGGTTTCGTCCATGCTCAATCGTCGCGGCGCGCTGGCTAGTTTCGTCACCGGTTGGCTGGCCTCGGGCCTGGCGCGCGGGGCGAAAGCGGAGACCCTGCCCATGGCGGACCCGACCGAGATCATCGAACTGTGGCCCGCAGGTCCGCCCGGGGGCGACAAGGTCACGGCTGTCGAGACCACCATCGAGCGTGGCGATCCCAAGGGCCTGCGCGACCGCGCCCTGACCCACACGCGCAAACCGATCCTCGTCGTGTTCCGCCCCAAGACCCCAAATGGCGCGGCGGTCATGCTGGCCCCCGGCGGCGGCTATGAGCGGGTGGTGCTGGACAAGGAAGGCTATGAGACCGCCCGCTGGCTGGCTGACCGGGGCTACACCTGTTTCGTTCTGTTCTATCGACTGCCGGGCGACGGCTGGAGCGCGGGTCCCGATACGCCGCTGCAGGACGCCCAGCGCGGCCTGCGTCTGGTGAGGTCCCGCGCCGCCGCCATGGGCTTCAGTCCCGATAGGGTCGCCATAATGGGCTTCTCGGCCGGGGGACACGTCGCCACCAGCCTGACCACGCGGTTTGCCGCCAAGGTCTATGACGCCGTTGACGCAGCCGACACGTTGTCGGCCAAGCCCGACCTGTCCGCCCTGATCTATCCGGTAATCACCATGGACCCGGTGTCGGTGCATTCAGGCTCGCGCAAGCAACTGCTGGGACCTAGCCCCACGCCAGAGCAGGTCGCGCTCTATTCGCCCGAGCGACAGGTCGGCCCGGACCTGCCGCCAGTGTTCCTGCTGCACGCGGCCGACGACAAGTCGGTGCCCGTCGAAAACTCGCTGATGATGTTTTCGGCGCTGAAGGCCAGGGCCATTCCGACCGAGATGCACGTCTTCGAGGAAGGCGGCCATGGCTTCGGCCTGCGCTTCGTCGCCGGCAAGCCGGTCGCCGCCTGGCCGGGCCTGTTCGAGACCTTCGCCAAGCGGCACGGGCTTTAGTCGCAGTTTCTGCGCGCCCAGGCCGCCCGTTCCGCCTCAATATGCCTTTGCCACCGCACCTTGAGCTGTCCCGGCCGCTGGCCGTGGCGGTCCTCAAGGAATTCGGCATCGACTACCCGGTCGGTGCGGAAGGTGCGGAAGTCCTGACGCAGCTCGCACCAGCCGATCAGCATACGGACGGTTTCGCGATAACCCACGGTGACCGGCCAGATCACGCGTTGGCTGACCGCGCCCTGCTCGTCGCGATAGTCCAGGCGGATCTTGCGGCCGGCATGGATCCAGGCTCTCGCCTGGGCGATGTCCAGACCGTCGGGCGCCGCGTTCCAGGCCGGCGATGCGCCGGTGGCAGGCTCCAGCACATAGGGCCGCAAGCGCTCGGGCACGGCGGCGGCGATCTTGCTGACCAGGTCGCGGGCGGCCTTGGCCAGCACGGGATCGCCCCGTCCGATCACCCACTGAGCGCCCAGCACGGCGGCTTCGATCTCGTCGGGCGTCAGCATCAGCGGCGGCATGTCGAATCCCGCCTCCAGCACGTAGCCGACGCCCGCCTCGCCTCTGATCGGAGCCCGCTGCCCGACCAGGGCGGCGATGTCGCGATAGACGCTGCGCTTGGAGGTTTCGAGTTCGACAGCGATCGCGTCGGCGGTGACCGGCGAATGGCTGCGGCGCAGGATCTGGATGATCTGGAAAAGGCGTTCGGCGCGTCTCATGAGGACACCATGGCAGAGCTATGCTGACAGCATGCTGGCAGTAGGGTGGCGGTAGCAAGCCTGCATCGAACGCTGCTGGACGGAGATGCGAGATGATCACCCTGTACGCCACGGGCGCGGGCTTTGGCCTGCCGGAACTGAGCCCGTACGTCACCAAGACCGAGATCCAGCTGATGATGGCGGGCCTGGACTATCGCAAGGAGCCCGGTAGCCGCGAGACCGCCCCCAAGGGCCAGCTGCCGTGGATCGACGACGACGGTCAGAGGATCGCCGACTCCACCTTCATCCGCGCCCACATCGAGCGGAAGTACGACATCGATCTGGACGCCGGCCTATCGGCTCGCGACCGCGCCGAGGCCTGGGCCATCGAGCGGATGATCGAGAACCACCTCGGCTGGACGTCGGGCTATTTCCGCTTCCTGGACCCGGCCAACTTCGCCAAGGGCCCCGCCCACTGGTTTGACGGCGCGCCGGAAGAGATGCGCGAGACCCTGCGCAAGGGTCTGCTGGACGCCGTGTCGGCCAACATCCGCGCCGTGGGCGTGGGCCGGCATAGCCCGGACGAGATCCTCTGGCTGGGCACGCTGTCGCTGCGGGCCCTGGACGAGATCCTGGGCGAGAAGGCCTTCCTGATGGCTGACCACCCGACCGGTGTCGACGCCATCACGTTCGGGGTGCTGGCGGGGATCCTGACCTCGTTCTTCGACTCGCCGCTTCGCCGCGAGGCCGAGCGTCACGACAATCTGGTGGCCTATGTCGACCGTATGATGGACCGCTTCTATCCGGCCCACCCCTGGCGTCTGCGCGAGGCGGCCTAGGCTGTCCGCACCACGCAGCGAAAGCCGATATGGCCGGTGGTGGTGTCGATCGGTTGCGGGTGACGCGCCGCCGGTCGATAGCGCCGGCAGTAGTTCTCCGCGCACAGGTGCGAGCCGCCCTTCAGCACCCGACGCGGAATGACCGGGCCCGGCTGGGTCCGGTCATGACTGGCGTCGCGGGCCGCACCGCGCGGATTGCGGGGCGCGCAGCAGGGCTTGGTGGGGTTGCCCTCATGGCGGTCGGCCCACCAGTCGGAGGTCCATTCCCAGACATTGCCGATCATGTCGTAGAGGCCGTAGCCGTTGGCGGGGAAGGATCGCACGGGCGAGGTGCGCTCATAGCCATCGGTTAGCAGGTTCTCGCCCGGAAATGCGCCCTGCCAGTAGTTGGCCAGCATGAAGCCGCCCGGCGCCAGCTCCTGGCCCCAGGCATAGGCCGCGCCCTCCAGACCGCCCCGCGCGGCATATTCCCACTCGGCCTCGGTGGGCAGGGCCTTGCCGGCCCAGGCGGCATAGGCTGCGGCGTCGTCATAGCTAACATGGATGACCGGATGGTCCTCGATCCCGGCGATGGAGCTGCCCTCGCCGAAGGGCTGGTTCCAGCGGGCGTCGAGGATCAGTCGCCACCATTCCCCGCCGCCGGCGCGCGGATCGACCAGGCGGCCTGGGCGCACGAATACCGCCGAGGCCGGGTGGGCGAAGGCCGGGTCCATGCCGGGATAGAGTTTCGGATCGGGCGGGATCTCGGCCAGGGTCACATGGCCCGTCGCCGCCACGAACCGCGCGAACTGGGCGTTGGTGACCGGCGTCTCGTCGATCCAGAACGGATCGACGGCCACGGGATGGGCCGGGGCCTCTTCCGGATAGTGTTCATCCGAACCCATCTGGAAGACGCCGCCGGGCAGGGCGATCATGCCGTCGAAGGAAGTCTGGCTCATCGCCGCTGTTGTAGGTCGCGGCGGGGGATCTTGTCACGCCCCGTGCCAGTAGTGGGGATTTCTACCGACAGACCCCGTCCAGCGTCGCCAGATCCAGCGACAGGGGTGGAACGGGCAATCCCCTTGCCGCAAGGGCGGTTTCGAAGGTGACGGGCGCAGCCGCGGGCGCGGCGGCCAGATCCGCCGCATAGAACGGATGCGCCTGCGCCTCCTCCAGCGAGACGAAGGTCACGCCCAGCGACCGGTAGAGCGCTAGCAGACGCGGAGCCATTCGGGCGTCGAACGCGCCCAGGTGCATCAGCAGCACATAGGGGATGTCCGCGCCGTACAGCGTCGAAGACAGGGCGCGGGAATGGGCGAGGCTCAGCTCGGCGGCCTTCAGGTAGCGGGTTTCCAGATCGGCGATGGCCTTCTGGTCGGCCTTGGCCACGCAGCGGGCATAGGGCTCGTTCCAGGCATAGTCGCCAAAGCTCATGGTCACGCTAGCGATGTGATAGCCGCGCGCTTTCAGGAGCTCGCGCACGGCGGCGCGCTTCTCGGGCGTTTCGCCCTCGCTGAGGAAGGGGAAGCGGAACCAGCGCCACTCCGAGCCGGCGGCCAGGCTCTTCAGCAGGGGCTCATTGCGGGTCAGTTCGGCTTCGAAGGTGGCGACGTCGATCTGGGCCAGGTTCAGATGCGCCCAGCCGTGGTTGCCCAGCGGCTGGCCGGCGTCGCGCCAGATCTTCAGGACGTCGGCCGAGCCCGGCTCGCGCTCGGTCTGGACGCCGTTGATGAAGCCATAGACCGGTGCGGTCTTGGCCTCCTTCAGGGCGGCGAGGAAGTCGTTGGCGATGCTCAAGCGGGTCTGGCCGTTTGGCAAAGCGCTGTGGGCCGGCAGATCGTCGACCGTGATTGCCATCCTGATCTCGGCCGCGCCCGCGGCGGCGGGTAGGGCGATCAGGGCGGCGGCGAGAAGGGCGCGGATCATCGGGCGAACAGGTCCAGCGGGATCGACTGGGCCATGAAACGGTAGCCGTCCATCGAGGGATGCAGACCGTCGCCGGAATCATAGGCCGGCGCCAAGCGATTGGGATTGGCCGGGTCGCGCATGATCGCGTCCATGTCGACGACGGCGTCGAAGTTTCCGGGCGCGCGAATCCAGGCGTTGATCGCCGCGCGGTCCTGCTCGTTCAGGGCGTCGGGATGATAATAGGCCGAGGCGCCATAGGGCATGATCGTCGCGCCGATGGCCTTGATACCCCGGGCGCGAGCCTTGTGGACCATCTGGGCGTAGGCGGTGGTGATCTCGGCGACCAGCGCCGCGTGCCTGTCGGCGCTGACCGGCTGGTCGCGGGTCAGGACGCCCAGGTCGTTGACGCCTTCCAACACCAGCACGTGGGTCACGCCGCTCTGCATCAGCACGTCGCGGTCGAAACGCGCGGCGGCGTTGGGACCAAGGCCATCCAGCAGCACGCGATTGCCGCCGATGCCCAGGTTCAGCACGCTCAGCTCGCTGGTTTTCGGATTGGCCTGCAGCCGCGCCGCGAAGGTGTCGGGCCAGCGCATATTGGTGTTGGGTTTGACGCCGTATCCGTCGGTGATCGAGTCGCCGATCAAGGCGATGGCGCCCGCGCCCTTGCCGGACTCGACCTCGACGCCTGACAGCTGGAACCAGTGGTCGGTCTTCTGGGCGCCCGGCAGATCAGCGGCCGAGACCTTGTCGCCCTTGACGAAATAGGAAGTCGCGCGTGAGCCGGGGTGGCTGGTCTGAACGGCCGGGGCCTTGTCGATGTGAAGCGTGACGGCCAGGTCCGACAACGGCGCGGCCTTCAGGGCGATGGGGTCCGAGAGATACTCGGCTCCTGGCGGCACGGTGACGTCGGGCCGCCCGGCGAAGGTGACCGCGCGATCCGTAGCCGGGTCGATGGCGGGCGCGTCGTTCGCCAGCGGACGGGCCACCCGTGCGGCGGTAACGCGCAGGGGGGTCGTGCCGAAGACGTTGGAAATCCGCACCCGCAGGCGATCGCCTCCTGCCGTCAGGCGCACGATCTGGCGCAACGTGGCGTCGTTCAGAGCGTCGGCGGGGAGGGCGTTGCGCTCTTCCGGAACCTGCTGGGCGCTGGCCCAGCTTCCGATCCAGCGGCCTTCCGCGTGGGCGCCGACGGAGACGCTCAGCGTCAGGGCCAGGGCGGCCGCCAGGCCGAGGGTGCGGCGGGTGATCCGGGTCATGATGGCTCCGTCACGGTCGGGTCAGGCCGATAGTCGCGCTCGCGATAGTCGAACCAGTCAAAGTCGGCCGGCTTGATCGCGCCCGACATGTCCTGACACGCCATGCCGACGAAGGCGCCGGTGAAGTTGGGCGCGCCGGGGCTGGTGGCCTCGTCCGACAGGATACTGGCGTCGAAGGTCTGGGGCAGCCAGGTCCAGTCGCGGCCGTCCAGGCTCCAGGCGAAGCGCAGGCGCTCGTAGTCGACCTCGACCCGCAGGTGAATTGGCCCCGCCGGCAGCGGAACGGGGTCGGTGAAGGCGTCGGCCTGGGCCGCGTCCGGCAGGGCCGACATCACCCGCAGGTGGCGGCCGTGTTCTTCGTCATGAGTGACGTGCAGGTAGTGGAACTTCGAGCCGCCGTAGTAGCAGACCAGGCCCGCCGCCTGCTGGAAGTGCGCGGGCTCGAAATCCATCAGGGTCGAGGCGCTGTAGCAGAAGGCCTGCTGCCGACGGGCGACCAGGGCCTGGCGGAACTGGCCGCCGATGCTCTCGCGGCCATGCAGACGCAGCCAGCCAGGGCGGGCGGTCAGGCTGAACAACTCCTCGGGATATGGCGAGCGCAGCCACTGAAAGTCGATGGGCAGGTCAGGGCCGTCGAAGTCGGTCCGCGCGGGCGTCGCCGGGAACGGATATGGCGGCAGGTTCGGCGCCGGCGCGCTCAGGCTGGGCAGGCCCTGGCCGTCGACCGTGCGTAGCCAGCCGTCCTCGCCCCAGACCATCGGCTGAATCGCCGTCTCGCGGCCCATCACGCAGCGACCGCGATTGGGCAGGGGGCGGCCGCACAGATAGACGGCCCAGGTCTGGCCGTCGGGCGTCTCGACCAGGTCGGCGTGGCCGGCGCGCTGCAGCGGGGCGTCCGGCCGGGTGCGTGAACTCAGAATGTAGGTATCGGGGTGCAGGTCGTAGGGGCCCGTCAGATGGCGCGAGCGGGCCATGGTCACCGCATGGTTCCAGCCCGTGCCGCCCTCGGCGGTGATCAGATAGTACCAGCCATCGCGCTTGTAGAGGTGCGGCGCCTCGGTCAGGCCCAGGGGCGTGCCTTCGAAGATCACCTGACGCTCGCCAGTCAGGGCGCGCGCGTTGTGCGAGTATTCCTGCAGCACGATGCCGGCGAAGCGGTTGCGGCCGGGGCGGTGGTCCCACAGCATGTTGACCAGCCACTTGCGGCCGTCGTCGTCGTGGAACAGCGACGGATCAAAGCCGCTGCTATTGAGGAACACCGGGTCGGACCAGTCGCCATCGATGGTCTCGCAGGTGACCAGATAGTTGTGGAAGTCGCGCAAGGACGCGCCCGACGCCCCGCCGACCGTGGTGCGGCCATAGCGCTTCACGTCGGTGTAGATCAGGTGGAACAGCCCATCGGCATAGGTCAGGCACGGGGCCCAGACACCGCAGGAATCCGGCGCGCCCAGCATGTTCAGCTGGCTGGGCCGGTTCAGCGGCCGGGCGATCAGCCGCCAGTTCACCAGGTCGCGCGAGTGGTGGATCTGGACGCCGGGGAACCATTCGAAGGTCGATGTGGCGATGTAATAGTCCTCGCCCACCCGCACGATGGAGGGATCGGGGTTGAAGCCTGGCAGGATCGGATTGCGGATCATCGTCTAGACCGAAATAGGCGGAGCGGCGGCGGGCGTCGGGGCCGGGCGGTCGCGGACCAGGGTCCACAGCAGCACGGCGCCCAGCAGGTCGAGCACGCCCAGGGCGATGAAGAACGGATCATAGCCGACCGTGGCGACCAGTCCGCCGATCATCAGCGAAAAGATCAGCACGCCCAGATTGCCCATGGTTCCGGCCATGCCGGCCACGGTGGCGACCTCGTTGCGCTTGAAGAGGTCCGACGACAGGGTGATCACGGTCACCGACAGGGTCTGGTGGGCGAAACCGCCCAGGCACAGCAGGGCGATGGCGGCATAGGGGCTCTCGACCCTGCCGACGAAGGCCATGCCGGTCATCATCAGCGCCCCGACCGTGAAGGCCCAGCGTCGGGCATTGATCAGGCTGACGCCGCGCTTCTGCAGGAAGGTGGCGACCGTCGGGCCGAACAGGCAACCCAGGTCGGCGGCCACGAACGGCAGCCAGGCGAACATCGCGATCTGCTTGAGGTCGAAGCCCCGAACGCTGGTCAGATACAGCGGCACCCAGAAGGCCAGGGTGCCCCAGGTCGGATCGGCCAGGAACCGGGGCAGGGCGATGCCCCAGAAATTGCGCTGCTGAAGAACCTTGAAAATCGACGGCTTGGCGCCGTCGCCGGTCAGATGGGTTTCCTGGCCGGCGGCGATGTAGTCGCGCTCGGCGTCCGACAGGGCCGGATGCTTGTCGGGCGACTGGTAGAACTTCAGCCACAGCGCCACCCAGACCAGTCCCAGCGCCCCGGCGATGACGAACGCCGCGCGCCAGTTCCACGAGATGATCGCCCAGGCGACCAGCGGCGGCGCCAGCATCGAGCCGAACGAGGCGCCGATATTGTAGACGCCGCCGGCATGGCCGCGCTCCTTGGCCGGGAACCATTCTGACACCGCCTTCATTCCGGCCGGGTTGGCCGAGCCTTCAGCCAGGCCCAGAAGGCCGCGCAGAGCCGCCAGCATCGGCCAGTTCGAGGCCAGGCCATGGGCCATGGTGATCAGCGACCAGGCCGTGGCGAAGATTGCGAAGCCGGTCTTCAGCCCGATGACATCCAGCACATAGCCGCAGACCGGCTGCATCATCACGCCCAGCTGGAAGGCTCCGGTGATCCAGCCGTACTGCTTTTCGGTGATGTCCAGATCTGCCAGCACCGTGGGCGCGGCGACGCCCAGGGTGGAGCGGGTCAGATAGTTGACGATCGCGCCCAGCATGATCAGGCCGATCATCCACCAGCGCAGGGCCTTGATCGTGCGTGCGGTCATTGGGTGGCGGTCTCCCCGGATCGGATGGTTTTCTTTGACGTTACCGGTCCCATCTCGACGCGCGCAAGGTGGCGCGTGGTCGTAGTGCTGTCTAGGTCAGACCATAAAAAACAGAGGTCAGATCACTTTGGCCGGGTCAGTCGCCACGTCATCCGATCAGTCGATCGCGGAACGAAGGCCTCGTCCTCGTCGTTGCCAGACCAAGCGAATGGAGAACACGATGACCGACACCACCGAAATCGAAGCCAAGTTCTGGAAAGCTCTGCGATCCGACATGACCGTGATGCTGGGCCTCGCCGGCGTTGACGAAGGTCACGGCCAGCCGATGACCGCCCAGTTCGCCGACAAGGACGATCGCGGCCCGATCTGGTTTTTTAGCGCGCGTGACACCGATCTGGTCAAGTCGCTGCATCAGAGCCATCGCGGCGTCTTCAATTTCGCCTCGAAGGGCCACGACCTGTTCGCCGCCGTGCACGGCGAACTGACGCCGGACAACGACCGCGCGATGATCGACAAGCTGTGGAACCCCTTCGTGGCGGCCTGGTACCAGGGCGGCAAGGATGATCCCAACCTGCAGCTTCTGCGCTTCGACACCGAACGCGCCCAGATCTGGCTGAACGGCTCCAGCCTGCTGGCCGGCGTCAAGATGCTGCTCGGGGTCGATCCCAAGAAGGACTACAGCGACAAGGTCGCCGAGGTGGCTCTGAAGTAGAAAAGGCTGGCCGCGCCGTCGCCGGCGCGGCCAGACCCTTAGCCCAGGGTGCGCTTGTACAGCGCCAGCAATTCGGCCCAGGCCTTTTCGGCGGCGGGCTCGTCATAGACCTGGCTGCCCTTGACGGTCCAACCGTGGGCCGCGCCGGCATAGACCTCGATCTTGTTTGGCCGCTTGGCGGCGTCGAGGGCGACCTTCAGCTTTTCCTTGTCCGCAGGGTCCTTCTTGTCGTCGTTGTCGGCGACGCAGATCAGGTATTCGGCCTTGCTGACCGGCAGGGTCAGGTGCGGGCTGGTCGGGGCCTCGGTGACCAGACCGCCGCCATGGAAGCTGGCCACGGCGGCCACGCGCGACGGCGAGATGCCAGCGGTGCGGAAGGCCAGCGGACCGCCCATGCAATAGCCCTGCACGCCGACCTTCTTCTTCTTGTTGGTCTGGGGCAGGGCGTCGAGGAAGGCGATATAGGCCGTCGCGTCCCTGTCGGTGCCTTCCGGGGTCACGGTGGCTCGCATCGGCATGATCTTGGCGCGGTCTTCGGGGCTGGCGAAGTTGAAGCCGCTCTCGACCACCGGCGCCTTCTTGACCCGGTAATAGAGGTTGGGAACCAGCACCACATAGCCCGAGGACGCCAGCCGGCGACCCATTTCGCGGAAGGCGGGTCGCAGGCTGACCACGTCCGGCCACACGACGACAGCGGGCCAGGAGCCCTTTCCCTCGGGATAGTACAGGGCGGCGTCCGCCACGCCGTCCGGCGTCTTGATCTCGACGTCCTTCTCCACGACCGGCGCGCCCGCATGGGCCGCGCCGCCCAGTCCCGCAGCCAGCACGGTCATCAGACCGAAGGCGCGGCGGGACACGGTGGGATCGTGGATCAGGCCGGGGTGGATGTCGTCGTCACACATGGCCGATCCTCGCAATGCGATTTGAAACAGGCCGGGACTTTCGCCGCGAATGCGCGGCGAGGGAAGCCTATTGCGACGCGCCGTTGATCTTCACGTCATAGGCGTTGCGCCCTGAGGTTATCCACAGGCTTTGTGGATAACTCATGTCCGGGCGGCAGCTCTGCGCAGCGGCCGTCGGGCCGACTGCCTAAAGCTGCGCCATAATGTCCCGATTGATAGAATTACCGCGTCACGCCCTTGATTGTTTGGCTGGTAGCGCTACCTGACAAGGTGTGAGGCGCGAGCGCCTCTGCCCTTCCTGGGCGTTTCCTCCCTAATGACTGGCCCGGCCTGCGAAGGTCGGGCCTTCTTTTTGGCCGGAACGCTGGAGGCGCTGCGCGCACGCACGAGGCGGCGTCCGCGAAGCATCTGAATCAAAAAGAAGGGGGAGTGGTGGTCGCGACAGGGATTGAACCTGTGACATCCTGCGTGTGAAGCAGGCGCTCTCCCGCTGAGCTACGCGACCTAACCGTTTCGGGCGGTTCAGAAGAACCGTTCTCGCCGGCCCGGAAGACCGATCCGCGAGAGGGACGGGCCTATAGCCCGGTGTTTGGCCGGGGGCAAGAGGCCAGAAGGCCGATACAGGCCTGGGGCACATCTAAAAAGCTGTGGATGACCAGATCGCCGCCCAGGGTCTCCACCGGCTCCTCGGTATAGCCGAAGCTGACCAGCAGGGCCGGGACGTTGGCGCGTACAGCCGCCAGGGCGTCGTTGATGCTGTCGCCGACCATCACCGCCCGCGCCGGATCACCGCCCACGGCCTGGATCGCGGTCAACACGTGGATCGGGTCGGGCTTGGCGGCAGGCGACAGATCCGCGCCGATCACGGCGTCGAAGGCCGTGGACAGGTCCAGGGCGTCCAGCAGGGCGACGGACAGATTAGTCAGCTTGTTGGTGCAGACCACAAGCCTTGCCCCCGCGCCGCGCAGATCGGCCAGAACCTCGACCACGCCGGGGAAGGGCGCGCTCTCGTGAGCGATGCGATCCAGATAGACGGCGATGAAGCGCTCGACGAGCCTGGGCGCCGTCAGGGCGTCCAGCGGATGACCGGCGGCGGCGAAGCCACGCTCCAGCAGCGCTCGCGCGCCGCGTCCGACCATCAGCCGCACATCGTCGAAAGGCAGGGGCGGCAGGCCCTCTTCGACGAGGATCATGTTCAGCGCGCCGACGAGGTCGGGGGCGGTGTCGACGAGGGTTCCGTCGAGATCGAAGGCGATCGTGGCGCCTTTGAGGGCTTGAAGGTCATGCATTGATCTGGCCTTTCGGCTAAACGGCCGACTAATGCAACTTTGGTTCGTCCCTAGAGAGTCGCCAGGACCATGACCAGCTCCGCCTCGAGTCGCCCCCGGGCCGCCGTGATCCTCGCCGCCGGCCAGGGCACGCGCATGAAGTCGCCGACTCCCAAGGTCCTGCACAAGATCGCTGGCCGCGCCCTGCTGGACCACGCCATCGACGCCGCCGAGGCGCTGGGCTGCGCGCGGATCATCGTGGTGGTCGGGACCCACAGCCCCGCCGTCGGCGTCCATGCCCGCAAGCGCCTGGGCGAGGCGGCCGTGGTGATCCAGGATCCGCCGATGGGCACCGGCCATGCCGTGCTGGCGGCCCGGGAGGCCCTGGCCGATTTCGACGGTGACGTGGTGGTGACCTTCGCCGACTGCCCGCTGCTGACCGCCCCGGTTATCGCTCCGCTGTTCGACCTGCGCGCCTCGGGCGCCGACGTGGCCGTGCTGGGCTTCGAGGCCGCCGATCCTGGCGCCTATGGCCGGCTGATCCTGGCGCCTGGCCATGTGTTGCTGCGCATCGTCGAAGCCAAGGACGCTGATGACAGCGTCA
The DNA here is from genome assembly GCA_943371355.1 of Alsobacter soli. Classification (GTDB taxonomy): domain Bacteria; phylum Pseudomonadota; class Alphaproteobacteria; order Caulobacterales; family Caulobacteraceae; genus Caulobacter. Next base: position 47,532 of record CALRUN020000025.1, read on the forward strand.
AGCAGGTCAAGCACTGCAATTCCGGCGTTCTGGCCGCCGACCGGGCGCTGCTGTTCGACATCCTTGGCCAGGTCGGCAACAACAACGCCAATGGCGAATACTACCTCACCGACGTGGTCGGCATCGCCCATGGCCGCGAGCTATCGACGCGCGCGACCTTCGCCGCCGAAGCCTCGGTTCAGGGCGTCAATTCCCAGGCCGAACTGGCCGCGGCCGAGGCCGTCTGGCAGAAGCGTCGCCGCGGCGCCCTGATGGTCGAGGGCGTCACCATGCCGGCGCCGGACACCGTGCATCTGGCCTGGGACACGAAGATCGCCGCCGGCGTCACCGTCGAGCAGTTCGTGGTCTTCGGGCCCGGCGTCAGCGTCGCGAGCGGCGCGGTGATCAAGGCCTTCAGCCATTTGGAAGGCGCGACCGTGGGCGAGGGGGCCCTGATTGGTCCCTATGCCCGCCTGCGCCCGGGCGCCGAGATCGGGGCCGAAGCCCACATCGGCAACTTCGTCGAGGTCAAGAAGGTCAAGGTCGGGGCCGGCGCCAAGGCCAATCACCTCAGCTATCTGGGCGACGGCTCGGTGGGCGAGAAGGCCAATATCGGGGCCGGCACGATCTTCTGTAACTATGACGGCTTCGAGAAGTTCGAGACGCATGTCGGCAAGGGCGCCTTCATCGGCTCCAACAGCGCCCTGGTCGCGCCGGTGAGGATCGGCGACGGCGCCATGACGGGCTCGGGCTCGGTGATCACCAAGGACGTGGAGGACGGCGCCCTGGCGCTGTCCCGCGCGCCACAACAGGACAAGCCGGGCTGGGCGACGAAGTTCCGCGCCCTCAAGCAGGCCCAAAAAGACAAGAAGCAGGACAAGAAATGAGCGCAGACGATCAGAAGCGCCTGTCGGGCGAAGCCGCCGCCGAGCTCGTTGAAAACGGCATGGTCGTGGGTCTGGGCACCGGCTCGACGGCCGCGTGGTTCGTGAAGGCTCTGGCGGCCCGGAAGCTGGATGTCCGGGGTGTGCCGACCTCCGATGCGACAGCCAACCTCGCCCGCGAGCTGGGCATCGCCCTGGCGGCGCTGGACGACGTCAAGGTTATCGACCTCACCGTCGACGGCGCCGACGAGATCGGCCCCGGCCTGTCGCTGATCAAGGGCGGCGGCGCGGCCCTGCTGCGCGAGAAGCTGGTCTGGGAAGCCTCCAAGCGCTGCGTGGTGATCGCCGACGCCGCCAAGCACGTGAAGGTGCTGGGCAAGTTCCCGCTGCCGATCGAGGTGGTGCGTTTTGGCCACGTCCATACCGGCCAGCGCCTGGCCGACATCGCCGCCGAGTTCGAACTGCCGCCGCCGCGCCTGCGGATGGCCGATCGCGGGGTGGTCGTCACCGACGGTGGCAACCTGATCTACGACATGGCCTCCGGCAAGATCGAGGAGCCGGCGGCCTTGGCCGCAGCACTGAAGGCCGTGACAGGCGTCGTGGATCATGGCCTGTTCCTGGATCTGGCGGACGAGGCGCTGCTGGGAACCGACAATGGTGTGGTGCGCCTGGTCCCCTGAGTTCCTAGATACAGCGCCGACGTTCCCTAGCTTCACTGGAGCCTTCAATGGCTGACTATGACTTCGACCTCTTCGTCATCGGCGCCGGCTCCGGCGGCGTGCGCGCCGCGCGCCTGGCCTCGCTCTCGGGCGCCAAGGTCGCCGTGGCCGAGGAATACCGCGTCGGCGGCACCTGCGTGATCCGCGGCTGCGTGCCCAAGAAGTTCATGGTCTATGCCAGCGAGGTCTCGAGCCAGCTGAAGACCGCCGAGGGTTATGGCTGGACCATCGGCGAGCGGTCGTTCGACTGGAAGCGCTTCCTGCACGACAAGGACGTCGAGATCGCCCGGCTGTCGGGGATCTATGTCACCAACCTGCAGAAGGCCGGCGCGCACCTGCTGCACGGCAAGGCGCGGGTGATCGACGCCCACACCGTCGAGGTCCTGCCCAAGGAGGGCAGCCAGGACGCCGGTCGCTATACCGCCCGCAAGATCCTGATCGCCACCGGCGGCCGCCCGGTGCGGCCGGACTTCCCGGGCGCCGAGCTGGGGGTCACCTCGGACGAGGCCTTCCACATGCCCACCCTGCCCAAGCGGGTGCTGGTGGTGGGCGGCGGTTACATCGCCGTGGAGTTCGCCGGCATCTTCAACGGCCTGGGTGTTGAGACGACACTGCTCTATCGCGGGGCCAATATCCTGCGCGGCTTCGACGACGACGTGCGCTCGCATCTGGCCGATGAGCTGGAAAAGCGCGGTATCAAGGTGGTGCTGGGCTGCTGGCACAAAAGCATCGAGCAGACCGGCGCCGGGCTGGTCAGCACGCTCAGCAACGACCTGACGTTTGAGACCGATGCGGTGATGTTCGCCACGGGGCGCGAGCCCTATGTCGATGGCCTGGGCCTGGACAAGGTCGGCGTGAAGCTGAACGAGCGCGGCGCGATCGCCGTGGACAAGCACTCAAAGACCAATGTCGACAGCATCTGGGCGGTCGGTGACGTCACCGACCGGATCAACCTGACGCCGGTGGCGATCCGCGAGGGCGCGGCCTTCGCCCAGACCGAATTCTACAACAATCCGACCAGCTTCGATCATGACATGGTCGCGTCGGCGGTGTTCTCGCAGCCGCCGGTCGGGGTGGTGGGCATGAGCGAGGCCGAAGCGCGGCATGCGTTCGGCAAGGTCGACATCTATCGTTCGGTCTTCCGGCCGATGAAGCTGACCTTCTATGGCGGCCAGGAGCGCTGCCTGATCAAGTTGGTCGTCAAGCAGGACGACGAGAAGATCGTCGGTGTCCACATGGTGGGCCCTGACTCGCCCGAGATCATCCAGATGGCCGCCATCGCCGTGAAGATGGGCGTCACCAAGACCCAGTGGGATTCGACCTGCGCGGTTCACCCGACCCTGGCCGAGGAACTGGTGACGATGAAGGAAAAGTACGTTCCCATGGGCGCCGGATGAGGTCTGTCGCCGGCGCGGAGCGTTCCACGAAATGGCTAGGGGCTGTCGCGGTGTTCACCATCGCGCTGGTTCCGTTCGTGGGCTATCTCGCGCCACTGGGTTTCGCGCCGCTTCTGGCCCTGTGCGGCTTGCTGGCGACGCCGGGACTGGCGCGGTCGCGGCCAGCGTCGCCTCCAGCCATGGCTCTGTTCGTTCTGGTGGTCTGGGCCTTGATCAGCCTGGCGTGGAGCCCTGGCGCGCCGAATGTGGCCGACCTGAAGGACAGCGGGGACATGGAGTCCTTCACCGGGCTCAAGCTGCTGTTCCAACTGGCGCTGTACGGTTCGGCGATCGCCGCCCTGGGTGGCCTGTCTGATCGGTCCGCCCGCAGCGCCGCCACGGTGCTGGCCGTCAGCGTCCTGTTCCTGGCCTTGCTGGTCGCCCTCGACGGGGTGAGCGGGGCGGCCTTCTACCAATGGCTGAGAACCTCGATCAACGATCCGATCCGGCCCGATCTTGCGGTGGTGAAGGTGTCCATCGCCACCTATGCCCTGGCGCTGCTGTTCTGGCCCACGGCGCGGATCATGAGCGGCCGCGGCTGGACGCCGGCGGCCTTTGTCCTGCTGGGGGCGGTGATTGTCGGGGCCGTGGCGTTGAGCGCTGACGCCAGCTGGGCCGCCCTGGCGTTTGGCTTCATCGCCTTTGGCGCGGTGCGGCTGTTTGGCAAGGTGGCGGCGCGCCTGTTGGTCGCCGCCGTCGCCGCGCCCTTCGTGCTCGGTCCCATCATGTTGCTGTGGGGCGTGCACTCGGGGCTGGTCGCCTGGCTGCATCAGCATGTGCCAAGGTCCTGGGATGCGCGCCTGGATATCTGGGCCTTCACCGCCGACCATGTGCAGGCCCACGCCATTCGGGGCTGGGGCCTGGACGCCAGCCGCACCTTTGGCCCGGCCATCCCACTGCACACCCACAACGCCGCGATGCAGATGTGGCTGGAGCTGGGCGCGGTGGGCGCGGCCCTGGGTGGCATCTTCTTCAGCTGGGTCGCCTATCGGATCGTGGCCCTGACTGGCGAGTCCCAGGAGGAGGGCGCCATAGCGGCCGGCGCCCTGGTCACCTATCTGACCATCGGCGGTCTGAGCTTTGGGGTCTGGCAGGAATGGTGGCTGGCCCTGGGCGCGCTGACGGTCATCGCCTGCGATATCTCGCGCAAGGATTGAAGTGGCGACGCCACAGGCTAGGATGAACTTTCCTCGGCCTCGTCAAAAAGCGGTGATCGGCCGCATGATTTTGCCTTTTCCCTGCGGCTACGGTAAAAGCCGCTCCCTTTGAAGTTATAGAGCCTGTCATGACCTCGCGTTGGACCCCCGCCACCTGGAGAGCAAAACCCGCCAAGCACATCCCGTCCGACTATCCGGATGCGGGCGCTGTGGAACGGGTCGAGCAGACGCTTCGCCAGATGCCGCCGCTGGTCTTTGCGGGCGAGGCGCGCCGTCTGAAGAGCCTGCTGGGCGACGTGGCCGAGGGCCGCGCGTTCCTGCTGCAGGGCGGTGACTGCGCCGAGAGCTTCAAGGAATTCCACGCCGATAACATCCGCGACACCTTCCGCCTGATCCTGCAGATGGCGGTGGTGTTGACCTTCGCCGGCGGCAAGCCGGTGGTGAAGGTGGGCCGCATCGCCGGCCAGTTCGCCAAGCCGCGTTCGGAGCCGATCGAGACGATCGATGGCGTCACCCTGCCGTCCTACCGCGGCGACAACATCAACGGCATGGACTTCACGGCCGAAGAACGCGCGCCCGATCCGGATCGCCTGCTGAAGGCCTATGGCCAGTCGGCCTCGACCCTGAACCTGCTGCGGGCCTTCGCCAACGGCGGCTATGCCGACCTGCACAATATCCACCGCTGGACCCTGGGCTTCGTGGGCGACAGCCCGCAGGGCGCGCGATACCGCGAGCTGTCCGACAAGATCAGCGAAAGCCTGGCCTTCATGGCCGCCATCGGCGTGACCCCGCAAAGCCATCCGGGGATGCATCAGGTGGAGTTCTTCACCAGCCACGAAGCCCTGCTGCTGGGCTTCGAGGAAGCCATGACCCGCGTCGATAGCACTTCGGGCGACTGGTACGACACCAGCGCCCACCTGCTGTGGATCGGCGAGCGCACCCGTCAGCTGGACGGCGCGCACATCGAGTTCATGCGCGGCGTCAAGAATCCGATCGGCCTCAAGTGCGGTCCGACCATGGAAGGCGACGACCTGCTGCGCCTGATCGATGTGCTCAACCCGCACAACGAGCCGGGCCGCCTGACCCTGTACGGCCGTTTCGGCTCGGACAAGATCGCCGACCGCCTGCCGCGCCTGATGAAGGCGACCAAGGCCGCCGGCCGTTCGGTGGTCTGGGCCACCGACCCGATGCACGGCAATACGCTGAAGGCCTCGACCGGCTACAAGACCCGGCCGTTCGACCGCATCCTGTCGGAGGTGAAATCCTTCGTCGAGATCGCCAACGCCGAGGGCGTGCATCCCGGCGGCGTGCACCTGGAAATGACCGGCCAGAACGTCACCGAGTGCCTGGGCGGCGCGCGGGCGGTGGGCGAAGGCGACCTCGCCGACCGCTACCACACCCACTGCGATCCCCGGCTGAACGGCGAGCAGGCCTTGGAACTGGCCTTCCTGGTGGCCGAGAAGCTGAAGTCGGCGCGGGAAGATCAGCGCAAGCTCGCCACCGCCTGACGCACCGGTTGTCATCACTGGCGCCCCTTCGGGCGCGGGTATAGCCTCCTCCTTCAATGGAGGAGGCGACGCGACATGGTGGGTTCAACCATCTCTCGCAGAGGTCTGGCGGGTTTGGCCGCGACGCTCGTCGCCGCGCCGGCTTTTGCGCGCGATCCCAACGCGCCGCAGGCTTCCAGCGCTGAGCCGCTGAAATATCTGGACGTTGCCCGTCGGCTGACGGTGCAGGTCATGCTGAACGGCCAGGGGCCGTTTCACATGATGGTCGACACCGGAGCCAACAGCTCGATGATTTCCATCGAGACGGCCGACAGGCTGGGCCTGGCGCGGGGCGAGCCGGTGAACGTGCATGGCATAGCCGGCGTGCAGACCGTCGACACCGTGGTGATCGACACCCTGCAGATGGGCCAACGGGTCCGGCGCCAGATGAAGGTGTCGATCGTCGCTGAACGCTATCTGGGCGCGGCCGGCCTGCTGGGTCTCGACTGGCTGGGCGCCAACAACCTGACCCTGAACTATGGCCAGCGCCGCATGGCCGTGGGCGAGCGTCTGCCCTGGGCCGACGACCAGACGGTGGTCGTCAAGACCCGCATACGCAGCGGGCTGAGCCTCATCGATGCGTCCATGCCGGGCCAGACCCTGGTCGCCCTGCTGGACAGCGGGTCGATGGCGACAATCGGCAATCTGGCGCTGTTCCGGGCGGCCCAGAAGCGCAAGGCGATCATCGGGGAAACCTTCGACATCCAGCTGCGTGGGGCCACCGGCCAGACCTTGCCGGGGCGCCTGGCGGTGCTCAACCGGCTGACTCTTGGCAAGATGACCCTGGTGAACGTGCCGGTGGTCATGGCCGCCGTGCATACCTTCGACTACTGGGGCTTGGCCCAGGAACCGGCGATTCTGATCGGCTCTGATATCCTTCAGAAGTTCGAAACCGTGGCCCTGGATTTCAAGCGCCGCGAGGTGCGCTTCAAGATCGCCGGCCGCGGCTGAGGCCGGTCTGACGGAAACGCGTACAGCGGGCGACGGCGCGGCTTGACCCGCCGCGCGGCGCTCTCCAATGGTTGTTTGAATGGAGGGTGCTTATGCGTTTGCAGGCCAGGTTGAAGCGTGAATGGGTCTTCCTCAAAGGACTGATGCGCACGCTCAAGCGCGTGAAATCCATCGCTCCCGATAGCGCCAACCTGATCTGCGACGATCTCGAAGCGGCGGTCGATCGCTGGTCGACCAGCCCCGCGATCACGTTCGAAGGCAAGGCGATCACCTATGCCGAGCTGGACGCGATCGCCAACCGCTACGCCCACTGGGCCAAGGGACAGAGCATCACGCGCGGCCAGACGGTGGCGCTGTTCATGCCCAACCGCCTCGAATATCTGGCGATCTGGTACGGTCTTTCAAAGGTCGGCGTCGCCACCGCCCTGATCAACAACCAGCTGACCGGCCCGGCCCTGGCCCACTGCCTGAACATTTCCCAGGCCCTGCACTGCATCGTCGATCCAGAGACCTCGCCCTGTTTCGAGCAGGTCAAGGACGGCCTGGGTCGGCATGTTCAGCAATGGGTGCTGGGAACCGCCCATGGCGACCAGCGCGATCTGGTCAATGCCCTGAAAAGCTGCAGCCAGCTGCGCCCTGATCGCGAGGCCGCGCGTGGAGGCATCACGGCCAAGGACACCGCGCTCTACATCTTCACCAGCGGCACGACGGGCCTGCCCAAGGCCGCGCGCATCAATCACATGCGCGCCCAGCTCTATATGCGCGGCTTCGCCGGTTCGACCGACGCGCGCCACACCGACCGCATCTATGTGACCCTGCCGCTCTATCACGCCACCGGCGGCCTCTGCGCCATGGGCGCGGGCCTGCTGACGGGCGGGTCGATCGTGTTGAAGAAGAAGTTCTCGGCCACGCACTTCTGGAGCGATATCCGCGCCGAGAACTGCACCATGTTTGTCTATATCGGCGAACTCTGCCGCTACCTCGCCAATCAGCCCGTCAGCGACAACGAGACCAACCATAAGATCCGCCTGATCTTCGGCAACGGCCTGCGCCCCGATGTCTGGGACGACATGTTGGACCGTTTCAAGGTTGGCGGCGTGCTGGAGTTCTATGGCGCGACCGAGGGCAATGTCTCGTTCTTCAACTTCGATGGACGGCGAGGGGCCATTGGGCGCATCCCCGGCTATCTGAGGAAGAAGTTCAACATCCGCATCGTGCAGTTCGATGTGGAGACCGAGATGCCGATCCGAGGTGCTGACGGCTGCTGTATCGAGGTGCCTCCGGGGGAAGTTGGCGAATGCATTGGCCACATCGCCAATGACGCCCGCTCCAACTTCACCGGCTATGCCGACAAGGCCGCGACCGAGAAGAAGGTTCTGCACGACGTCTTCGCCAAGGGTGACTCCTGGTTCCGCACCGGCGACCTGATGCGCACCGACGGTGACGGTTACATCTATTTCGTCGACCGGATCGGCGACACCTTCCGCTGGAAGGGCGAGAACGTCGCCACCAGCGAAGTCTCCGAGCGTCTGGCCGGGGTGCCCGGCGTGATGGAAGTCAATGTCTACGGCGTCAAGATCGGCGACCTGGACGGAAAGGCCGGCATGGCGTCTCTGGTGGTCGGACCCGAGTTCGATATCACCACCCTGGCGGACTATGTGGATCGCGAACTTCCGGCCTATGCGCGGCCGATCTTCGTGCGCCTGCAGCGCGAGATCGAAACCACAGGCACCTTCAAGTACCGCAAGATCGATCTGGTTACCGACGGTTTCGATCCGACCAGGACCAAGGACCCGCTCTATTTCCGTGATCCGGCCAAGGGCTATGTGAAGATCACCAAGGCGGTTTACGCCAAGGTCGTGGCGGGCGGCTTCAAGCTCTAAGAAGAACTTTACATTTCAAAGTCGGTTCGCTATTCCTCGTTCTATCGAACGATGAGGAACTGCCGTGACTGAAGAGATGAAGGCCATTCGCGACGACATCGCGTTCATGCGCGCCCTGGCCGAAGAGGGGCGTCAGGCTCCCTTGCTGGGCGGCTCGATGCTGGTTTCGGCTGGCGCGATCTTCGGCACGGCCAGCCTTATCCAGTGGGCGGTCCTGTCGAAGATTTTGCAGGCCCATTCGTCGCTGTTGGTGGTGGTCTGGATCGGCGCCGTCGTCCTTCACCTGGTGATGGTGGCCGTGCTCAAGCGCGGGATCGGCGCCAAGCCCGGCGCCGGATCATCTGGCAATCGCGCCATGCGCAACGCCTGGATGGGCGTGGGCTGGGGCTGTTTCGTGATCTTCACCGCTCTGGCCGTGGCCAGCTGGAAAACCAGGGACCTCACCCTGATCAATTTCTCGCCGTCGATCGTTCTGTCCCTCTATGGCGGCGCCTGGTCGGTGGCGGCCGCGATGTCTCGGTCGACCTGGCTGAAGGTCGTGGCGGTAGCCTCGTTCGCGAGCGCCATCGGGATGGCGCTGCTGATGGGAAATAACTGGGCCTGGCTTGCCTACGCCGCCGCCCTGTATCTGCTGGCGATGGTCCCGGGCCTGATCCTGATGCGGCAAGAACCCTCGGACATCGTCTAGGTCGCCATGGACGATTTCGAGATCGATCACATCGACGAGGTCATCCACGGGCGCGTGCGTCTGGGGATCATGGCCTATCTGTCGGGCGCCGAGGTCGCGGACTTCAACGCGCTGAAGGCCAAGCTGTCCGTGACTGACGGCAATCTGTCGGTCCACCTGCGCAAGCTCGAGGACGCCGGCTACGTGGCCATCGACAAGAGCTTCGTCGGCCGCAAACCGCTGACGCGCGTCAGCCTGACCGAGATCGGCCGCACGGCCTTCGGCGTCTATCTCGACGCCATCGGCAAGCTGGTCGATGGGCGCTGAAATCGCCTCGTCCAAACCCGCGTTTCTCGCGTATCTTTGAGCGGACGCACAGGCGGAGCGAGACGTGGTGAGTGGTTCTATGACGCGACGCGTCGGCTTGACGGCCCTTGCGGGATCCCTGGCGAGTGCGTGTTCGCCGCTTTCGATGTTCGCGACCCTGACGCCCAAGGACGCCGCGCGGACGCCGTTGCGGGGCGCGGCCTACGGGACCGGCCCGCGCCAGGCGCTGGACGTCTATGCGCCGCCCACCGCGACAGGGGCCGAGCCGGTGGCGGTGTTCTTCTATGGCGGCTCGTGGGATTCCGGTCGGCGCGCCGACTACACTTGGGCGGGCAGGGCTGTCGCCGCGCGGGGCTTTCTGACCCTGGTGCCGGACTACCGTCTCTATCCCGAGGTCGTCTTTCCAGACTTCCTCGACGACTGCGCTGCGGCGGTGCGCTGGGCGGTGGACAACGCCCGGGCCCTCGGCGGGGACCCTGATCGGATCGTTCTGATCGGTCACTCGGCCGGCGCCTACAATGCCGCCATGCTGGCCCTGGACCCTCGCTATCTGAAGGCGGCGGGCGTCGAGCCCAGGGTGGTGCGGGCCTTTGCCGGACTGTCAGGGCCCTATGACTTCCTGCCACTGGATGGACCGATCACGCGGCGCACCTTCGGTCAGGCCCCGGATCTGCCGGCCACCCAGCCGGGACAGTTCGCCAGAGCAGGCTCCCCGGCCGCCTTCCTGGCTTCTGGCGACGCCGACACCACGGTCTATCCGCGCAACACCCGCAAGCTGGCGGCCGCTCTGCGCCAAGTCGGCGCCCAGGTCGAGGAACGACACTATCCAGGACTGGACCACGCCGACACGGTGCTGGCCCTGTCGCGCCCGTTCCGCGGCAAGACCGACCTGCTGGGCCAGATGACGGCGTTCCTGAAGGCCGCCGCCGTCTAGCTGCAGGTCCCGCCGTTCAGCTTGCGCTGATAGGCCTCGGCCAGGCTCAGATAGGGCGGGATGAAGGTCTGCACCGCCACTGGCTTGCCGTCGGTCGTCACCCCCGCCAGACCGGCCCGCATCTCGAAGTGCAGGTGGATGGTGGTGGGCGTGCCGCCAAAGTCGTTGGACACCTTGCCCAGCTTCTGGCCGGCCGTGACCTTCGCGCCTTCCGCCACCGCCAGCGTCGACATCTGCATGTGCAGGTAGCGGTAGGTGTAGTGCGGCGAGGCCTTGCCCACGAGGGTGACGGTATAGGTCCCGATATCGGTGATCGTGCCGGCCTCGGTGGCGACCGCCCAGTGCTCGTTCTTCTTGCAGGTGGCCGGGCGGATGTCCTGGCCCTGGTGGCCGGTTCCCGAGGCGCACAGCGGGCTGGTCCGCGAGCGCGCTTCGCAGAAATTGTCACGCCAGGGCAGGGTGTAGTTCAGGCTGTCGCACTGGCTGGGCTTGCCGGGCGGACCCATGCCGCCGCCGGGGCCATAGACCTGCGAATTGGCAAAGCCTGCCTCCTGCAGGGGCCAGCACATGGCCGGCGCCCAGACGGTGCGATCCAGATAGCCCGAGCCCTGTCCGCTGGGCAGCTGGCCGGCGGGGCCGTGGTCGAAGGTGGCGGGCGAGGGCGCCGGCGGCTCCGGCGGCTGCACCGGATCACCGGGGCTGGGCGGCAGGGGCTCGGAGGCGTCCTGCTCGGCGCCGCCGTCGACGGGCTCGTCATCGGTCTGGGGCGGGCCGGGCTCGGCCGATGGCGGCTTGGGCGGCGCGTCGGGGGCGGGCGTCTTGGGATCGCAGGCGGTCAGGGCCAGGGCGGCCAGAACAGCCAGGGCCAGGGGCGCGGTCAGCTTGCTCATCGGCTCAGCCCCCCAGGCCGGCTTCGGCGCGGGCGGCGGCGCCCAGCACCACGGTCGTGGTCTTGCCGACCAGACCCAGCACGTAGTTGTCGTCGGTGCAGCGCAGGTCGCCCGCCTTCTCGCAGCGGATCTCGACGGTGTAGAGCACGCCATAGCGGATGAAGCTGGCCAGCTGGCCGTCGACCGTGCGCTGCACCGTCAGGCCTTCGGGACCGACGGGATCGATCTTCAGGGGCTTTGAGGCGGGCAGGGGAACGATGGCGGTCGTGCCGCTCAGCGAGATACCGGCCCCAGGGGCATCGGCGGTGATCGTGTAGTAGTCGCCGAAGCTGTAGATGCGCGCCCCGGCCGTCAGCTTGGCGTCATTGGGCAGCAGGATCGGCACGCGGGTGGCGTCCACCTCGCCCTTGTCGAGATTGGCGCCCAGGGTGTCGGACGCGCCGCCGCTGTGGCGCAGGCCGCCCACGGCGCCTTGCCAGTCGACCCGGCCGCCTCGGCGGGGCGGCACGGTCGTCGCGGGTGGGACCCTTGTCACAACGGGCGGGCGGGCGGCGCCGATCTGCGCGCCCGTCGCTGGATCCACCCGCGTCTGCGCCGTGACGTGCGAGGCGATCGTTACGCCAACGCCCACTGTCGCGACGACTATGGCCGCCGCGACGATCAGTTGTCCGTTACGCATGGTCCCCACCGCATAACCCCATTCTCCAAACCCTAGCGCGGATCTAGGGTGTTGTTAACCCTTTCGACTCAGGCCCGGCGATTGAACCGGCGCGGCTTCGTGGCTATATGGCCGCACTGCCTTGGGCCCATGTGTGTGGCGGCCCCAACAAAGCCCAGCTTACTCAAGGGGATACAGGTTCCGCCATGCTGCTCACCATGCTCAAGGCCAAGCTTCACCGCGCCACCGTCACCCAGGCTGACCTGGACTATGAAGGCTCGATCGCCATCGACCGCGACCTGCTGGACGCCTCGGGCATCCTGCCCAACGAGCAGGTCGACGTGCTGAACATCACCAACGGCGCGCGCTTCACCACCTACGCCATCGAGGCCCCGCGCGGGTCCAAGGTGATCGGCGTCAATGGCGCGGCGGCGCGTCTGGTGCAGAAGAACGACACCGTCATCATCGTCACCTACTGCCAGCTGCCGGTCGAGGAAGCGCGCAACTACGCGCCGACCGTGGTGCTGCTGGATGACGGCAACCTGATCAAGAAGGCCGCCTAGAATGCGCGCCCTGGCCGGACTGATCCTTGTCGCCGGCCTGCTGGCCGGCTGCGCGCCGAAGCTGCCCGAGGGGATCGACGAGGCCCGGCTGACCGAAAGCGTGGGCCGGGCCATCGGCTCGCCTTCGACCTGCGTGATGGTGGCTGACGCCTCTGGCGCGGTCGTCTGGCGCGCGGGCGGCTACATCACCTGCGCCCGCAATCTGCCCACCTGCGCGGGCGGCCAGCCGGTGATCGCCGAGGTCGTGCTCAAGAGCGCCGTCGGCAAGCCGGCCCGCTTCGCCAGCTGTCCGACGGGCACGGGCGGGGTCAACACCGTCGGCTGGGCCATGGGCCCGGTGCCGACCAGTGAGGGCAAGCCCGCCCGCAACCTGACCTATGTGGCGGTCATGGAAGGCGAGCGGGCCCTGCCGGGGCGCGAGGTTCAGGAGCGCGTCGAGCGCGCCTTCGAAAAGGCCGGCTTTTAAGGCCGCAGCGCCACTTCATAGGTCGCGTTGACGTCGATCCGCACCTTCAGCTCGCCGCCGGCGACCGAGGTGGAATCGGCCATTTCGCGCTTGGCCATGGCGAACACCGGCATGGGCGGGGCGGGCGTATAGCCGCCGCCTTCGCCCAGATTGACCAGGCGAACCACCTTGTAGCCTGTGGCCTTCGAATAGAGGTCGGCCTTGGCCTGCAGCGCCTTGACCGCCGCCACGCGGGCCGCGTCCTCGGCGACCTGCGGGTTCTGCAGACCAAAGCTGATGCCGCCCACGGTGTTGGCGCCGGCCGAGACCGTGGCGTCGACCGCCTGGCCCAGCCTGGTCAGGTCGCGGACCGTCACCGTCACCTGGTTGGTGACCTGATAGCCGTTGAACTTGGGCGGCTGGTTCTGCTCGTAAACGTACTGGGGGTTCACGTTCAGGTTCGAGGTCTGGATGTCGCGATCGGCGATCCCGGCCTTGCGCAGGGCGGCCATCACCTGGTTCATCCGGGCGCCATTGGCCTTCAGCGCGCCGGCGGCCGTCATGTCGTCGGTCTGCACGCCCAGGGTGATGGTGGCCATGTCGGGCGCGACATTTGTCTCTCCCGAGGCCGACAGGCTGAAGGTGCTGGCGCGGAAGGCCGCATCGGCGCTCTGGGCCATGGCGGGCGCGGAGGCGAGGGCGAAGGCGCCCCCCAAAATCACGGGGAGGGCGGCGGGGATCAGGGCGGCGGAGGCGATGCGAGCGGCAAACGAAGTCATGACTTAATCTCCTGTCGGGTGGTCATGGAAGCTTGGCCGACCCGGTATGGTTCCCTGATGGAAGATTGAACCTGAACGGGAGCTTTAAGCCGCGTTCGGCCCATGCTAATGCGCCCTTCCTCCGAACGCGACGCGCGGTCCTGGGGGCCTGTAGCTCAATGGTTAGAGCCGACCGCTCATAACGGTCTGGTTGGGGGTTCGAGTCCCTCCGGGCCTACCAAACCTTCTCCGACAGCCGAAAAGTCATCCAAGGGGTTAGCGCCTTTCTGACAGTCTCCCTTCCCGGGGGGGCAAGTCTGGCGGACACGGGCTCTCAGCCTCACGCGGCAGCAGCCACTGAAGGGGATGGGGAGGCGCGAAGCGGCCGGGGCGAACCCGGATGACCGTGATGTGTTTTGTGCGTTTCGGCTCGACCTGTCCGCTTCGCAGAAGCTGTTCTTGCGTGAGGATCGGGCCAAGCGAGCGTCTTTCAGCTCTGATACCCAAGA
>CALRUN020000026.1:0-60548 GCA_943371355.1 Alsobacter soli
TGCGTTTCGGCTCGACCTGTCCGCTTCGCAGAAGCTGTTCTTGCGTGAGGATCGGGCCAAGCGAGCGTCTTTCAGCTCTGATACCCAAGAGCCCCCGTACGGGCGCGCATCCCGTCGATCGGCTAACCGTCTCGACGCCGACGATGCGCGATAGGCGGGTTTACGATCCCTCGCCCTCTTCGACCCGCGTTCACCCGGCCGACAAGCCACTCAGCGTTTGGTCCGTCCTTCTGAGACAGCCCGCACACCTCGACCCACCTTCCAGGGCGTCGCGGCCCCGCTCAGCTCCATCCCCGTCGCCGCTTTGGGCCGGTACCACGCGCCCTCCCCCTGCGACGGGGACAGCTACGATTATGCAGCGGGTTTGAGCTCCGAGGATTGGCGCGATCAACTATTTTACAGGGCGTTGATGTGGCTCGGTTTTGTTCTGGAAAAAACGGGGATTGAACGCCCTCCATCCCCGTGCTGGCCGCAAAGTCCTCCCCCTGAAGGGGGAGGCGGCCGTCAGGCCGGTGGGGGAAGACCCCTCCGACTCAGCAGCGCTACCCCCTCCGATCGCTCTGCGACCGCCTCCCCCTTCAGGGGGAGGACTTGCAGGCGCCCTGCGCTCAACAGGCGGACAAACCGGCGCCATTGGGGGGCCGGGCGGTGATTTCCCTGCCGGGATGGTCGCGGGCCGGGTTTGATGGGTGAGGCACTTGAGGGACGGGACCATGATCGACCGACGCAGCTTTCTGAATGTCACGGCCGGGGGCGCCCTGGCCGTCGGCGCGGCGCCGGCCGTCGCCGCCATCAGCAAGGGCGCGCCGGACGTGGCGGTGGTCGGCGCCGGGGCCTTTGGCGGTTGGGCGGCGCTGTCGCTGAGGGAGCGGGGGCTGTCGGTCGTCTCGCTCGACCAGTACGGCCCGGCCAATCCGCGCGCCTCGTCGGCCGGCGAGACCCGCTCGATCCGGGCGGGCTATGGCGCCCAGGGCTTCTATTCGGCCTGGTCGATGCAGGCCCTGGCGCTGTGGAAGCTGCGCGAGGCCGAATTTGGCCGCACCCTGCTCTATCCCAACGACCGCATCGAGCTGGCCGATCGCTGGCTTCCGCAGATGCTGGCCCAGCGCAAGATCTTCGACGACCTCAAGCTGCCCTATGCGGTGCTGTCGCGCGACCAGCTGCGGGCGCGCTATCCGCAGATGGCGTTCGACGATGTCGAGTTCGCCTTTGTCGAGACCGCCGCCAGCGCCGCCGTGATCAAGGCGCGCGACAGCATGATCCTGGTCTCCGAGGTGTTCCAGAAGAAGGGCGGCCAGTTCCGCATCGCCGCCGCCCGGCCGGGCGCGGCTACGGGGCGGCGGCTGGAGAGCCTGGCCCTGGGTGATGGGAGCAGCCTGGCGGCCGGCCAGTTCGTCTTCGCCGCCGGGCCGTGGGCGGCCAGGCTGTTTCCCAGG
Source organism: Alsobacter soli (assembly GCA_943371355.1). Lineage (GTDB taxonomy): Bacteria > Pseudomonadota > Alphaproteobacteria > Caulobacterales > Caulobacteraceae > Caulobacter. Next base: position 1,437 of record CALRUN020000026.1, read on the forward strand.
CTGGTCGGGCCCCGGGTGGGGGTTTATCGCAGCGAGTATTTCTACTGGGGGCCACCGGCCGGCGACGCCCGCTTCTCCTGGCCCAACCAGCCCGCCTGGCATGACCATGTGCTGGGCGGCTATGGCTTTGGCAGCCTGGAGCGCGGTCTGAAATACTCGCCCGAGGCCGGCGGCCGCGTGACCCAGGATCCCGACACGGCCGAGCGTCTGCCCGCGGACTATCTGTTGAAGAAGGGCCGCGACTATATCGGCCACCGTTTCCCGGATATGCGCGACGCGCCGATCCTGGAGACCCGGGTCTGTCAGGTGGACAATACGGCCAGCAGCCATTTCATCATCGACCGCCACCCCGACTATGACAATGTCTGGCTGGCCAGCGGCGGCGGCGGTCACGGCTTCAAGCACGGACCGATGGTGGGCGAGTATCTGGCCGACCGGGTGACGGGGCGGGCGGCGAATCCGGCGGTCGAGGCGGTGTTCGGCCTGAGTGGCCACGCCCTGATCTAGGAAACAGTCTCCAGGGCGGTGGCCAGGCTGGCGAACAGGCCGTGGATGCTGACCGGCTTGGCCAGGTGCAGGTCGGCGCCGGCGGCCAGGCAGGCTTCCACCTGATGGGGCATGGCGTTGGCGGTCAGGGAGATGATCGGGGTGCGTCTGGCCTTGCGCTCGCGCTCGCGGGCGCGGATCGCCGCGATGGCGGCCAGGCCGTCCAGCACCGGCATCTGGGTGTCCATCAGCACCACGTCATAGGCCTCGCGCTCGAAGGCCTCGATGGCGGCCTGGCCATCGGCGGCCAGGGTGACGTCGGCGGCGTCGGCCAGCATCAGGACGATCACCTGCTGGTTGGTGGGATGGTCCTCGGCCAGCAGCACCCGCAGGCGCCGGTCCAGAGATCCCTCGCTCGAGGCGTTCGCCACCGGCGAAAGGTCCCGGGCGCGGCCGGGCTGGAAAAGGGCCTGGAAGGTGAAGGTCGCGCCGACCCCGGGCCGGGCGTCGCAGACGACATCGCCGTCCATCAGTCGGGCCAGGCGGCGGGCGATCGGCAGGCCCAGCCCGGTGCCGCCGACCTTGCGGGTCACCGAGCCGTCGGCCTGCTGGAAGCGCTCGAAAAGACGGTCGCCGGTGGCGGGGTCGAAGCCTTCGCCACTGTCCTGGACCGTGACCGTCAGGCCGATCCGTCCATCGGCCTGGACGTCGGTTCGCGCCAGGATGCTGACCGCGCCGGCGCTGGTGAACTTGACGGCGTTGCTGGTCAGGTTGGCGATCACCTGGCGGACTCGCAGGGCGTCGCCCACCACGTGGTCGCGGAAATCGTCGGCGAAGGACAGCTGGAAACCCAGGCCCTTGTCGTCGGCCACGGCCTTGAACACGGCGACGGCGGCGCTGACCGCCTCGCGCAGGTCCAGTGGCTCCTGCGACAGGTCAAGACCCCCGGCCTCGATCTTGGACAGGTCCAGAATGTCGCTGAGCAGGATGTTCAGTGTGCGCCCGGAGTTGAGAATGACCTCCATCATGCCGCGCTGGGCGTCGTCCAGCGCCGTGCGGCTGAGCACCTCGGCCATGCCGACCACGCCGTTCAGGGGCGTGCGGATCTCGTGGCTCATATTGGCCAGGAACTCGCTCTTGGCGACGCTGGCGGCCTCGGCCTTTTCCAGCGCCTCGGCCAGGGCCGCGGCGCTGGCCTTGCGCTCGGTGATGTCCTCGCAGATCACCAGCAGGTGGCGACGGCCATCCTGGCCCGGAATGGCGATCTTGCGGGTCTGCAGCCAGCGGCGACCATTGTGCGGCGTGTCCAGCGGCTCTTCATCGATCGTGACCAGCTTGCCGCTGTCGATGACCTGCCGGTCGATGGCGGCGAAATAGTCCGCCTGCGCCTCGGGGAAGAAGTCGCGGTCGTTCTTGCCCAGCAGATCGGTGCGGCGCACGCCCAGCATGGTTTCCGCGGCCCGGTTGACCAGCATGAAGCGACCGGTTTCCCCGTCCTTGACGAACAGCATGGCGGGCGTGTTCTCGACCACGGTGTCCAGGAAGCCCTGGGCCGCGACAGCCTCGGCCTCGCGCCGGCGCAGGTCGGTGATGTCGATGCAGGTGGTGACCAGGCCGCCCGCAGGCGTGCGCCGGTTTTCAAACCGCAGATGCTCGCCGGCCTCCTCGCGCACTTCCTCGGTAAGATCCAGCTTGCGGCGAGCCAGTTGTCTGGCCAGCCAGGCCTGGCTGTCGCCCGCCGCCTCGGGATAGCGACCGGCGGCCAGACCGGCGCGCAGCAGCTCCTCGAAGCGCACGCCCGCCGTCAGGGTGACGCCCCACTTGGCCCACAGGCTGGCATAGCGCGCGTTCCACCACACGCAGCGATCGTCGGCGTCGAAGACCACGAAGCCTTGCGGCACGACATCCAGCGCGAGCTGCAGACTGGCCTCCAGGGCGGAGGTCGGGTCCAGATTAGCGGCGATCATGAAACCTCACATAGCGCGCCCGGCGTTTACGTTAAGCTTCAAGGATTTAGAGTGATTGAACGCGGTTCGTCAGCCGCCGGTCTGCGACAATTTGTCCGGGCGGGTGACCGCTACCCCTCGGCGCGGGTCAGTTTCCAGCGGATCTTGGCCCCGACCTCGGGCCGCACCTGGCTCTTGAGCACGATCTGGCCGGCCTTGCGGGCGTGGCCGTGGTCGAAATGGGCCGAGGCGGCGATCTCGACATCGACCGCGTCGTTCCTCAGCCACCAGCCGATGTTGGACGGTCCGCGGATCAGCACGCTCTTGCCGTCGCGGGCGATCGAGGCGCGGGCGTCGGGATGCAGGTGGAAGCGGGCGGCGAAGGGCAGGTAGCGGCGGGGGCCGGCGGCGTCGCCCGGCGTGAGCGGGATCAGGCTGTCCTCGCCGCGCAGCTCGTCGGCGGCGATGTCGAGGAACAGGCGGCGGGCGTGCGACAGGCCCAGGCGCTTCCAGCCGTCGTGCAGGATGTCCAGCCAGACGCCGCCTTCGGCGTCGTGGCGCTTGACCTCGACGGTTGTGGCGCCGTCGACCAGCCACGGGCCCAGGGCGCGGGCGCGGAAGCCCGACAGCGGCCGGCCCGCCGAGCCGTCGCCCACCGACAGGGTCGAGGCGGCGTCGGACAGGCGAAAGGCGTGGGCGCCGCCGGCTTCCGGACTCCAGCCGCAACTGGTGATCAGCCGGTCCTTGCCGCAGACGATCTCGATGGCGGCCGGCTGGGCGCAGGCGGCGCGGCTGAGGGGGCCGGTGGCCGGGATGCCGGCGTCGGCCATCACCTGGATGCTGGCGCCCTGCATGCGCTCATAGCCGCTGTGGACGGCCGAATGCGGCGGGCGCGGGCCGGCGTCATCATGGGCCAGGGCGGCGGCGATGCGCCCGCCCGCCACGGCCTCGCCGCCGTGGAAGGCGGCCAGCTGCCCGTCGGCCAGGGTGAAGAACCGCGCGGCCGAGGCCAGGCGGTCAATGGCGCGCGAAACGGCTTCGGGCGAGGGCCGCCCGCGCTGGCCCAGGGCGTCGTCCAGGGTCAGCAGGTCGAACAGCAGTTCCAGCCCCGCCTCGGGCGAGCGCGTGGCGTGGCCGCCGTCGCCCAGCACGATGCGGTCGATCTCGCGGGCGATGATCTTCAGGCCCTGGTCGATCAGGCGGTCGCCCGGCCTGTCGGACAGCACGCAGCCGGCGATCGTGGCGGTGACGGCGCGTTCCAGCACCCGCTCGGGGGCGTCGGAGGCCTTGAACAGCTGGCGGGCCTGGCGGGCCAGATCCATCGACAGGTCGGCGATCTCGGCGTCGGAGCCTTCGGCGGCCAGGGCGCGGGCGGCGCAGGCCAGGTGGAACACCCGCCGCTCAAGGCACTCGCCCGTCCAGGAAAAGGCGTTCCAGCGACCAAACACCCGGCGCCAGTCATCCAGCAGGCCCAAGGCGCGGCGCGCCCCGCCGGCGCTCATCAGGTCGGGCAGCCAGTCGAACCGGTGCAGGGCCACGGCGAAGCGGCGGGTGGGGCTGGGGGTGTCGAAAGGGTCGCCCGCCTCGCCGACCCGCAGGGCGCCGCCCGACAGGGTCATGACCCCGGCCAGGATCTTGCGGCCATGCTCGGGATCGACCGGGCGGGGATCGTGGGGATGGGCCGCCAGACCGCGCGGCTTGGGCAGAGAGATCAGCAGCCGGTGCGGCGGCGAGCCGAACCACTCGCGCTCGACATGGCTCTTGATGTTGGCGCCGATCGCCCGCGTCAGAACGCCGCCGCGCGGAAGCGCCGGGATCCTGGGTAAGCCGCGAGCGAAGCGTTCGGCGACCATCAGGACGATCAGCCGCCCTTCAGGGCGCGGATATTGTCGGCATAGGCGCCGGGGCCGCCCTTGAACACCGCCGAGCCGGCGACCAGGGCCGTGGCTCCGGCGGCGACGCACTGCGGGGCGGTGGCCGGGGTGACGCCGCCGTCGACCTCGATGATGATGTTCAGCCCGGCCTTGTCGACCATCCGCCGCAGGGCTTCCACCTTGCGCAGCTGGCCTGGAATGAAGCTCTGGCCGCCAAAGCCCGGGTTCACCGACATGACCAGCAGCAGGTCGACGTCCTCGAGGATCCACTCGACATGGTCGATCGAGGTGGAGGGGTTGAACACCACCCCGGCCTTGGCCCCCAGTTCGCGGATGCGCTTGAGGGAGCGGTGCAGGTGCGGCCCGGCCTCGGGGTGGATGCTGATGATATCGGCGCCGGCGGCGCGGAACGCCTCCAGATACGGATCGGCCGGGCTGATCATCAGGTGAACGTCGAACGGGATGCTGGCGTGCGGCCGGATCGCTTTGACGATGTCGGGGCCCAGGGTGATGTTGGGCACGAAATGGCCGTCCATCACGTCGACATGCACCCAGTCGGCGCCGGCCGCCTCGATGGCGGCGACCTCCGCGCCCAGCTTGGCGAAGTCGGAAGCGAGGATGGACGGGGCGATGAGCGGTGCGGCGGTCATGCCCTTGGCTTAACCGGCGTCGCGGCGTGGGACAAGCAAGCGCGTTGTCGCGCTGGCGCTCTTAACCCTGCCTGACGAATCGCGCCGCGAAGAAGCCGTCCTGACCGCCATCCAGCTGATGCGGCAGCAGGCGCAGCGTGCCCCGCGCGGTCAGGCTGGCGGCCGGCGCGCCGGCCTCGCCCGACGCGATGGGATCCAGGCGCATGTCGGGCCGGCGGGCGAGGAAGGCCTCGACCTGGGCCTCGCCCTCTTCAGGTTCCAGCGAGCAGACGCAATAGACCAGGCGACCGCCGGGCTTGGTCTTGTCGGCGGCGGCGTCGAGCAGACGGGACTGAACGCCGGCCAGGCTGGCCACGTCGCCGGGACGGGCGGCCCACAGCACATCGGGGTGGCGGCGGAAGGTGCCGGTGGCCGAGCACGGCGCGTCCAGCAGCACGGCGTCGAAGGTGCGCGGATCGTCCCACGCCCCGGCGTCGGCGACCACGACCTCGGCGGTCAGGTTCATGCGTCTGAAATTGTCGGAAAGCCGCTCCAGCCGTGCGGCCGAGCGGTCGACGGCGACCACGCTGGCGCCGGCAGCGGCCAGCTGCAGGCTCTTGCCGCCGGGGGCGGCGCACAGGTCGACGGCGGTCTCGCCGGGCTTGACGTTCAGCAGGCGGGCGGGGACGGCGGCGGCGGCGTCCTGCACCCACCAGCCGCCTTCCTCGAAGCCCGGCCAGGCGGCGACATCGCCCTTGCGGCTGGCGCGCAGCGTGCCGCCGGGCAGGATCTCGCCCTCCAGACGCTGGGCCCACGATTCGGCCAGGGCCGGGTCCTTCAGCGACAGGTCGGCGGCCGGCTCATTGGCGATTTCCAGCGCGACGGCGCGGGCTGTCTCCAGGCCCCAGGCGGCGGTCCAGCGGGTGAACAGCCACGGCGGGGCCAGCTGTTCGGGATCGTCGGACGGCGGGCCGTCGCGCAGCAGGCCGCGCAGCACGGCGTTGACCAGACCCTTGAAGGGGCGGCTGGCCTTGTTGATCCCGGCCATTTCGACGCTGGTGGCCACGGCCGCGAAGGCCGGCACATCCAGATAGAAGGCCTGCACCACGCCCAGGCGCAGCAGGTTGCGCACGCGCGGCGGCGGCTCTTTCTGCAGCTTGGCCGACAGGGCGCGGTCGATCGGCCCCAGGCGGCGCAGGGCGGCCATGGCCAGGGCGCGGGCGAAGGCGCGCTCGCGCGGCTCCAGGAAGCGGAAGCCGTGGGCGGACGCGGCTTCGTCGATGCCGCCGCGACGCGACAGGGCCGCGTCTATGAGGGTAAGCGCGGCTTCCCGGGCGGGGAGGCCGTCATTGAGTTCTTGGTTCACAGCCCCGCCGTGCCCCGAGGCGACGGCGAGCGCAAGCGGTTTGAGCGAAAAATCAGGCGACGCCTAGGCGATCCCGGGCTTGCGGAACGCGCTGGAGATCACCGTCAGGCCGAACACCAGGAAGCCAGCCACCACCGACAGGCCGCCCACGGCCAGCAGCGGACCAAACACTGACGGCGGACCCTTTTGGCCCAGATAGAGGTACAGGCCGCTGATCATGCTGATCACGCCGATATTGGAGAGGGTGAAGTTGACGAGCTTGACCCAGCTGGCCACGGCCTGACCGAGCAGGGCGTAGAACGTGCCCATCAGGCCCAGGCTCACCCAGCCCAGCAGATTGAGGTGAGCGTGGGCGGAGTAGGTGCTGTGATCCTTCGAGATGCTCATGGCCAGGCCCCAGGAGACGCCGATCATGGCGTAAAGGGCGGCGGCGGCGAAGAAGGCGTGAGGCCAACGATGGTTGTTCATGTCGGATTCCCCCGGTATCTGAACGTGGATATTTGAAGCCGGGGGTTGAACACTGCCGCGCTGGCGCGATCAAGCGCGATGATGTTAAACCTTCGTCATGCCTGACCTTTCCGCGCCTCCGCCCGAATTGGGCGCCGCCCCCGACAAGCCGTTGTCCCCCGCCGCCCGCCGCGCGCTGGAGGAAGCCGCCGCGCGCCGCGCCGCCGCCGAGGCGGTGGCGATGGCCGAGGAAAAGGGCGGCCGTGACGGCCCCGAGCCGACGCGCTTCGGCGACTGGGAGCGCAAGGGCGTGGCGGTCGATTTCTGAGGGGGGCTGGACGTTCAAACCAGCCGTCAGTCGGATCAAACATTAAGATGTTAGCGCTTGAGCATCTCCGAGAGGGCTGGCTGAAGCCCCAAGTCCTGGTCGCATCGCGAGTCGCGCTTGGTAGACTCCAGGACTGTGGCAATTAGCTGCGGCTGTCCGGCCATCTTGGCGCCCGCACTCACGAGGACAGAAAGATTCGCAGCTTCCGCGCCTCCACATAACGTCTGTCGACTTAGAAAGGCCCCGGGATCCCAATCCGTTTTAGCGGGCGCGAATGATCTCGGCGGCACCATAATGGCCGATACGACGGCGTTACGCAGGGTGGAAGCATCTCCTGTTTTGACAGCGAAGGTGCATGCCTTGCCGTCGGGTTGGCCGCGAAGAACGGTCGAGCCGAATGCTGTCACGGCGGGTTGCTGCTTCTGCTCGACGGCGCTCAGGCAGATGTTCAAGGCGTGCACGGCATCGGCCTCTGGATTGAGGCGGGCGTAGGCGGACGGTCCATGAGCCCAGGCAACGCTTGTCAGGAAAGCGAGTAAGAGGCGCATCAGGCGTCTTTCCATGTCGGCGCGCTTGCATGGGCGCTCGCACCAAAAGCAACCTATCATGTTTGTCTCCCACGCGGAGCAACTCAGGGTCGGGAGCGAATATTGGCGTCTGCCCGCGAAAGCGGACGCCTCGCGTCCCGCCCATCCCGTTCTGCCCCCGCCGAAATTCGCGGCGCCGTTCGTCGCCAAGGCTTCAAGCGCCGCCGGGATCGGATAACGTCGGCTCTTTCCGCACCCAGGAGGCCGCCATCGTGTCGCGTCTGTTCGCCCGAGTTTCGATGGGCCTCGCCGCCGTCCTGCTGCTGATCGTCCAGCCGGCGATGGCCGCGCCCAAGGCCGCCAGGCCGCAAGCCACGCTGACCGCCGGCGCGGTCGCCTCGCCTGACCGCTATGGGGCCCTGGCCGCCGAGGAGATCCTGAAAGCGGGCGGCAACGCCGTGGATGCGGCGGTGGCCACCGCCTTCGCCCTGGCGGTGACCTATCCCGAGGCCGGCAATCTGGGCGGCGGCGGGTTCATGACCCTGCTGGTCGACGGCAAGCCCTATTTCCTCGACTACCGCGAGACCGCACCCGCCGCCGCCCGGGCCGAGATGTTCCTGGGCGCCGACGGCGAGCCGGTGGCAGAGCGGTCGATGTATGGCAATCTGGCGGTTGGCACGCCTGGCATGGTGCGTGGCATGGCCATGGCTCACCAGCGGTTCGGCAAGCTGCCCTGGGCCACGGTGCTGGCGCCGTCGATCCGCTATGCCCGCGACGGTTTCCTGGTCACGCCGCAGCTGATCGGCATCCTGGACGGCAGCCGCGCGCCGTTCTCGGCCACCAATTTCGAGTCGCATTTCGGCGGCTTGAAGGCCGGACAGCTGTTCCGTCAGCCGGCCCTGGCCAACACGTTGGAGCGTATCGCCACGGGTGGCGACAAGGGCTTCTATGAAGGCCAGACCGCCGACCTGATCGTCGCCCAGATGCAGCGGGGACCGGCGAAGGGTCTGATCACGAAGGCGGACCTGGCCGCCTACAAGGCCGTGTGGCGCGAACCGCTGCAGGCCGACTGGCGCGGCTATGGCGTGATCACCGCTCCGCCGCCCAGTTCGGGCGGCATCGCCCTGATGCAGCTGCTGCTGATGAAGCAGGATGCGGCCAGGCTGTTCGCGGACGCGCCGCTGAACGGCCCGCAATACATCCATCTGGTCTCGGAGATCGAAAAGCGCGTCTTCGCCGACCGGGCCGAATATCTGGGCGATCCGGACTTCGTGAAGGTCCCGGTCGCGGCCCTGATCGCCCCGGCCTATGTGGCAAGGCGCGCCGCCGAGATCGACCCCGACCGTCCGTCGGCCACCCCGGCGGTGGTTCCGGGGCTGGAAAAGCCGCAGACGACCCACTTCTCGATCGTCGACCGGTGGGGCAACGCCGTCTCCAACACCTATACGCTGAACGGCTGGTTCGGCTCGGGCGTGGTGGTCGAGGGGGCGGGCTTCCTGCTCAATGACGAGATGGACGACTTCTCGGCCAAGCCCGGCGCGCCCAACATGTTCGGGGTGGTGGGGGGCTCGGCCAACGCCATCGCGCCGGGCAAGCGGCCCCTGTCGTCCATGACGCCGACCATCCTGACGAAAGACGGCAAGGTCGCCATGGTGATCGGCACGCCCGGCGGTTCGCGGATCTTCACCTCGGTGTTCCAGGTGCTGGCCGATGTCTATGACCACGGCCTGTCACTGGCGGACGCCCAGAAGGTCCAGCGCTTCCACCACCAGCTGCTGCCCGACAACACGATCTTCTTCGAGCCCTACGCACCGCCCTCGGACTCGCTGAAGGCGGCGCTGGCGGCGCGAGGCTACGTGACCGAGACCCAGGACTACAACGGCGACATCGAAGCGATTCAGGTGGTGGACGGAACGCCGGTTCCTGTGGCGGATCCGAGGGCGCGGGGCGTGGCGCTGGTGGTGCAATAGGCCTTCTCCCGGAGCGGGAGAGGGAATCATCGTCGCAGGAACGGAGGAACCTTCGTCTCCAGCAGCTTCACCAGCGCCGGGTCCATGAACGGGTAGTCGTCGGGAATGCCCAGCACGATCACCCGGGCGTTTTTCAGATACGGCTTGAAGCGTTTGGACAGCTTGTTTTTGTGCGCCTGCTCCATGACCAGCACCAGATCAGCCCACTCAAGCTCCTCGGGGGTCACCGGGTTGCCGCAGGTGTCGTCGAGGCCGGCCGAGCTAACCTCGATACCGGGCCATTTGGCGAACACCTGCTCGGCGGTCGGGCTGCGCAGGCGGTTCTGGCTGCAGACGAACAGCACGTTCACTCGCCTAGACCCCCGCCATCTCCGCGATCACCTTCAGCGCCGCCTCGCGCGGGTCGTTGGCCGCCGTGATCGGACGGCCGCAGACCAGGTGGCTGGCGCCGGCGCGCAGGGCGTCGGCCGGGGTGGCCGCGCGGGCCTGGTCGTTTTTCGCCGACCAGTCGGGACGTACGCCGGGGGTCACCACCAGGAAGTCGGGCCTTGAGGCCCCCTTCGCGATCTCGCGGGCCAGAGCCGCCTCGTGCGGGCTGGAGACCACGCCGTCGACGCCGCAGTCGAGGGCCTGGCGGATGCGGCGCTCGACCAGGTCGCGGGCCCCGAAGGCGTAGCCCATTTCGCTCAGATCCGCGTCGGTCAGGCTGGTCAGCACGGTGACGGCCAGGATCTTCAGGTCCGAGCCACCCCGCGCCAGCACGGCGGCGCGCATCACCTGCGGCTCGGCATGGACGGTCAGCAGGTCGCAGCCGGCCCCCGCCAGCACCCTGGCCGAGCGCTCCACGGTCGCGCCGATGTCGTGCAGTTTCCAGTCGAGGAAGACCTGCTTGCCGTCCTTCTTCAGCTCGGCGGCCAGGCCCATGCCGCCGGTCGCCAGCAGCTCCAGGCCGATCTTGTAGAAGCTGACGCTGTCTCCCAGCCGGTCGACCATGGCGCGGGCCTCGTCGACGCTGGGCAGGTCCAGCGGGATGATCAGGCGCGGATCAGCGGTCATGGTCACTGTCATGGTCTGGGGCCCCGGGGGTTGGCGCATGGCGGCGCTTCACCTTAAGACAGGCGAAGATCCGGTGCGTTGGAAGGTAAGGACGTCGAATGACCGAGGCCAAACTTGCCGTCAACTTCTTCATCGCCCTGTTCGCCCTGATCGACCCGATCGGCAACGTGCCGCTGTTCGCCGCCGCCACCCTGGGCGCCGCCGCAGCGGGCCGGCGGATGGTGGCCGTCTATATCGGCCTGTTCGTCGCGGCCTTCCTGATCTTCTTCTATTTCACGGGCGTCACCCTGCTGGCCTTCTTCGGCATCTCGATGCCGGCCTTCCGCATCGCCGGCGGCATCATCCTGTTCATCCTGGGGCTGGACATGCTGCGCGACGACTTCACCACCATGTTCGCCGACGCGGCCGAGGGCATCGAGGGCCAGTCGGCGCGGGCTTACGCCCAGAAGCGCTTCGAGCGGCTGATCGTGCCGTTCGCCATGCCGCTGCTGATCGGGCCGGGCGCGATCTCGACCGTGATCATCTACGCCGCCGAGGCCAAGCCGTTCGGCTGGGCGGGCCTGGGCCTGGGCGTGGGCGTGATCACGGCGGTGTCGGTGGTGCTGGTGGCGGTGTTCTGGGCCTCGCCGCTGATCAGTCGGGTGCTGGGCCGGATCGGCATGAGCATCGTGGTGCGGGTGCTGGGCCTGATCCTGTGCGCCCTGGCGGTGCAGTTCGTGCTGATCGGCGTCGGCGACGCCACGCGGGGGCTGGTCCGGCAGGACGCCAAGGCGCCGTACGCCGAAGCGAAGTGATCCTTCTCCCGCCAGGGGAGAAGGATACCAAACCTGCCTGATCAGCCCGCCAGCCGCTTTTCGTAGTCCGCCTTCAGGCCCAGCCAGTGATCCCAGAAGGGCTTGGCCGTCTTCCGGCCGGTCATGGTCGCCGCCAGGATATCCAGGTGAGCGTGCCAGCCGGCGCTGACATTGAGCAGCACGGCAGGATCGGTGACGCGGTGGTGGGTCAGGGTCAGCAGCACCTCTGATCCCTGGGGCTCCAGCTCGAAGGTCACGCCGCCCGTGGAGCCCCAGGTGATGGCCAGCTTGCGCGGCGGGTCGAAGGCGGTGATCCGGCCTTGCATGCTGTGATCGGTGGGAAAGCCCTCGGGGCGCTTGCCCGGGGGGTCGGTCAGCTCGTCATTGCGCCAGGTCAGCTGGAAGGGCGTGTCGACGCCGGCCTCCATCTGGCCCGAGGCCAGCCACTGGCGGCGCAGTTCGCTCTGCGTGAGATAGCTCCAGACCCGCTCGACGGGGCCGGGCAGCAGGCGCTGGATCTTCAGGGTGGCGGGTTCGACGACGACGCCATAGGCGTCGAGGGTCACGGTGTCGGTCATTGGTCGTCTCCTTTCGGGGTGGGGGCGTCGGCTTGCCGCAGCAGGCCTTCGAGGATGTCGAGGCGGCCGTTCCAGAAGCGCTCATAGACGCCGAGCCACTGGTGGGCGCTGGCCAGGGGGCCGGGATCCAGGCGGCAGATGTGGGTGCGGCCGCGCACCTCGCGGCGGATCAGGCCGGCGGTCTCCAGCGCCTTGATGTGCTTGGAGGCGGCCGCCAGCGAAATCGAGAACGGCTGGGCCAGCTGACTCACCGTGCGTTCGCCGCCCGCCAGCTCGCCCAGCATCCGCCGACGGGTGGCGTCGCCAAGGGCGTGGAAGACGGTGTCCAGCTGTTGTGTGTGTAATTCAACCATGTGGTTGAATATGTAGGCGCGGATCTGAAGAGTCAACCGATGGGTTGAATGAGGGCTATGCCTTGCGTTTGACGAGCTCTAGGCCTTCCGGGACCGCCGCCTTCGTTGGCCATCAAGGTCAGGCCCAGCGGCCCGACGGGATGACCAAGACTTAGTCTTCGAAAGTCCAGAATCGCGGCCTCGCATAAGTCGCTGCGGCCTCAACGATCTCGAGCGGTATGTCTTCTTGAAATGCCGAAAATGTCGTGGTCTTGGCGCGATCAGAGCGGAAAATCTCGAACGCGACACCACCATCGGGACTGTGCACTTCCAAGTACAGGCCATCCCGATTTACGTCGCTGCCAATGACAAACTGCCAATGGCTGCCATTCGAAGCGACGTGAAGCATCAGACCTTCCGGAACCGCCCGCCCTGGTTGGCCATCAGGGCCAGGGCCCAGTCGTCGGGCAGGATCTTGGCGATCGCCGCGATGGTCTTGTTGGGCGCGCCGGGCACGCAGACCGGACGGTTGGCCTCGACGGCCTCGTAGCCCGAGGCGGCCACCTCGTCGGCGCCCAGCCACAGCCAGGTCGGCAGGGACTGGCTGACCTGGGCGCGGGTGCCGTTGACGTCGTGGAATTCCGAATAGGTGAAGCCCGGGCACAGGGCGCTGACATGCACGCCGGTGGACAGGTTCTCCAGGTGCAGGCTCTGGGAGAACTTGACCAGAAAGCCCTTGGTCGCGGCATACAGGGTGTGGCCGGCCGCGCCGGGGATCAGGCCCGCCAGCGAGGCGACATTGACGATACGGCCGAACCTTCGCTCGATCATGCCCGGCAGCACCTTGTGGGCCAGCTCGCAGACCGAGGTCAGCATCACCTGCAGGAACTTGCCTTGGTCGGCCCAGCTGGTGGTGGCGTAGGTCCCCGGCAGGCCGTAGCCGGCGTTGTTGACCAGCACATCGACGACGCGGCCCTGGGCCTCGACCCCGGCCAGCACGGCGTCGACCCCGGCCGGATCGGCCAGGTCGGCGGGGATGGCATAGGCCTCGACGCCGAAGCGCAGACGGATCTCGGCCGCCAGGGCCTCCAGCCGGTCGGCGCGGCGCGCGGTCAGGGCCACGTCATAGCCATGGCTGGCCAGGATGCGGGCGAAGGCGGCCCCGATGCCGGCGGAGGCGCCGGTGATCAGGGCGAGGCGGCGGGCCATGGCGTGTGTCCGATGCGAAAGCGAAACGTCGCGGGAGACCAGCACGGCCGGCGATTTGGTTCAAGGCGGGTGCAAGGGCCCCTTCCTGGCGAGGAAGGGGGAGGGGGCGTCGGGGATTGGGGATCGACGCCCCCTCGGGTCGCGATGTGGGCTCACATCGCGACGGCTCGATCGCCGGGAGGGATCCGGCGAGAGAGGTTTGGCCTAGGCAGCTTTCTCGAGGGTCGCGTCGGCGCCCAGCGTCCAGCGCAGGGCGGCCTTGGCGACGCGTTCGCCCAGCAGGCGGGCGGTCTCGCGGTCGCCGGCCGGCGGGCTGAGCTCGGGCGATACGTTGTCGCTCTGGGCGGCCAGGCCGATGAACGAGCCGACGCGGTTGATCGTGTCGGGACCGCGTTCGGCGGCGGTGACGGCCGGCGGAGCCAGGCCCAGATTGATCCAGTTCATGCCGTGCTGGGCCGCCAGGATGGTCAGGCTGGCCAGGGCGTGGGCCTTGTCGCCGGCGAAGCTGTGCGAGTTGGTGAAGCCGGCGGCCAGCTTGTCCTTCCAGGCGCCGGTGAAGAAGGCGCTGGAGGTGGCGTCGGCGAACACTTTGAACACGCCCGAGACGTCGCCCATATAGGTCGGGGCTCCGAACACCACGGCGTCGGCTTTGGTGATGGTCTCGATGAAGGGCGCGAAGTCCTGGTCGGCGCTTTCGATCTTCAGCAGCACGGCGGTCTGGCCGGCGTCGCGGACGCCCTGGGCGACCTTGTCGGCGAGAACGGCGGTGTGGCCGTAACCGGAATGATAGACGATGGCGACGGTGGTCATTGTGGTTTCCCCTTTTAGGAACTGAACCTGTAGCGGTTACGTAATGTCGCCTTCCGGACTCGCCAGAGGGATCAGCAACAAATGTTGGTGCAGTTTTTCTGAAGGGCGATTCAGGCTGGATCGAAATGCAAAACTCCCGCTCTCCCCGGCGAAAGCCGGGGCCCAGATCCAGCCCGAGCGTTTGGGGGTGATGCGCTCAGGCGCTGTGGGACGTTAGCGGATGTCGGTGGGTTCGATCTGGGCCCCGGCTTTCGCCGGGGAGAGCGGATCTAGTGCGCGTCCGCCAGCAGGTCGGCCACGGTGATCTGGCCCAGGCGGTCGTGGGCGGCGGTATTGGCGGCGGTGATGGCGGCGCTGACGGCGTCGGGGATCTTTTCGCCGACCGGGCAGCCCTTGACGCCGGGAGGGGCGACGCCGAGGTGGGCGCAGCCGTTGACGGCCCGCAGCACCAGGTCGAGCGTGATCTCCTCGGCCGGCCGCAGCAGCCAGGCCCCGCCATTGGCGCCGGCCCGGGCCCCGATCAGTCCGGCCTTGCCCAGCATGGCGGTCACCCGCCGCACGACGACGGGATTGGTCGGCACCGACGCCGCCAGCTCGACGCTCGCCACCGCACGATCAGGCGAAAAAGCCTGCTTGTGCGCCAGATAGGCGAGGGCGTGAGCCGCCACGGGAAACTTTTGGCTGTCGGACATCTCTGCAGGAACCTAAGGACGATATGCGCGCGTTCAATCAAAAACTCGCCTTGGGCCAAAAGGCCTGCTAGCGCCGAACGTCGCGTGACGATTGAACCCGGATCAGATTGGGTGTATCGCGCCGCGCTTGATCGATATGGGCCCGCCGCTCGCATTTTGCGAGAGGGGACGCCCGGAGACATTGAATGGCTTCCGAAGCCTCCAGCGACCCGACCCCGGATTGCGCGCCCGCCCCTTCCGACATTCCGCACCAACACGGACCCGACGCGAAGGGCCATGGCTTCTTTGCGCTCGCCCTGGGCTCGGTCGGGATCGTGTTCGGCGATATCGGCACCAGTCCGCTGTACGCCTTCAAGGAAGCCCTGCACGCGGCCGCCCATGACGGCGTCACCCGGTCCGAGATCTATGGCGTGGTGTCGCTGGCCCTGTGGGCGCTGATCTTGGTGGTGACGATCAAGTACGTCGTCTTCATCATGAAGGCCGACAACAAGGGCGAGGGCGGGGTGCTGTCGCTGATGGCCCTGGCCCAGCACGCCATGGGCAAGCGCACCATGCTGGTGTTCGCCCTGGGCGTGGCCGGCGCGGCCCTGTTCTATGGCGACGCCCTGATCACCCCGGCCATGTCGGTGCTGTCGGCGGTCGAGGGCCTGAGAACCATTCCGGCGCTGGAAAACAGCGTCAACAATCAGGTGGTGCTGCTGATCGCTACGGTCATGCTGCTGGGCCTGTTCTTCATCCAGAGCCGCGGCACCGCCTCGGTGGGCAAGCTGTTTGGCCCGGTCTGCGCCCTGTGGTTTGGCGTGATGTTCCTGCTGGGCGCCGTCAATCTGGCGCAGAACCCCGGCGTGCTGATGGCCATCAGCCCGCACTACGCCGTCGGCTTTCTGGCCGAGCATGGCCTGACCGGCTTCATCGTGCTGGGCGCGGTGTTCCTGACCGTCACCGGCGTCGAGGCCCTGACCGCCGACATGGGTCATTTCGGCCGCTGGCCGATCCAGGCGGCCTGGCTGTTCTTCGTCCTGCCATGCCTGACCATGAACTATCTGGGCCAGGGCGCCTTCGCCCTCACCACCCTGAATGCCGCCGAGGCCGCAGGGCAGCCGATGCCGGAGCTGAACTGGTTCTTCGAAATGGCCCCGGCCGTGTTCCGCCTGCCGCTGGTGCTGCTGGCCGGCGCGGCCACGGTCATCGCCAGCCAGGCCGTGATCACCGGCGCCTTCTCCCTGACCCAGCAGGCCATCCAGCTGGGCCTGCTGCCGCGTCTGGACGTGCGCCGCACGTCTGAAACCCAGTCGGGCCAGATCTTCGTGCCGCAGCTGAACACCATGCTGCTGTTTGGCGTGCTGGCGATCATGTTCACCTTCCAGACCTCGTCGGCCCTGGCCCACGCCTATGGCCTGGCCGTGACCGGCACGATGATCGTGACCACCTGCATGGCCTTCATCGTCATGCGCCGCCTGTGGAAGTGGAGCCTGCCGCAGGCCCTGTGCTTCCTGGTGCCCTTCCTGGCCCTGGACGTCACCTTCCTCAGCGCCAACGCCCTGCGCTTCTTCTCGGGCGGCTGGCTGCCGGTGCTGATCGGTGCGGTGCTGTTCATCATCATGGCCACCTGGGTGCGCGGCTCGCAGATCCTGACCGCCAAGACCCGCCGCGACAGCGTGCCCCTGGCCGACCTGATGGAGATCCTGCGGGCCCGCGCCCCGCACCGCGCGCCCGGCACGGCGATCTTCCTGACCTCCGACCCGGACATGACGCCCGTCGCCCTGATGCATAACCTCAAGCACAACAAGGTGCTGCACGAGCGCAATGTCATCCTGACCGTGCGCACCGGCGATACGCCGCGCATCGCCGAGGATGACCGGGTCAAGATCGAGAAGGTCAATGACGACTTCAAGAAAGTCGTCATCACCTATGGCTTCATGGAAAGCCCGAACCTCCCCAAGGCCTTGGCCGTGTGCCGCAAACAGGGTCTGAAGTTCGACATCATGGCCACCAGCTTCTTCCTGGGCCGCCGCTCGATCGTGCCGTCGGCCAATAGCGGCATGCCGCTGTGGCAGGACCGGCTGTACATCTTCCTGATGCGCAACGCCGCCAACCCGACCGACTTCTTCAAGATCCCGCCGGGCCGCGTGGTGGAGCTGGGCGCCCAGGTCACCGTCTGATGGAGACCGCCTTCCGCGTGATCGGCGATGGCCTGTCCATCGCCGCCATGGCGATCATCGCCTCCACGGCCCTGGGCGCGTTCAAGCGCATCCCCAAGGGCGTGGCCGTACCGATGCAATGGGGTTTCGACGGCAAGGCGACCTGGCGCGCGCCGCGCACGGCGGGCCTGCTGCTGATCCCGTTGATCTCCATCGCCGTGATCTTCGCCTTCACCCTGTCGGGCGCGACCTTCCGCGTGCAGGGCGCCGAGGCGATGATGCTGCTGTGCGTCCGCGCCACCCTGGGGGCCCTTCTGGCCATGGGCCAGCTGCTGCATCTGCGCTTCGCCATCAAGACGTTGCAGGACGAAGGCAGGCTTTAGGTCTTGACCCGACGCCCCCGGCGCCCTTGAACGCGCCCAACTTTGTGTTTCCTCGCTAAAGGACCCCGCTCATGGCTGACAAGTCCGTCAAGAAGGTCGTGCTCGCCTATTCGGGCGGCCTCGACACCTCGATCATTCTGAAGTGGCTGCAGACCGAGTACGGCGCGGAGGTCATCACCTTCACGGCCGACCTGGGCCAGGGCGAGGAGATCGAGCCGGCGCGGGCCAAGGCCCTGGCCGCCGGCGTCAAGCCCGAGAACATCTTCATCGAGGACGTGCGCGAGGAGTTCGTGCGCGACTACGTCTTCCCGATGTTCCGCGCCAACACGGTCTATGAAGGCCAGTACCTGCTGGGCACCTCGATCGCGCGTCCTCTGATCGCCAAGAAGCAGATCGAGATCGCCCGCAAGATGGGCGCCGACGCCGTCAGCCACGGCGCGACCGGCAAGGGCAACGACCAGGTCCGCTTCGAGCTGGGCTATTACGGCCTCGAGCCCGACATCACCGTTATCGCCCCCTGGCGCGAATGGGACTTCAAGTCGCGCGAGGCCCTGCTGGAGTTCGCCGAGCAGCACCAGATCCAGATCACCAAGGACAAGCGCGGCGAAGCGCCGTTCAGCGTCGACGCCAACCTGCTGCACAGCTCGTCCGAGGGTAAGGTGCTGGAAGATCCGGCGGTCGAGGCCCCCGAGTTCGTCCACATGCGCACGATCGCGCCCGAGGATGCGCCCGACAAGCCGCACATCTTCACGATGGACTTCGAGAAGGGTGACCCCGTCGCCATCGACGGCGTGGCCCTCTCCCCTGCCGCCCTGCTGACCAAGCTCAACGAGCTGGGCCGCGACAACGGCGTGGGCCGTCTGGACCTGGTGGAAAACCGCTTCGTCGGCATGAAGTCGCGCGGCGTCTACGAGACCCCCGGCGGCACGATCCTGCTGGCCGCCCACCGCGGCATCGAGTCGATCACGCTCGATCGCGGCGCCATGCACCTGAAGGACGAGCTGATGCCGAAGTACGCCACGCTGGTGTACAATGGCTTCTGGTTCACGCCCGAGCGCGAGATGCTGCAGGCGGCCATCGACTACAGCCAGCAGAAAGTCACCGGCCAGGTTCGCGTCAAGCTCTACAAGGGCAATGTCTCGATCATCGGCCGCACCAGCCCCTACAGCCTGTACGACCAGGATCTGGTGACGTTCGAAGAAGGCAAGGTCGCCTACGATCACCGCGACGCCGGCGGCTTCATCAAGCTCAACGCCCTGCGCCTGCGCGTGCTGGCCAAGCGGGACCAGCGCACGAAGGGTTGAGGTCAACCAAAGATCGACGATGGAAAGGCGTCGCGAGCTCAGCTCGCGGCGCCTTTTTCGTTCCTGGGCCTACTCGTCAGCGGCGGCGCGCCGGGGTCGGGAAACACCGTCACCTGGCCCGTGTACTCCACCGAGACGGTCGGTGTAGCCGCCAGGGATTTGAAGAAGCCGTCACGGCCGGTCCGCCGACACCCGCATCACCGTTCCGTTCCGGTCGTCCGCCACCCAGACGGCCCCATCCGCGGCCACCGCCAGCCCGACCGGCGCGCCCATCGGCCGTTTGCCCGCCACGGCCTGCCAGCCCGGCGTCAGGATCAGCGGCTCGGCCGCCGGACCGGGATGGGGCTTCCACACCAGGCCGCCGGCGCCATAGGCCGGGTACCGCGCCCTGGCCGTCGCCACCGGCAGCCCCCTGGCGTCCAGGGCGAACGCCACGATCCGGGCGCCGGTCGCGCGATAGCCGTGATAGCTGACCAGCAGCCGGTCTTGGAGCTGCGGCAGCAGCCCGCCCTGATAGACCAGCATGCCGAGTGGCGCGGCATGCGGCGGCAGCAGAAGGGCCGGCCGGGCGTGGTCGGCCGAGCGGCACCGGAAATCCGTGGCCCCGCCCCAGCCGGGAGTCGATGTCTTCATGTCGTAGCAGTAGGGCCAGCCGTAGTGACCGCCCTCGACCAGCACGTTCAGCTCGTCGAACGGCCGGTCGGTCGCCGGGTCGAAGTCGTAGCTGTTTTCGGCCTGCAGCAGCGTGCCCGCCGGCGTCCGCGCCAACGCCAGGCTGTTGCGCAGGCCGCGGGCGACCATGGTGTAGGTCTCCGCCCAGCGCCCCTGGCCGAGGTAGCGATAGCGCCGCACGCCGGCCAGGGCCTCGGCCCCCTCGCTCTGGACGCAGCGCGGCGTTCCGTCCGGCTTGCCCTTGACCAGGCAGCGGTCGCTCGGTGCGCCGACATTGACCAGCAGGTCGCCATTGGCGTCGAAGATGAAGTTGGACAGGGGGTGGCGGTTGTCGTGCAGCCGGTTGTCCGGCAGGCCGGCGACGACCACCTCGACCGTGGTGGCTGGCAGTGGCGCACCGGGATTAAGGCGGATAATGCGGCTCATCTCGCCGACATAGACCAGGCCGTCCGGGCCGATGCCCAGGCCATGGGGCATCGTCAGACCCTTGAGCAACGGCGTCAGAACGGGGGCGCGCCCCGTCTCGGCGCGCAGACGCCAGACCGACCCCTTGCCCGGATCCCAGCCGCCCAGGTCGGTGACGATCCAGTCGCCGCCTGGCAGTTGCACCAGGGTTCGTGGCATGCGCAGGACCCGCTTCGACAGGCCGCTGGTTCCCGGCGGCGGGGCGACCACAAGGCCGGCGCACATCCCGGGCGCCATCTCGATCGGCAGCCTCGGCCAGCCGTCACAGGTCTGGCCCGGCGGCAAAACATAGGGCGCCGCCATCACGGGCGCGGCTGCAAGCATCACGAGCAGCGCAAGGGCCGCGGTCAGGCGTTTCATGAGAGCGTCCGGTACAGTCCGGACGTCAGCCTAGATGAGGAGGCGCGGCGGTTACAAGGAAACCGGCCGCGGATCGCGGAGGATTCGACGCGCATGGCGGCCGCCTGTCCCAGGTCCCTGGAGGGGCGAGCCCCGCAAACGGGCAAGAGTTTCGGTTTGGCGCGAACCATGACAGGTTCCCGCCGAACGGCGCAGACCGTTTCGGGAACCGGGGAGCTTCTTCACATGCAAACGCACGCCTATGTCGCCATCGTCACGCTGGTCGCCCTGCTGGTCTATATCTGGATGGGCGTTCGCGTCGGCGGGGCCCGCAAGAAAAGCGGGATCGCCGCCCCGACCATGACCGGCGATCCCGAGCTGGAGCGCCATATCCGCGTCCAGGCCAATACGCTGGAGTGGCTGCCGATCTTCCTGCCGTCGCTGTGGCTGTTCGCGATCTACTGGAGCGATCTGGTCGCCACGATCGTCGGCGTGGTCTGGATCGTGGGCCGCATCCTCTACGCCCTCGGCTATGCCGCCTCGGCGGACAAGCGCGAGCTTGGCTTCATCATCCAGCTGCTGGCGACGGCGGTGCTGCTGTTTGGCGCCCTGGGACGCGTCATCTGGATGCTGGTCGTCATCGGAGCCTAGACATCGCTTTTCGACGGGCGGGGCCTCACCTATAGCGTGACCATGGCTCTTCCCGTCGATCCCGCCCGCTACGGCGCCTTCCTGGCCGCCATGTTCGTCATGGCCATCACGCCGGGGCCCGCCAACCTGTTCGCCATCGCCACCGGCATGGAAAAGGGCAAGGGCGCGGCGCTGCTGGGCGTGGCGGGCATGAACTGCGCCACCCTGATCTGGTTCGTCGGCTCGGCCCTGGGCCTGGGCGCCCTGATCATCGCCTTTCCAGCCGCCTTCCACATCCTGGCCCTCGCCGGCGCGGCCTATCTGGTCTGGCTGGGCCTCAAGTCCCTGTGGGCCGGCTGGAAGAACGCCGAGAGTCACGCGGTCGCCACGGTTCGGGGCGGCAAGTCGGCGTTTCTCGACGGCTTCACCGTCCAGATCGCCAATCCCAAGGCCCTGCTGTTCTTCACCGCCGTCCTGCCGCCGTTTCTAGACGTGGACCGCCCGCTGGTCCCGCAGCTGCTGATGTTCGCCTGCGCCACCATCGGCATGGATCTGATCAGCATGAGCGCCTACGGCCTGGGCGGCGCGGCCCTGTCGACCCGGATGAACGAGCCGGTGTTCCGCCGGGTCTTCGCCTTCGTGGTCGGGATCCTGCTGATCTGCGCTGCGATCCTGATCGTATCGCGCGGCTGATTTTCGCCGCCGGGTTTCCGGTCGGAAATCAAACGCCTTGGCGAAACCACAAAGCGTCGCCAGAGTTAGAGTCTAGACCCGCGAATTTGGGTCCCGGAGTGCTGTCCATGTCCCTGAAGAAAGCCGCCCTCGTCGCGGCCCTGGTCGTCGCCGCCGGACTTTCGGCCTGCGCGACCGCCACGCCCTACCAGCCCAAGGCCACGTCCGGTTCGGTCACGGGCGGGTTCTCCGAACTGCGCCTGGAGGCCGACCGCTATCGCGTCAGCTTCGCCGGCAATAGCCTGACCTCGCGCGAGACTGTCGAGCGCTATCTGCTCTACCGCGCCGCCGAGCTCACCGTGCAGCAGGGCTATGACTGGTTCGAGACCGCCGACCGCCGCACCGACCGTACGGCGCGCACGGTGATCGATCCCGATCCGATGGCGCGGCCAGGCTTCGGCTATGGCTATCCCTATGGCTACTGGCGCCCGTCCTGGCGCTATTTCGGCCCCAGCTATGGCTGGCGCAGCTGGGACCCCTTCTGGGGGGACCCCTTCTTCTATGACCGCAGCCAGGTGCGCACCATCGAGCGCTTCGAGGCCGGCGCCGAGATCGTCATGCACAAGGGCGCCAAGCCCGAGGGCGATCCGCGCGCCTATGACGCCCGCGAGATCATGAAGAACCTGTCGTCCAGCATCGTTCTGCCGGCGGTGAAGAAGTAGGGAAAGCTGCTCCCCTCTGGGGGAGCTGTCGCGGAGCGACTGAGGGGGCTGCTCGGCTTATGCCGCGCTAGCCCCCTCCGGCCCTCTGGGCCACCTCCCCCAGAGGGGGAGGATCATCGTGAGATGTTTAGCGCGGCGCCATGCGGATGCCGCCGTCGAGGCGTACATCTTCACCGTTGAAGTAGTCGTTGGTGATCATCGTCAGGGCCAGGTGAGCATATTCCTCGGGGTTGCCCAGGCGCTTGGGGAACGGCACCGAGGCGGCCAGACCGGCCTTCACGGCTTCGGGCGCATTGTTCATCAGCGGGGTGTTGAAGATGCCCGGCAGGATGCAGTTGACGCGGATGCCTTCGCTCATCAGGTCGCGGGCGATCGGCAGGGTCATGCCCACCACGCCGCCCTTGGACGCCGAATAGGCCGCCTGGCCCATCTGGCCGTCTTCGGCGGCGACCGAGGCGGTGTTGACGATCGCGCCGCGCAGGCCGTCTTCCAGCGGCGCCAGGTCCAGCATGCCCTTGGCCGACTTGGCGATGCAGCGGAACGTGCCGACCAGGTTGATCTGGATGATGCGGTCAAAGGCGTCGAGCGGGAAGTGCTTGGTCTCGCCGGTGGCCTTGTCGCGGCCGGCGGTCTTGGCGGCGTTGCCGGTGCCGGCGCAGTTGACCAGGATGCGCTCCTGGCCGTGCGCGGCGCGGGCCTTTTCGAAGCCGGCGTCGACATCGGCGTCGGAGGTCACATTGACCTTGCAGAACACGCCGCCGATTTCCTTGGCCACTTCTTCGCCGCGGGCTTCGTTCATGTCGAACAGGGCGACCTTGACGCCGTGGGCGGCCAGGGCGCGGGCGGTGGCCTCGCCGAGGCCCGAAGCGCCTCCGGTGACGACGGCGGCGACGGTGTTGTCGAGTTTCATGGACGTTTCCCTGAGGTTTGCGTTTAAGATCGCTGTTGTGAAGGGTTTAAACCGATGAGCGCCGACGCCAAACCGTCCCCCGACGTCAACCAGATCCTGGATCCGGCCAAGGCCTTGGTCCCGGCGACGGTGAAGCTGAACGAAGAGCGGGTGGCGCGCGGCTTCCTGCCCAAGATCAAGCGCGTGGCGGCCAGGGTGCCGTTCGCCGCCGAGGCCCTGTCGGTCTGGTGGTGCGCCCGCGATCCGGCCACCCCGGCGGCGGCCAAGGGCATGATGATGGCGGCCCTGGCCTATTTCGTCCTGCCCACCGATGTGATCCCCGACATCCTGCCGGCCCTGGGCATGACCGACGACGCGGCCGTGATCGCCGCCGTGATCGCCATTGTCGGCAAGAACCTGCGGCCCCGCCACAGGGAGGCGGCCAAGGCGTTCCTGGCCAAGCTTTCCGCCGACGACTGAGGCGGCGCTGGCCTCCGCGCGCTGGGGTTTCTGTATGGGGGTGGCCAGGTCCGCCTCTGCTGCGGCATGCTGGCCGCCTGAAGAGCCATCAGGGACCCCGTCATGCCGCTTCTCGCCGGTCTCCTCGCCGCCGCCCTGGCCGCGCCCGCTCCGCCGCCGTCCGCGATCTACGAGGACAGGGCGGTGGTCGCTGTCGTGCAGACCTTCTTCGACGGACTGGCCGCGGCCGACCCGGCGGCCATGCGCGCGACGATGTTGCCCGATGGTCGGTTCATGTCTCTGCGGACCCTGCCGGACGGCGCGATCCAGACCCGCCGCTTCACCTTCGAGGACTCGTTTGGCAAGCGGATCGAGCCTGGTCTGGAAGAGCGCATGTGGTCGCCCCAGGTCGTGCGTCGCGGCGCCCTGGCGACGGTCACCGCGCCCTATGAGTTCAAGAGGGGCGGCGTCACCACCCATTGCGGCGTCGATATCTTCACGCTGGTTCGGCAGGAGGGCGCCTGGCGCATCGCCGATGTCAGCTGGACGGCCGAGCCCGACGCTTGCCCGGAACTGAAGGCGCGGTAGGGGCTCCTACCAGTACTTCGCCATGATCTCGGCCGCCCAGTCGGGCTCGCGGTGCTCGCCGCGCGGCGCGAAGCCGGCCATCACCGGCTTGATGTCCAGCACCGGCGTGCCGTCGATGGCGTCCAGGCCCTCGACCTCCAGGCTCAGGCCGTCCACCGCCACGATCCTGCAGACGGTGACGCCGATGCGGTTGGGCCGGTTCTTGCCGCGCTGGGCGAAGATGCCGATCTTCGGCCAGGCGGTGTTGCCGCGCGGATGGCGGGCGCCGGTGACGATCTGGTCGTCGGTCACGCGGTCGAACACATAGACCACCTCGGCGTGGCTGAAGGTCTCCAGCCCCATCAGCGCCTCGGCGTCAAAGCGGGCCGGATCCAGCACGATCTTCGCGCGGCTCGTGCCCCAGTCATCGTCTTCGGGAGCGTCGCGGCCGCCGTCGACCCGGCCAATCGGCGTCATGGTGATGGACAGGGTTTCCTCCGTTGGCTCATTCTGGGTTCTGATCGGTAAGCAACAGCAAGCTGCAGCATGATCCAAGCCCTCCTGCGCAGGATGATCAAGGTCGGCGACCTCACCGTGCATCTGCCCGGCGGTCGCACCGTGAAGGCTGGCGACGGAACCGGGCCGCCCGTGGTCATGCGGGCCAGTGCAAAGGGCGTGCGCAGGCTGGCTCTCAATCCGGGCCTGGGCCTTGGCGAGGCCTATATGGACGGCGACATCGTGCTTGAGCAGGGCGCGATGTGGGATCTGCTGGAGCTGGTCGGCAAGGGCGGCTCGCGCGGCCTCAAGGGGCGGGGCTCCTGGGCCACACGGACCCGCAAGCTGATCAAGCGCCGGCTGCAGCAGTTCAACGACCGCGTCCGCTCGCGTCGCAACGTCGCCCACCACTATGACATCTCCAATGACCTCTACCGGCGCTTCCTCGACGCCGACCTGCAGTACAGCTGCGCCTATTTCGCGCGGCCCGACATGACGCTGGAGGAGGCGCAGGCCGCCAAGAAGGCGCATATCGCCAGGAAGCTCTTGATCCAGCCGGGGATGAAGACGCTCGACATAGGTTCGGGCTGGGGCGGGCTGTCGATGACCCTGGCCAGGGACCACGGGGCGCGGATGACCGGCGTCACCCTGTCAACCGAACAGCTGGCGCTGGCGCGAGAACGGGTGGCCGAGGCGGGACTTTCGGACCAGGTCGAGTTCCGCCTGACCGACTACCGCGATCTCGACGAGACCTTCGACCGCATCGTCTCGGTGGGTATGCTGGAGCATGTCGGGGCGCCGCAGTTCGCCACCTATTTCCAGACGCTAAAGCGCCTGCTGGCCGAGGACGGGGTGGCGGTGATCCATTCCATCGGCAGGGCGTCAGGCAAGGGCGCGACCAACGCCTTCACCAACAAGTACATCTTTCCGGGCGGCTACATCCCGGGCCTGTCGGAGATCGTCAAGGCGATCGAGGAGGCGGGTCTGTGGATCACCGACATCGAGATCCTGCGCCTGCACTATGCCGAGACGCTGAAGCACTGGCGGCTGCGCTTCATGGCCGATCCGGAGATCCCGGTCCTTTTCGACGCCCGCTTCCGGCGGATGTGGGAGTTCTACCTGGCCGGCGCGGAGATGGGCTTCCGGTATGGCGGGCACATGGTGTTCCAGATCCAGCTGGCCAAGCGGGTCGGCGTCCTGCCGATGACGCGGGGCTACATGGTCGATGGCGTGCGCGGGTAGGGCGGGGCCTGGCCGCAATTGAGCCGCATTGCCGGGCGTTTCTTCTGATCCAGTTGCGTGGCGTTCTCCCGGGTGTGTGACACGGAGGGGTCTGGATGGTCCGTCGGATTAGCCTGTTGTTCGCCGCGCTTGTCGCCCTGTTTTCCACCCCCGCGACCCTGTGGGCCCAGAGTCAGGTGCGTGATTTCGAGATCGCCTCCAGGGCGTTCGAGGGCGGCAGAATCGGTGTCAGCGCCCAGAGGCGGGTGCGGGTCTATCTTCCCGAGGGCTATGACGGGGCCAGCCGCCGCTATCCGGTGATCTATTTCCTGCACAACCTGTTCGAGGATGAGCGGGCGGCGTTCGACGCCCATGGCGCGCGCGCCCTGCTGGATCAGGCGATCAAGGCCCGCGTGATCCCGCCGGTGATCGTGGTCGCCGCCGACTTCAGCACGCTGCTCGGCGGGTCGATCTACACCAGCTCGCCGGTCACCGGTCGCTGGGACGATTTTCTGATCGCCGAACTCGTGCCCTGGACGGATGGCCGCTTTCGCACCCTGGCCAGTCGCGATGCGCGAGGCCTGGCCGGGGATCGCATGGGCGGCTACGGCGCCCTGGCCTTCGGCATGCGCCATGCCGACGTGTTCGGCGCGGTCTACGCCCTGCATCCGGTGGGAACGGGCCTGGGCCTGCAGACGATGTCCTCTCGGCCCGACTTCGACCTTCTGCAGCGGGCCCGGTCGCTGGACGATCTGAAGGCCGACCCGTTTTCCCAGCTGTTCACGGCGATCTATCAGGCCCACCTGCCCAATCCCGACCGGCGCCCCTGTTCGCGGACCTTCCGGCCCGCAGGGTCGACGGCAAGTTGGTGATCGATGCGGCGCTCATCCGCAAGCTGATGGACAGCTTTCTGCTCGATCATGTCGCGCCGCGCCACGCCGACAGCCTTCGCACGCTGCGGGGCTTGAAATTCGACTGGGGCCGCAACGATCCCAATCCCGACCACGTCGTCTCCAACCAGGCCTTCTCGCGGCTCCTGACCGAGCTGGGCGTGCCGCACGAGGCCGAGGAGTATGTCGGCGGCTGGGGCGATCGCACCTGGGGCGAGAGCGGCCGGGTCTATACCGACCTGCTGCCCTTCTTCGCCAGGACCCTGGTCTACGAGTAGCGCGCCCTATTCCACCGTCACCGACTTGGCGAGATTCCGCGGCTGATCCACGTCCGCGCCCTTCTGCACGGCCACGTGATAGGCCAGCAACTGGATCGGGGCCGACATCACCAGGGCCGAGATCAGGGGATCGCAGGCCGGGGCGGTGATCACCACCTTGGCGCCGACCGGGGCGTGCTTGGCGCCTTCGGTGTCGGTGATGAAGATCACCTGACCGCCGCGCGCCATGACCTCGCTCATGTTTGAAGCCGATTTCTCGAACCAGCTGTCATAGGGGGCCAGGATGACGATCGGCGTCTGGTCGTCGACCAGGGCGATGGGGCCATGCTTCAGCTCGCCGGCGGCGTAGCCCTCGGCGTGGATGTAGCTGATCTCCTTCAGCTTCAATGCGCCTTCCAGGGCCAGGGCCGACATCGGGCCGCGGCCCAGATAGAGCACGTCGCGGGCCTTGGAGACCTCGACGGCGATATCCTTGATGGCGTCTTCCAGGCCTATGGCCTCGGCGATCAGGCGCGGGGCTTCCAGCAGCACCTTGACCAGGCGCTGCTCCTCGGCGTCGTCGATCCGGCCGCGCGCCTTGGCGGCGGCGATGGCCAGGGCGATCATCACGCTGACCTGGGCGGTGAAGGCCTTGGTCGAGGCGACGCCGATCTCTGGGCCGCAATGGATCGGCCAGACGACGTCGACCTCGCGGGCCATGGTCGATTCGGTGGCGTTGACGACCACGGCGCTCTTCATGCCGGCCGCCTGGCAGTAGCGCAGGGCGGCCAGGGTGTCGGCGGTTTCACCCGACTGCGACATGGCGATGGCCAGGGCGTTGGCCCGGATGGCCGGCTGGCGGTAGCGGAATTCCGAGGCGATCTCGACATCCACGGGCAGGTCGGCCAGCTGCTCGATCAGATAGCGACCGACCATGCCGGCGATATAGGAGGTGCCGCAGGCGACGATCTGGATGCGTTCCAGGCGGGCCCAGTCGATGTCGCCGGGCACGTTGGCGCGGGCCGCGATCGGGTCGACATAGGCGGCGATGGTGCGCTGGCAGCCCTCGGGCTGGTCATGGATTTCCTTCTCCATGAAGTGCCGGTAGTTGCCCTTTTCCATCAGCACGGCCGAGGCCGGGACGATCTTGATCGGGCGGTCGGCGGGCGCGCCGGTCTGGTCGAAGATCCTGGCGGTCTTGTGATCCAGGATGACGTAGTCGCCGTCGTGCAGATAGGCGACGCGGTTGGTGAAGGGGCCCAGGGCCAGGCCGTCGGAGCCGACGAACATCTCGCCGTCGCCATAGCCCACGGCCAGGGGCGGGCCGTTGCGGGCCGCCAGGATCACTTCGTCCTCGCCGCCGATCAGCACGCACAGGGCAAAGGCGCCGCGCAGACGGTCCAGCGTGGCCTTGAAGGCGTCCAGCGGCGTAAGACCCGTGGCCAGTTCGGCGTCCAGCAGGTGGGCGACGACCTCGGTGTCGGTGTCGCTCTGGAACTCGCGGCCGGCGGCGATCAGCTCGGCCTTCAGCTCGGCGAAGTTCTCGATGATGCCGTTGTGGACCACGGCCACGCGGCCAACGATGTGCGGGTGGGCGTTGCGCAGGGTGGGGGCGCCGTGGGTGGCCCAGCGGGTGTGACCGATGCCGGTGGTGGCGATCAGCGGCTCGTGGGCCAGCACGCTTTCCAGCTCGCGCAGCTTGCCGGGCGCGCGGCGGCGCTGCAGCACCCCGTCGACCTGTCCGGCGATGCCGGCCGAGTCATAGCCCCGATATTCCAGGCGCTTGAGGCTCTCGACCAGGCGGTCGGCGACAGGCTGGTTTCCGACGATGCCGATGATGCCGCACATGCCATGGTCCTTTGTAAATCGCGCCCGCCGGGATTATGGCTACCCGCGCGGGTATGTCGTCGGCCGGGCTTTAGCATCCGTGCAGACCTCTCCCACATAAATCTGCATTTCGGATCGTTTCGCGATCCGCCTCAAGACCAGAGCGACCATGAGCAAGCGCGCCTATTTCGGCACCGACGGCATCCGCGGCCAGGCCAACCAGCACCCGATGACCGCCGAGGTCGCCCTGCGCGTCGGCCTGGCGGCCGGAAAGCTGTTTCGCTCGCAGGACGACCGCCGCCACCTGGTGGTGATCGGCAAGGACACCCGGCTGTCGGGCTACATGATCGAGCCGGCCCTGGTCGCCGGCTTCGCCAGCGTCGGCATGGATGTGCGGCTGTTTGGCCCCCTGCCCACCCCGGCCGTGGCGATGATGACCCGCTCGATGCGCGCCGACCTCGGCGTGATGATCAGCGCCAGCCACAACGACTTCGCCGACAACGGCATCAAGCTGTTTGGCCCCGACGGCTACAAGCTGTCGGATGCCCAGGAACTGAAGATCGAGGCCCTGATGGACGAGGGCCTGCAGGAAGGCCTGGCCCCGCCGCGCGGCCTTGGCCGGGTCAAGCGCATCGACGACGCCCAGGCCCGCTATGTCGAGATCGTCAAGGCGACCTTCCCGCGCCAGCTGTCCCTGGCCGGTCTGCGGATCGTCATCGATTGCGCCAATGGCGCGGCCTACAAGGTGGCGCCGGTCACCCTCTACGAGCTGGGCGCCGAGGTCATTCCGCTGGGCGTCGATCCTGACGGGACCAACATCAATCACGAGTGTGGTTCGACCCATCCCGAAGCCATGGCCAAGCTGGTGCGCGAATACCGCGCCGACATCGGCATCGCGCTGGATGGCGACGCCGACCGGCTGGTGATCTGCGACGAGAACGGCCAGGTGGTCGACGGCGACCAGATCATGGCCATCATCGCCGCCGCCTACGCCAAGGCCGGCAAGCTGAAGGCCGGCGGCGTGGTCGCCACGGTGATGTCCAACCTCGGCCTCGAGCGCTTCCTGGGCGAGCAGGGCCTGACCCTGGAGCGCACCAGCGTCGGCGACCGCTATGTGATGGCCCGCATGCGCGAGGGCGGCTTCAACCTGGGTGGCGAGCAGTCGGGCCACCTGATCCTGTCGGACTTCTCGACCACGGGCGACGGCCTGATCGCGGCCCTGCAGGTGCTGGCGGTGATGATCGAGACCGGCCAGCCGATGAGCGCCCTGGCCCGCCAGTTCGAGCCCGTGCCGCAGCTGCTGGAGAACGTCCGCTTCGCCGGTGGCAAGCCGCTGGAGGCCAAGACGGTGAAGGAAGCCATCGCCGACGGCGAGAGTCAGTTGAACGGGGCCGGCCGCATCGTGGTGCGCGCCTCGGGCACCGAACCCCTGATCCGCATCATGGCCGAGGGCGATGATCCGGCCCTGGTCCGCAAGGTGGTCAAGTCGATCGTCTCGGCCGTGAAGGCCGCCTGAGGCGGCATTTTTTCCGAGTGCGGGAAAATCCAGGCAACGAAGGAACCTTTTCGTCGGCCGGGTGTTGCAGCAAGCTGCGCTGCATGATCGGCGCCAGGTTGGGGCGGACTTCTGAGCGACACCCTAGACAGGACGGCCGATCCGGCCCGTTTCGTGCCCGGTTCCAGCGAACTGGCGCAACGGATTCGCGTGTTCGATTGGTCGAAAACCCCGCTGGGTCCCATCACCGACTGGCCGCAGAGCCTCAAGAACGCCACCGCCATGGTCGTGGCCTCGCCCGTCGCGATCGTCATGCTGTGGGGCCCTGACGGGGTGATGATCTATAACGACGCCTATTCGCTGTTCGCCGGCGAGCGTCATCCCCATCTGCTGGGCAGCAATGTGCGTGAGGGCTGGGCCGAGGTCGACGACTTCAACGACAATGTCATGAAGGTCGGGCTGGCGGGCGGCACGCTGTCCTACAAGGACCAGGAACTGACCCTGCACCGCAACGGCAAGCCCGAGCAGGTGTGGATGAACCTCGACTACTCTCCGGTCTATGACGAGAGCGGCCGGCCGGCCGGCGTGATCGCCATCGTGGTCGAGACCAGCCAACGCGTCCTGGCCGACAAGGAGCGGGCGGCCGCCGAGCATGCGCGCGAGATGGGGCGGACCTGGGACGTCAGCCCCGACCTGCTGTCGGTGATGACCCCCGACGGCCTGTTCGAACGCGTCAATCCGGCCTGGACCGTGACCCTGGGCTGGTCGGCCGAGCATATCACCCGCACGCCCTATATGGATTTCGTGCATCCCGACGACCTGGCCCGCAGCCACGACGCTTTCGAGCGGGTCAGGCAAGGCGATCCGGTGCTGCGCTTCGAGAACCGCTATCGGCACGCGGACGGCGGCTGGCGCTGCCTGTCCTGGGTGGCGGTGCCGGTCGAGGGCAAGTTCTATTGCAGCGCCCGCGACGTGACCGCCGAGAAGGAGGCCGAAGCCGAGCGCGACCGCCTGTGGCGGCTGTCCGAGGACATGCTGGCCCGGGCCGACTACGCCGGCAACCTGAAGGCCGTGAACCCGGCCTGGACCAAGGTGCTGGGCTGGAGCGAGGAAGATCTTCTAGCCAATCCGTATGCAGACATAATTCATCCCGAGAATATCGACGTGACGTTCGAGGCCCTGCAGTCGATGGGCGAGACCGGTCAGCCGACGCGATTTGAAAACCGCATCCAGACCGCGACCGGCGCGTGGAAGCCGATCGGCTGGACGGTGTCGCCCGAGCCGGGCGGCGTGCATTTCATCGCCGTGGGCCGCGACCTGACCGACGACAAGGCGCGCGAGAGCGAGCTTCTGCTGGCCCAGGAGGCGCTGCGCCAGTCCCAGAAGATGGAGGCTGTCGGCCATCTGACCGGGGGTATCGCCCATGACTTCAACAACCTGCTGGCCGGCATCAGCGGCAGCCTGGAACTGATGCAGAAGCGGATGGGCGAGGGGCGGCTGGCCGATCTGGACCGCTATATGGACGCCGCCCAGGCCTCCAGCCGGCGGGCGGCGGCCCTGACCCAGCGGCTGCTGGCCTTCTCCCGTCGCCAGACCCTGGATCCGCGGGCCGTGGACGCCAACCGGCTGATCAGCGGCATGGAAGAGCTTCTGCGACGCTCGATCGGGCCGCAGGTTGAGCTGGACGTGGTCGCGGGCGACGACCTGTGGACCGCCCTTGTGGATGGCTCCCAGCTCGAGAACGCCCTGCTCAATCTCTGCATCAACGCCCGCGACGCCATGCCCGATGGCGGCCGCCTCACCATCGAGACCCGTAACGCCGTGCTGGACGACCGCGCCGCCCGCAACAAGGAGCTGGCGGCCGGCGAATATCTGGCCATCATCGTCACCGACAGCGGAACCGGCATGACGCCCGAGGTCGCCTCGCGGGCCTTTGATCCGTTCTTCACGACCAAACCTCTGGGCCAGGGCACCGGTCTGGGGCTGTCGATGGTCTATGGCTTTGTGCGCCAGTCCGGCGGGCAGGTGCGGGTCGACTCCCGGCCGGGACGGGGGACGGCGATGCGCCTGTACCTTCCGCGCCATCTGGGCGAGGCCGAGGTTGAGGACGGGCCGGCCTCACCCCTCCCGCAGGAGACCGGCGTTGGAGAGGTGGTGCTGGTGATCGATGACGAACCCACCGTCCGTATGCTGATCGTCGAAATCCTGCAGGAGAGCGGCTATCGGGCGATCGAGGCCCATGATGGTCCTTCGGGCCTGAAAATCCTGCAGTCGGACCAGCAGGTCGACCTGCTGATCACCGATGTCGGCCTGCCCGGCGGTATGAACGGCCGCCAGGTCGCCGATGCGGCGCGCACCACCCGCCCCGACCTGCGCGTCCTGTTCGTCACCGGCTATGCCGAGAACGCCGCCGTCGGGGCCGGCCAGCTGGACGCCGGCATGGCGGTGATCACCAAGCCCTTCGCCATGGCCGCCCTGGGCGGCAAGGTGCGCGAGATGCTCGAGGCCTGAGCCTAGGCCTCGTCGCCGACCCCTTCGACTACCTCGCGCAGATAGGCGACGTGATTGCGGAAGGCCTTGCGGCCGGTCGGGGTCAGGACCGCGCGGGTGCGCGGCCGCTTGCCGACGTGGTCTTTCAGGATCTCGACATAGGCGGCCTTTTCCAGGGTCGCCAGATGGCTGCCCAGGTTGCCGTCGGTGGCCTGGGTGACGGCCTTGAGCTGGGTGAACTCCAGTGGTTCGGCGTTCCGCTCCGCATAGAGGGCGGCCATGATCTTCAGGCGCAGCGGCTGATGGATCAGGTCGTCGGGTTGCGCCGCCATGCTCACAGCTTCCGCAGCCACAGGCCGGCCAGGAACATTCCGCCGCCGCCGAAGCCGGCCATCCAGAAAGTCAGCCACGGCTGGAAGAAGAGATAGCCGACCATGGTGGCGATGATCAGGGTCACGCCGACCCAGAGGTAGCGCGGCATCTTCCACAGACCCATGCCGACATAGATCATGCCGGTCACGAGGCCCGGAAAGGCCAGATAGGGCTCAACCCGGGAGGCCTGGAACAGG
Source organism: Alsobacter soli (assembly GCA_943371355.1). Classification (GTDB taxonomy): domain Bacteria; phylum Pseudomonadota; class Alphaproteobacteria; order Caulobacterales; family Caulobacteraceae; genus Caulobacter. The sequence goes on from CALRUN020000026.1 coordinate 34,968, forward strand.
GCGAAGGTCGAGAAGAAAAACACCAGAGTCGCCACCACCCCCACCAGCATCCGCCAGTTCATCGCCATCGCTGCACCCCGCCCTGCGCCTCGACTCAGGACCAGGCTGCCAACGACGCCCACGATGTCCAGCACGATCCAGATCTGGCCCCAGCGCTCTGCGGGCAGGAAGCCCATGGCCACATAGCCCGCCGCCCAGATCAGGCCCCACAGCATCAGGATCGGACCTGAGATCCGGTAGCCGGCCAGCACCTGCCCGCGCTCGGTGGTCCGTTCGATATCCGACAGCGCCGCCGCCGCTTCGTCGCGTGTCATGCCCATGAGGGTCTCCTCCCGTTTGATGTAGACCAGATCGAGCAGAGTGCTCTGAGTTACAGAGTTATGGCAAGCGGGTTGCTCTGTCAAGCAGAGTGCTCTGGGTGTCTAGGTGGTGGCGGTTCCGGAGGTCTGCGGGGGCGTCAGGCAATAGGCGCAAAGCTTGTTGCCATCCAGGTCGCGGAAATAGCTGAACCACCAGTCGGGGCCGCGCACGCCCGGCGGCCCTTCGCAGGTTCCGCCCAGGGACAAGGCCTTGGCGTAAAAAGCCGTGACTTCGGCCCGGGTGTCGAAGCTGAAGGCGAACATGGCGCCGTTGCCGACCGTGGCGGGCTGGCCGTCGAACGGGCCCAGCACCGCGAAGTTCGGAACATCGACGCCATAAACTCGGCCGCCGGACGGATGGTCGAACAACGGCGGAATGCCGGCCGAGCCCAGCAGGGCGTCATAGAAGATCTTGGCGTCGTCCAATCGGTTGGACCCCACCGTGACGTAGGTCAGCACGGCCATATCTTGCCCCAGCTTCGGCGCCTTGAGCCGGCGCTTGTTAAGGTTGCGATGTGCTCCGTCAAGCAGAGCTCTCTGATGACGGCTTGCCTTGATCCGGGCGGCGGGGGTCAGGCGGTCACTTCGCGTAGCGCCTGGCGGAGGAGATCGGGGTCGCCGCTCATGCCGGCCTCGATCTCCGCATGGACGGCTCTCCAGATCGGGACGGCGGCCGACAGAACGGCGAGGCCGGACGGCGTCAGGCTCAGGCGGCGACCACGCCTGTCCCTGGGATCCGGCTCGATCAGAAGCCACCCGCGCTTTGACAGCGGCTTCAGCGCCGCTGTGAGCGTCGTTCTGTCCATGGCCAGCAGTCTGGCGACCGGACCCATCGCGACCGGCTCGGGCTGGGAGAGGGCCATCATCAGTGAGAACTGCTGGTTGGTCAGATCGACCGCCTTCAGGGCGGCGTCGAAACGGCGCGCCAGGGCGCGCGCGGCCCGCTGGGCGTGAAGGCAAAGACAGGCGTCCCGAACATGGATCGTGGTGGAGAGGGGAATCGCCGGCTCAATTGACATGATTTATATAGGTTGATATCAACATAAAGATCAAGTCCGGGGGCTTTCATGGAACATCGCGTCGTTTCCCGAGAGGCGTGGCTTGAGGCCAGGACGGCCCTTCTGGACCAGGAAAAGGCGCTGACCCGCCAGCGCGACAGGGTGAACGCGCAGCGGCTGGCCCTGCCGTGGGTGCGGGTCGACAAGGACTATGTCTTCGACACGCCGCTGGGGCCCCAACAGCTTGCCGATCTGTTCGACGGCCGCAGCCAGCTGATGGTCAACCACTTCATGTTCGGTCCGGACTGGGACGCCGGCTGTCCGGGCTGTTCGTTCTTCGCTGACCACATCGACGGCATGCTGCCGCATCTCAACCATCACGATGTGACGCTGGTCACGGTGTCCCGCGCGCCGCTCGACCGGATCGAGGCCTACAGGCGGCGCATGAACTGGCGCTTTCCCTGGGTCTCGTCGCTCGGAAGCGACTTCAACTATGATTTCAACGTGTCCTTCACGCCCGAGCAGCTGGCGTCGGGCGCGGTGACCTATAACTTCCGGCAAACTCCCGCCGAGCAGGCCCATGACGAGTTGCCTGGCATGTCGGCCTTCTATCGCAATGCGCAGGGCGAGATTTTTCATACCTACTCGCAATATGCCCGCGGCGGCGAAGAGACGCTGGGGGCCCTGATGATCCTCGACCACGCCCCGCTGGGCCGCAACGAGACCGGCACGCTGAGCTTCGTCAAGCGCAAGGACGAGTACGTCGCCGCTTCGCCGGCCGCCGCCTGCTGTCACTGACAGCGCGGTCGCTACCCCAGCTTGGGGGCCTTCAGCCGGCGCTTGTTGACGTGGTGGCTCGGCGCCTCGGCCTGCACTTCCTCGGGATATTCGCCCTTGAAGTAGAAGCGCTGCCAGGCCTCCTTGGTGGCTTCGGGGTCGCGCTTGAAGATCAGGCTGTTGAACTCGGTGCGCTTCTCGGCCCAGACGTCGTACTGGCGGCGCAGGTCGAGGTTTGAGTTCATCGAGCGGATCACCGGCTGGACGTCATCCATCACCTTGTCCTGCATCATCATGATGAAGCAGAACGGCTCGCCCTTCTCGAAGCGCACTGTGCCGGGGCGGGTGAACAGCCAGTTCATCGTGAAGGGGAAGGGCAGCCAGTCGGTCTCGACCAGGCCGGCCAGGGGCTGGATGCCGTCCTTGATGTGGTTGGGCGGCCCCATGGTCAGGATCGACCAGCCGGGCGGGGTGCGGAACAGATAGCCGGTGTGGAAGGTCACCGTGCCGCGCGAGAAGTGCGACTTCACGAATTCCTTGAAGCCCGGATAGGGGTGGTCGGGCTGGAACTTGATGCAGTCCTGGTGCGCCCCGCCGTCCCAGGTCATCGAGAAGCCGACCGGGCACAGGATTTCCCAGCCCGAGGTGTTGGCCATCGACAGCGGCAGGCAGCGATAGGGGTGGCGGTCGGCGAAGTGGTCCATCCAGGCCCGTTGCGGGCGTCCCGGCACGATCTCCGGCGGGCGGTTCTCGGTGGGATAGCACTCCAGTTCCATGCCGCGCGTCTTCCTGTTTTCCTTGACCCTTGGCTCAGGTCTAGCGCCCAACGGGCGAGGCCGTCCAGTTGACCCGTAATGCCTTTTCGAAAGGTCCGCCCGATGTCCATCCTTCCTCCGCGCCGGATCGTCGTCACCGGCGGTCCCGGTTCGGGCAAGACCAGCCTGATCGACGCCCTGGAGGACAGGGGCTTTCCGCGTTCGGTCGAGGCGGGGCGGGCGATCATCCAGGACGAGGTCCGCGCCGGCGGAACGGCCCTGCCTTGGGGCGACAGGCAGGCCTATGCGGAGCGGATGCTGGCCCGGGAGCTGGCGTCCCATGGGATGGCGGATGGTCTGGCGGGGCCGGTGTTCTTCGACCGGGGCCTTCCCGACATCATCGGCTATCTGCAGCTTTGCGGTCTGCCGGTCCCCGCCGCCGTTGATGCGGCCGCCCGGCGCTACCGGTACGACGCCATGGTCTTCATCGCCCCGCCCTGGCCCGAAATCTTTACCCAGGACGCCGAGCGACGGCAGGACCTGGACGAGGCCGAACGCACCTGCGCCGCCATGGCGCGGGTCTATCCCGCCCTCGGCTACGCCCTGGTCGAGCTGCCGCGCGTCGATGTCGCGGCGCGCGTTGATTTCGTACTCGAACGCTTGAGCGCCACGTCCTAAAGAGCGCGGATGAAGACCCGAGCCGATCTCTTCGCCTTTCTCGACGCGCACGCGATCGCCCATTCCACCCTCGACCATCCGCCCGTCTTCCGGGTGGAGGAAGGGCTGGAGATCAAGGCGGCCCTGCCCGGCGGCCACACCAAGAACCTGTTCCTGAAGGACGCCAAGGGTCAGCTTTGGCTGATCTCGGCCCTGGGCGAGACGGTGATCGATCTGAAGCGTCTGCACACGGTTATCGGCTCGGGCCGGCTGTCGTTCGGGCCCGAAGCCATGATGGTCGAGACGCTGGGCGTCAGGCCGGGCTCGGTCACCGCCTTTGGCCTGATCAATGACACGGACCGCCGCGTTCGCTTCGTGCTGGACGCCGCCCTGGCCAGGGCCGATCCGGTCAACTTCCACCCGCTGGGCAATGACGCCACCACAGCGGTGAGCCAGGCGGGCCTGCGCGCCTTCCTGTCGGCGCTGGGGATCGAGCCGATGATCGTCGATTTCGAGGCGATGACGGTCGCCTCTTGAGCGAACCTGCGATTGCGGTTGTCGCTTCGAGGGACCATCTTGGCCCTGACCGCGTTTCGACTTGCATGAGAGACTTCCGATGAGCCTGATCGGCGAAAAGCCCGCCCCCATTCAAGCCGGTGGCAAAAGCGCGCACATCAAGGACGGCACGGACGCCAGCTTCATGGCCGACGTCATCGAGGCCTCCAAGACCCAGCCGGTCATCGTTGATTTCTGGGCCACCTGGTGCGGACCCTGCCGCACGCTGACCCCGGCGCTGGAAAAGCACGTCGCGGCCGCCGGCGGCGCGGTCAAGCTGGTCAAGATCGACGTCGACAAGAACCCCGGCTATTCGGGCCAGCTGCGCGTGCAGTCGATCCCGACGGTCTACGCCTTCGTCAACGGCCAGCCGGTCGACGGCTTCCAGGGCGCGGTGCCCGAGAGCGAGATCAAGGCCTTCATCGCCCGCATCTCCGGCCCGCCCGCTCCGAGCGACCTCGACGCCCTGCTGGCCATGGGCAAGGAGTCGCTGGACCTGGGCGACCTGGGCGGCGCGGCCCAGGCCTATGCCGAGGCCCTGCGGATGGACCCTGAAAACGTCAAGGCCCTGGGCGGTCTGGCCCGCTGCTATCTGGACGGTGGCGACATCGAGCGCGCCGCCGAGGTGGCCGCCATGGCGCCGGCGGGCGCCAAGGACCCCGAGCTTGAAAGCGTCCGCGCGGCCCTGGCCCTGGCCGCCGACGCACCCTCGGAAACCGCGCCCTTCGAAAAGCGCCTGGCCGCCGACCCCGACGACCATGAGGCCCGCTTCGAGCTGGCCAAGGCCCTGGCCGGCGCGGGTCATCTTCAGGCGGCCGCCGACCATCTGCTGACCATCATCGCCCGCGATCGGACGTGGAATGACGATGCGGCCCGCAAGCAGCTGCTGACCGTGTTCGAGGCGGCCGGCGCCATGTCGGAAGTCGCCAAGGCCGGCCGCAAGCGGCTGTCCTCCATCCTTTTCAGCTAGGGAGTTGCGGATGCCGGGCATTCGAAAGCTCAGCGACCTGCCGCTGGTGATCCCGGTGTTTCCGCTCGACGGGGTGCTGCTGCTGCCGGGCGGCCAGCTGCCGCTCAACATCTTCGAGCCGCGCTATCTGAACATGCTGGACGATGTCATGTCGGGCGAGCGGATAATCGGCATGATCCAGACCCGGGCCAACGGCGCGGGGTCGGAGGATGAGCATGGCCCCAGCCTGGCGCCGATCGGCTGCGCTGGCCGGGTGACCAGTTTCGCCGAGACCAGCGACGGCCGGTATCTGGTGACCCTGACCGGGGTCTGCCGGTTCCGGACGGGCGATGAGCTGCCCTCGCGCTTGCCCTATCGTCAGGTGCGCGCCGACTTTACGTCCTTCGAAGCCGACCTGCGCGAAGACGGCCCGTCCGCGGACGGCGCCGATCCCGCCCCGCTGCTAGCCGCCCTGCGTCGCTATCTGGACCATCGCGGTCTGGCCATCGACTGGACCAGCGCCGAGACCGCCCCTTCGGACGCCCTGATCAACAGCCTGTCCATGGCCCTGCCGTTCGACGCCATGGAAAAGCAGGCCCTGCTGGAGGCCCCGACCATGGCCGACCGGCGCGAGACCCTGGTGGCCCTGCTCGAGATCGACGCGGCGGTCGGCGACGACGACGAGCCGCCCTCTATCCAGTGAGCCTCTGTTCAGTAGGAATGCGGAGCGGTAGAGAAGCTTCATGACCGCCACACCGACCCCGCCGCCCGCCGACATCGACCCGCGCCTGCTTGAGGTGCTGGTTTGCCCCGTCACCCGCACGACGCTGGACTATAACCGCGCACGCGGCGAGCTGGTCAGCCGGGCCGCCAAGCTGGCCTATCCGATCCGCGACGGCGTGCCGATCATGCTGCCGGAAGAGGCCCGCTCACTGGAAGACGGCGAGTAGGCGAGCTCTAGATCGCCTGCCCCCGCAGCAGCCGGGGCAGATCGCCCACGGCCCCGCCGGCCTCGTGCATGAAGAACCGCCGGGCCGGGGCGATCCGGTTGACGGCCGCCAGGCCGATGCCCCGCGCCAGGCGCAGGATCGGGTTGTCGTTCGAGAACAGCCGCACGAAGCCGTCGAAGGCGAGCGCGTTGGTCACGGTGTCGAACCGCCGCCAGCGGGCATAGCGCTCCAGCACCACGTCGCTGCCGATATCCTCGCCGCCGCGCAGGGCCTCGACCAGCACCTCGGCCAGGGCCGCGGCGTCCTTGAGGCCCAGGTTCAGACCCTGTCCCGCGATCGGGTGCACGCCATGGGCGGCGTCGCCGATCAGGGCCAGGCGCGGGGCGACCATGCGTTCGGCCAGCGATAGCGACAGCGGATAGACGAAGATCGGGCCGACAATCTCGACATCGCCCAGGAATTCGCCGAACCGCCGCATCAGGTGGGCGTGGAAGACCTCCGGCCGCGCGCCGCGTAGGGCTTCGGCTCGGGTCGTGCTCTCGGTCCACACCAGGCTGGCGCGGTTGTCGGTGAGGGGCAGGATGGCGAACGGGCCGCTTGGCAGGAAATATTCGTGGGCGACGCCCTCGTGCGGACGCTGCATCTTCACGGTGGCGACCACGCCGCTCTGGCCGTAACCCCAGCCGATGTCGCCAATCCCGGCCGCCTTGCGCAGCACCGAGCCCCGACCTTCGGCGCTGACCGCCAGCGGGGCCGATAGCACCCGGCCGTCGGCCAGGGTGATGCGGGCGCCGGCGGCGTCGACCTCGAGATTTTTCGCGGCCATGGGCGCGATCACCGGAATGGCCTTGTCGGTCACGGCCTGGGAGAGCGCCGCGCGGATCTGGCGGTTCTCGATCAGATAGCCCAGGGGCTCACCGTCCGAGCGGTCGGCGATCTCGCTGGAATCGAAGCGCAGGAAGGCCGGCGAGGCGCCCCGCGCGGCGGCGCCGGGCGTGCGGCCGTCGGTGACCAGGATCTGCTCGATCCGCTGGGCGTGCGGCGCCAGGGCTTCACCGGCGCCGATCGTCCGCCACTGGCGGAAACTGGAATAGGCGATGGCCGAGGAGCGCCCGTCGAAGGTGGGGGCCAGCTGGGCCTCGAACGGCTGGGGATCGACCAGCAGGGGCTTCAGCCCCCCTGAAGCCAGGGCGAGAGCCAGGGTGGACCCGGCCATGCCGGCTCCCGCGATGATCACATCGGCGTCGTGCGTGCGCATGCGGCCGATATGGGCCCGAGCGGGGAGGGTGTCTAGGGGAAGTGTGGCGACCACTTGCCCCCTCCTGGCTGCTGCGCAGCCGTCCTCCCCCGGAGGGGGAAGGCGAGATCATCTTCCCCCTCCGGGGGAGGAGCGCCGAAGGCGCGGAGGGGGCGAGTCGACGGGCATCTTTGGAAAAACGTCCGCCAAGTGCTATATCCCGCCCTCGACCCCATAAATCCCTGCCCCCGGACCGCCCCTTGAGCGTTACCCTCGATCTGTCGCGCGTCTCCGGCGCAGCGCCTGCTCCCCAAACCCTGACGGGCAAGCCGCTGATCAACCTGTCGGGCCTGACCCGGCCGCAGATGATCGCCGCCCTGACCGAGTCGGGCGTCGCCGAGCACGGCAAGGCCAAGATGCGGGCCACCCAGGTGTTCCGCTGGATCCACCATCGCGGCGTCACCGACTTTGCGATGATGACCGACGTCGCCAAGGAAACCCGCGCCCGTCTGGCCGAGGTGTTCACCATCGCGCGGCCCGAGATCGTCGAGCGGCAGGTGTCCAAGGACGGCACCCGCAAGTGGCTGATCCGCATGGCCCCCGGCATCGAGGTCGAGGCGGTCTATATCCCGTCGGTCGGCCGGGCCGGGGCGCTGTGCGTGTCCAGCCAGGTCGGTTGCACGCTCAACTGCAGCTTCTGCCACACCGGCACCCAGGCCTTGGTGCGCAACCTGACCGCCGCCGAGATCGTGGCCCAGGTGCAGGTGGCCAAGGACGACCTGGCCGAATGGCCGTCCGACAAGGACGACCGCCTGCTCAGCAACATCGTGTTCATGGGCATGGGCGAGCCGCTCTACAACATGGGCTCGGTCGCCGACGCCATCGAGATCATCAGCGACAACGAGGGCATCGCCATCTCGCGTCGCCGCGTCACGGTCTCGACCTCGGGCGTCGTGCCCCAGCTCCAGGCCCTGGGCGAGAAGACGCAGGCGATGCTTGCCATCAGCCTGCACGCCACCAATGACGCCCTGCGCGACGTGCTGGTGCCGCTGAACAAGAAGTACCCGCTGGAGCAGCTGATCGCCGGCATCCGCGCCTATCCGGGCATCAGCAACGCCCGCCGGGTGACGTTCGAATATGTGATGCTGAAGGGCGTCAACGACAGCCCCGACGAGGCCCGCGCCCTGATCAAGCTGATCAAGGGCATTCCGGCCAAGATCAACCTGATCCCGTTTAACCCCTGGCCGGGCAGCGACTACCAGTGCTCCGACTGGGCGGCGATCGAGGCCTTCGCGGCCATCGTCAACAAGGCCGGCTATTCCTCGCCGATCCGCACGCCGCGCGGCCGCGACATCCTCGCCGCCTGCGGTCAGCTTAAGAGCGAGAGCGAAAAGGTCCGCGCCTCGGCGCTGCGCCAGCTGTCGATGGCGGCCATGGCCGGCGTGCTCGACGACGACGAGGATGACGAGGCGGCGTAGACGCCTTCGAAGCGAGCCCCCTACGCAACCCTCGCCGACCCGTGATAGGACTTCATTCTCTAGGTTCAGAGGGTGTTTGCGTTCATGCCGTCCCAGCTTCAGTCGCCCGAGGTCCAGGCCTTCGCCACGGGCTTTCCCGTCACCCTGATGCATGCCGGCGTGACGCTGTTCATGCTGATCATTGGCACCACGCTCTATGCGATGCTGACCCCCCACCGCGAGATCAAGCTGATCCGCGAGGGTAATTCCGCCGCGGCCCTGTCGCTGGGCGGGGTGATGGTGGGTCTGGCCATACCGCTGGCCATTTCCCTGACAGCCTCGACCTCGGTGATCGAGATCGTCATCTGGGGCGCGGCCACCATTGCTGTGCAGCTGCTGGTGTTCCGCGTCACCGACATGGTGCTGCAGGGTCTGCCCGAGCGCATCCATGAGGGCGAGGTCGCCGCCGCCGCCCTGCTGGTGGGCGCCAAGCTGGCCACCGCCCTGATCCTCGCCGCCGCCGTGGCGGGCTGATCGGGAAAGGCGAGGGCCAGTCCCGTGCATTTTCCCAAGCTTCCCGACTGGCTGGTCTACGCCGCCGCCGTTAGCGCCCTGCTGATCGTCGCGGTCGGCCGGCAGGAGCGCTCCGACGCCCCGCCGCCGCCGCCGCCGGTGCCCGGCGAGGAAGGCCTGCCGCTGGGGCCGGCCTCGCCGTTTGATCCCTCCATCGTGGTGCAGGTGCCCAACAAGCCAGAACCCGGCTCTGGAACCGCCTTTTCGGTCGGCGACAGCGGCACCTGGCTGACGGCCCGCCACGTAGTCGATGGCTGCAAGTCGGCCGCCATCGTGGTGGCTGACGGTCGCGGCGTGGCCGCCCGGATCACCATCGACCCCCGCGCCGACGCCGCCATCCTGACCACCGAGGGCGGGGCTCCGGCCGTGCCCCTCGGCCTGGAAGAGCCCCTACGTCGCGGGGCCCGCGCCTATCACCCCGGCTTCCCGCAGGGCCATCCTGGCGAGGCTGCCTCACGCCTGCTGGGCCGCGAGAACCTGGTCGTCCACGGTCGCGGGGCCCGCACCGAGCCGGTGCTGGTCTGGGCCGAGGTCGGTCGCACCGACACGCTGAAGGGCACTCTAGCCGGCCTTTCCGGCGCGCCGGCCCTCGACAGCGCCGGCCGCGTGATCGGCGTCACCGTGGCCGAAAGCCCGCGTCGCGGCCGCATCTACACCACGGCCCCCGAGACCCTGCGCACCCTGCTGGGCCCGCACCGCCGTCGCAACAGCGGCGAGCTTGCCATGGGCGAGGCGATCACCACCGAGAACTATGGCCGCGTGGCGGATGGCTTGCGGCGGGACCTGCGCGTGGCGCAGGTGGTTTGTCTGGGGACTTAGGTCGCAAGTCCTCCCCGGCTAGGGGGGAGGATCTTTAAGTCGCGGTCGCTTCCGCCTCGGCCCGCCGGTCAATCTCCCCCTGCCTGGCCGCGACCATGAACGACAGCACGATGGCCGCCACCCCGATCAGGGCCGTGTAGATGAAGAACGCCGTATAGCCGGCCGCCATGGCCGGGGCGCTGACGCCCAGCTTGGCGCCGGCGGCGGTGAAGCTCTCGGGCGGCAGGCGGGTGAACAGGCCCTTCAGCGCGCCGATCGGACCGCCGGCTTCGGCGGCGATGGCCGAGGCCTCGACGATCCGCCCCGACTGCGAGGCGATCAGCTTGCCGGGCAGGGCGTAGAGCGACGAGAACAGGGCGTATTGCGTGGCCGTAAAGCCCGCCGTCGTCAGGCTGGACATGTAGGCGATCAGGGCCGTGCCCGCGACCCCGCCGGCCAGATTATCGATGCAGATCGCCCAGAACAGCACCGGCACATTGTGGCCGCTCATGGCCAGCCAGGCGAAGAACAGGTTGCTGATCGGCTGGGCGAAGGCGCCGATGACCAGGGCCCTCATCAGGCCCAGCCGCGCCACGATCACCCCGCCCATGAACACCCCGATCATCGAGGCGATGATGCCGAACACCTTCCGGATCTCGGCGATCTCGGTCAGCGTAAAGCCCATGTCGCGATAGAACGGGTTCATGATGTTGAGCACGAAGTCCGACACCCGATAGACGCAGATCGCCGCCAGGATCAGGCCGGCCACGCCTTGGAAGCGCTTGGTGAAATCGATCAGCGGCTCGCCGAACGCCGCCGACATGTAGACGCCTGGCTTCGTGCGCACCTTGGGGATCGGCCAGGCGGCCACGACCACGATGGCCAGACCCGTCAGCACGCCCAGCAATTGCAGCCATATCCCGTTCGGCTTGGCCTTCCAGGCCTCGGCCAGGGCCTCGCCGCCAATCAGTTTTGAGAGCAGGGACGCATCCCCCGAAAGGCCCGAGCCCAGGGCCAGGGCACCGACCAGCAGGATGCCAAGGCGCGCGAACCATTCCAGGATCTCCAGGGCGCGCGGTTGGTTGACGTCGCCGGTCGGGATCGGACGGACGGTGTGTTCGGCCTCGCGCGGCGCCCACAGGGTGGCCAGCACCCCGATGCCGACCACAAAGCCCATGACGGCGTAGGAGAAGTTCCAGCCAAAGCGCTCGGCCAGCAGCAGCGGGCCGGCCCCGGCGACGATCATCGCGCCCCGGTAGCCCCACTGATAGGCCACGGCCATGGGGCCTTGTTCTTCCTTGTCAGCGACCTCGATCCGCCAGGCGTCGAGGACGACGTCGTGCGAGGCCGTGGCGAAACCGACGGCGACCGCGACGGCGGCCAGAATTCCCAATTGCGAGGCGGGATTGAGCGTCGAGATCGTCCACAGACCCAGGATCATGGCGGTCTGGAAGACCAGGATCCAGGCCCGCCGATGGCCCATCAGCCTGTGCAATACCGGCACCCTGGCGCGGTCGATCAGCGGGGCCCACAGGAACTTGAACGAGAACGACAGGGTGGCCAGGCTGAAGAAGCCGATCACCGCCAGCGACACGCCGGAGTCGCGCAGCCACAGCGACAGGGTGTCGAAGATCAGCATGAACGGCAGGCCCGAGGCGAAGCCTAGACCCAGCATCGCCAGGCTGCGACGCTCGCCAAAGAAGGCCAGGGTCTGAAGAAGGGTCTTCTTCGGCGCGGCGGCGGGCTGGTCTGTCATGCGGCGGTCCCCCTGGCGGGGACCGCCCCGCGCTTTAGCCGGCGACCTTGGCCCGCGTCGCGGTTTTCGTCCAGACGCCGGGGGCGCCCCCCAAAGCGACCTTGGGGCCGGTCCAGCGGGTCAGCACGTCGCGCAGGGCGGCGTGAGTCAGGGGCTTGACCAGAAAGTCGGTCATGCCGGCCGCCAGGCAGGCGCGGCGGTCCTCGTCGAAGGCGTCGGCGGTCAGGGCGACGATGGGCGTGGTCACGCCCTGAGCGCGCAGGCGCAGGGTGGCGTCGAGGCCGCCCAGCACCGGCATACGCAGGTCCATCAGGATCAGGTCGTAGCTGTCGCTGGACAGGGCCGCGACGGCCTGGGCGCCGTCGGCGACGCGATCGACCTTGCAGCCTTCGCGCTCCAGCAGGGTGCGGGCCAGCAGGGCGTTGATCGGATTGTCCTCGGCCAGCAGCACGCGCACGCCCGGCGCGGCGGCCGGGGCGATGCGGTCGTCCTCGGCGGGACGCTCGGCGGTGGGGGCGGGGCTGTGGGCGCCGGCCTGCAGGACCTGGGCGACGATCGAGGCCGCGCGCAGGGGCTTGATCAGATAGCCGCTGAAACCGGCGGTCTTCAGCCGGTCGATACGGCCGCGCTGGTCGGGGGTCAGCAGCACAACGGCGCGGCGGTCGGCGGGCGGCTTCAGCGCGCCGCGCGGACCGGCCAGGGCGGCGTCGATCAGCAGCACCGCGTCTGATGGGGCGGAGGCGGTGGCGGTCGCGACATCGGCGGCGACAACGGCGCGTCCCCCGGCCGCCTCGATCTGACGGGCGGTGGCGAGGCGGACGATGGGGTTGGGCGAGGCCACGACCACCACGCGGCCGGCCAGGGGCAGGTCGCGGGCCGGCGCGGCGACGGTTTCGAACGGCGCCTCGAACCAGAAGTCTGCGCCCTGGCCCACCTCGCCGCCGACCCCGGCCTGGCCGTCCATGGCGCGGGCCAGCCTTGCGACGATGGCCAGGCCCAGACCCGCTCCGCCCAGTTGGGTGCGGTGGCTGGCGTCGGTTTGGACAAAGGCCTCGAAGATCTTGGCGCGAGCGTCCGGCGCGACGCCCGGCCCGGTGTCGGCCACGCTGAAGCGCACGCGGCCTTCGGCTGTGGCGGTGGCGGTCAGCAGCACGCCGCCCACCTGGGTGAATTTCACGGCGTTGCCGGCATAGTTCAGCAGGATCTGCCGCAGCCGGCCTTCGTCAGCCAGGATGGTCGGCAGGCCGGGCGAGACGGCCCAGGCGATCTCGACGCCCTTTTCGTGGGCGCGGGGGCTCATCAGCTCGGCGACCTGGCGCAGCAGACCCTCGATATCGACCGGCGCCGGCGCCAGTTCGATGGCCGTGGCGCCCAGGCGGGCGAAGTCCAGCACGTCATTGACCAGCGACAGCAGGTGGTCGCCGCTCTCGCGCAGGGCGGTGACATACGAGCGCTGCTCGGCCGTCAGGCGGGTGCCCTCCAGCAGGCGGGCCATGCCCAGCACGCCGTTCAGGGGGGTGCGGAACTCGTGGCTCAGGGTGGCCAGTTGCTCGGGCGTGACGCCAGCGGATGCGCGCGGCGCGGAGGTGCGGGGGCTGCTCATGGACCGCGACCTTAGCGTGCACGGCTTAACGGCCGGTCAAAACAGCGTTCGACTACAGTGCAGACTGCCCGAAATGGGCGGTTTGCTCCTCGCCCGGCGCGGCCGAGCGGCGGTGGGCCAGGGCCTCGGCCACATGCACGCGCCTTACGCCGTCGGCGCCTTCCAGATCGGCTATGGTCCGTGACAGGCGCAACACCCGGGTCCAGCCCCGGGCGCTAATCCGTCCGGCCTCGGCCGCGCGGGCCAGCAGGGCGCGGCCCGCCTCGTCAATGGCGACGATCCTTTCCAGAAAGGCGCCCTCGGCCCGGCCGTTGAGAGCTTCGGCGTTGTCGTGCGCTTCGGCCCGGTCGATCTGCAGCTGGCGGGCCCGCGCCACCCGGGCGGCGAATTCCGCCGAGCCTTCGCTGGGCGGCGGCAGGGCCAGGTCGGCGGCGGTGACGGCGGGCATGTCCACCGACAGGTCGATGCGGTCCATCAGCGGCCCTGACACCCGGCCCTGATAGTCGCGCTGGCAGCGCGGGGCCTTGCCGCAATAGCCGCGTCCGGCGCCGCCGTGACCACAGCGGCAGGGGTTCATGGCCGCCACCAACTGCACCTTGGCCGGATAGCGCACATGGGCGTTGGCGCGGGCCACCATCACCTCGCCGGTCTCCAGCGGGCCGCGCAGGCTGTCCAGCGCCTGGACGCCGAACTCGGGCAGCTCGTCCAGGAACAGCACGCCGTTATGGGCCAGAGACACCTCGCCCGGCTTGGCTTTGTGTCCGCCGCCGGTGAGCGCGGCCATGCTGGCCGAATGGTGCGGCGCTCGAAATGGCCGCGCGCGGGTGAGGGCGCCGCGCGCGATCAGCCCGGCTACCGAATGGACCATCGAGGTCTGTAGCAGCTCGGCCGAGGTCAGGGGCGGCAGCAGGCCCGGCAGGCGCTGGGCCAGCATCGACTTGCCCGACCCTGGCGGACCGACAAAAAGCAGGTTGTGACCGCCCGCGGCGGCGATCTCCAGGGCGCGCTTGGCGTGCTCCTGGCCCTTGACGTCGCGCAGGTCCTTGGCCCGCTCGCCCTCGATCACCGGTCCGGGCGAGGGCGCGGACAGCACCTGGCTGCCCCGGAAGTGGTTGATCAGCGAGACCAGCGAGCGCGGCGCCAGGATGCGCGTGCCGCCGGCCCAGGCCGCTTCCGGCCCGCTGGCTTCCGGACAGATCAGACCCAGGCCCATGGCCCCGGCCGCCATCGCAGCGGGCAGAGCGCCGGCGGCGGGGACGATGCGGCCATCCAGGGACAGCTCACCCATGGCCGCCCAGCCATCCAGGGCGTCAAGCGGGATCACCCCGATCGAGGCCATCACCGCCAGGGCGATGGGCAGGTCGAAGTGCGTGCCCTCCTTGGGCATGTCGGCGGGGGCCAGATTGGCCACGATGCGCTTGCCGGGCAGCGACAGCCCCAGCCCGGCGAAGGCCCCGCGCACCCGCTCGCGGCTTTCGGCCACGGCCTTGTCGGCCAGGCCCACGATGACGAAGATCTGCTGACCGCTGGTCAGCTGCACCTCGACATCGACGCGGCGCGCCTCGACGCCCTCGAAAGCCACCGTGACGACCTTCGCGGCCATGCCCGCCTCATGGATCGGTTGGACTTATCCACACACGAAACATGACGTGAAGAGCGTAGCAAGAACGAAAAACGAACGTTTCGGGAAATCAGTGCTCTGGAGCGCTCACTTCACCCTGGTCAAGCTTGAGTGGTGCGGATCGTTTCGATGCGATCCCACAGCACCGCCGAGGCGTCAGCCCCGCCGAACCGCTTCAGTTGCTGGGCGCCGGTGGGGGAGGTGACGTTGATCTCGGTCAGGTATTCGCCGATCACGTCGATGCCCACGAACAGCAGGCCGCGCCGCTTCAGCTCGGGAGCGATGATCGCGCACAGTTCCAGGTCGCGGGCGGTCAGCTCCACGGCCTCGGCGCGGCCGCCCACGCGCAGGTTGGAGCGCACCTGGCCGGCGGCCGGCACGCGGTTGATCGCGCCCACCGGCTCGCCGTCCACCAGCAGCACGCGCTTGTCGCCCTTGCTGACGGCCGGCACGAATTTCTGGGCGATCACCTGCTCGCGGCCGATCATGGCGTGCAGTTCCAGCAGAGCGTCCAGATTGGGATCGTCGGCCAGCAGCCGCGCCACGCCTGAGCCGCCGCCGCCGTAGAGGGGCTTGAGCACGATGTCGCCGTGCCGGGCGCGGAAGTCGTAGATGGCCTCATAGTCGCTGGTGATCAGGGTCGGCGGCTGTACGCCGGGAAAGTCGGTGACGAACAGCTTTTCGGGCGCGTTCCGCACCTCGGCCGGATTGTTGACCACCAGGGTGTGGGGGTGGACCTTCTCCAGGAAGTGGGTGGCGGTGATGTAGGCCATGTCGAACGGCGGATCCTGGCGCATTAGCACCACGTCGACGTCGTCCTTCATGTCCAGCAGCACGCTTTCGCCCAGCTCGGCGTGCGCCCCTTTGGTGTTGCTCAGCACCAGCGACTGGGCGCGGGCGAACACCCGGCCATCCTCCATCGACAGCTTGTCGGGCGTATAGACCCACAGCTTGTGACCCCGGGTCTGGGCTTCCATCATCATCTGGAAGGTGGTGTCGGTGTCGATGTTGATCCCGAGCACGGGATCCATCTGGACGGCGACTCTCAACGACATGGACGACTCCGGATCAGCTTGGCGCGGAGACGTTCGACTTCCCGCGCTGCGACTGCCTAGTTAAGGCGGCGCAGGCGGGATTGCGAGGGGCGAGTTGGGGTTTCCCCTCAGCCGTCCCCCTTGCGGCGGCGGCGGTGGCGAACCGCAGACCCGCGCCGGGACAGCGACCTCAGTAAGGCAGGTTGTCCGCCGGGGGCGTGGTCGAGGCCGGGACTTCGGCCCCGGGACCATCGGGCGTCGCGGACGGATCGATCAGATCGCCGATCGGATCCTCGCCGACCACGGGCGGCGGCTCGATGACGCCGCCAGGGATCGGGGTCGATTTCAGGCGCGGCAGGGCGGCGGCCATGAAGTTGCGCCAGATCTCGGCGGGCGCCCCGCCGCCGGTCACCTTCTTCATCGTGGTGTTGTCGTCCTTGCCGGTCCAGACGGCGGTGACGAAGCCGCCGCTGTAGCCGACGAACCAGGCGTCGCGATAGTCGCTGGTGGTGCCCGTCTTGCCGGCGATGTCGTAGCCGGCGACCTTGGCGCGCGTCCCGGTGCCCGAGGTCACGACCTGGCGCATCATCTGGTTCATGTACTGCAGGGCGGGCGAGCCGATCACGGCCGCGCGCGACACCTTCTCGACGCCGTGGTCGTACAGCACCTGGCCGCTGGCGGTGCGGATGCGCTCGATGCCGTAGCCCTTGGCCAGGAAGCCGCCGTTCGAGAACGGGGCATAGGCCTGGGCCATTTCCATCGGCGAGACTTCGACCGCGCCCAGGGCCATCGAGGGGTCCAGCTGGATCTTGCTGGTGATGCCCAGGCGGCGGGCGGTGTTGGCCACGTTGCTGGTGCCGACCTCGTTGGCCAGGCGCGCGGCGACCGTGTTGATCGACTGGGCCAGGGCGGTCTGGATGGTCATCGGGCCGAGATACTTGTTGGTGTAGTTCTTGGGCTCCCAGTTGCCGATTTTCACCGGCTCGTCGATCACGGTGACATTGGGCGTGCGGCCCTGTTCCATGGCGGTCAGATAGACGAACGGCTTGAAGGCGCTGCCGGCCTGGCGGCGGGCGGTGGTGGCGCGGTCGAACTGGGTCTCGCCATAGTCGGCGCCGCCGACATAGGCGCGGATGCGGCCTTCGCCGTCGATGGCCACCAGGGCCGCCTGCTCGACGCCCTGCTTGATGTGGCCCTCGACGCCCAGCTTGACCGAGCGTTCGGCGGCGACCTGGATCGGCAGGTCCAGCGTGGTTTCGACCACGAGATCTTCGGTCGGCTCGCCGACCAGCGAACGCACCTG
This sequence comes from Alsobacter soli, assembly GCA_943371355.1. GTDB lineage: Bacteria > Pseudomonadota > Alphaproteobacteria > Caulobacterales > Caulobacteraceae > Caulobacter. The sequence continues at coordinate 52,350 of CALRUN020000026.1, forward strand.
GGCGTCGATATAGTCGGTGAAATACTGGGCGCGCTGGTTGGCCAGGGTGGCCGAGACCTGCACCGGGGTCTTGAAGGCCTCGTCGCGCTGCTCGGCGGTGATGGCCTTGATGCGCACCATCTCGTCCAGCACCACGGTGGCCCGGCGGGCGGCGCGTTCGCTGGCGCTGACCGGCGAATAGCGGGCCGGGCCCTTCATCATGCCGGCCAGCAGGGCGCTCTCGCCGATGGTCAGCTGGTTGGCGGGCTTGTTGAAATAGCGCTGCGAGGCGGCCTCGATGCCATAGGCGCCGGCCCCGAAATAGACCCGGTTCATATAGAGGGCCAGGATCTGCTTCTTGCTGAACTTCAGTTCCAGCCAGACGGCCAGGATCAGCTCCTGGGCCTTGCGGCGATAGTTCTGGGCCGGGCTGAGGAACAGGTTGCGGGCCAGCTGCTGGGTGATGGTCGAGCCGCCGCGCTGGGGGCCGTCATGGGTCATGTTCCAGGCGACCGAGCGGATGATGCCCCAGGGGTTGAACCCGAAGTGGCGATAGAACTGGCGGTCCTCGATGGCCACGAAAGCGGCCGGGACATATTTGGGCAGGGCGTCGATATCGACCGGCGGCGCATACTGGCTGCCGCGCACGGCCAGGAGCGCGCCCGAGCGGTCCAGATAGTTGATCGAGGGCTGGCGCTTGACGTCATAGAGCTTCGACGTGTCGGGCAGATCGCTGGCGAACACGGCGAAGAAGGCGACGATGAAGATCAGCCCCCACACGCCCACGACCGCGCCCCAATAGAGCGCGGCCTGCAGGGGCGTGCGTTGCGGCTTCGCCGGCCTGTTTCCGCCGAAGGTGCCGTTGGCCATGTCGTCTCTAATCCCAAGCTGCGTCTACAGGGCGCGCACGAGCGTCCCGTTTAGCGGAAGCCCACAAAACGCGCGACAAGATTGACGAGAGATGAACGTCGAAGGCGGCGCTCTTGTGGCGCGATAGCGCATTTCCGATGTTGCCATTTGGAGTTGAGTGCGGTGATCTGGCTTCCGGTCGCCGTGCGAGGAATGGCTTGGCGCTGCGCATCCCCGCTGTCACAAGTCCGCCGTGCCCACGATCGTTGATTCCACACCTCTCGACACCGCCCGCGACGTCCTGCGCCGGACGTTCGGCCATGCTGACTTCAGAGGTCTGCAGGCCGGCGTGATCGGCGAGCTGCTGGCCGGGCGCAGCGCCATGGCCGTGCTGCCCACCGGCGGCGGCAAGAGCCTGTGCTACCAGATCCCCGCCCTGATCCGGCCGGGCCTCGGTTTGGTGGTCTCGCCGCTGATCGCGCTGATGGCCGACCAGGTGGCGGGACTGCAGCAGGCCGGTGTCGCGGCCGAGCGGCTGGACTCAAACACCCTGCCCGGCGAGCGCGCCGATATCTGGCGGCGCATCGACGAGGGCCAGCTCGACCTGCTCTATCTGTCGCCCGAAGGCCTGATGCAGCCGTCGATGCTGGACCGGCTGTCGCGGCTGAATCTGGCCCTTGTCGCGGTCGACGAAGCCCACTGCGTCAGCCAGTGGGGCCACGACTTCCGGCCCGAATACCGGATGCTGGGTCGCATCGCCGAGGTCTTCCCCAACGTCCCGCGCCTGGCCGTCACCGCCACCGCCGACGCCCGGACCCGCGACGACATCCGCGCCGAACTGCGCCTCGAGGGCGCGGCCGAGTTCGTCGACAGCTTCGCCCGCCCCGAACTGGCCCTGAACGCCGAGCGCAAGCGCGGCAAGGGCCATGACCGGGTGGTGGAACTGGTGCTGGAGCGCCCGGGCCGGGCCGGCGTCGTCTATGCCGGCAGCCGCGACTCGACCGAGAAACTGGCCGAGAAGCTGATCGCCCAGGGCATTCCCGCGCTCGCCTATCACGCCGGCCTCGACAAAAACGTCCGCGCCCGTCGGCTGGAGGAGTTCCTCGAAGCCGACGCCGCCGTGATGGTGGCGACGATCGCGTTCGGCATGGGCGTCGACAAGCCCGACGTCCGCTTCGTGATCCATGCCGACCCGCCCGCCGCCATCGAGGCCTACTGGCAGGAGATCGGGCGCGCCGGCCGCGACGGACAGCCGGCCGAGGGCATCACCCTTTACGGCTCCGCCGACATGGCCTGGGCCAGCAAGCGTATCGAGGCCCGCGAGGCGCCCGACGAGGTGCGCCAGGTCCAGACCCGCAAGCTGCGCCAGCTTTATTCCATGCTGGAAGGCGTCACCTGCCGCGCCGCCGCCGTGCGGCGCTATTTCGGCGAGGAGGGCGTGGCCGTCTGCGGGGTCTGCGATATCTGCACCTCGCCGCCCAAGGGCGTGGACGCCACCGAGGCCGCCCAGAAGGCGCTGTCAGCCGCCCACCGTCTGGGCGGACGTTTCGGCCGGGGGCGTCTGGTCGACCACCTGCTGGGCAAAACCAAGGACGTCACGCCGCAGGAGGCCCAGATGTCGACCTTCGGCATCGGCCGCGAGTTCAGCCCGGCGACCTGGCGCGACCTGCTCGACACCCTGGTGTTCGAGGGGTTGCTGCGCGAGGATCCCAATGATGGCCGCCCCCTGATCGGTCTGGGCGAGGTCGAGGGCGTCAAGGCCGTCTATCGCGGCGAGCGCCGGGTCAGTCTGCGGCAGGAGCCGGAAGCCGCCGCCGACACCCGCTCCGGCGCGCCGCGCAAGCGCCGCGAGGGCAAGGCCCTGACCGTGCCGCTGGAGAACCAGGCCCTGTTCGAGGCCCTGCGGTCCTGGCGTCGCGAACAGGCCCAGTCCCAGCATGTGCCGCCCTATGTGATCTTCCACGACGCCACCCTGGCCGAGATCGCCGCCGCGCGACCGGCCAGCCTGCCCGCCCTGGCCAAGGCCGGCGGCGTGGGGCAGGGCAAGCTCGACCGCTATGGCGAGGCGGTGCTGAAGGTGGTTCGCGACAACTAGAGACGATCGGTGACGACGCCCGAGGCCCGCATCGCGCCCAGCCGTGCGAAGGCCAGGGTCAGGGCCTTGCGCCGGGCCGGAGCCAGCGGCGCGACCGGTGCCTCGCGGATCACGGCGCCGCCAAAGGCGTCGGCCACGATCATCCCCGGCTCCTCCGGCAGGATGCCGTCCGGAAACTGCGGGGCGACCGCGAAGTAGAAGGCGTCGCAATAGGGCGCGTATTCGGGCCATTTGCGGTCGATGCGGAAGTCTTCCAGCCCCGACTTCACCTCGACGATCAGGATATCGCCCTTTGGACCCAGGGCCATGAGGTCGGCGCGGCGACCGTTGGGCAGGGTCACCTCGGCCAGGGGCGCATAGCCCAGCGACACCAGGAACCTCGCGGCCCCTCGGGTGACCGCGTCGGTGGTCTCGGGCCGCGATGGGCGCAGGTCGATCACGACGTCCATGACGCGATCCTGTTCCAGCTTTGTTCGCGGATCAAGGTTAAATAGCGTCCCGCCGGGCGAGCCGGGTTCCCGCCGTGAGCGCGACGCTTTGACCACAACCTTTCGGCGCAATAGCCCGGACTCATCGAGCGGGGCGTTAGGTGGGCGGTGCTGTGAAGACGTGTTCTGTTCTGGCGGTCGCCACGATCGTGGCTCTGGCGTCGCAAGGCGTTGCGACGGCCGCGCCGCGCACGCCCCCTCCGGCCGAAGTAGCTCTCGCCGAGCCTTCGACCGAGACCATCGCCTTCACTCAGCGCAAGTCGCCCGGTCTGCGCTCCGGTGTCGAGGTCAACCTCAATCCCCCCGGCATGGGACTGGCTGGCATGGTGGGCGCCGTGATCGGCCAGGCCATCGTTGAAAACATGTCCGGCGCGCAGCTGGCCCGGAAAAGCCAGATCGTCGATCCGACGCCTGACCTGGCGCGCGAACTGGCTCGGACGCTGGCCGAGCGCCGGGAAGCGGTCGTTCTTGAGCAGCCGATCGCCATCGAGCGCCAGAGTCCCAAGGCGATTGCCAAAATGGCCGTCGGCGCCCGCTACATCGTCGATGTGCGGAACATGGGCTGGCGCGTGGTCGGATCGGCGAGTTACGAAAAGGACGCGATCTATCATGCGAAGCTGGACGTCATCGACGGCCGCACTGGCGCCGTCGCGGTCAACACCGTCTGCCGGTGGGAGGCTCCGGCGCTCCTGAAAAGCGAGAGCGCCCTCTATCGCCCGGACGCCGGGGAACTTGCCAAGGGGCACTTCGCGGCGGGCTATGAGGCTTGTCTGGGTCAGTTCAAGATCGCGATCAGAAGCCTCTACCCTCCGTCGGGGCGGCCCCTGGAGGGCCGAGGGGTCGCTCCCTTCCCGCAGACGAGGACTATCGCCGAGACGTCTCGAATCGAGACCCGGGTGGCGACGCCGGCCGCTGTTGTGATGTCGACACTTCCGCCGTCAGCGCCGGTGGTTGCGCCGCCGGTGCGGATTGAGGCCACGCCAAGACTTTCGACGCCTCCGCGAGGGATCGAACCTCCCCGCCTTGCTGCGCCACAGGTGGCGATCGCAGAGTTCGAGCGCCGGGAGCCGCCACCAACCCAGTCCCTCCCGCCCTATATCGAATACCCCTACGCCCGGCCCTATGAGGCGCCGCCGTCGCGGACCCTGCCGCCGCCGGAGGTCCGCTACGCCGGCCGCGACGCCAACGGCTATCTCACCTGGCCGGGCAAGCGCCCTTAAGGCGCGGGCTGCAGGGTCGGTCGCAGCATCGAGACGTCATAGCCCATGGCCTTGGCCCGGGCGGTCAGGGCCTCGCGCTCCAGGTCGGTGGGCGGCTTGCGGGTCAGGAGCCAGAGATACTTGCCCGAGCCCTCGCCGACGATGCTCCAGCTGTAGTCGTCGGCGTGGTCCATGACCCAGTAGTCGCCCCAGAACGGACCGAAGAACGAGACCTTCAGCTTGGCGTTGGTCGCCGTATCGACAACCTTGGCCTTGCCCTCGCTGCTCTTGACAGGACCGTCCACCGCGCCCTGGCGGCAGGTGTTGAGCACGCGGATCAGGCCGTCGGGGCGCTTGGAATATTCGGCGGTGACGCCTTCGCAGCCCTTCTCGAACCGCATGTCGTAGCGGGCGACCTCGTACCAGAGGCCCAGATAGCGATCCAGTTCCACGGCCTTGGCGGGCTGGGGCGGGTTGGGATTGCCGCTGGGGCCCGCGACGCAGGCGGCCAGCAGCAGGGGCAGGGTCAGGGTGAGGGTCCAGGGTTTCATGTGATCAGACGTCCGGATGGGCGGGGAATTCGAGTTCGGCGTAGCCCAGCGCCTTCACCCGCGACAGGGCTGCCGCCCTGACGTCCGAAGGCATGTCCGGCTGGCGTGACAGCAGCCATACGTAGTTGCCGCCCGGCGTGGCCATGATCGCCCAGGACTGGTCGTCGGCGCGGTCCAGCACCCAGTATTCCTGCTTCTTCAGGCCGCCCAGGAAGCTCATCGAGAACTTGGCGTTCTTCGGCGTTCCGGTGACGATCTTGCCAGTGGTGTTGAAGGTCTTGGCCGCGCCCGAGGCCGAGCCCTTGCGGCAGATCTGCACGACCTTGAAGCCGCTGTCGCTGGTGGTGGTGAACTGGGTGGTGGCCGCCTGGCAGTCGCGCTGGCCGGCGTTCGGCGTGCGGGCGATCTCGTACCATTTGCCGGTGTAGAACGCAGCCGAGACGCCCTTGGCCGGGGGCTGGGCGGCGGCGAGGGCCGAGCCCGCCACGGCGGCGCAGAGCAGCGCGCCGGTGATCATCGAGGGGAGACTGCGCATGGGTGGAAACCTTGCCAACAAGGGAACTCAAACGCAAACCGCCCGCCCCTGTTCCGGGGCGGGCGGCCTGATCTCCGGCGCGAAGGCGCCTATTCGGCGGCGATGCTGATCGCGCCGACCGGACGGTCCTTGAAGTTGATGGCCTGCAGGTGGCGGATGCCCTCTTCGGCGATGTCGTCGCCCACCATCCGCTCGCCCTCGCCGCGCAGTTCGTCGAGGTCGACATACATGGCGTAGAAGGCCTTGGTGCGGTCGGTGATGATGCCGGCGTTGAGCAGCGTCTTGACCAGCACGCGGAAGATGTTGGTCTGCTCCTTCATGGCCTCGCGACGGACGTCGTCGGTCATGATCTTCCCGTACTCCTCGACCACCTTGTCGGGGTCGAGGCCGAACTCGGCATAGAGATCCAGCTGCTGGTGCGGCGAGACGAGGTTGAACAGCAGGGTCTGGAAGCAGTGCGCCGCCCAGTCCTCGATGATCGCGTGCTCTTCGGCCGACAACTTGGGCACCGTGCGGTCGGCCCAGATCTTGCCGAACTTGTGGTGGAAGGCCTCGTCGGTCATCACCAGCTGCAGCATCTGCTTGCCGACCGGATCGTTGATCTGGTTGTAGAAGGTGGCGAAGGCGCCCATGGCCAGGCCCTCGACCAGCATCTGCATGCCGATGATCTTCTTGTAGACCTCCGGCGCGCCGATGATCTCGACCAGCAGGGTCTTCAGCGCCGGGCCGCACTCGACCGGGCGGCCCCAGCGGGTCTTGATATATTTGGCGAAGGCCGTGACGTGGCGGGCCTCTTCGCGGGTCTGGTTGGCGGCGTATTCCTGCGCGCCCTGGTCCTTGAGCACGTGGCACAGGCTGGCCGACAGGTTCAGCGCGCCCTGCTCGCCGTGCAGGATCGACGAGAAGCTGCGCAGCACCGACTGGTTGATGAAGCGGATGCGCGTCTTGGGATCGCTGAGGTGATTGGAGACATAGTCGGTCGACAGGGCGATCACGAGATCCTCGGGCACCAGGGCCTGGTTCTCCATGTCGAACGGCACGTCGAAATCGATATAGGCCTTGTCCAGCGGATCCCAGAAGTGGTCATGGGTCGCCGAAATGATCTTGTCGAAGGCCGTGGAGCGGTTGTTGTAGCGGTCCAGTTCGAGCATCGACTCGAAATCGTCCGGCGCCACCGCGTCGTACATGGCGTCCTTGGTGATGTTCTTGTCCGTCATGGGGGCTCCTCCGGTGGTCTGGGTCGGGGCGGGTCTTGCGCCAGCCTCCAACGATCTAAACACTGTCAACTCAATCTCGCGGATGGGTCAAATTAAAAATGACGGATGCGTCAGGTTCGCTCCAGAGGCGATTGGCCGGGGCGCGGAGGTGAAATGGCCCAGCCGCTGAACATCTTCATCCTGACTGGCGCGGGCGTCTCGGCCGAGAGCGGCCTGAAGACCTTTCGCGATTCCGACGGCCTGTGGACCCAGAACGACCTGGCCCAGCTGGCGACGCCGGAAGGCTTCGCCCGCGACCCGGGCCGGGTGCGCGACTTCTATTCGGCCCGCCGCAAGATCCTGGAGATCGCCGCGCCCAACGCCGCCCACATCGCCCTGGCCCGGCTGGAGCGCGAGATGACCGCCGCGGGCGGCTGGGTCTTTCTCTGCACCCAGAATGTCGACGACCTGCACGAAAAGGCCGGCAGCCAGCGGGTCGTCCACATGCATGGCCGGCTGACCGCCACCCGCTGCACCCAGTGCTCGGGCGACTGGATCGACCGGGGTCCGCTGACCGCCCGCCAGGTCTGCCCCGAATGCGGAACGGTCGGAGCCACCCGCCCGGACGTGGTGTGGTTCGGCGAACTGCCTATGTTCATGGACCAGATCAACCAGGCGCTGGAGGAGGCCGACCTGTTCGTGGCCATCGGCACGTCCGGCTCGGTCTATCCCGCCGCCGGCTTCGTGGCCGAGGCGCGGGCCCTGGGCATCCCGACCTGCGAGATCAATGTGACGCGATCCGACAACGCCCACGCCTTCGACCGGCGGATCTATGGTCCGGCGACGCAGAGGGTGAGCCAGTGGGTGGACGAGGTGCTGGGGGATTGAGGGGGCTCCTTGGTTGGGGCTCGTCATTCGCCTCCGTCACCTGCTCGCCCCCCTTCCCCCTTGATGGGGGAAGGGTTGGGGATGGGGGTGACAGCGGTTCAGGGTGTGGCTCTGACGGTGTGAAATCGTCCGGCGGGGTCACCCCCATCCCCGCCCTTCCCCCATCCAAGGGGGAAGGGAGAAGGCATGCGTTCGCACCCCCGCGCTTTCGCTGCGATGGCGATGAAAAGGGTCGCGGAGCGTCCGGACGACGTCCGGATGAGAGATAGAAAATACCGTTTCGACGAAGCCGAGCGCTCCGCGTCATCGTTTTCCGTCAGCCTCCCGTCGGGTGGCCCTCTTAAGGCCTTACCGGGACCCGGACCGCGCCGTTTCCAGCGCGCTCCGGCGGTCGAAGAGGACGGGCTTTCAGCCAGACA
>CALRUN020000027.1:0-59814 GCA_943371355.1 Alsobacter soli
CGCCGACATCGTCAAAGCCGCCAGCACCGTCTGCTGGCAGGACGTCCGCGGCGAAGCGCTGTCGGGCTACCTGTACCCCGCCTGCATCCGCGCCTCGGTCAGCGACGCCGTCGCCAAGATCAACAGCCCGGCCCTGAGCGCCTACAACACCGCCAACCCGACCTCGGGCTCGGTGACCTCGCGCTAAGCCAAACCTACCTGTTCAGTAGCGTACCAAACCCGGCGCGGTCCTCCGCGCCGGGTTTTGCTTTGTCCGGGCTTCGCTTTGCATGACACGCGCCTGAACACAGACGCGAAAAGGCCCGCGAGGATTGCTCCTCGCGGGCCTTTCAAGAGTTGATCGCGATCGTCGCTTAGGCGGCGACGGCCACGGCGGCGGCCTTGGCCTTGGCCTTGACCTGCGACTTGATCTTCAGGGCGCGCGGCGACAGCTGCTCGTCCTTGGCGCCCAGCAGGAACACGTCCAGGCCACCCTTGAAGTCCAGGGTGCGCAGGGCGGCGTTGCTGATGCGCAGACGGAAGGTCTGGCCCAGCGAATCCGAGGCCAGCGTCGCAGGCGACAGGGCCGGCAGGAAGCGGCGCTTGGTCTTGATGTTCGAGTGGCTCACATTGTGGCCGACCATCGGACCGATACCGGTGAGTTCGCAGCGGCGCGACATGGGACTACCTTGGCTGGGCGAAGCCGGAGCTTCGCAGACATGAATTTCGGGGCGCGGTGGACGAGCCGCCACGCGAGAGCGGGCGATATAGGCGAAGGGTGCCTGCCGAGTCAAGGCGGCAAGCCCGCTTCGCGGCGCGATCCCGGATGAAGATCGCCTCACGACCGCCTTCAAGACAGGTTCATCTGGCTCCTTATATAGAGAGCCCATGAAGGAGCACCCGTCCATGCGTCTGATCGCCCTCGCCCTGACCGCCGCAGGTCTCGCCATGACCGCCGGCCTGAGCCTGGCCGCACAGCCCGCGCCGACCACGATTCTCCCCGGTCACTGGGAGTACAGCTACCGGATCGGCCCCATCCCGGCCGGCGATGAGTCGCGCTGCCTCAAGCAGGCCGATGTCGAGCAGTTCGCCAAGGGCATCTGCACCCGCAAATATACCTGCGACTACACCACCCGGGTGGTGAAGGACGGCAAGATCGCCCTGAAGGGCGCCTGGACCGACAAGAAGGGCCGCGTGGCTCCGGTGACCGCCAAGGGCGACTACACCGCCGAGAGCTTCAAGCTGGATGTGAAGCTGAAGACCATCAACGGGATTCCGCTGGCCGGCGTGATGGACGCACGGCGCGTGGGTCCCAATTGCCCGGCCGACGCAAAATAGCCGCTCGCGGGAAGCCGTTTGTGGTTAATTCAAATTAAGATACAATGGGTTGTAGGGAACAAAGACTGAATCGGCCGACGTCGCTGATTCGGTCCTGATTCGTTTCGCCCCTGTTCGCAAGTTCCGCTCCCGGCGTTAACTTGAGCGTGGGCCCTATCCGCCGCGCGGCGGGGCCACCGAAAATTCCAGGTCGAACAGGGTCGGTACGGGGCTGGTCCGCGCCCGCTCTATGGTCAGCAGCTGGGCCTTGGTGTTCGCGCCGCCCTCGGCGCTGAAGCCGCCCATCCCGCCCGAAGCGGCAAGCACCCGGTGGCAGGGCACGACGATGGGCCAGGGATTCTCGCCCAGGGCCTTGCCCACCGCCCGCGCGGCGCCGGGCTCGCCCATGGCGCGGGCCACCTGGCCGTAGGTCGAGGTTTCGCCCGGCGCGATGGCCCGAGCGATCTCATAGACCCGCCAGTTGAAGCCCTGCACGCCGCTCTGGTCGAGAACGATGTCCGTCAGGTCGTCGCGACCGCCGGCCAACAGATCCAGAACCCGCTCGATGATCCGCTCGATCGCGGGCGACGGCGGCGTTTCGACCGCTTCGGGGAAACGCTTGCGCAGGCGCGCCCAGGCCGCCCCGGGTGTCGCTTCGGGCAATTGCATGCCGATCAGCCCGCCATCGCCCCAGGCGACGCCACAGCGGCCGATAACGGTGTCGAAAAGCGCGAAAGCGGTCCCCTGCATCCCTCATTTATAGCATCGCGGTTGCGGCTTTCGAGCGGCGCCCTACGATTTCCGTTTCTTGCTGTCTGGAGATCGCCGTGCGCCCCATCGTCCTCGCCGCCTTGCTGGCGTCCGCAACCGTCTCGACAGCCTCGGCCAGCGACCTGCTGATCCACGGCGGGCCGATCCATACCGGGGTCGAGGCCGCGCCCAGCGCCCAGGCCGTGCTGATCCGCGACAGCCGGATCCTGTTCGTCGGCGACCTGGCCGCCGCCCGCGCCAAGGCCGCAGGGGACGTCCGCGACTTCGACCTGAAAGGCGCCGCGGCCTTTCCGGGCTTTGTCGACGCCCACGCCCACCTGACCGGCATTGGCCTGCGCGAACTGACCCTGAATCTGGACCAGGTCGGCTCGGTGGAGGACCTGATCAAGGCGGTCAGCGCCTACGCCGCCGCCAATCCGACCGGTCCGATCTATGGCCGGGGCTGGATCGAGACCCACTGGCCCGAGAAGCGCTTCCCCAACCGCGCGGATCTGGACCGCGCCGCGCCCGGCCGCGTGATCGTGCTGGAACGCTCCGACGGCCACGCCTCCGTCGCCAGCTCGGCCGCCCTGGCCCAGGCCGGCGTCGGCAAGGACACGGCCGCTCCCGCCGGCGGCCAGATCCTCAAGGGCGCGGACGGCCTGCCGACCGGCATGCTGATCGACCACGCCCAGTCGCTGGTCGCCGGGGTCATTCCCCCGCCCTCGGAAGCCCTGAAGCGTCAGGCCCTGGAAAAGGCCGGCGCGCTCTATGCCTCGCGCGGCTGGACGGGTCTTGGAAACATGAGCGTGGAGGCGCCCGACCTGGCCCTGATGACGTCCCTGGCCGCCGAGAAGAAGTTCCACATCCGCGTCGACAACTACATGGACCCCAGCGGCGCCGCCGAGGTGCTCGCCAAGGGCCCGTTCGAGGACGCCACCGGCCTGATCCGCACGCGGGGCATCAAGCTCTATATGGACGGGGCCCTGGGCTCGCGCGGCGCGGCCCTGCTTGAGCCCTACAGCGACGCCGAAGGGACGGGCCTGCAGCTGACCCCGCGCGACAAGGGGCTGGCGCTGATGAAGCAGGCCCGGGCCGTGAAGGCCCAGGTGGCCATGCACGCCATCGGCGACCGCGGCAATCGCATGGTGCTGGACTGGTTCGGCGAAACCCTGGGCAGCGACACCGGGGCCCGCTGGCGGATCGAGCACGCCCAGATCGTCGCCGACCCTGACCTGCCGCGCTTTTCGAAGATGGGCGTCATCGCCTCGATGCAGCCCAGCCACGCCATCGGCGATCTCTATTTCGCCCCCGCGCGCCTGGGTAAGGCCCGCCTGCATGAAGGCTATCGCTGGAACGACATGCTCAAGAGCGGCGCGGTCGTCGCCGCCGGCTCCGACGCCCCGGTCGAGGTGGGCGATCCGCGCATCGAGTTCTACGCCGCCGTCCATCGCCACAGCCTGACCGGCTTCGCCAATGAGGACTGGCACCTTGAGGAGGCCGTCAGCCGGACCCAGGCGCTGAAGATGCTGACCGGGGCCCCGGCCTATGCCGCCTTCGCCGAAAAGGATCGCGGCACGCTTGAGGCCGGCAAGAAGGCCGATGTGACCGTGTTCTCAAAGGACCTGATGACGGTCGCGCCCGCCGACATCCTCACCGCCGAGACGGTGCTCACAGTGGTGGACGGCGTGGTGGCGTTCGAGCGGGGCCAGTAAGGCGGCAATTTAGCCTGCCCGGGGCCGGATAAAGCGCTATTCAGTCTGCATGGATCGTCGACGCAGAATCCTGATCGTGGGAGGCGGAACGGCCGGATGGCTGACGGCGGCCTATCTGGCCAAGTCGCTGCGCATCGCCGAACAGAGCCATCTGGACATCACCCTGCTGGAATCGCCCGAGGTCGGCATCATCGGGGTGGGCGAAGCGACCTTTCCGACCATCCGCGCCACCCTGCAGTTCCTGGGCATCGACGAGGGGCGATTCATTCGCGAGACCTCGGCCACCTTCAAGCAGGGCATCCGCTTCAACGACTGGGCGTGGGCACCGAAGGATGATGGCCGGCGCCACCAGTACTTCCACCCGTTCGAGGCGCCGTTCTCGACCGACGGGACCAGCCTGGCGCCTTACTGGCTGCTGCAGGACGAGGCGACCCGCGCGCCCTTCGCCGAGGCCATGACCATCCAGGCCCGGGTCGCCGAGGCGCAGCGCGCGCCCAAGCGTCCGCACGAGGGCAACTTCTCCGGTCCGCTGAACTACGCCTACCATTTCGACGCCGCCAAGCTGGCCAATGTGCTGGCCGAGCGCGCCCGCGAGCTCGGTGTGCGCCATCTACAGGGACTGCTGACCGGCGTAGCGCTGAACGAGGCCGGCGAGATCGCCTCGGTGACCTGCCAGGCGCACGGAACCCTGGAAGCCGACCTCTATGTCGACTGCACCGGCTTTCACGCCGAGCTGATCGGCCAGGCCCTGAAATCGCCGTTCAGGGACGTGCGCTCGACCCTGTTCGCCGACCGGGCCCTGGCCTGCAAGATTCCCCATGGCGGGCCGGAGACGCCGATCCAGAGCTTCACGGTCTCCACCGCCCATGCAGCGGGCTGGACGTGGGACATCGGGCTGAATGGCGCGCGCGGCGTGGGCTGCGTCTATTCCAGCGATCACATGAACGACGACCAGGCCGAGGCGATCCTGCGCGGCTATGTCGGGGCCGGCGTCGAGATCGCGCCGCGGTCCCTGTCGTTCGAGGCCGGCTATCGGCAGAAGCAGTGGATCGGCAACTGCGTGGCCGTAGGCCTTTCGGCCGGCTTCCTGGAGCCGCTGGAATCGACCGGCGTGGTGCTGATCGAGGCGGCCGTGGCGATCATCGCCGAGCTGTTCCCGCACAACGGCCCCATCGCCGCGCCGGCCCGGCGCTTCAACGAGCTGATGAGCGCGCGCTACGACAACATCATCACCTTCCTGAAGCTGCACTACTGCCTGAGCCAGCGGACCGAGCCCTTCTGGCGCGACAATGTGGATGCGGCCTCGATCCCGGATCGGCTGGCCGACCTTCTGGAGCAGTGGCGCTACCGGCCGCCGGCCCGCTACGACTTCACCCTGGATCTCGAGACCTTCGCCTTCTTCAACTACCAGTACATTCTGTACGGCATGGGCTTCAGAACCGATCTGTCGCCGGGGCGGGCCGAGTTTCCCGATGTGGCGGGGGCCGAGAAGCTATTCGCCAAGATCCGCGGTTTTGGCGAGCGCGCCACCCACGACCTGCCCAGCCATCGCGACCTGATCGCGCAGATCAACCAGTTCGGCTTCGACCGCTCTCTACAGCCCGCCTAGGGCAGACCCCTTTCATTGTCATCCCGGCCGGAAGGTCGCATAGCGGCCTGTAGAGCCGGGACCGATCCGAAGCGCGGCGCTCAGGCGTCGGTCCCGGCTCTGCGCGCTACGCGCTTGTCAGGGATGACAATTTTCATAGAAGTCAGGCGGAGGCCTTGGCCGCCGCGCTGTCCAGACCATCGAGCTCGCCCGATTCCCGCGCCTTCTTACCGTACACGGCCTCGAACAGCGGGCTGGCCATAACCGTGGTGACGATGGCCATCAACACCAGCATCGAGAACAGGGTTGGGCCGATGATGCCCTTCTGCAGGCCGATATTGATGATGATCAGCTCCATCAGACCGCGCGAGTTCATCAGGGCCCCGATGCCCAGGGCGGTGCGGTTGTCTTCCCCGGCCAGACGGGCGGCGGCGTAGCAGGCCACGCCCTTGGCGACGATCGAGGCCAGCAGGATGCCGATGGCGATCAGCAGCAGTTGCGGCGAGTTGACCATGTCCATCCGGGTGTTGAGGCCCGAATAGGTGAAGAACATCGGCAGCAGCAGGACCACCGCCAGCGGCTCGACCTTCTGCTTCAGCTCCTCGACGAACTTGCCGCGCGGCATGACGGCGCCCAGCATGAAGCCGCCGAAGATGGCGTGGATGCCGACCGCGTCCATCAGGAAGGCCGAGAAACAGAACAGCATCAGGGTGATGGCCAGGATGGTCAGGCTCATCTGGCCTTCGCGCTCGACGATGCGGCCCAGCGGGGCCAGCAGGCGCTTGCCGAACAGGCCCAGGAACAGGACGTAGGCCAGCCCGCCGCCGATCGCCAGGACCGCCACGCCGGGCCCGCCGCCGAAGGTGGCCAGCACCACGGCCAGCACGCACCACGATACGGCGTCGTCGAACGCCCCGGCGGTCAGCGACAGGGTGCCCAGCGAGGTCTTGGCCAGGCCGCGCTCGTTGATGATGCGGGCCAGCATCGGGAAGGCGGTCAGGGCGATGCAGGCGCCCATGAACAGGGTGGCGTTGGCCCGGGAAATGCCCTCCGCGAACAGGCCCGGCACCTTCAGCAGGAACGGCGTGATGGCCACAGCGATCAGGAACGGCGCGATGATGCCCGCCAGCGAGACGCTGGCCGCGCTCTTGGCCTTGGCCTTGAAGTGGTCGGCCTGAAAGCTGGTGCCGACCATGAACATGTAGAGGCCTACGCCCAGCTGGGCGCCGACATACAGGACGTTCTTGGTCTCCTTGGGGAACAACATGCCCTGGAAGGCCGGGAACAGCAGGCCCAGCAGGGACGGACCCAACACCACGCCGGCGATCATCTCGCCCACGACCTGGGGCTGGGCCAGCAGCTTCTGGCCAAGCCAACCGACCACACGGCAGGCCAGCAGGATCACCGCCAGTTGAAGGAAGAAGTGCACACTGAAATCAGTCGGCGTGTAGCTGTGGGCCGCCGCCAGGGTGGCGGGACCATTGGGCGCGAGGATCTTCCCCACGGTTTCGACGACGCTGGCAATGATGTCAGACAAGTGTGTTTCCCCCGATCGCGGCTCTTCAGAGCCTGCGTCTTTCGTCAGAGGGGACAGGGTTTCGAAAAACCCGCAAGCCCAGCGCTGTCAATTTTTGCCGCCAGGCAGAAGATTGTATTTGCTGGTGAATTTTATGTTGCCTCATGGCAACAAGGTAGTAACGTACCTACAAGACAGCCTTGTCATTTCAGGTATGTAGGCACGTGAAGGTCATCACCAGTCGGGCGTTCAATCAGGATGTCAGCCAGGCCAAGCGGGCCGCGCGAGTCGCGCCGGTGTTCGTCACCGACCGGGGCAAGGCGACCCATGTGCTGATGAGCGTGGAGGCCTATCGCAAACTGATCGGCCAGACCGAGAGCATCGTCGACCTGCTGGCCCTGCCGGGCCTGGGGCCCGTGGACCTGGAGGCCGCACGCTCTGCCAATGTCTGGGACGGCCGGAGCGGCGACTGATGTACCTGCTCGACACCGAGGTCGTCTTTGACCTGCGCAACGCCAAGTCCGGAGGCGCGGGCGCCGGCCTGACCGCCTGGGCGACCGGCGTTCAGCGCAC
This sequence comes from Alsobacter soli, assembly GCA_943371355.1. Classification (GTDB taxonomy): domain Bacteria; phylum Pseudomonadota; class Alphaproteobacteria; order Caulobacterales; family Caulobacteraceae; genus Caulobacter. The sequence continues at coordinate 7,439 of CALRUN020000027.1, forward strand.
CAGCCTGTTCATCTCGGCGATCACCCTGCTGGAACTGGAAGCCGGCGCCGGCCGGGCCGAGCGCAATGACAAGGCGGCGGCAACCACTCTGCGCCACTGGCTGGACGCCCAGGTCGGGCCGGCCTTCGAAGGCCGCATCCTGCCGGTCGACGCGGCGGTAGTGCGCCGCCGGGCCCATCTGGCCCTCGCGGCGACGCGCGACGCCCTGCTGGCCGCCACAGCGCTGGAACACGGCCTGACCCTGGTGACGCGCGACACCGCCGCCTTCAAGGCTGCGCGCGTCAAGCTGCTCAATCCCTGGGACTACACCCCCGAGGCGCCCGACGACGAGGACTGGGGCCAGGCTGCCAGGTCGGGGTCGCTGTGGCTGCGGAACATCTTCGTGCGGGGCTAGCCGCACGCGTCAACCCGCGGATTCAGGCCGCATCCCGCGTCTGGCCGCGATAGGTGGTCGCCGTCATCGACGCCCGCCGGGTAAAGGCGTCGAACCACGCCGCCAACCTGGGCCGTCCAGCACGGAAGTCGGGCAAGCCCCGGAAATCCAGCCAGTCCAGCGCCGTGGCCAAGGCGATCTGTCCAAGGTCGAGCGGAGCGTCCAGCGCCTCGCGCTCGGCAAAGTCATAGCCGGCCAGAAGTTTCTCGGTCTGCCCGTCCGCCATCGGCGACCACCGCGTCTCGACAGGGCGACGTTGCGTCTCCCAGCGCAGGGTGATGCCTGCGTCGCACAGGCCTTGCGCCAGCGCCTGCAGCCGCAGCACCCGCCAACGCTCCGGGCCGCTGGCCGGAATCAGGGGCGATCCGTCGTGCAGACCGTCCAGGAATTCGCAGATCACCGACGAGTCGAAGAGGGTTAGCCCCTGCTCAAGGATCAGGGCCGGCACCTTGCCCAGCGGATTGGCCGCAAACACCAGGTCGTTGCGCAGGGTCGGGCTGGTCTCCTGATGGATCACGTGCAGGCGTCCCGCCAGCCCTGTCTCGTGGGCCAGGACCAGCACCTTGCGGGCATAGGGAGAATGGGTCTGGTAGAGCAATTGCATCGGGATACGCGACCTCGCCGGAAGAAGTGGGCGAGCCAGACCCTATTGCCCGGCGCGCGAAAGGTGGGCTTAGTTTCGCTCGCTTGAACGCAAGTTTGTTTCGTCCGGACGCCGCCTTGCCCGCTCAAAACCTCGACGCCTTCGATCTGGCGATTCTCGACATGCTTCAGCGCGATAACTCGACGCCGCAGCGGACGATCGGCGCGGCGGTCAATCTGTCGGCGCCAGCGGTGCAGCGCCGCATCAGGAAGCTGGAGGCGGCCGGCGTCATCACGGCCAATGTCGCGGTGATCGATCCCCCCAGCGTCGGCCAGGCTGTCACCCTGCTGGTCGAGGTGCATCTGGAGAACGAGCGCCTGGATCTGCTGGACGCCGCCAAGGCCCGCTTCGCCGGCGAGCCCCAGGTGCAGCAGTGCTACTATGTCACCGGCGACGCCGACTTCATGCTGGTGATCACCGTGCCGACCATGGCCGACTACGAAGCCCTCACGCGGCGACTGTTCTTTGACGGCGGCAATGTGAAGCGCTTCCGGACCCTGGTGGTGATGGACCGGGTGAAGGTGGGGTTGGGCGTCGCGCTCAAGATGTAGCGCGCGGCTGCAGGCCCGCCTCCGGCGCCGACCTCTATGCCGCCCGATCGCCGATCAGGGCGGCATGCAGATCCGCGATCATGATCGGCTTGGAGACCAGGCCATCCATGCCAACGGCGGTATAGCTCGCGATCTGGTGAGGCATGGCGTTGGCCGTCAGCGCCACGATCCGGGTGGGCTTCAAGCCGCGCTCGGCCTCGATGCGCCGGATTTCCCGCGTGGCCTCAACGCCGTTGCGCAGCGGCATCTGGATATCCATCAGGATCAGATCCCAGGACGCCTGACTCCAGGTGTCGACCACGGCCTGACCGTCCGCGACAATGACGGGTTCAATGCCCAGCGCATTGAGCACGGTGCGCACCACGACCTGATTGGCCTCATTGTCCTCGGCGACCAGCACGCGAAGGGCGTCGAGCCGTTCGGCGTCCTGCGCCGCCGACACGGCGACCTTGGCCCGCGCGAGCGGCAGGGCGACCGAAAACACGCTGCCGCGACCGACCGCGCTCTCCACGTCAATTCGGCCGCCCATCAGGTCAGCCAGACTGCGACAGACGGTGAGCCCCAGACCCGCCCCGCCGAAGGCGCGCGTGAGAGTGTCATCGGCCTGGGTGAAGGGTTCGAACAGACGCGGCAGAATCGCTGCGTCAATGCCGATCCCGGTGTCGGTGACCGACAGCAGCAGCTCGTCGCCCCGCGCCGTGGCCTTGACCTCGACCCGCCCCGACGCCGTGAACTTCAGGCCGTTGGAGATCAGATTGTACAGCAACTGATGGATGCGGCGCGGATCACCCATCCAGGTTCCCGCCGCCTCCGCGGAGATCTCGATCTCCAGCAAAAGTCCCTTGTCCTCGGCCATCAGGGTCGCGGTCTCACAAGCCCCGGCGATGATCGCGTCCAGTTCAAAGGCCTTGTGCGCGAGCTGAACGTTTCCCTTGTCGAAATCGGCGAGATCGAGAATTTCGTTCAGCAGGGTCAGCAGCGCATGGCCCGATTTCTCGATCAGCTCGACCCGCTCCCGCTGGACGGGGATCATGGGTTCGCGCAGCAGGGCCTGACTCATCCCCAGCACGCCATTCAGCGGCGTCCTGAGCTCGTGGCTCATATTGGTCAGGAAACGCTGTTTGAGACGGTTGGCCCCTTCGGCCGCGTCGCGCGCGGCGGTGACCTCCCGCATGGCGCCTTTCAGATCCAGATCGGAGTTTTCGAGGGTGGCCAGCAGAAGATTGAAGCGCTCGGTGAGCTGCCCGACCTCGTCGGAACGCGCCACCGGCAGGCGCACGCTGAAATCCCGCGAGGTCGTCGCGGCGTCCATCGCATCGGCGAGGTCGCGAAGCGGCTCAAGCGCCCGGCGCGTCAGCCGGCGCGCCATGAGGCCCGCGCCGAAAACGGCCATGGCCGACAACACCAGAGCGATCAGGATATTGAGAAGCCGGGCGTCCAAGAGCTCTCGCCCCTCGACCACCATGGCGACCGTCCCGACCTGCCGGCCATTCACACGATAGGGCGCGGCCACCTCGAGATCGAGGCCCCGGTATCGCACCTCGGTCCTTGAGACCGGCTGAACCTTCGGAGCGTCCATCGCCGCACCGGCCTGGCCGAAATGCATCTCCTGCCCGCCCACAGGCGCATAGCTCGCGGCGATCTTGAGGTGACTGGCGCCGACCAACTCGCGAACGGTGTCGCCTCCCGACAGCTGCGCTCCGCTGGATTGGGCATGGGCGGCCTTGGCCACGGAACTGGCCAGCACCAATGCTTCATCCGCCAAGGCGTCCCGGTCGGCGTTCCAGTTGCGCCATTGATAGACCGTGAAGGCCGCGAACAGAGCCGCGATCGTGGACAGCAACGCCACGCCGACAATACGCGTCTCAAGGCCGCGATCGCGCCCATGCCGCGCGCCCCGTCCTGATAGTTCCATCACGGTCCTTCGCCCCTTCGCGAATTCGAGCTCCACTTTTTGTGGCATTCGCGGAAAACAAGACGTGAAAACAGCGCCCCTGCGACAACAAGCCGCGCCAGCGGCGAATGCCGGATCGTCCCTGGCTCGGAGGACGCCGTCTTCATGTCTAAAGCCGAGCGGCGCCGCTTGCCTCCCCCCGATTCCCGCCCCACCTTCTGCGGATCATGAGCGACCGATCCGCAGGCCTCGCGCCCTCAAAGCTCACCGCGGTCCTGGGGCCGACCAATACCGGCAAGACCCATCTGGCCGTCGAGCGGATGCTGGGTCACGCCTCGGGCATGATCGGCTTGCCGCTGCGCCTGCTGGCGCGCGAGATCTATGATCGGGTCGTCAAGCTGCGCGGCAAGGCCAGCGTCGCCCTGATCACCGGCGAGGAGAAGATCGTCCCGCCGCGCGCCGCCTATTTCGTCTGCACCGTCGAGGCCATGCCGCTGGCCCGCGAGGTCGAATTCCTGGCGATCGACGAGATCCAGCTGTGCGCCGATCCCGAGCGCGGCCATATCTTCACCCACCGCCTGCTGCATGCGCGCGGCAAGTTCGAGACCATGCTGCTCGGAGCCGGCACCATGGCGCCGCTGATCCGCCGGCTGCTGCCCGACGCCGAGATCGTGTCGCGCGAGCGGTTCTCCAACCTCTCCTATGCCGGCTCCAAGAAGCTGACCCGCCTGCCCCGGCGCAGCGCGGTCGTCGCCTTCTCGACCGACGCCGTCTACGGCATCGCCGAGCTGATCCGTCGCCAAAGGGGTGGCGCGGCCGTGGTCATGGGCTCGCTCAGCCCCCGTACCCGTAACGCCCAGGTGGCGCTCTACCAGTCCGGCGAGGTCGACTTCCTGGTGGCCACCGACGCCATCGGCATGGGCCTGAACATGGACGTCGACCATGTAGCCTTCGCCGGACTTCGCAAGTTCGACGGCGTTCGCACCCGCTGGCTGCATGCCCAGGAGGTGGGTCAGATCGCCGGCCGCGCCGGGCGCTACACCCGCGACGGCACGTTCGGCGTCACTGGCGACTGCGAGGAGATGGACGAGGATCTGGTCGAGAGCGTGGTCAACCACCAGTTCGAGCCGATCATCGCCGCGGAATGGCGCAATGCGCGTCTGGATTTCGGCTCTCTGCCGCTGCTGCTGAAGTCGCTGGGTCAGGGACCCGGCCGCGCCGGCCTGACCCTGTCGAACGAGGCCCTGGACGAGCGCACCCTGCGCAAGCTGTCCCAGCAGGACGATGTCATCGCCCGCTGCAAGGCCGACCGCTCGGCCCTGCTGCGCCTGTGGGACGTGTGCCAGACACCGGACTTCCGCAAGACCACCGATGACGATCACCAGCGCATGGTCCGCACCCTGTTCGACGACCTGACCACGGGCAGGAAGCGGCTGCCGGAAGACTGGATCAACGCCCAGTTCAAGGCGCTGGACCGCACCGACGGCGAAATCGACAGCCTGGCTGGTCGCCTGTCGGGCGTGCGCACCCTGTCCTACATCGCCAACCGGCCAGACTGGCTGGCCAATCCCGCCCACTGGCAGGGCATGACCCGGCAGCTGGAAGACCGCATCAGCGACACCCTGCACGAAAAGCTGATGGCCCGGTTCATCGACCGGCGCACCAGCGTGCTGATGCGCCAGCTGGGCGAGCGCGAGGTCATGCTGGCCGGCGTGGGTCAGGATGGGGCGGTCACCGTCGAGGGCCACGTGGTCGGCCATCTGGCCGGCGTCACCTTCACGCCCGAAAAGGGCGCCAGCGCGCTGGAGGAAAAGGCCCTGCGCAACGCGGCGGTCCGCGCGGTCGGGCCCGAGATCGCCCGCCGCCTGGGCGCCCTGTCCGGCGAGCCCGACGACGCCTTCGCGCTCAGTCCCGACAGCGCGATCCTGTGGCGGGGCGAGATCGCCGGGGTGGTGCGCCCCGCCGCGACGTCAGGAGGCGGAGCCCTGCTGTCGCCCCGCGCCAGACTGCTGGGCGAACTGGGTCCCGCCACTGTGCGCGAGCGGGCCGAGCGGCGGCTGGACGCCTTTCTGGTCGCCGAGGTCGATCGCCATCTAGCCCCGCTGCGCAAACTGGAACGCGCCCTGGCCGGATCCGAGCTACGAGGCCTGCCGCGCGGCCTGGCTCACCGGTTGTTGGAAGCCTGCGGCGTACTGGACAAGCGGCCGCTGGATCCCGAGCTGAAGGCCCTGAGCCAGGCCGAGCGCCGCACGCTGAAATCGTTGGGCGTCCGCATCGGGGCCTTCAGTCTTTACCTGCCCGCCATGCTGCGCCCCGAAGCCATCGCCTGCGCCCGGGCGCTGAGTCCGGGCGGTTGGCGCGGCGATCTGAACAGGCTGGCCGCCCTGCCCTCGCCAACCCCCTCGGCGCGGGAGCTGGCCGCCAGCGGCCTACGCGTGGTGGCGGGCTTTACGGTTCCGGTCGAGGCCCTGGAACGGCTGGACGACCTGCTGCGGGCCGAGCAACGCCCCGGCGGCGTGGTGTTGACCGAGACTGCGCTGGAGACCCTGGGCTGGACCGCCGCCCAGGCCTCGGCCGTGCTGCGGGCCCTGGACTACACCCCGGCCATCCGGCCCAAGGCCGACGCGTCGATCATCTGGAAACGGCGCGGCGCCCAGCGCCTGGATCCCAAGCCTGTCGCGGCCCGCCCCGACTCGCCGTTCGCCGCCCTGGCCAAGCTCACCGAGCCCCCGCCTCGCCGCAAGAAGCCCCGCCGGCGAAAGGCCGCTCCGAAAGCCGCCACCTCGTGAGCGAGGCCGACGACGCCTGCCGCGCCGATGTCTGGCTGTGGCGCGCGCGGTTCTTCAAGACCCGGTCGCTGGCCTGCCGCTTTGTCGAGGAAGGCCGCATCCGCCTGACCCGCGGCGGGGTCGAGAGCCGGGTCGACAAGCCGTCGCGAACGCTGAAGAGCGGGGATGTCCTGGTGTTTGGCCTGGGCGGCCGGATCATCGCCGTGCGGGTGCTGGCGCCCGGCGAGCGTCGGGGCCCGGCGAGCGAAGCGCGGGAACTGTATGAGGTGATTAGCTAGACTCTCTTCCCCCTTGATGGGGGAAGGGCCGGGGATGGGGGTGATGCGGCAGGGGATGACGAGCGCGGCGCCAATCGGCCAGCTCAGCAGTCACCCCCATCCCAACCCTTCCCCCATCAAGGGGGAAGGGCTTACCCTGTGAACCCCGCCAGAAACCCCGGCACGTCCGCCGCCGGCATCGGCCGACCGAAGTGGTACCCCTGAACCTGGTCGCAGCCATAGCCGATCAGCTTGGCCAACTGCTCAGCGTCCTCGACCCCCTCGGCCACGACCTTCATGCCCATCGATGAGCCCAGGGTGATGACCGCCTTCACGATGGCCTCGTCCTCGGTGTTCTGGACGAAGGACTTGTCGATCTTCAGCCGGTCGATCGGGAACTGGCGCAGATTGGCCAGACTGGCGTAGCCGGTGCCGAAATCGTCCAGGGCGATCATCACCCCGGCGTCGTGCAGGCGCTTGACGGTCTCGCTGACCATGTCCGAGCCCCAGCCCATATAGACGTTCTCGGTCACTTCGATGGTCAGCCGGTCGCACGGCACCTTGGCCCGGGCCAGGCGTTCCTGGATTTCCTCGGCCAGACGACCGCTGCGAAACTGGGCCGCGGAGATGTTGACCGCCACCCGGCCAAAGTCGACACCGGTCTCGATCCAGTCCCGCATCTGGTTCAGCGCCGCGTCGAAGGCCACGTCGCCCAGCTTGAGCGAGAGATCCTGATCCTCGAAGGCCACCATGAAGCTGGCCGGCGACAGTATGCCCTGTTCAGGGTGAGCCCAGCGCATCAGCGCCTCGAAACCCGCGACCCCGCCTTCGCGAACATCGACCACCGGCTGGTAGAACAGCACGAACTCGCCCGCCGCGATGCCGGCCCGCACGTCGCGGAGCAGCTCGATCCGCCGCTCCAGTTCCGACCGCATCGAGGGCTGGAAGACCACGCTGCGGTTACGACCCGCGTCCTTGGCCCGATAGAGGGCGATGTCGGCGTTCTTGATCATGTGCTCGGGATCGGAGTCGGGATCGCCGTGCAGGGCCGCGCCGATGCTGGCGCTGCAGGTGAAGCTGCGACCGCCGTGCTCGATGGGACGGCGCAGCAGGTCCTGCAGGGTCTGGATCGGCCGCAGCATGTCGGCCTCGCAGTGCAGGCCACGCAGGATCACGGCAAACTCGTCACCGCCCAGACGCGCCACCGTATCGTGGGCGCGGAAGGCGTGGCGCAGCATGTCGGCCAGCCGCTTGAGCAGGGCGTCGCCGGCGTCGTGGCCCAGGGTGTCGTTGATGTCCTTGAAATGATCGACGTCGATCATGATCAGGCCGAACATCTCGCCCAGCAGCTCCGAGGCGCTGACCGCCTCCTGGAACCGGTGCTGGAACAGGGCGCGGTTGGGCAGATCCGTCAGGGTGTCCTTGAAGGCCAGGGTCTCGACCGCCTCGGTCTGCCGGCGGCGGTCGGTGATGTCCTTGAACAGGTTGACCAGGCGCTCGGGCCGGCCATTGGAGCCGACAAGCATCTTGCTGGCCGAGCGCACCCAGGTCTCCACGCCATCGTCGCGATTGAGGCGAAACTCGTAGACTCCGGTCTCGCCCGGCTTGCGCGTGGCGACCAAAGCGGCGATCCGGTCGCGGTCGTCCTGATGGATGATCTCCAGAGGATCGGTCTGGAACCGGCACCACTTCTCCAGGTCAGGCGTCGCGCCCGAGAACAGCACTTCGCGGGTGTTCAGGTCGTATTCGCGCACCAGCAGGCCATCCAGCTCCAGCGCCATCCGCAGGCGTTGCTGGTCGCGCTCGGCGCGCAGGGTGGCCTCGGCATAGCCGGTGACGTCGCGGGCGGTGACCATCACCGCATAGGGCTCCTCGCCCTCGTCGCGACAGGCGCTGAACTCGGTGCGCCAGATCCGCTGGACGCCGTCGGTGTCGAGGTTCGGCAGGTAGCGCGAAAAGGCCTCGCCCTGTTCGGCGCATTTCATCAGCGCCAGGACGTCCTCCGCCGCCACCAGGGCGCGGCGCGCATCGACACCCAGACGCAGATCGGGCGCCAGGGCATGGGCGGTCCACTCGCGGCTGACGGCGAGCAGACGCAGATCGCGATCCAGCAAGGCCGCCGCGAACGGCAGCTGGAGCACGAATTGCGCGAAGGCCGCGGCGCGTGCGTCGGCCAGGCGCGCCGGCCCGGTCTCGGACTCGGGCGACCGCCTGACCTCCGCAGTCGACTTGATCATTGTGTCGGGTTCTCGACGTTGTTTTCTTTGAGCGTTTCCTCGCTCGAAGACTGGGGTTATTTTGGATAAGAAATCATGAGCGCCTAGATGACCTCTCGTCGCGCCCCCCGATGACAGCGCCGACAGACGCGCGTTCTGGATCTTTCACGCCCCGTCAGGCGCATCTCTGAGGGCGCGGCGAGAATTCCTGTGGCCCCGCGCGAGCAAGCCGCATTGACAAGCGGCCCCGCGCCTTCGAAAACGCCCGCGCCGAACGCCGTCAGCACCAATCGAGTTCTCGATGACCTACATCGTCACCGACGCCTGCATCAAATGTAAGTACATGGACTGCGTCGAGGTGTGCCCGGTCGACTGCTTCTATGAGGGCGAGAACTTCCTGGTCATCAATCCGGACGAGTGCATCGACTGCGGCGTCTGCGAACCCGAGTGCCCGGTCGACGCCATCAAGCCCGACACCGAGGACGAGCCCGACGGCAAGTGGCTGCGGATCAATTCCGACTACGCCAAGGTCTGGCCGAACATCACGGTAAAGGGCGAGCCGCCCGCCGACCGCGACGACTTCGAGCGCGAGACCGGCAAGTTCGAGAAATACTTCAGCGAAAAGCCCGGCAAGGGCTCCTGATCACCCCTCTTAAGGGTCCACACCCGGCCGCAAGCCTTTCATGAGGCTGAATTTTATGATATTGTCGCAGCCAACGTGACGGTTGCGGCAATTCGCGGCTGTCCGTTTTTTGTCGAAGAGCCGTTCAACCGGCGCGCCCGATCGAAGGCGAAGGGTGTCTTAGAGGTTAATTCCAAATCCTGTCCTGGCTTGGCTCCCGCGCCCAGTTCGCGGTCGCCGGGCTGTCTCTAATGGACCGATTGGAATGGCGGTGTTCCGGGCCCAAGGGCTCGCATTGATGAGGACGAACATGAGCAAGAGCGGTCTGGAATTCTCGGTTGGCGATCACGTCGTCTATCCCGCGCACGGCGTGGGCAGCATCCAGGGCGTCGAGACCCAGGAAGTGGCCGGGATGTCGCTCGAAGTCTACATCATCACCTTCGACCACGAAAAAATGACCCTGCGCGTCCCGACCAAGAAGGCCAAGACCGCCGGTCTGCGCCCGCTGGCCGAGGGCAATGTCGTGTCGCAAGCCCTGACCACCCTGAAGGGCCGCGCCCGCGTCAAGCGCACCATGTGGTCGCGTCGCGCCCAGGAATACGAAGCCAAGATCAATTCGGGCGACCTGATCTCGATCGCCGAGGTCGTCCGCGACCTGCACCGCGCCGACAACCAGCCGGAACAGTCCTATTCGGAGCGTCAGCTCTATGAATCGGCCCTGGACCGCATGGCCCGTGAAGTCGCCGCCATCGAGCGCATCGACCGCGAAGCCGCCATCGGCATCCTGACCAAGTCGCTGGTCAAGGCCACCGCCGCCGCCGCCTGATCGCGGACGCCGCGCCGGAAAATTTCCACGCCCCTCGCCTCGCGGCGGGGGGCGTTTTTATTGGCGTCGACGCCCGCATCAGCGTGGCTTGGCGCCATTGAGACTTCGGCGCGTTGAGGCACGATGCTTATAGACCCCTACATTCTCTTCTTGCTGGGCGTTGGCGTCATCGTGCTTCTGGTGGCCTGGCTGCCTTTGGCCCTGCGCAACCTGCCGCTGTCGCTGGCGATCCTGTGCGTTGGCGCGGGCGTCATCGTGTTCCAGACCGGGGCCCTGTCGTTCCGGCCCGATCCGCTGCGGTTCTCGACGCTCACGGAGAAGCTGACGGAACTGGTTGTCCTGGTCTCGTTGATGGGCGCGGGCCTGAAGATTGACCGGCGCATCGGCTGGAAGGCCTGGAACTCGTCCTGGCGGCTGATCGCCATCACCATGCCGCTGACGATCGTCGGCGTAACCCTGATGGGCGTCTACGGCCTGGGTCTGGGCCTGGCCTCGGCCCTGCTGCTGGGCGCCGTGCTGGCGCCCACCGATCCAGTGCTGGCCTCCGATGTCCAGGTCGGGCCCCCGCGGTCGGGAGAAGACGGCGAGGCGCGGTTCGCCCTGACCTCCGAGGCCGGGCTCAATGACGGCTTTGCCTTTCCCTTCGTACATCTGGCCGTCGCCCTGGCCGCGACCGGCGGGGTGCTCAAGCCCGATCTCGTGAGTCACTGGCTGGCGATGGATGTTCTGTGGCGGATCACGGCCGGCATCGCCGTGGGCTGGGTGGTCGGGAAGGGACTGGGCTGGATCACCTTCAAGGCGCCCCGCGCGCGACTGTCGGGCACGGGCGATGGCCTGGTGGCCTTGGGGGCGACCCTGTTTGCCTATGCCGCGTCCGAGGCGGCGCATGGCTATGGCTTCCTGGCGGTTTTCGTCGCCGCGCTAACCCTGCGCGCGACCGAGCGCGATCACCAGTTTCACGAAGCGATGCACGATTTCGCCGAGCAGGTGGAGCGCCTGCTGATGATGCTGGTGCTGGTCCTGCTAGGTGGGGCCATGGCCAGCGGCCTGCTGGCGTCGCTGACCTGGAAGGACGCGGCCCTGGGCCTGGCGCTGCTGTTCGTGGTGCGTCCGCTGGCCGGCTGGATCGGCCTGATCGGCGCGCCGCACTCGCGTCGCGAGCGGGCGTTTGTGTCGTTCTTCGGCATTCGCGGGATCGGGTCGTTCTACTATCTGGCCTGGGCGCTCAACCACGGTGAGTTCGAAGGCTGGGCGCGCCTGTGGGCGATCACCGGCTTCATCGTCCTGTGCTCGATCCTCATCCACGGGGTCACGGCGACGCCGCTGATGCGCACGATCGACCGATGGCGGCGAGGGGCGGGACACACCGACCAGGCTGCCAAGGCGGCGATCGGCGAGGAGGGCCCCTGAGTTCGGCTCAGCGCGCCGCCAGGATCAAAGCCCCAGCAGTTGGGCCTGCCCCCGATCGAGTCGCAGACGACCGCCCAGTCGACGGGATCGGTCCGCGACCCGCTCGAGTATGGCCCGCGCCTGCGCGCCAGACGCCAGGGCGGGCATGCCGCGCGTCGCCATATCAGCCGGTCCAGCCCGGCCGATTTCGTTGAGCCGGATCGGCACGAGCCTGGCCGACCGGCAGCGCCGCGCCTTGAACTCACACTCGACCAGCACACCTTCCCAGCACTCCGGCGGATAGGCGCCGGGCGGCTTCTCGGTCTGGAAGATGAAATTGCCAAGGCCGTAGAAGATCGGCGCGCCGCGATGAATTTCCACGCCCTGCAGCAGGGGAGCGCCGTGACCGACGAACACGCCGGCGCCGGCCTCGACACAGCGCTTGGCGAAGACCCTTTGCCAGTCGGGAACCATGGACATGTCCGGCTCCCAGTCGTGATTGTGCTGATAGGCGATGACGGCGTCGGCTCGGCGCGCGGCGTCTGACAGGGCGTCGAACATGCGGCTGGCGTCAGCCGCCTCGACCTGGCCGCTGGCGTCGCGGCGCACCTCGTTGACTCCCGGTCGGCTGGACGTCGCGGCGCCGCCTTCGCGCACCTTGCCGGTGGCGCAGGCGACGAGCGCGACGGTTCCATTCGCGGTGTCGCGATAGATCGGCGCGGCGGCGCGAGCCAGATCCTCGCCCGAGCCGGCCGAGGGCAGCCCCGCCGCGCGCAGGGCGGCCAGGGTGTCCAGAATGCCGCCCGTGCCCAGATCGAAAGCGTGGTTGTTGGACGTGGCGGCCAGCCTGACGTTCATGGCCTTCAGCGTCTCGATCACCTCGGGCCCGGCGGCGTGCAGGGTCAGGGCCTCCCGCGTCGGGGCGCCGGCGCGCGGACCCAGGATCACGGTTTCCAGATTGGTGAAGCAGGCGTCAGCCTTCGCCAGGCGCGCCGCCATGGTCTGACGATCGGGCCAAAAGTCGGCGGAGACGTCATGTTCGATCAGCGCCTGACCCAGCAGGGTCAGCTTCATACCCGGTCCGGCGGCCAGGGCGGGCGCGGCGGCCGTCGCAAGGCCCGCCGTCAGGAAGTGTCTGCGATGCATTCTTGGCTCCCCGGGTCGGCTCGACCATAAGAGACCGGCTGAAAAGCGCCTAGGTCATGCGCCCAGCGAATGGCCCGATACCCTGCCGCTATGCAGTTGTACGGCGGGAACCCTCCTGCGAGGGTTCACCCAACGGGGAAGGGCTACCATGACGACTGACGATCCGCGCGGTCCGGCCGCTGGCCGGGGAACGCGCCTGCTCGATCGCATCGAGAAGCTCGGCGACGCCCTTCCCGATCCGGTGTTCATCTTCGCCTTCTGCATCGCCATGCTGATGGTCGTCTCGGTGATCGCCAGCGCGGCGGGCTGGAGCGCGGTCAACCCAGTCACCGGCGCGCACCTGAAGACCCAAAGCCTGCTGTCGGAAGCCAATCTCGCCAAACTGCTGGTCGACATGCCCGACACCCTGACCGGCTTCCCGCCCCTGGGTCTGGTGCTGGTGGTCATGCTGGGCGCGGCCGTGGCCGAACGCACCGGCCTGTTCGGCGCCCTGCTGGGCGACGCCGTCCGCAAGCTGCCGCGCAAGGCCCTGTCGCCGGCGATCTTCCTGATCGGCCTGATGTCGCACCACGCCGCCGACGCGGCCTATGTGGTGCTGATCCCCCTGTCGGCTCTGATCTATGCCGAGAGCGGACGCCATCCGCTGGCGGGGATCGCCATCGCCTATGCCGGCATCTCGGGGGCTTTCGCCGGCAATATCCTGCCGGGGCAGTTTGATGTGCTGATCCTGGGGATCACCGAACCGGCCGCCAGGCTGATCGATCCGAACTTCGTGATGAACCCGCTGGGCAACTGGTGGTTCACGCTGTCGATCGGGATCCTGTTCACGCCCATCGCCTGGTTCGTCACCGACAGGATCGTCGAGCCGCGACTGGGCCCCTGGCGTCCCGACGAGGCGGCGGTGGCCAAGGCCGGCGTCAGCCTGGACGCCCTGGGCGAGGCCGAGCATCGCGGCCTGCGCCGCGCGGGCCTCGCCGCCCTGGTGATCGTCGCCCTGTTCGCGGCCCTGACCCTGTGGCCCGGCTTCACGCCGCTGATCGACGAGGACGCGGTCGGTCCACGCCGGATGACGCCCTTCTACCAGGCCCTGATCGCGGCGTTCATGCTGCTGTTCCTGGCCAGCGGCTGGGCCTACGGCGCGTCCACCGGCGCGATCAAGAGCCACCGCGACGTGGTGTCGATGATGGGCCAGGGCATGAAGGACATGGCCCCCTATCTGGTCCTGGCGTTCTTCGCCGCCCACTTCGTGGCGATGTTCAGCTGGTCCAAGTTGGGCCCGGTCCTGGCGGTCAAGGGCGCCGAGATGCTGCAGGGCGTCGGGCTGCCCAAGCCCGCCCTGCTGATCTCGCTGCTGGCCATGTCGTCAGGACTGGACCTGGTGATCGGCTCGGCCTCGGCCAAGTGGAGCGCCATGGCGCCGGTCGTGGTGCCGATGATGATGCTGCTGGGAATCTCGCCGGAGATGACCACCGCCGCCTACCGGATGGGCGACTCGATCTTCAACATCGTCACGCCCCTGGCCTCCAACTTTCCGCTGGTGCTGATCCTGTGCCAGCGATGGCGACCGAAATTCGGCGTGGGGTCGATGATCGCGCTGATGCTGCCCTACTGCCTGGGCTTCATGGCCGGCGGGGTGTTGTTGGTGCTGGTCTTCGTCGGGTTCAAGCTGCCCGTCGGGCCGGGAGCTTCCGGGGTCTACAGCCTGCCCCCTGCGGCCAGCGCGCCGCTAAACCCCTGATCTAGACTGGCGAAAGAACCGTCCAGGCTGGCAACCGCGCCCTTCACAGGGGCGCGGTTCGCCGCGTTTGTGTCCGTCGTCGGATAACAGGGTCATGCAGCCCACGCATGGCCCGATCAGAAACCGCAATGGCGTTGCGCCGCTGAAGACTCGCCTCCTACGCTTTGAACGTCGGCAGGGGGTCTTGCGCGGTCGGCGCAGGACGAAGTCGGCGACAGAGGGGAATTGATCCATGCAGGCCTTGAACGTGCGCGCGCTCTGCGCCGGAACCGCCTACGCGGCATTGCTGACCTGCGCGGCGACGCCGGTCTTCGCCCAGACCGCGCAGCCGGCGGCAGACACCACCGTCGAGGAAATCGTCGTCACCGGCTCGCGTATCCAGCGCAAGGACGCCGACGCCGTGGGCGTCGTCACCACCCTGACCGAAGCCGACATCAGAAACTCCGGCGCGGGTTCGGTGGGCGAGCTGCTGCAAAAGCTGCCGTCGGCCGGCGTCAGCCTCAGCAGCAACGGCACGCAAGGCACCTCGTACGGCGCCAGCTCGATCAATCTGCGCTATCTCGGCGGCGCCGAGGGCAGCGGCAACCGCGTGCTGGTGCTGGTCGATGGCCACCGCTGGGTCGACGGCGTCGGCCAGCGCGGCTTCCGCGACTTCGTCGACCTCAACACCATGCCGCTGGGCATGATCGAAGGCCTTGAGGTGCTGAAGGACGGCGCCTCGGCCATCTATGGCTCGGACGCCATCGCCGGCGTCGTCAACATCAAGACCGCCCGCGACTTCGACGGGATCAAGGCCCAGGCCAAGTACGGGGTCAGCTCCGAGGGCGACGGCCAGCAGTATTCGGGCGTGGTCAATTTCGGCAAGCGCTTCGACAGCAGCGCCCTGCTGGTCTCGCTGAGCTATGTGAAGGACAAGCCGATCCTGACCTCGGATCGCGACCTGACCCGCGTGACCCTGGTTCCGCAAACCGCCGTCGGCTCCAGCCCCAACGGCCTGTTCATCCTGCCGGGCCTGTCGAACAACGCCTATTTCGGGACCGCGACAGGCTTTGCCGCCTCGACCGCCCCGGTCGCCTTCAACGCCGGCGCCACGATCGGCGCGGGCAGCCTGGCCGACAACGCCTTCCACACCGCCGCCCTGCCCGGCGACTACTTCAACACCCAGGCCCAGGGCATCTATTCCGCCGGCCCCAGCGAGCGTTACGGCGTTTACGCCCGCTACTCCGCCGACCTGACCGACAATGTCCGCCTGAAGGTCGAGGGGCTGTTCAATGAGCGCAAGTCCGACCAGCTGTTCTCGCCTGTCCAGCTGGACATCGGCGGCACGGCCGGCACGATCCGCGGCTTCGCCATCCCCAACAACCAGGCCTTCAACCCGTTCGGCACCGCCAATGGCGTGCCAGTGGCCAATGCGGTGGGCTTCGCCGCCAACCAGGCCTGGCGCATCCGCAAGGTGATGACCGAGGTCGGCAATCGCGACAACGTGCAGGACGTCAAGACCACGCGGATTGCGGGCGGCCTGGATGGCTCGGTCAAGCTGTTTGGCCGTGATTGGACCTGGGACATCTACGGCCTCTATTCGAAGAACAAGATCAATTCGCAGGCCCTGAACGGCGTCAATTACGACAAGCTGGCCCTGGGTCTGGGCGCCGCGTGCGCCACCACCGCCGGGTGCGTGCCCATCAACCTGTTCGCGCCGATGACGGCCGCCCAGGCCGACTACATCCGCTACACGGTGGTGGAGTCCAACAGCACCTCGATCTTCGACGTCACGGCCAACATCACCGGCGAGCTCTTCCAGCTGCCGGCCGGCCCGCTGGCCATCGCCGCCGGCCTCGAACACCGCACCAACAAGGCCGTCGACAACCCTGACGCCTTCGTCAACGCCCTGCCGACCAACATTCCGACGCCCGCCTCGGGCTCGGCTTTCGCCAGCAACACCACCACCACGGGCCAGACCCGCACGGCCACCCGCGGCGAGTACAGCCTGAACGAAGCCTATGTCGAAGCCGCCATTCCGCTGCTGAAGGACATGCCGCTGGCCAAGAGCCTCGATGTCAGCCTGGCCATCCGCTACTCCGACTACGACACCGTCGGCGGCGACAGCACCGGCAAGATCGGCGTCGGCTGGCGTCCGATCGAGGACATCCTGGTGCGCGGCACCTATTCGCAAGGCTTCCGCGCCCCCTCGATCCTCGAGCTCTATCAGGGCGGCCGCCAGACCAGCTTCCAGGGCGTCGATCCCTGCAACGGCGGCGCCTCGGCCAATGCGAGCAAGCCTGGCTGCGTGGGCGTGCCCACCGGCTACAACCAGGCCAACTACAATCTGAACGGCCTGATCGCCGGCACCATCTCGGGCAACACCAAGCTGAAGGCCGAGACCGCCGACACCTACAGCTTCGGCGTCGCCGTCAAGCCGCGCTTCGCACCGGGCCTCAGCGCCACGGTCGACTGGTACCAGATCAAGGTGAAGGACGCGATCGCCTCGCAGTCGGCCACCCAGATCCTCAACCTGTGCGCCCAGCAGGCCGGCGTGTTCTGCGATCTGGTGACCCGCGACGCCTCGACCGGCGCCATCACCAACCTGCTGCAGGGCGCCCAGAACCTGGCCGAGATCGAGACCTCGGGCATCGACACCACGATCCGCTATGAGTTCAGCACGGATGTCGGCCGCTTCGCCGCCGTGCTCGACACCTCGTATCTGGACACCTTCAAGACTACGAGCCCCAACCCGACGGGCGGCGCGCCGATCGTCGACGAACGGGCCGGCAAGGGCGACCAGCCGCGCTCGACCTATCCGCACTGGAAGGGCCAGGCCTCGCTGACCTGGAGCCTGGGATCGTGGAACGCCCTGTGGCGCGGCCGCTATATCGGCGACACCACCGACGTCGCCAATGCGGTCAAGGGCGCCAAGACCGACTCCATCTTCTACAACGACCTGGAAGCCGGCTACGCCTTCAATACCTACGAGACGGCGGTCAGCGTCGGGGTCAGCAACGTGTTCGATGAGGCCCCGCCCGCGTCCTACGCCAACGCCCCGATCAACTACGACATCTACACCTATGACGCCCGCGGCCGGTACATGTACGTCCGCGTCTCGGCGAAGTTCTAGGACAGCGCGGAGGGGAGCGCCGGTCGCTCCCCTCCCATCGCAGCCCGCCTTGAAGGACCGCCGCGATGGCCCCTCTCCAAAGACTCCGGCCATGAGCCAGGCAGCCCACGAGGATCGGTTCCGACCCTTCACGCCGCCCGCCGACGTGCATGTGACCCGCGACGTGATGGTCACCATGCGCGACGGCGTGCGCCTGGCCACTGACATCTACCGACCCGCCAGAGACGGCGTGCCGGTCCAGACGCCCCTGCCCGTGCTGCTGGAGCGCACACCCTATGACAAGCTGGGCGTCAATCACGGCGACCGCACCCGCGATGATCCCGAGCCGCGCTCCAAGCCGGAACTGGCGGTCCAGTTCGTGCGTGGCGGCTATGTGGTGGCGCTGCAGGATTGCCGGGGCCGCTACGCGTCCGAGGGCGTGTTCGAAAAGTATCTGGCCGAGGGCGAGGACGGGTTCGACACCGTCGAATGGCTGGCCCAGCAGCCCTGGTGCGACGGTCAGGTGGCGACCCTGGGCCTGTCCTACGGCGCCCATACCCAGAGCGCCCTGGCCTGCCTGAACCCGCCGGCCCTGGCGGCGATGTTCCTGGATTCCGGCGGCTTCTCCAGCGCCTATCATTCCGGCATCCGTCAGGGCGGCGCGTTCGAGCTGAAGCAGGCGACCTGGGCCTACAAGCACGCGCTGCTGAGCCCCGCCACAGCGGCCGATCCCGCCAGGCGCAAGGCCATTCAGGCCCAGGATCTGAAGGCCTGGTTCAAGCATATGCCGTGGTCGGAGAACCTGTCGCCGCTGAGCGCCGCGCCGGAGTACGAGAAGTACCTGCTGGATCAGTGGCGCAGCGGTCTCTTCGGCCCCTACTGGACCCAGACCGGCCTCTATGCGCGCGGCGCCTATGACGTCTATGCCGACGTGCCCATGGTTCATATGAGCAGCTGGTTTGACCCCTATTCCCTGACCGCCACCGAGAACTATCTGGGCCTGTCGGCCATCAAGTCGTCGCCGGTCAAGCTGGTGCTCGGCCCCTGGACGCACGGCCAGCGCTCCGTCACCCATGCCGGCGACGTGGACTTCGGATCAGACGCGCCGCTGGATGGCGCCCTGGCCACAGACTATGTCGCGCTGCGCCTGGCCTGGTTCGACGCTTGGCTGAAGCCCGAGCCGGGCCCAGATCCGCTGCCGCCGGTGAAGCTGTTCGTGATGGGCGGCGGCACGGGTCGCAAGACCCCAGAGGGACGGCTGGACCACGGCGGGCGCTGGCGCGACGAGACGGCCTGGCCACCCACCTCGTGCGTGGTCACCGACTATTTCCTGCACGCCGACGGCGGACTTTCCACCAGCCCGCCCAGACAGGCTGAAGCCTTTCTGGAGTATGTGCACGATCCCGCGTCGCCCGTGCCGACGATCGGCGGCGCCATGGCCTCGGGCGCGCCGGTCATGGAGGCCGGCGCCTATGACCAACGCGAAGGACCGCGGTTCTTCGGCTGCGAAGCGCCCTATCGCGCCCTGGGCGATCGCGATGATGTTCTGGTGTTCCAGACCTCGCCGCTTGACGACGATGTCGAGGTGGTGGGCCCGATCGGCGCGGAGCTGTTCATCGCGTCGGACTGTGTCGACACGGATTTCACGATCAAGCTGATCGACGTTCATCCGCCCTCTGAGGACTATCCGGACGGGTTCGCCATGAACCTCACTCACGGCATTCTGCGAACCCGCTACCGGCTCAGCTTCGATCACGAGACCCGCCTGGCGCCCGGCGGCGTCTATCGTATCGAGATAGAGGCCTTCCCGACCGCCAACCTGTTCCTCAAGGGCCATCGCATCAGGCTGGATGTCGCCTCGAGCAATTTCCCGCATTTCGACGTCAATCCAAACTCCGGCGAGCCCGAAGGCTATGGACGCACTCCCCGCCCGGCGACAAATCGGGTCTATGTTGATGCAACGCGGCCTTCGCGCCTGCTGCTGCCGGTCACGGCGCGGTAGAAAGACCGGGCCTCGAAGCGGAGTGGTCGATTGAAGCTGAACCTGCGCAGTCTGGAAGCCTTCCGCGAGACCATGCTGAGCGGGTCGGCCACCGCCGCCGCCGGACGGATGGGCCTGACCCAGCCGGCGGTAAGCCGCCTGATCGCCCAGCTAGAACAGGACGCCGGCTTCGAGCTGTTCTACCGCGAAAAGGGCCGGCTGAGCCCCACGCCCGAAGCCCTGATGATCTACGAGGAGGTTGACCTGGCCTTCGGCGGGCTGGAGCGCATCGACGCCCTGGTCCGCGACATCGCCACCTTCAACGCCGGGCTACTGAAGATCGTCGCCCCGCCCAGCCTGTCGGAAGGCGTGCTGTCGACCATCCTGACCCGGTTCCTCGACCGCTTTCCCAAGGTGCGGGTCAGCATCGACTCGCGCAGCACCGAGACGGCGCGCAACATGGTGGCCAATCGCACGGCCGACTGTGGCTTCGTCAAGCTGCCGATGGATCGCGCCGACATCTCCACCTTCACCCTGTCGGCCAGCGAGACCGTCTGCGTGCTGCCCGGCGCTCACCCCCTGGCCAGGCATGAGTTCCTGACGCCCGAGCTGCTGCGGGCCGAACCGCTGGTGCTGCTGGGCTTTGGCACCTGGTCGCGCCGCCAGATCGACGACGCCTTCCGCGAGCGCGGCGTGCGGCCAGACGTCAAGCTGGAGACCCACACGGTGGGCTCGGCCTGCGCCTTCGCCGCCGAGGGCATCGGGATCGCCATCGTCAACGCCCTGATGGCCAAGAACTTCGTGCGGGGCGACACAGTGATCCGCACCTTCCGACCGCAGATCCTGCACGAATACGCCTTCATGACCTCGGCCCTGGCGCCGATGAACCGCCTGGCCGCCGCCCTGCTCGAGGAAGCCCAGGCCTATTTCGACACGACCGGCGATGGCAGGAAGCCGGGATAGGCGCGACCAATCGGCGCGATCGGGCCGGATCGTTGGGTTTGAGCCTGCGGCATAGTCGCGGGCTTGTTGCGGGCGGACGCCCCCGGTCACACATCCATGGCGTCGACGGCCCCACCCGTCGGCGACCCTCTCCGGCCGGGGATGCGTAACTTTCCCCGGTCGGGCCCTCCCCTCGCAGCGTTTGTGCAATTGAGCCGGCCGGCGCGCCCCGCTACCGTGGGAAAAAACCTGGGGAGGTCTGTGTGAACCTGAAACTGGCGATTCCGATCGTCCTGATCCTGGCGGCGACGCTCGCCTGGACATTTGCGGCTCCCTATATCGAGCACTGGAAGTCCCGCCGTGCGGCGACCCGGCGACGGACGGCCGAGGGTCGCCGGAAATAGCGGCGCGCGCGTAGCTGACATTACAATTCGTTTACGTCCGTAATCGTTGATTGACCAGATCGATTACGGATGTAATCGATGGAGCCAACAAGGAGAGGCTCCATGCGGATCAGCACGGCCGAAAGTCAGGTGATGAAAGCGCTGTGGGCCAGAAGCCCGCTCAGCGCCGAAGAGATCATCGTCGCCCTGCCCGCCGATCAGGACTGGGCCGACGCCACGGTGAAGACCCTGCTCAACCGCCTTCTGAAGAAGGAGGCCATCGCCGCTGACCGCGATGGCCGCCGCTTCCTGTACCGGCCTCTGGTCGCCCAGAGCGACTATGTGCACGCCGAAAGCCAGGGCCTGCTGGACCGACTGTTCGACGGCCGCCTTGCCCCGCTGGTCGCCCATTTCTCACAGCGCGAAAAACTGAGCGACCAGGACGTCGCCGAACTGCGCCGCCTGCTGGAGAGCCTCGACGATGGCAAGTGAGATCCTCGCCGCGCTGCTGCGCGCCAACCTCGCGATCGCCGCCGCCGTCCTGCTGGTCCTGATTCTGCGCCGACCCATGCGGGCGATGTTCGGCGCCCGGGCGGCCTACGGCCTCTGGCTGATCGCGCCGCTGGCGGTTCTGGCCGTGCTGGCGCCCGCACGGGTCGTCAGCATCGCCGCCCCGGCGCCGTCGATCGTCGCGAGCACACCGCCGACACCGACGCCCTCGCCGGAGCCGAGACCCATACCGACGCCGGGTGTCGAAGCCACGACCCTGTCTTCAGTCGCCAATTCCCATGGTCTGAGAGACGCCCTGGTCATCACCTGGGCCCTGGTCGCCCTGCTGGCCCTGTGCCTCCAGGCCGAGCGTCAGCGGCGTTTCCTGAAGTCGTTGGGCCGTCTGCGCGGCGAGGCCGACCTGTTCCATGCCGAGCATGCCGGGGTTGGTCCCGCCGTGATCGGCGCCCTGTCGCCCCGGGTCGTGCTGCCCTCCGACTTCGCCCTGCGCTTCACGCCCGAGGAACAGGCCCTGATCCTGGCCCACGAGCGCAACCACCTGTCGACAGGCGACGCCCAGATCAACGCCCTGACCACCGCGATCCAGTGCCTGTTCTGGTTCAATCCGCTGGTTCATCTAGGGGCCAACCGCCTGCGGGTCGACCAGGAGATCGCCTGCGACGCCGCCGTGCTGACCCGCTACCCCGTCGCCCGCCGCACCTATGGCGAGGCCATGCTGAAGACCCAACTGGCGCCCCACGCGCCGGCGCTCGGCTGCCACTGGCCGGCCTCGGCCAACAAGCAACTCAAGGAAAGGTTCGTCATGCTCAAGCACCACCGTCTGGGCCGCGCCCGCCGCATCGCCGGCGCCGCCTCGGTCGCCGTTCTGGCCCTGGGGGCCGGCTTCACGGCCTGGGCGGCCCAACCCGCCCGTGAGATCCAGCAAACGCCCGAGCTGGCCGCCCGCGCCGTCTCGCGCCACCTGGGTCGCCCGTTGTTCGACTCCGTTCGCCAGGGCGACGCCCAGGCCGTCCGTGAACTGCTGGCCGCCGGCGCCAACCCCGACACCCAGGTCGTCGGCGACGGCACGCCCCTGATCGAGGCCGCGCGCCAGGGCCGCATCGATCTGGTCGAGCTTCTGCTGTCCAAGGGAGCCAACCCCAATCTGGGCTCCCGCGGGGATGGCAACCCCCTGATCATGGCCGCCGCCCGCGGCCGCCTGGACATCGTCAAGGCCCTGGTCGAACACGGCGCATCGGTGGAGTCGTTTGTCCCCGGCGACGAGACCCCGCTGATCAACGCCGCCCAGTCGGGCGATCTGGCGACCGTGCGCTATCTCGTTGAAAAGGGCGCCGACGTGAACCGGTCGGTCATCGCCAATCCCGGCAAAACCCGCTCGCCGCTGAGCCAGGCCACCCGACGCGGCCATTTCGCCGTAGTCCAGTATCTCAAGACCAAGGGCGCGCGCGCCTAGAGCGTCCCGCCGGAGCGTCGCGCTCCGGCGCCCTGCCCCCTCCGACAATCAGACAGGAACCACGATGGCTTTCATCGACGCCCGAACCTTGCCTGACGCCAGCCGAATCGAGGCGGATCTGATCATCGTCGGCGGCGGCCTTGCGGGCATCGCCCTGGCCCGGGAACTGGCCGGCGGCCCGATCAGGATCGCCCTCCTCGAGAGCGGCGGTCGCGAGATCGACATGGACAACCAGGCCCTCTACGCGGGCTCGGCCACCGTCCGCGCGCCCGACAACACCGACCGGACCCTGAACGACTATCCGGTGCAGTCACGGATTCGGGCCCTGGGCGGTTCGGGCCATGTGTGGGGCGGAAAGTGCGCCCCGCTGGACCCCGCCGACTTCGCCCAGCGAGACTGGGCGCCCCACAGCGGCTGGCCGATGAGCCGCGAGCAGCTTCAGCCCTTTTATGACCGGGCCTGCGACCTGTTGGGCATCCCGCATTTCGGCCCCGACACCCCGGTGCTGCAGGACCCGAGCCACAGGCCGCTGGACCTGGATCCCCAGGATGGCTTCTTCCCCGCCCCCCGCTATTTCTCGAAGATTTCGGGCGGGGTCGACAAGGCGGCCTTCGACGCCTTCCGCACAGACTTCGCGGCGGCGCCCAACATCACCGTCTATCTCTACGCCAACGTCACCGAGGTTCGGCTGGACGAAAAAGGCGACAAGGTCGCGGGCCTGGATGTGGCCTGCCTGAGCGGCCAGCGCCACACGGCTCGGGCGCGGACCTATGTGCTGGCCACCGGCGGCATCGAGAACGCCCGGCTGATGCTGGCCTCGAACGCCGTGCGCGCCGAAGGCGTCGGCAACCGCCATGATCTGGTCGGTCGGTTCTTCCAGGGCCATGTCACCTACGCGATGGACGGCGACGCCGAGACCGAAGGGTCGGCAGTCAATATCGCCCGAGCCGGGTCGATGGCGCTCTACGCGCCGCGCGGCGGCGTCGCCTATTGCGTGATCGGCAGCGGCCTCGACGGCCAGACGCGCATCCAAGCCGGCGCCTTCACCCTCACCCTCAACAAAAGCGGGCCGCCCGGCGCCGGGACGCCCACCCAAGCCGAGACCCAGGTCATCCGTCAGAACGCCACCCGCATCGACGGCGGCGCGGGAGACGGCCAACTGCTGGGCTGCTTCGCCATGACCGAGCACTTCCCCAACCCCGAGAGCCGCATCACCCTGGATACCGCCAATCTCGACCCGCTGGGCATGCCGCGCATCAAGCTGGACTGGGTCTATTCCCGGGCCGACTGGGACAGCTTCGAGCGCTCCACCGCGGCCGTGGGCGACGCCTTGGGCGCATCCGGACAGGGCCGCCTCTGCTGGCCTGTTCAGCGTGCGGACTATGTGGCCGTCTCCAGCGCCTCGCGTCACCACATGGGAACGACGCGGATGCACGCCGATCCGAAGCAGGGCGTGGTCGACGCCGATTGCCGCGTCCACGATACGGCCAATCTCTATGTGGCGGGCAGTTCGGTGTTCCCGACCTCGGGTATCGCCAATCCCACCTTGACCCTGCTGGCCCTAACCCTGCGGCTGGCCGACCACCTGAAGCTGACTATGGGAGCCGTCCGATGACCCTTCTGGCCCGCCGCGACCTGATCGCCACGCTTCTCGCGATGACCGCCAGCGCCAGCCTGCCCGCCACGGCGCTCGCCGCAGACCCGGCCGGAGCCTTCGACGACCTGGATCGCGCCGCCGTCGAACGCATCGGCAAGGCCTGGCTGGAGCAGAATCCGGGGACCAACGCCAAGGCGTTGGCGATGCGGCTGTTTCCGGGCGGACGGAACGCCGGGACGCTCACCGACCTGCGCCGTCGCGCCGCTGGCGACTTTCGTCAGGGTGCGGTGTTCATCCATCGGGGCTGGCGGCTGTCGCAAACCGAAGGCGCGCTGTTTGGGCTGCTCGCCCTGGGGACCGCCGCCTAGGGCTGGTCAGGCGCCGACGCTGGCGCGCCGCCGCGCCGCAAGAGCCAGGGGCAGCGCGGCAAGATCCAGCGCCACCGCGACGGCGGCGCCCAGGCCATGCCAGTCGGGCCGGGCGTTGACGGCCAGAACCACCAGGGCCAGTGGCCCCGTGAGTGAAAGCAACACCCGGCCGCGCGTGCGCCATCCCGCCGTTGTGGCCGGGCTGGCGACGCCCAGCAACGCCAGGGCCTGAACGGCGGCCACGGTCAGCACCGCCAGGGTGAGGCTGTGGCCTTTCAACGGGTCGAGAAGCGTGAGGCCGACGCCGAAGCCGCCGGTGACTCCGCCCCAGGCGATCAGGGACCAGAACGCGCCGGTCGGCCTGGCCGCGACAAGACCGCCAATCGCGCCCAGCAGCAGGCAGACCTGCAGCCATGACGGGGCCGCCGCGCCGGCCACCGGAGCGGCCAGAGCCACGACCGGAAAAATCCAGCGCGGCTCGAAGCGGGGCCGCGCAAGGCCGACGCGGGGAGAGGTCATGGCAGTCTCCGGGGAGGTCTACGCTAGCCAGGCTTCAGCGGCTGCACGGCCGGCTCATGACGGGGCTGGCGAAACTGCCGCGGCTGACAGGCGGCCAGCGAAACCACGCCCACGACCAGGATCGTGGCGGCCTGCAGCGATACGGCGCTCAGGGTCAGGACAAATGCGGCGAACGCGGAGACGTCCAGAATGACAAGGGTCAGTTGAAGAACAGTCATGTCGCGAACCTCCCTGTTCGTAAGCTTGATGATCTCGCGATCGGTCTCTTCCGGTGTTGATCTCGCGCAATCGCCGGAAAATTTACGCTCCCTCGAACCGACAAGTTCCCTGTCGAAGCGGATCCGCCGGCGGCGAACCGGCTCATCACGGACGGGTGGCGGGCCGAGGATCCAGGCTCTTCAGATAGACCTTCAGCTGGGCGACCTCGTCATCGTCAAGCTCGACCATGGGCATGCGCGGATGGCGCGCCGGAGAGCCTTCCTCGGGCTTGCGACTGGGGGCCAGCATGCCTTTCGTCAGGATCTGATCGAGCCCGCCAGGCGGGTAGCGTCGATACAGCGTCGCGAACGGCGGCGCATCGGCCAGCGGGCTGGGTCGGGCATCCATCGCATGGCAGGTTCCGCAGTTGCGCTGGGCGATCCCCTGACCGCCGAACGCCTGTGGCGGCTTGGACGCGGGCTCGGCGGAGGCCTGAGCGCCCGCCAGACCCAGGGCCAGGACAGCAAGCAGTCCCGCGCCGCTCATCCCACGGCCGCTCACAGCCGATCCTCGAAATCGAGCACCACGCGGCCTTCGATCTCGCCCCGCGCCATGCGGTCGAAAACGCTGTTGATGTTGTGCAGGCCCTCGGCGTGGACCGTGGCCCGCACCCGGCCGTCGGCGGCAAAGGCCAGGGCCTCTCGCAGATCCAGACGCGTGCCGACAATGGAGCCCCGCACCGTGATCCCGCGCAGCACCGTGTCGAAGATCGACAGCGGGAAATCGCCGGGCGGCAGGCCATTGAGCGACACCGTGCCCCCGCGCCGAACCATGCCCATGGCTTGCGAGAAGGCGATGGGCGACACGGCGGTGACCAGCACGCCATGCGCGCCGCCGATCTGCGCCTGCAGATAGGGACCCGGATCGGTCTCCCGGGCGTCCACGGTGATTTCCGCGCCCAGGGTTTTCGCCAGATGCAGCTTGTCCTTGTCGATATCGACGGCGGCGACCTTGAAGCCCATGGCCCTGGCGTACTGCACGGCCATGTGGCCCAGTCCGCCGATGCCAGAGATCGCCACCCAGTCGCCGGGCTTGGCGTCGGTGACCTTCAGGCCCTTGTAGACGGTCACGCCGGCGCAAAGGATCGGCGCCGCTTCCAGGAAGCTCAGATTGGCCGGCAGGTGGCCGACATAGTCGGCGTCGGCCAGCACATATTCAGCGAAGCCGCCGTTGACCGAATAGCCGGTGTTCTGCTGGGCCTCGCACAGGGTCTCCCAGCCGCTCAGGCAGTAGGTGCAATGGCCGCAGGCCGAGTGCAGCCAGGGCACGCCGACCCGGTCGCCTTCCTTGACGTGGTCCACGCCCTTGCCGACCTTGACCACGGTGCCGACGCCCTCGTGGCCCGGAACGAACGGAAGGCTGGGCTTGATGGGCCAGTCGCCATGGGCCGCGTGCAGGTCGGTGTGACACACTCCGCAGGCGGCGATCTTGACCAGCACCTGGCCGCGCCCCGGTACGGGCCGCGCGATATCCTCGATGACCAGCGCCTGGCCAAAGGTCCGAACGACAGCGGCCCTCATGGTCTTGTCCATGGTGTCTCTCCCAGTGTCGCCAAGGCTCGACCGGGATGGAGCGGCGGCCTCGTCGTGGCGGTTTGATACCGCCGCGGCCGCCGTCTCGCAGTTGGGAGTATTACTTAGGGTCGTGGTGCGCGGCCATGACACGCTCGACAGCGTCGACCAGAGCGGCCTCGGCCATGGGCTTCTCCATCACGCGGCTGTAGCCCACCGTGAGAGCCTGATCGATCAGCTGCCTCGTCGGGAAGGCTGTGATCATAAGCGCCTCACCCCGCCAGCCCATCTCGCGCAACCGGGTCAGGATCAGCAGGCCGTCGATTTCGGGCATGCGATAGTCGGCCACCAGGCAGACCGCGTCGAGCACGGTAGGGTCGGCCAGCAGCGCCAGGCCCGAGGCGTAGGCGCGCACCTCGAAGCCGCGGCCGTGCAGCAGCAGCTGCAGCGAACGACGCACGCCAACATCGTCTTCAACCAGCAGCAGCCGCGCGCGGTGTTCGAGAGTGTTGGGGAGCGCTTGCGTCATTTCCGGCCTGCCTTCGCGACCAAGACGGGTCACCCGCCGGGGCATGCCACACCACAATGGGGCGGTCGCTACGTAGAGCTCCTTAGGTCCCTTCCTGCAGGCCCGCCGCGAAGGCGATCCGCAGCGCCTCGGACAGGCTCTTCACCTGCAGTTTGGCCATCAGATTGGCGCGGTGGACCTCGACGGTGCGCGGCGAGATGGCCAGGTCGAAAGCGATGGTCTTGTTGGGCAGACCCTGGGCCATGCCCCGGAGCACATCCTGCTCGCGACCGGTCAGGGCCGCGATGGCGACGGCGGCGTCGCCCGCCCGCGCCGCCCGGGCGCCCGCGTCGTCCAGGCGCTCGAAAGCCGCCGTGATGGCGGTCAGCAGCACCGCCTTCTCGAACGGCTTTTCAATGAAGTCGACCGCTCCGCCCTTCATGGCGCGAACCGCCACGGTGATGTCACCGTGCCCGGTCAGGACCACCACCGGCATGGCGATGCCCCGCTCGGCCATCGCCTTCTGGACCTCAAGGCCGTCCATGCCGGGCATGCGCACGTCCAGCAATACGCAACCCGGCTCGGCGTCCCTGGCCGCCTGCAGAAAAGCGTCTCCCGAAGCATAGGTCGACACCGCATAGCCCGAGGTCTTGAGCATGAACCCGGCCGAGCGACGGATCGCCTCTTCGTCATCGACGATATGGATCATCCGCCTAGTGTTCATGGAGGACTTCCTTCTCGACCTTGACCAGCGTGAAATGAAACTGCGAGCCGCCGCCAGGGCGCGGCTCGTGCCAGATGCGGCCGCCATTGGCCTCGACGATCGTGCGGCAGATCGACAACCCCAGTCCCATGCCCTCGGTCTTGGTGCTGACGAAGGCGGTGAACAGCTGCCCGGCGATGCCCGGCGCCACGCCGGGGCCGTTGTCGGCGATCGTGACCCGCACCAGGCCGTCGCCCTGGTCGTGGGTGCTCAGCCACAGCCTGGGCTGATCGACCCCGCTCATGGCCTCTACAGCGTTGCGCGCCAGATTGATCACGACCTGCTGGATCTGCACGCGATCGATCAGCACCGGTGTGGCGGTCGGGTCCAGCTCGAAGATCGGGTCCAGACCCTGATCCCGGGCGCCCATCAAACCCAGCGCGGCGGCTTCGTGGATGACGGCCGGCAGATCCTCGACGCTCTTTTCCACCTCGCCCCGGGCGACGAAGTCGCGGAGACGCCGGACGATATTGCCCGCGCGGATCGCTTCGCCGGCCGCGTCACCCAGCGCCTCGCGGATCATCGGCAGATCGTCGGGATCGGGCCTGGCCAGAAGATCGCGCACGGCTTCGACATAGTTGGCCACTGCGGTGATCGGCTGGTTGAGCTCGTGGGCCAGGGTCGAGGCCATGGTCCCCATGCCGCTGACCCGGGCGATGTGGATCAGCTCGGCCTGGAGCTCCTCAAGGCGAGCCTGGGTGCGCTGGCGATCGGTCAGATCACGGACAAAACCGGTGAAGACCCTGGGGCCATGGCCCGTGGCCTCGCCGACCGACAGTTCCATCGGAAAGGTCGTGCCGTCCTTGCGCAGGCCGACGACGACGCGTCCCATGCCGATCACCTTGCGCTCGCCGGTGGTCAGGTAGCGCTCGATATAGCCGTCGTGACGCTCGCGGTCCGGCGAGGGCATGAGGCAGCGGACGTTCTCGCCCAGAACCTCAACTTCCTGAAAGCCGAACAGCCGCTCGGCGGCGGCGCTGAACGACAGGATCTTGCCCCGCTCGTCGATGACAACCATGGCGTCGGGGACGGTGGACAGGATCGAGCGCAGATGCTCGGCGCTGGCGTCCAGCGCACGCTCGCTGGCGCGCTGGTCGGTGACGTCGCGCAGCACCTTGCCAAAGCCTCTCAGGACGCCGGCCTGGTCATGCAGGGCGGTGATGGAGACGTGGGCCAGGAACTCCGAACCGTCCTTGCGCAGGAACCAGGCGTCCTCCTCGATCTTGCCCTCGACCTGGACCCTGGCGAGGTCGGCCTGCGGCTTGCCCGCCTGGCGGGCGTCCTGCGGGTAGAAGGTCGCGACGTGCTGCCCCATGACCTCGGCCTCGCTCCAGCCCATCAGCCTTTGCCCGCCGGCGTTCCAGATCAGCACCCGCCCCTCGGGATCGAGCATGTAGATGGCGTATTCGGTCGCACCGTCGATGAGCAGATTGAGCTCGTTGTCGACGTCTTCAGCCTTTCGCGCGCGGGTCGCCGCGCTGCCTTCGCTGGTCGCCGAATGCCGACGCAGGCGACCGACCTCCGCGCCCACCAGCGTTATTCCCGTCGCCGCCAGCAGAAAGGTCAAGCCTTCCGTCGCCGCCAGGGCGGCGCGGTGGTCGCGACCGCTGAAGGCGAAGCCGGCGATCAGGCCCAGGATCGTGGCCCCAAGGCCGGCGCCCACCCCGCCAAATGCGGCGGCGACAACGATGGGCGCGGTGAACAGCAGATAGGCGGCATGGTCTCCCAGCCAGGGTTCCAGGAGCCAGCGAATCGCGACCGCCAGGGCAAAGGCCGCCAAGGCCACGCCGTATCCCTTCATCTGGTCCTGCTGCAGGGCCGAACCGGACGCCATACGCTCTTCACCTTATTCCCATGGTTGAGGCGACCAGCCTCCACAGGGCCAGAACCGCGGCGGATCATGCCTGCTGGCATCGCCGGATACAAACCGGTTCGGCGAAATGGGCCCAGGCGAAATGCGGGACTTTACGGATTGCGCGCCCGCACCCGCTGCGGCTCCTTCCCCGCGATGGTCCAGCACGGATGGGCCCGCACGCTCGAGGTCCCCATGTCGCCGCACAATCTCGCCACTCTGCTCTCTCCGACCTCGGTGGCGGTGATCGGCGGCTCCGACCATCCTGGCTCGGTGGGCCAGGTCGTGGTCGAAAACCTGCTGTCCGGCGGCTTTGCAGGCCCCATCCATCTGGTCAATCCGCGCCGGCTGTCCGTGGCGGGAACGACCTGGTCGGCCAGCATCGCCGACCTGCCGCAGCCGACCGATCTCGCCGTGGTGATCGTCCCGGCCGCCGCCGTTCCCCCTGTGCTCGCCGAACTGGGCGCGGCCGGCGTCAAGGTCGCCGTGATCCTGTCGGCGGGCCTCACCGACACCAACGGGCTGCGGCAGGCGATGCTGGACGCCGCCGAACCGTTCGGTCTGCGCATCGTCGGACCCAATGGCCTGGGCCTGCTGGCGCCCCACGTCGGCCTCAACGCCTCGTTCGCGCGCGGCGCGCCGCGTCCCGGCGGTCTGGCCCTGATCTCCCAGAGCGGCGCCCTGATCGGCGGCCTGATCGACTGGGCCACCACGCGGCAGCTGGGCTTTTCGGGAATCGTCTCGGTCGGCGACATGGCCGAGGTCGATCTCGCCGACCTGATCGATCTGTTCGCAGCCGATCCCCATACCGACGCCATCCTGCTCTATATCGAGGGCGTCACCAACGCGGCCAAGTTCATGGCCTCGGCCCAGGCCGCCGCTCGGGTCAAGCCGGTGATCGCCCTGAAGGCCGGGCGAAACGCCGCCAGCGGCAAGGCCGTCCGCTCCCACACCGGCGCCCTGGCCGGCGCCTACGACGTGCACGTCTGCGCCTTCGAGCGGGCCGGCATCGTCCAGGTCGAGAGCCTGACCGACCTCTTCGACGCCGCCGCCGTGCTGCGCGTCGGACAGGGTCTGGCCGGCGATCGACTGGCCATCGTCACCAACGGCGGCGGCGCCGGGATCCTGGCGCTCGACGCCATGACGACCGGCGACGGGGTGCTGGCCGAGCTGGCGCCACAGACCCTGGAACGGCTGAACGCCGCCCTCCCCGCCGTATGGTCGCACGGCAATCCGGTGGACCTGATCGGCGATGCGCCGGTCGAGCGCTATCGCCTCGCTCTGGACGCGGTTCTTGCCGACGAGGGGGTCGATGCGGTGCTGGTCATGAATTGCCCCACCGCCCTGACGGAGCCCCGCGAGATCGCCCAGGGCGTCGCCGCCAGCGTGGTCGCCGCTCGCGGGCGCGGGATGCTCAAGCCGGTCATCGCCTGCTGGCTGGGCGACGCCAACCAGGACGTCGCCGGGCCGATCCTCAGCGCGGCCGGCATTCCGATGTTCGGCGCCCCCGACGCGGCCGCGCGGGCCTTTGGCCATCTCCTCGCCGCCCGCCGCGCCAAGGCCAGCATGACCGCTGCGCCGGCCCGCTCCGATCCGCGCACCGACAACCGCGCCGCCGCCGCGGCGCTAATCCAGGCCGCACGCTCGCAGGCACGCACCCTGCTCAACGAGATCGAGGCCAAGGATCTGCTGGGCGCCTATGGCGTGACCACCGTGCCGACGCGACTGGCCGCGACCGCCGGGGATGTCGCCACTGCCTGCGCGCAGCTGGCGCCGCCCTACGCGGTCAAGATCGTCTCGCCGCAGATCTCCCACAAATCCGATGTCGGCGGCGTGGCTCTGAATCTGGCGGACGCGGCAGCGGCCAGCGCCGCCGCCGAGGCCATGGCGGCCCGCGTCGCAGCGACCCTGCCCGACGCCAGGATCACCGGCTTCGCGGTGCAGACCATGATCCCGGCTGGCCGCGCTCACGAACTGATCGTCGGCCTGGCCCTGGACGCAACCTTCGGTCCGGTCGTGATGGTCGGAGCCGGCGGCAAGGCGGTCGAGGTCCTGAAGGATCACGCCCTTGGCCTGCCGCCTCTCGACGGTGATCGAGCGCGGGCCATGATCGCCAGGACCCGGATATCGCGCCTGCTGGCCGGCTATCGCGACGAACGCAGGGCCGACATCGAAGGCGTTGTCGCCACGCTGGAGGCGCTTTCGGCGATCGCGGTGGATTTTCCCGACGTCGTCGAGCTGGACATCAACCCCCTGCGCGTGGACGCCAACGGCGTCATGGCGCTGGATGCGCGGATCGTCATCAGCCAGGATCCAAGCCCAGCCTCGCGCCTGGCCCAGCCTCCCGCGACGGTTGAATAGGCCATCCAGGCGGCGGACCGATCTCGCCTACGTAAACATCCCAATGTGAGACGCTCCGCCGTTCACCTATCCCTGAAATCCACTGCTCAGGGAGACGTGCGATGTCCATGCCAGCCTATCTGCGAGACCGCGCTGAAGCCGCCGCGCCCCACGCCCAGGTGATCTCGTCCGACGAGGTCTTCTCTGCGGTCGGTGTCGCGATGACCTTCTCCGGCGGCGAGGAAATCTATGCCCAGGATGACGAGACCGACATGGTCTACCAGGTCCAGCGCGGGGCGGTTCGCGCCTCTCGCCTGCTGGGCGATGGACGCCGTCAGATCGCGGGCTTCTACTATCCCGGCGACCTTTTCGGTCTGGAGGCGGGTCTCACCCACCGCGCCTCGGCCGAGGCCCTGTGCGACAGTCGAATCCTGGTGGCCAAGCGCTCGGCGCTGAAACACTACGGCGAGGCCGGCGAACGTCTGGAGCGTCTGATCTGGCGGGCCACCGGTCAGGAACTGGGCCGGGCCCAGGACCACATGATGCTGCTGGCGCGCAAGAGCGCCTATGAGCGGGTCGCGGGTTTCCTGTCCGACGTGGCCAAGCGCCAGGGCGCGGCCTGGAACGAGCTGGCGATGAGCCGGCAGGACATCGCCGATCATCTGGGCCTTACCATCGAGACCGTGTCCCGCATGGTCACCCAACTGCAGGCTGACGGGCTGGTGGCCCTGGAGGGCTGTCGCCGGTTCCGGGTGGCCGCGCCGGTTCGCATGGCCGATCTCGTCGCGGCCTGAGCGGAGCGTCGCAAGACGTCCACCGGAGGACAGCATGGCCGAAGACCCAACCCGTCCGCTCGCCGAGCCGCCCGCATCCGCAGCGACGCCTGAAGCCAGGGTCAGCGCGATCCTGGCCCGTCATCATCTAATGAGCGTGGCCACCCTCCGGCCCGACGGCTGGCCGCAGGCCACCCTGGTGAACTATCTGGCCGACGGACTGGAGCTCTTCTTCCTGGTCGCGCAGGACAGCCAGAAACACGCCAATATCGTCGCCGATCCTCGCATCTCGATCGCGATCGGCGACGACGATCAGGGCCCGCCGCAGGGCCTGTCTCTGGCCGGAAAGGCCAGCGTCATCGACAACCCGCAGTGGGTCGATGCGCTCAATCGCCGGATCTGGGGAACACCCGAATTCGCCCGCTTCGAGCCCCACCCCGCCGGGCGCGGCGTGGTCCTGCTGCGCTTCACGCCGATGTGGGTGTCGTTGATCGACTACGGGTCGCCCCCCGGCCGTATCCAGCTGTTCGCCGTCCGTCAGGACTGGCGCCTCGAGCCTGTCGCCGCCTAGGCGCCTTTTCGAACGCGCTAGTCGTCCTGGCCCCGCCGAACCAGGGTGTAGGTGATCAGGCCGGCGGCGATGGCGGCGACAAGCGCCGAACTCGCGGCGGTCGCGGCCAGGGATTCGGCCGGATGGCGCCGGACCTCTCTCTTCGCCGCTTTCTCAAGACGATCCAGCTTGGTCTGGACATCGCCAACCAGTTCTATGGCCGCGTGACCCAGAGCCACGGCGCTTACCGAGGCCGCATCGCCGGCGTCCTGACCCAGATGGTCGACCATGGTCTTGAGGTGGTCGGTGACGTTCTGGAACGCGTCGCGACCATCGCGGGCGATCGTCTTGATCCTACGAGCTGCCATTGTCTTGCCTTCTGAAAACGAGGGGCGGGTGACGCCGCTAGAACACCCCCGCTGGCGGCGACGAGCCTTGCGTTGAATCAAGTTCTCGCGACGGGGCGGCGTTTTCAGCCCCGTCTGGACGACCTTCGACCACCGCGCTGAGGCGGCGCAGCAGCGCTTCGCGCGCCGCGTTGCTCTCGGCGCCGCCGAGGGCGGCGTTGAGCGCCATCTGAAAGGCGACCCGCTTGTTGTGCCAGTCGAGCTTTGAGGCGGCATGGGGCGGCAACCGGGCGGGCGACGACTGGCGCGGGACGGCCGGCCCGGCGCCGAGGTCGTAGGCGTCGTCCAGGTCGGGGATCAGGATCGCGGCCGGATCGAAGCCGGCAAGGGTCAGTCGATCCCGCAAGCCGGCGGTGGCGTCCGGCTCGCCATGGGCCAGCAGGATGGAACCGGCGACCGGCGACCTATCGAGCGCCCAGCGCGTGAGGCCGGCGGCGTCGGCATGGGCTGAATAGGCGTCGAGCTTGCGCACCCGCGCCCGAACCCGCACCTCGTCGCCCTGGATGCTGACGCGTTCGGCGCCGTCGGCGAGCAGCCGGCCCAGCGTGCCGGCCGCCTGGAACCCGCACAGCAACACCGTCGCCTCCTTGCGCCACAGCAATCGTTTAAGGTGCTTTCGCACCCGACCCGCATCGCACATGCCGCTGGCGGCCAGGATCACATGCCAGCCGGAGAGCCGCTCCAGGCCATCGCTGTCCCAGGGCTTGTCCAGGAAGCGCAGATGTTCGGAAGGACGGACCGGCTCGAAAGGGTTTCGCTGCAAGGCGGGATTCCAGCCGCGATCCAGGAACACCTTGGAGGCCTCGATGGCCAGGGGCGAGTCCAGGAAGATATCGCCGCGCGGTGCGTCGCCGTCCTCCATCAACTGCAGCAGATCGACCAGCAGCTCCTGGCTGCGTTGCAGGGCGAAGGCGGGGATCAGCAGCGGACCGCCGGCGGCGTGCGCCGCCTTGAGCTCCTCGGCCAGGGCCGCGCGCCGGGCCACGCCGCTGGCGACGCTGCGCTCTCGGTCGCCATAGGTGGATTCGAGTATCAGGTGGTCGACCCCCTTGGGGCCTTGCGGATCGGCGACGAAGTCGCTGCCCCCCGAGCCCAGGTCGCCCGAGAACAGCAGACGCTTGCGCGCGTCGACCGGACCGACCTCGACCTCGATGGAGGCCGAGCCCAGGATGTGTCCCGCCTCCCAATAGACCGCCGAGATGCCAGACGCGACCTCGACCGGCTCACCCAGCCTGACCTTACGAAACTGCTTCATCACGCGGGCCGCGTCGGCCTGGGTATAGATGGGCTCGACCGGGGCCAGACCCCGTCTCTGGTTGCGCCGGTTGAGCGCGGCCACCTCCGCCTCCTGAATCCCGCCCGCGTCGGCCAGCATCACCGCGCACAGATCGCGCGTCGCCGCCGTCGCATAGATCGGCCCCTCGAAGCCGGCGAGCATCAGCTTGGGCAGCAGGCCGCAATGGTCGACATGGGCGTGGGTCAGCAGGACGGCGTCGATCCCCGTGGGATCGAAGGGAAAGTCGCCATAGTTCAGGGCCTTGAGGGTCTTTGAACCCTGGAACATGCCGCAGTCGACCAGCACCGTGCCCCCCTCGGTCTGCAGGCGGGCGCACGAGCCGGTCACGCAGCCGGCGGCGCCATGAAACGACAGGATCGGGGTCATGATGAGCTCTCGCGAGGATGGGCCAGATCGGACGCGACGCGAACCGGCGAGGCCTGCTGGAGCCGACAGGATCGGCCAGACCGCGGTCCGTTCCGTGATCTGGATCAATTCGACGGGCCAACCGACGGCTAGTGTTCCGAGGCAACCTGTTGCTGTCTGGGAGCCGACCCGATGAAACACGCCGTCATTCTCGCCCACCCCAAGCCCGACAGCTTCTGCGCCACGATCGCCCGAACCTGCGTCGAGCATCTGCGCGCGACCGGACACACCGTGCTGCTGCGCGACCTCTACGCCCTCGACTTCGACCCCCGCCTGAAGGCCTCGGAACTGCCTTCGGCGTCAGGCGCCCATCCCGCCGCCGACATCGTGGCCGAGCGTGCGCTGGTCGCCGATGTCGACAGCTTCATCTTCGTCTATCCGTTCTGGTTCAACGCCCCGCCCGCCATTCTGAAGGGCTATGTCGACCGGGTGTTCAGCATGGGCTTTGGCTATGCGCCGGGTCTGGGCGGCACGGAATCGCTGCTGGACGACAAGACCCTGCTCAGCTTTTCAACCTCGGGCGCGCCCGAGGACTGGGTCAATGACACCGGCGCCCTGAAAGCCCTGATGACGGTGTTCGACCTGCATCTGTCGGGCGTCTGCGGCCTGCGCGTTCTGGACCACAAGCATTTCGGCTCGATCGTCTCGAACATCACCGAGGAGTCTCGCTCCGACGTCCTGCAGCGGGTGCGCGTCGGTCTGGATGATCTGTTCGCACCGGCGGCCTAGCGCCCATGCCGGTCAAGTCTTCGGACGGGATCGCTGGCGCGCCCGCGCCGGACAGCGGCCCGCAGGAAGCCTCCGCATCCTATCGTCTGGCGGCTCTCGATCAGGACTTCCTGCTGGGCGACTCCATGCGCAGCGTCCGGTTCCTGCTGGAGTTCGCCAAGGCCGACGAAGCCCTTCGCGCCTGGGGCGTGCGCTCGACCATCGTGGTCTTCGGCAGCGCCCGGGTGCGGGAGGATTCCCCGGGCCGGCGCGGCGAATGGTACGCCCTGGCGCGGCGCTTTGGGCGCATCGTCTCAGAAC
The DNA here is from genome assembly GCA_943371355.1 of Alsobacter soli. Classification (GTDB taxonomy): domain Bacteria; phylum Pseudomonadota; class Alphaproteobacteria; order Caulobacterales; family Caulobacteraceae; genus Caulobacter. The sequence goes on from CALRUN020000027.1 coordinate 44,480, forward strand.
AGGGCCTGGCCACGCACGTGGAAGGCCAGCCTCGCGACAATGTCATCGCCACAGGCGGCGGTCCCGGCCTGATGGAGGCCGCCAATCGCGGCGCCTTCGACGTGGGCGCGCCCTCGATCGGCTTCAACATCACCCTGCCGCGCGAGCAGCGACCCAACCCCTACTCGACGCCCGAGCTGACCTTCCGGTTTCACTATTTCGCCATGCGCAAGATGCATCTGGCCATGCGCGCCAACGCCCTGGTGGTCTTTCCGGGCGGGTTTGGCACGTTCGATGAGCTGTTCGAACTGCTGACCCTGCGCCAGACGCGCAAGTGCCCGCCCATCCCGATCGTGCTGGTCGACGAGGCCTACTGGCGCTCGGTGATCGCCTTCGACGCGCTGGTCGAGCACGGCATGATCGACGCGGCGGATCTGGATCTCTTCGCCTTCGCCGATACGGCGGAAGCGGCGTGGGCGCGGGTCCTGGCCGCCAGACCACCCGCGCCCTGAACCTTCGCGAAAAGGCGGCCGCGATGCGGCCGCCTTCAATCGCCGGGAGGCCTTACAGCCCGCCCGCCCCGCCGAACTTGTGGGTCAGCTGCAGGTAGTAGCTGCGCCCGGTCGAGTCGAACCACGAGGTGTCATAGTAGGGATAACCTGAATAGGTCGGGTCGCGCTGGGGGCCCTTGTCCAGCAGGTTGTTGACCGCCAGGCTGATCCGGGTGGTGTCGTTCAGGTCGTACTGGGCGGTGGCGTTGTAGAGATAGCTCTCCTTGATCCAGCCATCCTCGGCGTAGTTGGGCAGCCGATCCAGGCGCTGGCCGTGCACGCCCAGGGTCAGGCGATCCAGGGTCCAGTTGATCGAGCCGGTGCTCTTGGAGCGCGGGATGTCGTAACCGCTGTCATAGGCCAGCTGGTTCTCGATCGGGTCGCCCGGATACTGGCGGCTGGTGTGCTTGTGCACCCAGGTGTGGGTCAGGCCGAAATTGAACGTCCCGAAGCTTTCGGTCGGCCAGCGATAGTGGGCGGCCACGTCCACGCCGCTGGTCTTTTCGGTGGCGACGTTGATCGGATTGATCGTCACGGTCGCGATGGCGCCGGGATTGATCGCCGCGGTCAGCGGGTTGCGGGCCACGCGGGCCAGGGCGTCGACGCAGGTCGGCGAGGACGCGCTGACGGCCGTTCCGGCGCTGGTCTTGCCCAGGCGGCAGTCGGCTTCCTGGCGCAGCACGCTGTCCAGGCTCATGTCGAGCACGGCGTTGTCGAGCTGCACGCGGAAATAGTCGACCGAGATGTCGAAGTTGCGGATCGGCGACCAGACCGCGCCATAGTTCAGCGACTTGGAGGTTTCCGGCTTCAGCTTGGCGTTGCCCAGGCGAACCTTGACCAGGCCCTCGTCGGCATAGCTGCAGTCGCCGATATCCTCGTCCGGCTCCTCGCTGCGGCAGCGGAAATAGTCGGTGCCCGAGGGATGGCTGATGCCTTCCTTGGCGAACACATAGTGCAGATCGGGGGCCCGGAAGCCGGTGCCATAGGCGCCGCGCAGCAGCAGGGTCTTGAGCGGCCGCCACTCAAGTCCGCCGTTGTAGGTGAACTTGTCGATGGTGTTGCCGCCGTACTTGTAGCCGTCGTAACGGCCGGCCGTGCTCAGCTCCATGCCCTTGAACAGCGGCGCGCGGAACTCATAGCCCGCGCCCCAGCGCTTGCGCGAGCCGTCGCCGTCAGCGTCACGCAGACCGTAGTAATAGTTCTGGGTGGCCAGGGGATCGAGGCCCAGCTTGTAAGACTGCTTGCCCAGTTCGGCGACGGCGGCGAAGCCCACCGGACCGGCCGGGAGGGTGAACAGGTCGGCCTTGTTGACCTGGAACGACACGCCCTGCTGGCGCGCCACCGGCTTGTAGGTGGTGCGGGCGGTGATCGAGTCGAACTCGGCGACCGTCAGCGGCCTGTAGAGGCGGGCCGGATCGGCGTTGAAGATGGGGTAGCCGCTGTCGTCATCGACGCCCAGCTGCGCGCCCAGGAACAGGGCCGTGGCCTTGGAGGTCACCACCTTGGGCCAGCTGATCGACGACTTGTACTGGCTGAAATTGTAGAAGGCCTCGTAGTCCCAGCCGCCGCCCAGCGCACCCTTGACGCCCGGGGTGATGCTGAAGGTGCGCGAGACGTTCTTGATGTAGCCCTTGCTGAGACCGCCCATTTCCTCGGGCGTGAAGTTGCGATGCCACAGATCGAGGGCGCCGGTGAACTGGTTGTAGAAGATGCCGTCTTCGCTGCCGTTGGCGTCCTGGTATTCCCAGTTCAGAACGTCCTGGAACTGGCGGGTGCGGCTGTAGCCGGCCGAGATGTCGGCGAAGAACGCGAGGTCGTCGGTCTTGGCGTAGTTCAGCGAGGCCACGACATTGGCGCTCTTGCGCTCGCTGATGATCGTGCCGTACCCGATCGAGCTGTAGCTGCCGCAGTAGTAGCCGGGGCCATAGTCGTCCAGATCGGCGTCATAGGCGCCCCAGCCCGGACGGCTGGCATATTCCACCGAGCCGCCGTTCAGCTTGCTCAGGGTGGCGCAGGTGGCCTTACCCGGATCGACATATTCCTCGGCGTCCGGATCCATGCGCAGGAAGTCGCGGCGCGCGATGCGGGCGCGGGCGGTCGGGGCGTCCTTGGTGCTGTCCTGGATGTCGCGGTCATAGGCCCAGAGGGGCTTCTGATTGACGAACTCGCCGCCGATCACCAGGTCGAAATCGCCCTTGGAAAAGCCGCTGGAGACGTTCACCCGCTGGCTGCTGGCGCCGCCGTGCTCAAGCCCGCCGAAGGTGACGTCGACGATCGTGCCGTCGGCCTTCTTCTTCAGATTGAAGTTCACCACGCCCGAGATGGCGTCCGACCCATAGACGGCCGAGGCGCTGCCGCTCAGAACCTCGATGCGGTCGATCATGCCCAGCGGGATCGATGAGGTGTCGGTGAAGGCGCTCTTGCCGTTGAACGGCAGGGGGAAGTCGGCGATGCGGCGACCGTTGACCAGCACCAGGGTGTGGTTGGGGCCAAGGCCGCGCAGGTCGACCTGCTGGGCGCCGGGCGTCCAGTCGGCGCCGCTGGACGACTGCTGGGTCTGGGTCTCGCCGCCGTTCTGGCTGAGGCTGCGCAGGACATCCGGCACGCTGTTGAAGCCGGCGGCCTTGATGTTCTCGCTGGTGATGACGGTGACCGGGGCCGGGCCCTCGGTGGCGATCCTGGGAATGCGCGAGCCGGTGACGACCAGGGCCTCGACCGCGTTCTCGTCGGTCTGCGGGGTGGTTTGCGCAAGCGCCTGACCGGTGATCATCAGGCCGGCCGCGCCGGCAAGGGCGCTGGCCCTGAGCAGATGCATTTTCATCATTATCCCCTCTTTTTTAGCGGCGCATCCATTCCCGTGGACAGGCCCGACGCCGGGTTGCACCCCGAGGCCTCATCATGTTGGATTGCATTTCGCGCAAATTGAAAGCTGAAAAGATCAAATTGTCAGATTTGGTGGACACAATGTGTTCCACGTGCAGCTTTGATGCACAGCGCACGGATCTGGGGCGTTGAGCCCGGAAACAGGCTCGACGAGGGTCCGGCGCAGGTTTGGCCTCTGGACCTGGCGCAGCGCCCCCGGCCAGGATCGCGACAGGCGAGGGATGGATATGATGCTGGCTAGACTTTCGGCGGTCGCGATGGCGGCGGCCCTGCTCCTTCCCCTCGCCGCACACGCGGCCGATGCGCCCGCCAAGGGTCCCGACGCCGTCGGCCCGGGCTATGAGTACTATGTGATCGGCGATATCGCCGCGCCGACGCCGGGCAAGACGGGTCCGCTGCTGGCCCTGATGGGCGGCGGCGACTGGCCGCTGGAGGCCTTCCGTCAATTCGTCAGGCAGTCCGGCGGCGGCCACATCGTGGTGCTGCGGGCCCGTGGCGGCCGCGAGCTGCAGGACGAGATCTACAAGGATGTCGGCGGCGTCGCCTCGGTCGAGACCCTGGTGATCCAGAAGGAGGACGCCGGCGAGGATCCCAAACTGCTGGCCATCATCGCTCGCGCCGACGGAATCTTCTTCGGCGGCGGCGATCAGAGCAACTATGTCCGCGCCTGGAAGGGCACGGCCCTGAACAAGGCGCTGGACGCCCACGTCAAGGCCGGCAAGCCGATCGGCGGCACCAGCGCCGGCCTGGCTATACTGGGCGGTTATTCCTATGGCTGCCTGGATTCGATCAGCATCACCTCGCCCGAGACGCTGAAAAATCCCACGGGACCCAGTGTCACCCTGGTGCGCGACTTCCTGCACCTGCCCTGGCTGTCGAAGGTCATCACCGACAGCCACTTCGACAAGCGCGATCGCCAGGGCCGCCTGGTGGCCTTCGTTGGTCGGCTGATCCAGGAAGAGAACGATCCGTCGATCACGGGCCTGGGCATAGACGAGGGCACGGCCATGCTGATCGACGGCGACGGCGTTGGCCGGTTCTATGGTCCTGGTCACGCGTGGCTGGTGCGCCCGATGGCCAAGCCCGCCACCATCATCGCCGGCCAGCCGCTGAACTATGCGCCCTTCCCCATCGTCGGCGTGGGGCCAGACAGCACGCTGGACTTCAAGACCTTCAAGGTTACGCAGCCAGCCTTTACCCTGACCGCCCAGGTCAAGGACGGCGTGCTGATCCGCAGCGACCGCTGACCGCCAGTTCCCCGCGTTTTTCCGCCGGATCCTGCCTCCGGCCTGCCCAAGAGAATTGCAATGACACCTTCCAAGATCCGCTCGCTCAGCCTGTCGATCCTGGCCCTGTGCGCGGCCTCGACGCCGGTCGTGGCGGCCGAGAGCAAGTGGTCTCTGGCCATTCACGGAGGATCCGGCGTGCTGGATCGCAGCGCCATGTCGCCGGAGAAGGAAGAGGCCTATCGCGCCGGCCTGGACGCCGCGCTGGAGGCCGGCGCCAAGGTTCTGAAGTCCGGGGGCTCCAGCCTGGACGCGGTCGAGACGGTCGTGCGGACCCTGGAGGACAATCCTCTGTTCAACGCCGGCAAGGGCGCGGTCTTCACCGCCGAGGGCAGGAACGAACTGGACGCCTCGATCATGGACGGCGCCACCCTGAAGGCCGGGGCCGTGGCGGGCGTCACGCGCACCAAGAACCCGATCAGTCTGGCCCGCGCGGTGATGGAGAAGTCTCCGCACGTCATGCTGACCCGCGAAGGCGCCGACCAGTTCTCCAAGGAGCAGGGTCTGGAGCAGGTTGATCCCAGCTATTTCCGCACCGAGGAGCGCTGGAAGCAGCTGGAGACCTGGCGCAAGGACCACCTCGCCGTTCTGGACCCCACCCACCTTTTCGGCACGGTCGGCGCGGTGGCGCTGGACCAGGCCGGCCACATCGCGGCCGCGACCTCTACGGGCGGTATGACCGGCAAGCGCTGGGCGCGGGTCGGCGACACGCCGATCATCGGCGCCGGCACCTATGCGCGCGACGGCGTCTGCGCCGTTTCAGCCACGGGATCGGGCGAATACTTCATCCGCGAGACGGCAGCCCGTCAGGTCTGCGACCGCATCGCCTGGAAGGGCGAAGACGTCCAGACGGCGGCCGACCAGACCATGGCCTCGATCACCAAAATCGGCGGCGACGGCGGCCTGATCGCCATGGACGGCCAGGGTCGCCCGGCGTTCGGCATGAACGACCTGGGCATGTATCGCGGGGCCATCTCGTCGGCCCTGCCGACCCCGCGCACGGCGATCTACACCAACGAACCTTCGCCGAAGTGAGCTGATGGTCGGGACCGACACGAGGAGGGGCCGATGAAGTCGGACGACCAGAACCTTGCCGATGTCGACCGGCGGTTGCTGGCGATGCTGCGCCAGGATTCGCGCCAGCCGGTCACCAAGCTGGCCGCCGACCTTGGCCTGTCGCGGGCCAATATCTATGCCCGTCTCAGCCGCCTGGAACAGGACGGCGTCATCCAGGGCTACACCGTGCGCCTGGGCAGCGACTATGACCGCCGGCTGATCCGCGCCCAGGTGATGATCAAGGTTCAGCTGAAGCTGGCCAAGACCACGGAAGAGGAGCTGGCGGCCATCACCGAGCTGTCAGCCCTGCACGCCATCAGCGGGGAGTACGACCTGATCGCCCTGATCGAGGCCGAGACGGTTACCGAGCTGAACGCCCTGATCGACCGCATCGGCGCCCTTGAAGGGGTCGAGCGCACGACGTCCTCGATCCTGTTGGCGACCAAGATCCTGCGCTGAACGCCAGCTGACGAGCGTTTCTCTCGCCACATCGCCCAAACACGGCGTTTTTTGAGGCAGCTCCAACACTAAACTCTCCGCGAAGAGTGAGGGAGTTCAGCCTTGATCGCCGTCGAGATCGCAAGTCCGGCCTTCCTGGGCGTCGCCGCTGACCGCGGAGACACCGCCCCGCGAGCCCATGTGATGATTCAGGTCGCGCCCCGCGACGCCGCCGACGTCGGCGCGCGCCTGGCCGAGATGAGCGAGCTGACCGCTCTGCACCAGATCACCGGCGACTATGATCTGGTGGCCGTGGTTGAGGCCCGCCGCGCCGAGGATCTCGATCGGACCGTAGACCGGATACACGCCCTGGCCGGCGTGCGGCGCGCCCTGGCCTCGGTGGTCCTGCCCCGCCCCCTACACCCGATCACCGGCGACTGACTGAGCCTATCGGCCATCGGTCTCGACCCAACTGACGACGTCTATAACGAGGTATTGTCGTGGAACTGCCCTATCCCTGCCTGATGTTCCTCGGAGACGTGGACCGGGTCAGCGCCAAGACCGCATCGGGCGTCGCCCACTGGCGTCCCGACGCCTGCGTCGGCCAGCTTCGCCTGCCCGGCTGCGAGGCCGATCTGGGCCTGCCTGACATGACGCCCAAGGCCGCCCACGCGGCCGGCGCGCGCTCGCTACTGCTGGGCGTGGCCAATGCCGGCGGCTATATCCCGCCCCACTGGGAAGCGGTGCTGATCGAGGCGCTGGAGGCGGGGCTGGACCTGGTCTCGGGCCTGCACACCCGCATGGCCAGCCTTCCCAAGGTGCGCGAGACCGCCGAGCGGCTGGGCCGCCGGCTGATCGAGGCGCGCGAGCCGTCGCCGGAGTTCCTGGCGGTGGGAACCGGCGACAAGCGCGCCGGTCTGCGCCTGCTGACCGTCGGCACCGACTGCGCCGTGGGCAAGATGTACGCGGCCCTGGCCATCACGAAGGAACTCAAGGCGCGCGGCGCCGACGCCGACTTCCGGGCCACCGGCCAGACCGGCATCTTCATCGCGGGATCCGGCGCGCCCATCGACGCGATCATCTCCGACTTCGTCGCCGGCGCCGCCGAGCAACTGAGCCCCGACGCCGCGCCTGACCATTGGGACGTCATCGAGGGCCAGGGCTCGCTGTTCCATCCGGCCTATGCCGGCGTGACCCTGGGGCTGCTGCACGGCAGCCAGCCCGACGCCCTGGTGCTGTGCCACGACGCCACCCGCACCGCCATCGACGGGCTGGAGACCTTCCCCACGCCGTCCCTGGCCGAGGCCATCGCCCTGAACCTGCGCCTGGCGTCCCTGACCAATCCGGCCGTTCGCATGGCCGGGGTCTGCATCAACACCTCGCGCCTGACGCCCCAGGCGGCCGCCGACTATCTCCGCGAGACAGAGGCCGCCCTGGGCCTGCCTTGCTGCGATCCTGTGCGGACCGGCGTGGCGGCCATCGTCGATGGCCTGCTGCTGACGGCGGAAGCGCGCTCGGACGCCGCCTGATGCGTCTGACCGCGCGGGTCGAGGCGCACGCCCTGACCGAGCCCTTCGTCATCGCCCGCCACGTCTACACGGAGGCCAATGTCCTTCACGTCGAGATCGCGGCGCGCGGCGCGATCGGACGGGGCGAGGCCGCTGGAGTCGACTATCTGGGTGACACGCCACAGACGATGCTATTGCAGGTGCAGGCCCTGGCGGGCGAGTTTGAAGCCGGCATGCTTTTGGACCGCGCATGCATCGCCGCCCGCCTGCCGCGCGGCGGCGCGCGCAACGCTGTCGACTGCGCGCTGTGGGATCTGGAGGCCAAGCTGACCGGCGTTCCGGTCGCGGTACGGGCCGGTCTGGCTCCCCTGCGTCCCATCGAGACCTTCGTCACCCTGGGCATGGATACGCCCGCCGCCATGGCCGCCAAGGCCGCGCGCTGGGCTCCTGACTTTCCCTGTCTTAAGGTGAAGCTGGGCGACGCCCTTGACCTGGAGCGGCTGGAGGCGATCCGCGCCGCCGCCCCCCGCGCCCGGCTGATCGCCGACGCCAACCAGGGCTGGACCCTGGATCAGCTGAACGCCTATGCCCCCCGCCTTTCGGCCCTGAGGGTCGAGCTGGTTGAACAGCCCCTGCCGGTCGGACAGGACGACGCCCTTCTGGGCTATACGGGCGAGGTGCCGCTCTGCGCCGACGAGTCGTTCGACGACCGCGCCGACCTGGACCGGATCGTCGGGCGCTACGCCTTCTGCAACATCAAGCTGGACAAGTGCGGCGGCCTGACCGAGGCCCTGGCCCTGACGCAGGCCGCCCGCGCCCGAGGGCTGAGACTGATGATCGGCTGCATGGAGGGCACCTCGCTGGGCATCGCGCCGGGCCTGCTGGTGGCCCAGGACTGCGAGATCGTCGACCTGGACTGTCCGATCCAGCTGGTGACCGACATCGAGCACGGCTTCGGCTATCGCGACGCGATCCTGCGCCCCCCTGCGGCGGCGCTGTGGGGCTAGTCGTCGAGGTCCTCGGCCGTGGCCAGCAACTTCGCCAGATCCAGCCCCGCCTCGCCCTTCAGCTTCTTGGTCACCGGGAAGGTCACATAGTCGAAAGGGACGTTCAGGGTGTCGAGCAGCCCCTCCATGATGGTCTGATAGTGCTCGATGCCGAAGGCCGCGACGGTGATCAGATAGTCGACATCGCCCAGCACGGCCTGACAGGACACGATATTCGGATGGGCCGCGATGCCGGTCTCGAAGGTCTTGGCCTTGGCGTAGGAGAAGTCGGTGAGCTTGATCTGCACCACGAAGGTCGAGAGCTTGGCCAGCCGGCCCAGATCGACCTCGGCGTGATAACCGCGAATGATCTTGGCCTTTTCCAGCTTCTTCATCCGCTCCCAGCAGCGCGACGCCGACAGGCCGACCGCCTCGCCCATCGCCGCCTTGGTCACCCGGCCCTGACGGTGAAGCAGGGCCAGGATCTTGACGTCGATACGGTCGATGTCCTTGCGCGGGTCGTTCGCGGTCATCCCGAAATCCTTGCTGATGTCGCCGCCCTGCTTAGCGCAAACCAAGCGCGGGGTAAGGTCGTGATCGCCACGCCGCCCCTGAGATCCTGTCGCCGGCGCGGCGGGAAACGGCGAAAACCCTCGCCGGCCCGCGCTATTGTGAACACCGCACACCGGAAGGCCGAGACATGACGCGCAACCTCTCCCGCACAGCCATCGCCCTGGGCCTGTCCCTGCTGATGAGCTCCACGGCCCTAGCCTCGACCCTGATCGTCGGCGCCCGCGTGGTGGACGGCACGGGCGCGCCGTCGCGAGCCGTCAGCGTCCGCCTGGACGGCGACCGCATCGTCGCCGTCGGCAAGCTGGCCAGGGCGCCGGGCGATACGGTGGTGGACGCCAGCGGCCTGGTCCTGGCCCCCGGCTTCATCGACGCCCACAGCCATCACGACCGCCAGGCTGAGCAGACCCCCGACATGACCCCGCTCACCGCCCAGGGGGTGACGACCATCGTCGTGGGCGAGGATGGCGAGTCGTCGTTTCCGCTGAAGACCTATTTCGCCGGCCTGGAAAAGGCCCCGCTGACCATCAATGTCGCCTCCTACACCGGCCATGGCTCCCTTCGCGAGCGGGCCATGGGATCGGACTACAAGCGCGCCGCGACGCCCGCCGAGATCGCGGCGATGCAGGCCGACCTGACCTCGGACCTCCAGGCCGGCTCGCTGGGCCTGTCGACGGGTCTGGAATACGATCCCGGCATCTTCTCGACCCCGGCCGAGGTCGTGGCTCTAGCCAAGACCGCAGCCGCAGGCCACGGCCGCTATATCAGCCACCTGCGCAGCGAGGACGTGAAGCTGGACGCGGCGATCGACGAGATCATCGCCATCGGCCGCGAGGCCAAACTGCCTGTCCAGATCTCGCATCTGAAGATCGCCATCGTCGACCGCTGGGGCCAGGCGCCGCAGCTCCTGGCGAAACTGGACGCCGCCCGCGCCCAGGGCGTGGACATCACCGCCGACGTCTATCCGTACGAATACTGGCAGAGCAATCTGGCGGTGCTGCTGCCGGAGCGCGACTTCAATGACCTGGCCGCCGCCCGCTTCGCCCTGACCAAGCTGACCACCCCGGCCGGCATGCGGCTGGCGGTGTTCGCGCCCGATCCGTCGCTGGTCGGCAAGACCATCGCCGACATCGCCGCCGAGCGCGGGGCCGATCCCGCCGAGACCTATCTGGCCCTGACCCGCCAGTCGGAGGCCTATCATCTGGCCCATCCCGAGGTTGACCGGGTCGACGCGGTGATCGGCACGGCCATGACCGGCTCCGACATCGACGCCTTCATCGGCTGGGACCATGCGGTGATCTGTTCGGACGGCATGACCCACGGCCTGCATCCGCGCGGCTTCGGGGCCTTCGCTCGGATCCTGCGGGTCTATGTCCGCGAAAAGAAGACCCTGACCCTGGAACGGGCCGTCCACAAGATGAGCGGTCAAACCGCCGCCCAGCTGGGCATCGCCGGGCGCGGGACGATTATCCCGGGCGCCTTCGCCGACCTGGTGCTGCTGGATCCGGCCACGGTCGCCGACCGCTCCGACATCGCCCATCCCAACGCCCCGGCCACCGGGATCGCCAAGGTCTGGGTCAATGGCGTGCTGGTGTTCCAGGACGGCCACGCCACCGGCGCTCGGCCCGGCGCCGTCGTCCGCAAGGCCGCGTCCTAACCGGCCGCGACAGCCGCCTTCACCCGCCGCCGCCGCCAGTCGTCGAAGCGGACCTTGCCCAGCCAGAACAGCATGACCGGCAGCGGCGACAAGGCGACGAGGTAGAGCAGAGCCGAGTCCCGCAGGGCCTCGGGAAACACCTGCTGCTGCCCGAGGAAGAACGACCCCGAGGCGATGAACAGCGAAAAGCACATCCGCCACAGGTGCCGCGCAATCCGCGAGACCCTGGACAGCTGCTTGCGCAGGAGCACATGCAGTTCACCGGCGGCCGCGAAGGCTCCGGCAATCGTAAAAAGGAAGAATGCGGGCGGCGGCGAGCCGTCCACCGTGCCGCTGGGGCTGGCCGCGCCCATCCGCATGAACGTCACGCCGGCGGCGGTGATGGTGAGGGCGACGACCAGCCCGATGACCTCCGGCAGCCCGGCCTTCACCTCCCGCTGTCGGGCCGCCATCGCGCCACTGACCAGAAGGTACAGCGCCATGACGCCGGCAACGAAGTTGGGTCGCTGCCCGGTTTCAAGGAACGGCGCCACGCCCGCGCCGATGGCGTAGGCCGCGAACATCGCCACAAAGAACACCGAGCCCGCCGCGCGGTGGACCCGCTGACCCTTGCGCGAGGCCAGGGCGACGACGCCGGTGACCATGCCGATCGCCCCGCCGGTGATGTGCGCCCACAGCAGGGCGTTGGCCCCCAGATGCATCCAGGCCGGATCGCCGGGCCCGGCCTCCAGATTTTCCGCCAGGGCGATCGAAGGCAGCAGCGCGGCGGCGACGGCGAACAGGACGGGCGAGACAGGAAACCGGAGTGTCATGGACCCCTTTCTTGTCGATTTGCCCGGCGGGGGCCATGATCCCGCGTACCGCGCGCATGATCGTTCGTAACACTAGGGGCCGCGCCGATGTCGCACCTGACCACGTCAGCAGGACTCGCCGCGGGCCTGATCGCCTTCGCTGTCCAGCGGGGCGCTGATCGCGCGGCGCTCATGGCTCGAGCCGGTCTGGGCCCCGCAGACCTGGACGACCCCGACGGCCGCCTGGCGTTCGAGAGCTATGTGGCTCTGATGCGCGCGGCCCAGGACCTCTGCGGCGATCCGGCGCTGGCGCTGCATTTCGGCGAGGCTGTCGACCTGGCGGAGATGTCGATCGTCGGGCTGATCATGAACGCCTCGGCCACCATGGGTGAAGCCTTCGCCCAGATGCAGCGCTTCGGCCGGCTGACCCTGGAGACCGAGGGGCTCAGCGATGGGCCGCGCTTTGCGCTGACCGCGCGCGACGGCCAGCTGTGGATGGTCGACACGCGCGCTGATCCCAACGCCTTCCCCGAGCTGACCGAAGGGGCCTTCGCCCGGCTGGTCTGCGGCCCGCGCCGCTTCCTGCCGGAGCCGCACGTGCTGGAGGTGCAGTTTACCCACCCGGCCCCGGCCTGGAGCGCCGAGTACGACCGCATTTTCCAGTGCCCGGTGAGCTTCTCCAGCGGCTGGAACGCCCTGCGGCTCGACCCGCGCATCGCGACCTGGCCGGTGGCGCTTCAGCCGCGCTACGTCTTTGGCGTCCTGACCCGGTGCGCCGACGGCCTGCTGCGGGAGCTCGAGGACCAGAAGACCGTCCGCGGCCGGGTCGAGGCCGTGCTGCTTCCGCTGCTGCACACCGGCGAGGTCGGCGCCGACGCCGTCGCCCGCGCCATGGGTTTCAGCCGCCAGACCCTGTTCCGCAAGCTCAAGGCCGAGGACGCCACCTACGAACAGGTGCTTGACGCCCTGCGCCACCGCATGGCGCTGCGCTACCTCACCGGCGCCAGAGCCTCGGTCAACGAGACCGCCTACCTCGTCGGCTTCTCCGAACCCGCCGCCTTCTCCCGCGCCTTCAAGCGCTGGACCGGCAAGAGCCCCCGCGAGGCCCGGCCGGCAAGGGTGACCACCCCCGGCGATCTCCTGCCCTCCGGGTCGCCGCCGCCGACTGTCGGAATTGGAATGGAACAGACATTCACCGGTCATCGACCTGCATCCCGGACACCGATGTCCGGTTGAAGGGGACGCCGAGTCTGCCTGTCAGGCCCTATCGCCGAGGTGATGAGGTCACGGCCGGAACCGTCATAACGATGCTTGGAGAAAATGGCGCGCCCGGAACGATTCGAACGTCCGACCCTCAGATTCGTAGTCTGATGCTCTATCCAGCTGAGCTACGGGCGCGCATTGCCTTTCGGCGAGGCGGGGGAAATAGCCCGTCCGATTGCGGGGCGCAAGCGGCGTTTGACCGATATCGATAAAAGTTTTCACCGGGCGTCGCCGCGCCCGTAGGCGCCCCTCGCACGGCCAGCGTCCGGAATGGGTTTTCCGCCCCCCGAAGCGTCGCCGGGACGTGACAGGCGCGGCCGTTTGTTGTCCATGGACACCTCGCCGAAAGCGGCTCCGCCGCCGCCGTTCTTCCCCACGGAACCTGTTCGCATGCGTCGCTTCGTTCTCGTCTCCCTGCTCGCCCTTTCCGCCTGCGCCCAGATGCCCGGCGGGTCGATGTCGTCCGCGGCGCAGGCCCCCGTCGCCTCCGCGCCGGTCGCCACCACGCCGCGCGGCTTCGTCGCCGCGGCCAATCCGCTGGCTGCCGAAGCGGGCCTGCGGGTGCTGCGCGACGGCGGCAGCGCGGTCGACGCGGCCGTGGCGATCCAGGCGGTGCTGAGCCTGGTCGAGCCGCAGAGCTCGGGCCTCGGCGGCGGCGCCTTCCTGAACTATTACGACGCCAGGACCGGCAAGGTGACGGCCTATGACGGCCGCGAAAAGGCCCCCAGCGGCGCCGGCCCCGACATGTTCATGGGCGCCGACGGCAAGCCCCTGCCCTTCGTGACCGCCCTGCTGTCGGGCCGCTCGACCGGCGTGCCCGGCGCGGTGGCCATGCTGGCCCAGGCCCAGAAGGACCACGGGACGGCCAAGTGGAGCACCCTGTTCAAGGACGCCGAGACCCTGGCGACCGACGGCTTCGCGGTCAGCCCGCGCATGGCCGGCATGATCAACAGCCCGCGCGTGCCGCAAAACACCACGCCGGACGTGAAGGCCTATTTCACCAAGCCCGATGGTCAGCGCTACCAGGCCGGCGACACCCTGAAGAACCCGGCCTATGCGGCCACCCTGCGGCGCCTGGCGGCCGAGGGCCCCAGCGCCCTCTATGAAGGCCCCATCGCCCAGGCGATCGTCGACAAGCTGCACGAGGGCGCCCTGCCCGGGGGCATGACCCTGTCGGACCTGAAGACCTATCGCCCGCGCTCGGCGGCCGCCCTGTGCCGGCCGTGGAAGGTCTATACGGTCTGCGTCCCCAACCCCTCGTCGAGCGGTCTGGCGGTGCTGCAGGCCCTGATGATGCTGGAGCACACCGATATCGGGAAGCTGGGCCCCAAGGACCCGGCCGCCTGGGCCCTGCTCGCCGAAGCCGAGCGGGTCATGTACGCCGACCGCGACCGCTATGTGGGCGACCCGTCCTTCGTGAAGGTGCCTGTCGAGGGCCTGCTGGACCCGGCCTATGTGGCCCAGCGCGCCAAGCTGATCCGCGACGTGGCGGGCGCGGCGCCGAAATTTGGCCTGCCCAAGGGCGCGCCCGTGGTCGGCGCAGACGCCACGAAGGAGCCGGCCGGCACCACCCATTTCGTGGTCATGGACCCGGCCGGCAATGTGGTGTCGATGACCACCACGGTCGAGAGCGTCTTCGGCTCGGGCCGGATGGTCGGCGGCTTCTTCCTCAACAACCAGCTGACCGATTTCTCGTTCTCGCCGGTCGAGAAGGACGGCGCGCCGGCGGCCAACGCCGTGGCGGCGGGCAAGCGTCCGCGCTCGTCGATGGCGCCGCTGATTGTGCTGGACGACAAGGGCAAGTTCCTGGCCGCCGTGGGCTCGCCGGGCGGTAACGCCATCCTGTCCTACAATCTCAAGGCCATGGTCGGGGTCTTCTACTGGGGCCTGTCGATGCAGGAGGCCATCAACCTGCCCAACATCGTGGCGCGCGGCGAAAACTTCTCCGGCGACGCCGAGCTGTTCGGCCCGGACATGGTCGGCGCGCTGAATGCGCGCGGCGTGGCGGTCAAGACGGGCCAGAACGAGACCTCGGGTCTGCATGGCGTGATCGTCCGTCCAGGCGGCGTGCTGGAGGGCGGCGCCGACCCCCGTCGCGAGGGTGTGGCCCGGGGGCTGTAGGAAGGCCGACACGGCTCCGCCGCTTCACGCGGAAACCCGCTGAAGGTGTGGGAAGGGTCGCGGAGCGTCCGGGCCTCGCCCGGATGAGGGAGTAGTAAATACCGTTTCGACGAAGACAGACGCTCCGCGCAGCCGTTATCCGGTGAGCCCTCGGGGCGCGGGGTTTTAACCCGCTTCCGACGTTAGGCCCCCGACGGGTGGAGGGGATAGCGACCCCGTCCAGACCGCATGGGCGATTTCAGCCCA
>CALRUN020000028.1:0-59700 GCA_943371355.1 Alsobacter soli
TGCGTGAGGATCGGGCCAAGCGAGCGTCTTTCAGCTCTGATACCCAAGAGCCCCCGTACGGGCGCGCATCCCGTCGATCGGCTAACCGTCTCGACGCCGACGATGCGCGATAGGCGGGTTTACGATCCCTCGCCCTCTTCGACCCGCGCTCACCCGGCCGACGAGCCACTCAGCGTTTGGTCCGTCCTTCTGAGACAGCCCGCACACCTCGACCCACCTTCCAGGGCGTCGCGGCCCCGCTCAGCTCCATCCCCATCGCCGCTTTGGGCCGGTACCACGCGCCCTCCCCATGCGACGGGGACAAGCTCAAGAATACGGGCGGTTTGAGCTCCGAGGATTGGCGCGATCAACTATTTTACAAGCGATTGATTGGGCTGGGGTTTGTTTCGGAAAGTACGGGGATTGAGCGCCCTCTATCCCCGTACCGGCCGCAAAGTCCTCCCCCTGAAGGGGGAGGCGGCCGTCAGGCCGGTGGGGGAAGAGCCCTCCGACTCAGCAGCACTACCCCCTCCGATCGCTCCGCGATCGCCTCCCCCTTCAGGGAGAGGACTTGGGAGCGCGCCCCCTTCGCGCCGAAGGGAGCCATCCTTAAATCTCACGGCGAGACGATCGCCGGTCTGACCAGGTTGCTCAAGGACGGCGCTCCGCGCCGCCGCGGAGCGGCTGGCCGCAGGCCAGTCCTTGACCAACCTGGTCAGACCGGCACGCTGCAGCCTCCAAGAGATTTAAGGATGAGCGGGACGCCAGGGCGTCCACTCTTTGGCAATGAGCCAAGGACCGCTTTCGACCCTGAGCGGACGTTCCGCTCCCGTCTCTTACAGGGCTTCGGGAAACGTGGTTAGCTCAACCATGGCCTTCAGATGGATCAGCCTAGTCGCCCTTTGCCTAGGGCTTTCGTCTTGCTCAGACGGAGGCTTCAGCGGCCAAACCCGGCAGTTTTCTGGTGTCTGGCTCTACGAGTTCGAAGGTTCGACCTTTGTCGAAGGCGCAACCGCGATACCGAAGAAGCACCCAACCCCGGAAAAGACAGACTGGCTGGAGTGGGTCGATCAGCCGCGTCTGGAATCGCTGATGGAGAAGAGCCTGAACAATGGCGACTGCTATACGGTGCAACCGATCCTGGTCACTTTTGTCGGTCGTAGGACGTACCATCCATTTGGCGGCGCGGGCCACGTGGGGCTGCATCGTTCCATGGTGACGGTGGACAGAACGATCTCGGCCGAGCGGCTCGGCCCGTCATTCTGCTACGACAGCTAACCACCCGTTGCGGACCTTCAAAACATCCACCCCGCCCCTCACGATGCCGCCCTCACCGCCTCCCACACCGCCAGCGCCTGCGCCGTCTCGCGCACGTCGTGGGCCCGCACCGCCGCCACGCCCGCCGCCGCGCCGGCCAGGTGCGCCGCGAGCGAGCCGCCCAGGCGCGCCCCGGCGGCCTCGCCCAAGGGATCGATGGCGGCGATGAAGCGCTTGCGGCTGGCGCCCAGCAGCACGGGATAGCCCAGGGCGACGAGGCGCGGCAGGGCGGCGATCAGGGACAGGTTGTGCTGGAGCGTCTTGCCAAAGCCGATGCCGGGATCCAGCCAGATCTTCCCGCGCTCGACCCCCGCCGCCACGGCGGCGTCGGCGCGGGCCAGCAGGAAGGCTTCGACCTGTGCGACGACGTCGTCATAGACCGGGGCGTCCTGCATGGTGCCCGGCTCGCCCAGCATGTGCATCAGCACGATTTCGCAGCCCAGTTCGGCGGCGACCCGGGGCGCGTCGGGCGCGAAGCGCAGGGCGGCGACGTCGTTCCAGATCGTGGCGCCGGCCGCGACGGCGGCGCGGGCGACGGCGGGCTTCATGGTGTCGATCGAGATCATCACGTCGCTGTCGGCGCGGATCGCCTCGATCAGCGGGATCACCCGAGCCAGTTCTTCAGCTTCCGTCACCGGGACGGCGCCGGGCCGGGTCGACTCGCCGCCGATGTCGAGGATGTCGGCGCCGTCGGCGATCAGCTGGCGGGCATGGGCCAGGGCCGAGGCGTGGTCCAGAAACCGGCCGCCATCGGAGAAGCTGTCGGGCGTGACATTGACGATGCCCATGAGGCGGGGTCTGGCGGAGAGAGTCATGGGCGGTGTTTTAGGCCGTGGACGCCCCCTCCGTCACGTCGCGTATCCGCGCCGCGCCACCTCCCCCGCAAGCGGGGCAGGAGAAGGAGCCGCGTGACGGAGGGCGCGCGCAGCCTTGACGGCCCAAAGAAAAAGCCGGCCCCGCGAGGGACCGGCTTTTCCATGTCGTCTGAAGAAGGCCTTAGGCCGTGACGCCCGTGGGCGAGATCGGCACCGATGACATCGGCAGGGCCGGCTTCTTTTCGTCTTCGTCCTTCCGGCTGGGCTGGACGCCCTTCATGACGCCGATGATCTCGTCGCCGCTCAGGGTTTCGAACTCCAGCAGGGCCTTGGCGACCGCGTGCAGGTTGTCCAGCTCCTCGGTCAGGATCCGGCGCGCCTCGTCCTCGCCGCCCTTGACCAGGCGACGCACTTCGCTGTCGATCTTGATCATGGTCTCGGGCGAGACGTTCTGGGTGCGGGCGACCGAATGGCCCAGGAACACCTCGTCCTGGTTGTCGCCATAGGCCACCGTGCCCAGCTCGTCGGAGAAGCCCCAGCGGGTGACCATGTTGCGGGCCAGGCCCGTGGCGGCGCTGATGTCGCTGGAGGCGCCCGAGGTGATCTTCTCCTTGCCGAAGATCAGTTCCTCGGCCACCCGGCCGGCCATCATGATCGCCAGGCGCGAGGTCATCATGTCGAAGCTCATCGAGTAGCGATCGCCCTCGGGAAGCTGCATGACCATGCCCAGGGCCCGGCCACGCGGCACGATGGTGGCCTTGTGGACCGGATCGGCGACGGGGACGCGCAGGGCCACCAGGGCGTGACCGCCCTCGTGATAGGCCGTGAGCTTCTTTTCGCTCTCGCTCATGGCCATCGAGCGACGCTCGGCGCCCATCATGACCTTGTCCTTGGCGTGCTCGAAGTCGTGCATGGTGACCATGCGACGCTCCTTGCGGGCCGCCGTCAGGGCCGCTTCGTTGACCAGGTTGGCCAGATCCGCGCCCGAGAAGCCGGGGGTGCCGCGCGCCAGGGTGCGCACGTCGACATCGGCGGCCAGGGGGATGTTCTTCATGTGGACGCGGATGATCTTTTCGCGACCGGCGACATCGGGATTGGGCACCACGACCTGACGGTCGAAACGGCCGGGACGCAGCAGGGCCGGGTCCAGAACGTCGGGACGGTTGGTCGCCGCGATCAGGATGATGCCTTCATTGGCCTCGAAGCCGTCCATCTCGACCAGCAGCTGGTTGAGGGTCTGCTCGCGCTCGTCGTTGCCGCCGCCCAGGCCGGCGCCGCGGTGGCGACCGACGGCGTCGATCTCGTCGATGAAGATGATGCAGGGGGCGTTCTTCTTGGCCTGTTCGAACATGTCGCGCACGCGGCTGGCGCCGACGCCGACGAACATCTCGACGAAGTCGGAGCCCGAGATCGTGAAGAACGGCACGCCCGCCTCACCCGCGACGGCGCGGGCGATCAGGGTCTTGCCGGTGCCGGGAGGGCCGATCAGCAGGGCTCCCTTGGGGATCTTGCCGCCCAGGCGCTGGAACTTGGCCGGGTCCTTCAGGAAATCGACGATCTCCTGCAGTTCTTCCTTGGCCTCGTCGACGCCGGCCACGTCGTCGAACACGACGCGGTTCTTGTTCTCGGTCAGCAGGCGGGCCTTGGACTTGCCAAAGCCCATGGCGCCTTTGGCCCCGCCCTGCATCTGGCGCATGAAGAACACCCACACGCCGATGACCAGCAGGATGGGCAGCAGGTTCACCAGGATGGCGAACAGGCTGATGCCGCCGCCCTTGAACTTGACGTCCGCGCCCTTCGCCACGAGGCGATTGACCAGTTCGTCCGAGTTGTTCGGCGCGTTGACGGTGAGCACCTTGCCCGAGCCGTCCTTGGCCTGGACGATCTGCCCGGCGATGTCGGCCGACTTGATCTCGCCCGCATCCACCTTGCGCAGAAGCTGCGAGTAGCTGATTTCGCCGCCGGCCTGGGTGTGAGAGGTCTGATTGACGACAAACACGCCGACCAGCACCGCAACGATCACCAGCCAGATGGCCAGATTCCTGAAATTCATACGCGTCGTCTTCCCAACGATAGCCTTCGACCTCCCAAGATAGGGGGTCATGAGCGCTTGCGCCACGCGTGCGTCGTCAGGTCACGCATTCTTGGTCGATCAGGCCGGTCGCAGCCCTGAAACGATCCAGGAAGAGAGCCCTAATTCGCACACCTTCGCTGACTGCAAGAGCCGGGCCGCCGAGGATGGGACAGCTGACGCCGCCGTGCGTCAAAGCCAAGGCGGGCAAGGCCGGGCGGGCCGCGGCGGGCGCTTGCCGCAAGGCGGCGCGCTGGGCTTTCGGCAGGCTGGCGGCCAGGCCTTTCAGGGCGCGAACGGTCACGGCCTCCCCTGCGGCGGAAATTTCGTAGCGACCATCCCAGACGCCGGTTTCGCCGGGCGCGAGGGCCAGATCGGCCAGACCGCCCCGCGCCGACTCGCCCGCGTCCCGGTGGAACCGCACCGCGTCGGGGCCGGCCTCGATTCGCGCGCCGGCCAGGGTGGCGGTGAAGACCTCGCCCGATCGCAGCCGGGCGACCAGCCGCTCCAGACGCTCGCCGCGCGGCGGGCGCTCGGTCCCGGCGGCGCACAGGCAGGCGGCGGCGAGGTGAGCGGCGGCGGCGTCTCGCGGGAGGGCGATGACGCCCAGGGGGGCGCCTTCGAAGGTGGGAGGCGCGCGCGGGGCTGGCTCGGCGGCGAGCGTGTCGTCCACGGTCAGGGAACGCCTGGCCCGGGCGCGGGCCGAGCGCGGATCGTCATTGGCCGGGTCGTCCAGCCAGGTCTCGCCCCGCGCGCGCAGAAAGTCGCGCAGGTTGGAACGGCGCTGGTCCAGCAGGGGGCGCAGCAGGAAGACATCCCGCCCTTCCGGCCAGACCGGCGACGGCGACCAGTCGCGCGGATCGGAGACGGTCGAGCCCTCGGCCCGCATGGCGGCCGCTTCCAGCCGGTCGTCGGCGGTGTGGCCCAGCAACAGGACCCGCGCCCCGGCGGCGCGGGCGGCGTTGGCCAGCAGGGCGTGACGGGCGCGGCGGGCGGCGGCCGAAAGGCCGGTGGCCGGCTTATCACCGGTCCAGGCCACGGACAGGGCGGTCGCGCCCAGGGCCCGAGCCTGGGTGACCGCGTCGCGGGTCCAGGCGGCGCTGGCCGGCTGCAGCTGATGATCGACGGTCAGGCTCAGCACCGGACGGCCGTGCGCCCGGGCCCAGTCCAGGGTGAGGATCAGCAGGGCCAGGGAATCGCCGCCGCCGGAGAAGCCGACCGCGACGGGCGCGCGGCTTTCGGGATCCAGCCGCCGATCAAAGGCGGCCGAAATCCCTGCTAGGCGCACTTGGCCGCGACGCGGGTCGAGGCGGCGCGCGACACGACGGCCGGCGGGGCCTTGGGATAGCGCTTGGCCAGCTCGTCCAGCGTCTTGCAGGCGTCGGCGGGCTTCTTCAGCGCCACCAGCGCGCGCGACAGCTTCAGGGTGGCGTCAGGCGCCCAGCTGGTCTGCGGCCAGCCGCGCACGGCGCCCAGATAGGAGCCGGCGGCGTCGCCATAGGCTTCGCGCACGAACAGGGTCTCGCCCAGCCAGTAGCGGGCCTCAGGCGTGCGGGCGTTGTCGGGATAGTTGGCCACATAGGCCGAAAAAGCGGCCTCGGCATTGGTGTAGTCGCCGTCCAGCAGGAACTGGCGCGCCTGCTTGAAGGCCACGGCCGGATCGGCTGGCGGCGCGGGCGGGGCCGGCGTCTCGGTCACATGGGCGGCCTGGACGGCGGCGGTCTCCAGGGCGGTCAGCTTGGCCTCGAGCGCCGCAAGGCGGGCCTCCAGCGCGTCGCCGCGGGTCTTCTGCTCGGCCGAGGCCCGGCGGGCCTGGTCCAGGTCGTGGGTCAGGGTCTCGTTCTGGCCGTTGACGCGCTGCAGGGTCTGTTCCAGATCGCCGATACGCTCGCCCAGGGTCAGGATCTGGGCCTCGGTCTCGGCCGGCTGCACGACGACGGGCTTGCCGGTGTCGCGCCCCTGGAAAACGATCGCCCGCAGCTCGCGGACCACCTTCTCCATGCGCTCGACGCGCTTGACCGAGCGATCGTCCAGCGGATCTTCAGGCATGGGGGTCTGGGCCAGCGCCGGAATGGCGGCGGAAGCCAGCAGGGCGGCGAGCAGGACGGATTTCAGCTTCATGTCGGCGATTATGGCCTGATTGCGGACAAAAGTGGGGCGACGAAAAAGAAAGCCCTCCCCCTTTGATGGGGGAGGGTTGGGTGGGGGTGACGCGGCGCTGGACGGACCAACCGCCGCATCACCCCCATCCCTGCCCTTCCCCCATCGAGGGGGAAGGGTTCATGTCTTAGCGCGCGCCGTCGGTGATGGCGGTGCGGGCGTTACGGTTCTTGGCCCAGGCCTCTTCCGAAGTGCCCGCGTCGATCGGGCGTTCCTTGCCGTAGGACAGGGTCTCGATACGAGCGCCCGACACGCCCTGGCTGACCAGGAAGTCGCGGACGGCGTTGGCGCGGCGGGCGCCCAGGGCGAGGTTGTATTCGCGGGTGCCGCGTTCGTCGGCATTGCCTTCGATGCGGACGCGGACGGCCGGATAGCGGTTCAGCCACTGGGCCTGGGCGCCGAGCACCGGCTGGGCGTCGCTGCGCACGACATATTCGTCCGTGTCGAAATAGATGCGTTCGCCGATATTGATGACGAAGTCCTGCACCGAGCCGGGCACCGCGCCCTGGCTGGGGGGCAAGGTCGGCGGCGTGTAGGGCGCGCTGGGGCTGGCAGGTTCGCTCGGCGCCACCGGAGCGGGACCGGCCGGCGTCGGCCGCGAAGCGCAGGCGGCGAGAGAGGCGGCCGCCAAACCGATCAGCGCCAGTCTAGTGGCGCGCTTGGTGTCGAAGTTCATCCAGTTTCTCCTCAAAACCTCGGTTTGGACCTGTTGGATACCCTTCAAGCACCTCAACGGGACAATGAAAACGTCTGACCAAGCCTCACAATGACGTCAGATGACCGTGTCGCGACCTTGATTCACTTGCAAGGCGAACCGTCACAGCAAACGTCTCCGCACAGTCGAGGTTGCCCGGACGTCCAGATTCAATCCAGCAAGGGCGACCAGGCCGGATCGGAGGCCTGACCCTGATAGGCGGCCGGACGCAGGATGCGGCCGGTGATGTCGACGGTCCACAGGCGC
Organism: Alsobacter soli; assembly: GCA_943371355.1. Taxonomy (GTDB): domain Bacteria; phylum Pseudomonadota; class Alphaproteobacteria; order Caulobacterales; family Caulobacteraceae; genus Caulobacter. The sequence continues at coordinate 7,304 of CALRUN020000028.1, forward strand.
GGCGTGCCGGCCTGGCTCTCGCGGAAATACATCAGCACTCGGCCGTTCGGCGCCCAGGTCGGGCCCTCGTCCAGATAGCTGGTGGTCAGCAGGCGCTCGTCCGATCCGTCGGTGCGCATGACGCCGATGTGGAACTGGCCGCCGGTCTGCTTGGTGAAGGCGATGAAGTCGCCGCGCGGGCTCCAGACGGGCGTCGTGTAGCGGCCGCCGCCATAGGAGATGCGCCGCACGCCCGAACCGTCGGCGTTCATCATATAGAGCTGGGCCTGCCCGCCGCGGTCGGAGTTGAAGACGATCTTGCTGCCGTCCGGCGAGAACGACGGCGAAGTGTCGATCGAAGGATCGGTGGTGATGCGGGTCGACTGGCGGCTGCGCAGGTCCAGCACATAGATGTCGCTGTTGCCGCCCTTCTCGACCGAGAAGGCCACCTTGCTGCCGTCGGGCGAGAAGCGCGGGGCGAAGACCATGCCCGGGAACTTGCCGACCGTTTCCTGGCGGCTGGTCTCGAGATTGAGCAGGTAGATCGACGAGCCCGTCGGCCGCAGGGCCATATAGGTCAGCTCCTGGCTGGTGGCCGAGAAGCGTGGGGTCATGACGATATAGGAACCGTCGGTCAGGAACTGCGGGTTGGCGCCGTCCTGGTCCATGATCGCCAGGCGCTTGATGCGCGCCATCTTGGGGCCGCTCTCGGCCACGAAGGCGACGCGGGTGTCGAAATAGCCCTTTTCGCCGGTCAGGCGCTCATAGACGGCGTCACTTATCTTGTGGGCCACGCGGCGCCAGTTGTCGGGCGTGGAGCTGAACTGCAGGCCCAGCAACTGCTGCTGTGAAAACACGTCCCACAGGCGGAAGTCGACGCGCAGGCCGCCGTCGGGTCCCACCGTCACCTGGCCGTTGATCAGGGCCTGGGCGCCCGTCGCCTGCCAGTCGGGGAAGCGCGGCTGGACGTTCACGTCGGGCAGCTTGTCGGGCACGGCCGAGACGTTCAGCGGCTGGAACAGGCCCGAACGCTCCAGATTGCCGGTGATGACCTGGGCGATCTCGGCCCCGCGTCCCGAACCGGAGAAGGCCGGCACCGCGATCGGCAGTGGCTTGACCGCGCCGGCATTGATGTCGACCTCGATCTGGGCGGCGGCCGGCGAGACCATGGCTCCGCCCAGCAGGGCGGCGATCATCGCAAGCAGGGCTTTCAGGCGCATCACATTCCCCTTGGGCGTCATCATCGCGAGCAAGCCTGTTTTGCGTTGAAGTTCAGGGCGATTTTCTGACCGTAAAGGTCAGACGGCAGATAGGCGAACGGCGAGGCCTGCAACAACGCGCGAACCGCGCGGTCCGATGCGGCCTTCACGACAGGATCGGGCGAGGTGGTGCCTGGCGATTCCGGCTGGCCGATCACGCGGCCGCCCGGGCCGATCACGAACACCACCCGCACATTGACGTTCGAGCCGCCCTCGACCTCGCAGTTGGGGTTCCAGCGATCCTGCACCTCGCCCTGCAGGCGGCCCAGCGCGGCGGCCGAAAGGCCGGTGGCGGCGCCGGCGGCGGGACGGGCCGAGACCGAGGTCTCGGCGCGGCTAGGGCCCTTGGGCGCATTGGCGGCGGGCTTGCCGGTCGACTTCTTGGTCTTGGACAGCGACGCCTCCAGCGAGGCGAAAAAGTCGTCATTGGCCTTGGCCGGGGTCGGTTTCTTGGCCGGGGTCGGGGTGGGCGTCGGCTTGGGCGCGGCCTTGGACGGCGGGGTCGGGGCCGGGGTCGGAACCGGCGCGGGCACGGGGGCCGGCGGGGTCGGCGCAGCCTCGGCGACCGGCTCTTCGGTCAGGGCCGTCTGCTCTTCCAGCGCTTCTTCGGCCGGGCGCACATTGGTGGGGCCCTGGGTGACGATGGTCACCGGCACGCTTTCGCCCAGGGTGATGGGCGTGGGCTTCTTCCACGGCAGGCCGATCAGGATCGCCGCCGCCACCAGCCCGTGCAGCGCGACCGACCCGATCAGCGCGGGCGAGAATCCGGTTTCGGCGCGACGAGCCATCCGAAGTCCTATTGGGCCGGCCGCAGGTCGCCCGAGCCTTCGGGCAGGGCGTCGCGCGGAGCCGCGCCCGAGGAGGGGCCGCCCGTCTCGGTGATCAGGTTGATCTTGGCGAAGCCGGCGTTCGACAGCGCCGCCATGGTCTGGGCGACCACGGCATAGGTGGCCGCGCCGTCAGCCCGCACGAACAGCGGCTTGTCATAGCCGTCGCCGGCGATGGCGGTGATGCGTGGCGCCAGGTTCTCGAAGGCGATCTCGGTCTCGCCCACGAAGATCTTGCCGTCGCGATCGATCGACACCGTGATCGGCTCCTGCTGGTTCTGCAGGGCGGCGGCCTCGGTCTTGGGCAGTTCCAGCGGCACGCCGGCCGTCAGCAGCGGGGCGCTGATCATGAAGATGATCAGCAGCACCAGCATCACGTCGACCAGCGGGGTGACATTGATCTCGGACAGGGCCCCGCGCGAGCGGCGGCCGCGCCGGCGGCCGCGTCGCCCGCCGGTGGCGAAGGCGTCGTTGGCGGACATCGACATCGGTCTAGACCCGCTCGGCCAGGCGACGCTGGATCGCGGTCGACAGGTCGTCGGCGAAGCCTTCCAGGCGACCGGAGTACTTGCCCGCGTCCGTCGAGAACTTGTTGTAGGCGATATAGGCCGGGATGGCGGCCACCAGGCCGATGGCGGTGGCGAACAGCGCCTCGGCGATCGACGGCGCGACCACGGCGAGCGAGGTGTTCTTGGACAGGGCGATGCTCTGGAAGGCGTGCATGATGCCCCACACCGTGCCGAACAGGCCGATGAACGGGCTGGCGGTGGCGACGATGGCCAGGCTGCCCAGGCCTTCTTCGACCTTGGCGCTCTCGCGGGCGATCATGGTGTCCATGATCCGGTCGATGCGCTGGATCAGGAAGGCGGCCTGGTTTTCGCTGATCGCGCCCCGCAGCTTGGCGTCGCGCCATTCCTTCAGCGCCGCCTGCAGCATGCGCGGCAGCGGATGGCGCGGATTGGCCCCGGCCTCGCCCGCCACGTCTTCCAGCGAGCGACCGGCCCCGACCTGGCTCTCGAAGCGGTCGGCGGCGCTGTTGAGCGCGGCGAAGCGGAACAGCTTGTCCAGAATCACCGCCCAGGAGCCCAGCGAGGCGAGGATCAGGCCGACCATCACCCCCTTCACGACCCAGTCGGCCTGCATGAACAGGGCGACAAACGAGAAATTGGCGGGGGCGGCTGCGGCGGCGTCCATGCGGGGGATCCTGCTCCGTTCGGGCGTCTGTCTAGGTGTAGCGTCTTACTGGCATGAAGCGGCGCTTTGGTGAAACTATGACAATCACCGGGAGAGCCTGAAAATTCCCCGCGCTCAGTTTTCGTTCCCCGACCCGGGCGCCAGCCACGGCTCCAGCTGGGCCCGCATCTGCGCGGTCGGCTTGCGCGGGCGGCCGTCCAGGGTGATGCAGACCGCCACGCCCTGGGCCTGACAGATCACCTCGTCGCCGCGCGTGATCTTCTGGCTGACGAACAGGCGCGGACCCTTGATGCTGTCATAGGTGGTGCGGACCACCAGAGCGTCGTCGATCCGGGCCGAGCGCTTGAAGTCCAGCTCCATGCGGATGATCGCGAACGCCGTGTCGGACTGCGCCAGTTCGGTGTGCGAGATGCCGACCAGCCGGAAGAAGTCGCTCCGCCCCCGCTCGAAATAGCGCAGGTAGTTGGCGTGATAGACGATGCCGGAAAAGTCGGTGTCTTCGTAATAGATGCGGACGGGCAGCTGGTGCTCGCGGCCCTCGAAGACGCCGGCGGTGGGGTCTGGGGTGGTCATCTACGCTCCGTCACGCCCTCAGGTAAGCTGACTATAGGGTGGTCAGGCGAGGGCGATAACCCCACTGGCGAAATCGGGGAGATCGTCAAAGGCGCAAAAGCTGAAATTCAATCTGGGATTGATTGTGGACTTTCGCACTCGCCATGATAAATTCCCGCCATGAAGGTCGAACCCGCCATCTTCGATGAAACGGACGATGCCGCTGAAGCCGCCGCCGACGCGCGCGCGGAAGCCGACATCGCGGCGGGTCGGGTTATCAGCCATGAAGCCGTGAGCCGCTGGCTGAAGTCATGGTCCGACGGCGCGCCCACGCCGGCGCCCAAATCGGGCGACTAGTGCGGCGGATTATCTGGACGGCCGAGGCCGTGTCCAATCTCGAAAACATCTTCGCCTACGTGTCGGCGTTTAATGCCTCCGCGGCTGTCCGCCTAGCGCAACGCCTTCAGTCGGCGGCCGACAGTCTGGCCATGCATCCAGACCGTGGGCGTGAGACCGTCCGTGGATTGCGAGAGCTTGCGATCATCCACCCTTACCTGATCCGCTACAGGGTCAGGGACGATGCCGTTCTCATCCTGCGGATCCGTCATGGCGCTCAGGACGTCGAGGCCTGAGGCCTGGATCATGGCGCCGGATCGCTCTGGCTGGCGGGTTCGCCGAGCATGAGGCCGACGGACAGGCCCCAGGCCAGGATCGGCGCGGCGCCGTAACCGATAACGGGCGCGGGATAGTTTCCGAGCAGGTTGGACGCGATCCAGCCGGCCCACAGCGCCGCCAGCGCCAGGGCCTCGGCGCGGCGCTCGGGCCGGGCGGCGGCGACCAGCAGGAACGGCGCGGGCAGGCTGAACATCAGGAGACCCGCCAGGGCGCCCAGGACGGGGTTGACGTCGAAGGTCGTGCGCAGCAGGCCCTCGACATAGGGCACGGCCGGCAGGGTGTCGGGCTCGGTCCAGGCGGCGTAGGCAAGGACAGCGGTGGCGGCGACAACCGCCCACGGGATGGCCTGGCGCGGACGCTGGACCAGAATCGCCCCGGCGACGGCCAAGGCCCAGGCCAGCGACGAGGCGGCGTCATGCTGGTAGAGCAGCAGAAAGCCCACGACCGCCGCCAGGCCCGCCAGACGCCGGTCTTCGAAACCCCGCGCGAACGCCCAGGCGGCCAGCGGCAGGACCAGGGAAGCGGTGTGCAGCTGCACGGGTCCCACGGCCAGCCAGCGCCGCGCGCCTTCCAGTTCAACGCCGGTCATCAGGGTCAGGAGCAGGGCCAAGCCGCAGGCGGCGATCAGCAGCCAGTGGCGCCAGTCCGCCTTGCGCCAGAAGCGCATGACCACCAGCGCCAGACCCAGGGCCAGGACAGCGGCCAGGCTCTGGACCACCAGCGCGTTGGGGCCGGCCCCGGCCGCGCCGATCGCCGCCAGCGAAACCCCGAAACAGGCCGCCGCCTGGACGGCGGTGATCAACCGGATCGCGCGCATCGCCCTACTCCTCCCCGAACAGCCCCGCCTGCCCCGGCGGCGCGGCGGGCGCCTTGAGCCCCAGATGCAGATAGGCCTTGCCGCAGGCCACCCGGCCGCGCGGCGTGCGCTGTATGAAGCCCTGCTGCATCAGATAGGGCTCGATGACGTCTTCCACCGCGTCGCGCGACTCGGCGATGGCGTAGGCGATGGTCTCGACCCCGGCCGGACCGCCGCCATAGTGTTCGATCAGGGCGCGCAGGTAGCGGCGGTCCAGGCTGTCGAGACCGACCTCGTCGACCTCCAGCCGCGCCAGGGCCATGCCGGCGGCCTTGCGGTCGATGACCGTCGCGCCGTCGGCCTCGGCGAAGTCGCGGACCCGGCGCAGCAGGCGACCGGCGACGCGCGGCGTGCCCCGCGCCCGGGCGGCGATCTCGGCGGCGCCGTCTTCCGACAGCGGCGCGCCCATCTTGCGGGCCGCGCCCAGCAGCACGTGCTTCAGCTCCGCGTGGGTGTAGAACTCCAGCCGGATCGGGATGCCGAAACGGTCGCGCAGCGGCGTCGCCAGCATCCCCGCCCGGGTCGTCGCCGCCACCAGGGTAAAGGGGGCCAGGTCAATGCGGATCGAACGGGCCGAGGGCCCCTCGCCAATCACCAGGTCCAGCACATGGTCTTCCATGGCCGGATACAGGATCTCCTCGACGTTCGACGACAGGCGGTGGATCTCGTCGATGAACAGGACGTCGTTGGCTTCCAGATTGGTCAGGATCGCCGCCAGGTCGCCGGGCTTGTTCAGCACCGGGCCGGAGGTGGCGCGGAAGTTCACACCCAGCTCACGGGCGACGATCTGGGCCAGGGTGGTCTTGCCCAGGCCGGGCGGGCCAAACAGCAGGACGTGGTCCAGCGCCTCGCCCCGGCCCTTGGCGGCCTCGATGAAGACGCGAAGGTTTCCCTTGGCCTGCTCCTGACCGACGAACTCAGCCAGGGTCTGCGGACGCAGCGCCTTGTCGGCGGCCAGCGGGGCGGCTTCGTGGGCCTGGGCTTCGCCGGAGATGATACGGGTCAACGCCCGAGCTCCTGCAGCCCGGCCTTGATCAGCGCCTGCACAGTGGCCTCTTCACCCAGCTTGGCGGCGGCCGCCTCGACCACGCGGCGCGCGTTGACCTCGGCCACGCCCAGACCCATCAGCGCCGCGACGGCGTCGCCGGTCGGCGCGGGCTTGGCCTTCACGGGCGCGGAACCGGAAGACGGCGCAGTCATCAGCACCGGCCCGTCGGTGATCGGCTTGTCCTTCAGCTCGGTGACGATCCGCAAGGCCAGCTTGGGACCCACGCCCGAGGCGCGGCCCACGGCGGCCTTGTCCTCGCGCGCGACGGCGCTGGCCAGCTCGGCCGGCGACAGGATGTCGAGCACCGCCATCGCCGCCTTGGGGCCGACACCCTGGATGGCCTGCAGCAGCACGAAGGCGCGACGGTCCTCGCGGGTGGCGAAACCGTAGAGCCGCAGGCCGGCGCTTTCGCTCCACTGGCTCTCGATGTGCAGCAGGGCCTCTTCGCCCAGGGCCGGCAGGCGCGACAGGGTGCGGCCGCCGCAGCGGACGACGTAGCCCACGCCCATGACGTCGATCAGGGCCTCTTCCTCGCCGACCTCGGCGACCGCGCCTCTGAGACGACCAATCATGCGACTCTCCGGTTGGCGACGCGCAGATTGGCGTGGGTGATGGCGACGGCCAGGGCGTCGGCGCAGTCGGCCGTGGTCTTGCCGGCCGTGGGCAGCAGGCGGGCGATCATGAAGCCGATCTGGGCCTTGTCGGCCGCGCCGGTGCCGACCACCGCCTTCTTGACCAGGCGGGTGGAATATTCGGCGACCAGCAGGCCGGCGCGGGCCGGGGCGATCAGGGCGGCGGCGCGGGCGTGACCCAGTTTCAGCGTGGATTGGGCGTTGGTGTTGAGGAACACCTCTTCGACCGCCGCCTCGTCGGGCCGGTGCTGCTCGATCACCGCGCAGATGCCTTCGAACAGGTGCAGCAGGCGCTGGGCGAACTCGGCCTTCTCGTCGGGGACGATCACCCCGTGGGCGACGTGGCTCATGCGCGAGCCCTCGACCGTGACCACGCCCCAGCCGGTGCGGCGCAGGCCGGGATCAAGCCCCAGGATCCGGATCGGGATGCGATTCATGTTCATCATGTGTTCTCGCAACATCGCCTGTTCCGCGCCCGAGGAAAAGCCCCTGTATTGCTAACGCGAGCTTAACGGCGGCCCTTGCGCGCGGCCGCGCGCCGGGCTCTCCTCCCGCCCAGTTCATTGGGAGATGATTTGATGCGTTTGGCGGGATGGATGACGACGGCGGCCATGCTGGCCCTGCCGATGGCGGCGAACGCTCAGGCGACGCCTCGCCCCGACCAGCTGAAGTTCCGCGAGCTCTACAAGGAGCTGGTCGAGATCAACACCACCCTGTCGGTCGGCAGCTGCACCATCGCCGCCGAGGCCATGGGCGCGCGCCTGAAGGCCGCCGGCTATCCCGAGGCGGACGTCAAGGTCGTCGTCGAGCCCAAGCATCCGCGCGAGGGCTCGCTGGTGGCCGTGCTGCGCGGGACCGACCCCAAGGCCAAGCCGATCCTGCTGCTGGCCCATATCGACGTCGTCGAGGCCAACCGCGCCGACTGGACCCGCGACCCGTTCGTGCTGGTCGAGGAGAACGGCTATTTTTACGGACGCGGCACGTCGGACGACAAGGCCCAGGCCGCCATCTGGGCCGACAGCCTGATCCGGCTGAAGCAAGAGGGCTTCAAGCCCAAGCGCGACATCAAGATGGCCCTGACCTGCGGCGAAGAGAGCGAGGGCTATAACGGCATCGAGGACCTGCTGAAGAACCACCGCCCGCTGGTCGACGCCGAATTCGCCCTCAACGAAGGCGCCGACGGCCTGCTCGATGATCAGGGCAAGGAAGTGGTGCTCGAGGTCCAGGCCGGCGAGAAGGTCTATCAGGACTTCACCCTGACCGTGACTAACCCGGGCGGCCACTCCAGCCGGCCCGTGCCCGCCAACGCCATCTACCAGCTGTCGGCGGCGCTGGACCGGATCGGCGCCTATCAGTTCCCGCCCCGCTTCATCGACGCCACCCGGGGCTATTTCACCCAGATGCAGCCCCGCGTGCCGGCCCCGCAGGCCGCCGCCATGAAGGCCCTGGTCGCCAATATCGAAGACCCGGCCGCGCTGAAGGTCGTCACGGCCGATCCGATGTGGAACTCGATGCTGCGCACCACCTGCGTGGCAACCATGGTCAGCGCCGGCCATGCGCCCAACGCCCTGCCCCAGCGCGCCACGGCCAACGTCAACTGCCGCATCCTGCCGGGCACGCCGGTCGAGGAGGTCAAGGCCAAGCTGTCAGAGGTCGCCGCCGATCCGGCCGTCGCCTTCACCCTGGCCCACGAGGCCAAGGCCGCCTCGCCGCCGCCGGCCCTGACGCCCGCCATCATGGGTCCGATCAACAAGCAGGCCGCCAAGCTGTGGCCCGGCGTGCCGATCGTGCCGATCCTGCTGACCGGCGCCACCGACGGCGTGCACACCAACGCGGCCGGCATTCCGACCTATGGCGTCAGCGGCCTGTTCGGCGGCTCGGACGGCGACGGTATCCACGGCCTGAACGAGCGGATGCGGGTGAAGTCTCTGTATGAAGGCCGGGATTTCCTGCACGGCCTGATCAAGGACTATGCGGGCGGGAAGTAAGGCGCTTTTTCGAATTGGCCGGCCCGCCTCGGGTCGGCCAAGGCTCACCTGAATGGATTGCCCGTTACACGGTCATAAGCCCAGCGCTGAACAAGGCTCCAAAGCGCGCACAAGCCCCCTGCCGCTAGCGAGAACACAGCGGTCATGGCCAACATGAAGCCAAATATCTTCCAGAGGGAACTGCCGCTTCCCCAAGAGCGGATCATGCCACCGCCGATCAGAGGGATCCCGAGCGCGAGCGCCGCTCCACCGGAACCTTTGAGAAAGGCCGTCCATGGATCATCCGGCTTGCTGAGCAGCTTGCTCATACCCCTCCGACGACCCTTTCAAGCTCGCCGCCAGCCCCCTTGCCAAACAACGTCGCCAAGATCAGCGCCTCGACCGCTCCGACATCGACGCTCACGCAGACCTCGGCATTGGGCGCGCCGTCGATGCGGTCGATGCGGCCCTGGCGCACCCCGTCGACCGACACCCGCAGGCGGGCGGGCTCAAACGTGAAGGCGTCGGGCGCGATCAGGCTGGCGGCGGCCACGGCGTCATGCGGATGGCAGGCGTCCACCGTGCCCCAGACCTGGGCGTGGAAGTCCATATAGGCGCCCGCCGCGCGGGTGAGCCGAGCCGAGAGCGGCGAGCCGCAACAGGCCGCGCCGGCCTCCAGCGCCGCGCGGGTCAGGGTGATCCGGCTGGAGATATCCATCGGCATCAGACGCGGGCGAACCCCGGCCTCGAGAATCCGCTGCAGGGCTTCCGGATCGCTCCAGCTGTTGAAGTCGGCCCCGCCGGCGGCCTTGCCCTCGACGGCGAAGGCGCCGGCCATGATCGTCGGACGCCAGTCTCGGAACGCGACCGGATCGTCCAGCAGGCCCTGGGCCAGGTTGGTCAGGGGGCCCAGGAACAGGCCGGTGATGCGGCGACGCGCGGCGAAGGCCAGCAGGCTGACGCCATGGCCGCGATACAGCTCCGGCAGTTTCCAGCGCTGCGAAAACCCCGCGCCGTTCAGCCCGTCGGCGCCATGAGCGGGCCGCATGCGCTCGACCCGGCGCTTGGCCAGACCCGAACCGGCGCCGATATAGACATCGGCCCCGCAGCCGGCCAGCCGCAGCACCCCACGGGCGTTGGCCGCGGCCTGGTCGACATAGGTGTTGCCGAACACGGCCGAGACCGAGCCCACCTCGATCACATCACGCGCCCGCGCCAGCATGGCCAGCGCCAGGGCGTCGTCCACGCCGCAGTCGGTGTCGATATGCAAACGCAGGGTCATGCGGCGAGTGTAGCGGAAGGGATGTGACGGCGCGAAGACGTTGTCACCAAACACGTCAATAGCAGCCAGCGCCGCCTCGATCAGCCTCTTGAACCGCAGTTAGGCGTCGCTCCGGAATCATGTTGGGCTTGGGCTTGGTATTCAGAATTCACCGCTTGAAACTCTACGGTTGACCTGAACAAACAAAGAACGCATTGGTTGACAATGAAGGTCGTGGGACTTTTTGCCGGTGTCGGCGGACTTGAAAGCGGACTCGCGGCTGCGGGTCACGAAACCATCGCGCTTTCCGAAATCTGGGCTCCTGCCTGTGCGGTGCTTAATTCGCGCATAGACGCTCCCAACCTGGGCGACGTTCAAGATATCCCGGAACTGCCGGATGGAGTGGATCTTCTCACGGCGGGCTTTCCTTGCCAGGACCTAAGCCAAGCCGGAAAGACTGCGGGCATTGGCGGAAAAAAATCGGGCCTCGTCGAGCACGTCTTTCGACTGCTGGACAAGACACCCGTTGATTGGGTCTTGCTGGAAAATGTCTCATTCATGTTGCGCCTTGACGGCGGCGCAGCCATGGAACGCTTGGTGCGCTCGTTCGAAGAACGAAAGTATCGCTGGGCCTATCGCGTTGTGAACACGCAGGCTTACCTGCCCCAAAGACGCGAACGTGTCTTCTTCCTGGCGAGCCGGACTCAAGACCCAGCGGACGTCTTGTTCGCCGATGACGTGGCCCCAAGACTGCCCGCCACCGACATTGGCCGATTGTCCCACGGGTTCTATTGGACCGAAGGTGTCAGGGGGCTTGGGTGGGCGCCAGATGCGGTTCCGCCTCTCAAGAATGGCTCGACGCTTGGAATTGCATCCCCGCCTGCGATCCTGATGCCCAGCGGCCTTGTCATAACGCCCGACATTAGGGACGCGGAACGACTACAGGGCTTGCCGGAAAACTGGACCGCGCCAGCAGAATCCATTGGCCGCGCTTCTTGGCGGTGGTCCCTGGTTGGCAATGCCGTTAGCGCCCCGATAGCCGCATGGATCGGCCGACGACTGGGCGATCCGGTGACCTATGATCAATCATTGGACCGGGCCTTCGTCGGGCGTTGGCCAAGAGCCGCTCGATTCGATGGCTCAAATCGCAAACAGGTCCAAGTCGGCGACTTCCCCTGTTTTGAACATCGACCGCATTTACACGAGTTCCTGCAGTTCGCTGGAAAGCCCCTCTCGCTGCGGGCCACGGCGGGCTTCCTCAAGCGCGCTAACGCCAGCTCGCTGCGCTTTCCAGAAAGATTTTTGGAGCAAGTCGAAGCTCACAAGAAGCGCATGGCGCATGCAGACATGCCAATCGCCGCCTAGGAACCTATCCGGTTCTCACAGCTCTTTGAACCGACTGGCATATAACGTCGCCAGACGATCAATCATGCGATCATAGTGGTCGGTGTCGTTGGGTTGCGGGGCCGGATGGGTCTGCACCACGGCCGCAGGGGAACCATCGTTCTTCAGGTCGATCAGCATGATGCCTAGCGCGTCATAGCCATCTTCATCAATTTTCGATCGGCGGGGCAGCTCGCGCATCTTTGCGACGGTCCGCGCCGCCACCCTTGGCTGGTCGTGTGGATTGATGCTTTCGGTGCTCGGCGTGACGAAACTGGACGCTGCGTTGATCATAACGAAGCCTGCAGCCAAAGCCTCATGCGCAGCCCCGTGTATCGTCTGCTGGCTCGAATTGAGCTCGTCATAGAGACGAGGAAGCGCCTTCACGTGCGCCGTCATGCAAGCCTTGGCCTCCATGGCGACCAGCACCGCTCCGACGGGCGCGATTTTCAGAATGCGGGCAAATCGCGGATCAAATCCCTGCAGCTTCCAACCCAGCGCAACGTCTTCCAGCGTCCGGTCTGTCAGCGGGCCGGCTGGCCTACAAAGCACAAAATCTAGATCCTTCTTTCGAGACGATCGGAAGTCCCGCATCTCGTGATTCAGGCCAAACGCAACCTTGCCCTCACTCGCGTGCCTTTGGAGAAGCGGGCAAGCGGAGAGCAGGTCCAGCAAGATTGCCCCGCAGGCGATCTTCGAATGATGATCGCTCCTCGAATGATATTGCCACCAGCGGTTTCGCTTCTTGTCGAAGACGTTGTCGCCGCTGAGCGCATCAACAATGATTCGAGGACCCATCATGGGTTGAGACTGAACCGATTTCGCCAGTACGCAAAATCACCCCAGCTTGGCCAGGTCTTCGTCGCTGATCTCTTCGTTCGAATAGACGTTCTGGACGTCGTCATCGTCGTTGAGCATGTCGAGCAGCTTCATCAGGGTGGCGACGCTGTCGCCGGTCACCGGCACCTGCATCTTCGGACGCCAGGCGATCTTGGTGTTCGACGCCGGGCCAAACTTGGCTTCCAGGGCGGCCGCCACCTCGTTGAGGCTTTCGAAGGCGGTGTAGACCGTGTGGCCCTCGCCCTCTTCGTCCATGTCCGACTCGACGTCATCGGCGCCGGCCTCGATGGCGGCTTCCATCATCGCGTCTTCGCTGGCGGCCTTGGCCGGATAGCCGATCTGTCCGACATGGTCGAAGTTGAAGGTGACCGAGCCGGTCGCGCCCATATTGCCGCCCAGTTTGGTGAAATAGGAGCGGACATTGGCGGCGGCGCGGTTGCGGTTATCGGTCAGCACCTCGACGATGATGCCGACGCCGCCGGCGGCGACGCCTTCGTAGCGGATCTCGGTGTAGTCGGCCGCGTCGCCCATCTGCGATTTCTTGATCGCGCGGTCGATGACGTCCTTGGGCAGGCTTTCGGCCTTGGCGTTGTTCACCGCCAGGCGCAGGCGCGGGTTCATGTTCGGATCGGCCACGCCGGCCTTGGCCGCCACGGTGATTTCCCGCGACAGCTTGGAGAACAGCTTGGAGCGCGCGGCGTCGGCGCGGCCCTTGCGGTGCATGATGTTCTTGAATTTCGAGTGGCCGGCCATTCGGGGGCTCTATCTCTGATCTGATGATGGAGTTTGGGCGCGCTTCTAGCCTCTGGAGCGGGGTTTTGTCACCCGGCTTGATCCGGCGGCGGCTTGCCAGGCCCTGCGGGGCGTCTATGGTTTAGCAACTGCTTCAGTTTTAGGCCAAGGCTCGCCATGTCCCTGACCCTGTATTTCCACCCCCTGTCGTCGTTCTGCTGGAAGGCGCTGATCGGGCTCTACGAGAACGATACGCCCTTCACGCCGCAGGTGGTGGACCTGGGCGACGAAGCCTCCCGCGCCGCCTTCCTGGCCGTGTGGCCGATCGGCAAGTTCCCGGTGCTGCGCGACGACGCCCGAGGCGAGACCGTGCCGGAGACCAGCGTCATCCTCGACTATCTGGACGCCCATTATCCGGGACCGGTGCGCTTCACCCCGACCGACCCCGACGCGGCCTGGCGCACGCGGCTGTGGGACCGGTTCTTTGATCTCTATGTGCAGGTCCCGATGCAGAAGATCGTCGGCGACCGCATCCGGCCCTCCGACGCCGACCGCGACCCGCTGGGCGTGGCGCAGGCCCGCACGCAGCTGAAGATGTCCTATGGCGTGCTGGAGGCGGAGCTGGCGGGCCGCACCTGGATGTCGGCCGGCGACGCCTTTGGCCTGGCCGACTGCGCGGCCTTCCCGGCGCTGTTCTATGCCGACAGGGTCCAGCCGCTGGGCGAGGCCTGGCCCCGGGTCAGCGCCTACCTGGCCCGCCTGAAGGCCCGCCCCGCGGCGGCCTGTGTGCTTGAAGAAGCCGAGCCCTATTTCAGGTTCTTCCCGGCGGGATGAGGTCGTCGTTGCCGGGCTAGGCGTCATTGATCCGGCGCCGGTCCGGAACCGCCGGGTCCCGGGATGGTTCAGGTTCCAGCCAGACCCGCAGCGAACCTCCCTGCGTCGCGCCTGGCCCCTGGGCTCGAGGAGCCATCTCATGCGAAAACTTCTGACCATCGCCATCGGCGCGGCCCTGCTTGCCGCCACGCCGCTCGCGGCGTCCGCCCAGATGGGACGCCCCGGCGACCATACCCCCGCCTCGGGCCAAACCCATCCCGGCCAAGCCCATTCCGGCCAGACGCATCCCGGCGATCGCCCGGGCATGGGCCGCCCTGACATGCACAACGACTACGGCCGCTGGGAAAACACCTGGGGCCATCGTCCGCCGGCCCCGCCCAAGCACTATGCCAGGCGCGGCAGCTGGTACCAGCACGTGCGGGCCTGTTCGGCGCGCTATCGCAGCTACAACCCCCGCACCGACCGCTATCAGGTCCGTCGCGGCGTCTATCGGACCTGCCGTCTGTAGCCTTCGCCAAACGACAAACGGCCCCGGCGGGTGATCCTCGCCGGGGCCGTCATCACCCCTCCTCGGGAGGGACAGGATCTAGACGGTGGGCACAGTCGGCTTCAGCCGGCCACCCACCCGGATCGGCTCGACGCGGACAGCCAGACCCGTACGGTCGTCGGTCTCGACGAACACGCCGCACACCGTGGCCGGGCCGCTGGCGGGCGTATAGCGGCCGCCGCTGATCTTGGTGGTGAAGCGCCGCAGGGGCTCTTCCTTCTGGTTGCCGATGACGCTGTCATAGTCGGCGCAGGCCCCGGCGTCGGTCTGGTAGGCCGTGCCGCCGGGCAGGATCTGGGCGTCGGCGGTCGGCACGTGGGTGTGGGTGCCCACCACCAGGCTGGCGCGGCCGTCGCAATAGTGGCCCATGGCCATCTTCTCGGAGGTGGCCTCGCAGTGCATGTCGACGACCACCGCGTCGGCTACCTGGCCCAGCGGGGCCTTGTCCAGCTCGCGGTCGGCGGCGGCGAAGGGATCGTCCATGGCGTCCATGTGCACCCGGCCCAGCAGGTTGATGACCATGATGGTGCGGCCGCGCTCGGTCTGGAACAGGTGGCTGCCCCGGCCCGGGGCGTCCGACAGGATCGGATAGTTGGCCGGACGGATCAGGCGCGGCTCGCGGACGATGTAGGTCAGGGCCTCGCGCTGGTCCCAGCTGTGATTGCCCAGGGTCAGGCAGTCGGCGCCGGCCTCAAAGAGTTCGCGCGCCGTGTTCTCGGTGATGCCGAAACCGGCCGCCGCGTTCTCGGCGTTGATGATCACGAACTCGAGGTCGAGGTCACGGCGCAGGGCGGGCAGATGATCGGCCAGACCGTCGCGGCCCGACTTGCCGACGACATCGCCGAAAAAAGCAAAACGCATGGATATTCCTTAGCGGCCCGTCTTCGAGCCCGTGTCGTTCACCGCGATATACTCTTTTTCGGTGAGAATGGCGTCCAGCGCTTGATCATGCGGTTCGTGCGGCAAATTCGCCGTCTCCTGACCGCCATAGGCCAGGCCCAGCACGAAGACCTCGCGCCGCGCCTTCAGGGCTTCCAGCGCCCGGTCATAATAGCCGCCGCCCTGCCCCAGACGCCGGCCGTCGCGGTCGAAGGCCAGCAGCGGTACGATGACCAGGTCGGGCTCAAGAGCCTCGCTGTCGGCGGGCGGCGCGTGCAGGCCGATACCGTCGCGGCTCAGCGGGGCTGTGCGATCCCAGCGGCGAAACAGCATGGCCCCGGTCTCGCCCTCGACCGACGGCAAGGCCAGGGTCCAGCCCGCTTCGGCCAGCTGATCGGCCAGAATGCGCGGCGAAATCTCCGACCCCAGACTGTGATACAGCGCGGCGACCTTGCCGACGGGATCGGGGAAAAGCCGGGCCAAGGACTGGCGACCGACTTCGGCGACCATCCGGTCGGCCTCGGGATACTCCCTGGCCAGCAGCTTGCGCCGGGTGCGGACGAACATCCGCAGGGCGGCCTTGGCGGAGGCGGGATCGGCGTGAACCATGGCCTTCAATACTGTCATCCCGGCCCAGCGTCCAACGGACGCGCCGAGCCGGGAACGCGGCCGGCGCCGGCGCTTCCGGTGATCCCGGGTCTACGCGCTCTGCGCTCGCCCGGGATGACAGCTTTTAAGGAAAGGTGGCGGCGCCATGAAGAACCGTGAAGACGTTTCAATCCACTCGAACCTGTTTGGTACAGGTGGGCCCCGTGTCCCCGCAGCCACGGCCACGGGAGGGAACAGGTCCCGATAGAGAGATTAAGGTCCCTGGGAATAGAAATCTTCGACGAGGGCCACAGCAGACCCGCCGCTGAGGAATATAGGGCGTCGGACCGGCGAGCGATAGGGGCTGACGCATTGGCCGCAGAATGAGCCGGTATGCAGGCGTCATACCGTTTGGTATCGTCCTGTCCGGAGGCCCCTCATGTCCGTGGTCAGCAAACGCACCGTCAGCCTTCCCGCCGAGCAGTCGCGCTATATCGACGATCTGGTCGCCGCCGGCAGCTACGCGTCGGCCAGCGAAGTGGTCCGTGCTGGCGTTCGAGCCTTGCAGGAACGCGACGCCGCCGTTGAGCGATGGCTTAGAGAAGACGTCGCTCCGGTCTATGACGCCATGCAGGCCGATCCCGGTCGCGCATTGCCAGCGGCGGATGTCTTCGCATCCATCCGCGCGCGCCATGCCGACCGACTGAAACACGCCAAACCGTGATCAGAGCGGTCACCTTCTCGCCGGAAGCGCGGGACGATCTGATCGAGCTCTATGACTACATCGCCGGTCGCGGCGCGCCGAACGCAGCCCTAGCCTATGTCACACGCCTCGAAACACGCTGTCTCGCGCTCGCCGCCTATCCCGAACAGGGCCAGTCGCGCGAGGATATCCGGCCAGGCCTGCGACTGCTGGGATTTGAGCGTCGAACCGAGATCGCCTTTCACGTAACCGCGACGCAGGTCGTGATCGACCGCATCTTTCATGGCGGCCAAGACTTCGCCGCCGCACTAGACGACTGACGCCCCTACTCCGCCGCCAGCTTCTCGATCCGCTCGGCCGCGGCGTCGATGGCGCGGATGGCGGCGATCTCGATGCGGTTGGCTTCGCGGTTCTGTTCGTTCTGCAGCCGCGACAGCTCGCCCTGGGCGTGGGCCAGGCGCAGCTTCAGGTCGCTCATCTCGTCGGCCAGCAGCAGGGCGCCCATCAGGAACAGGCGCGTCTCGCCCAGCTGGCCGACATCCTGGCTCACCTGACGGACCTGGCGGTCGAACAGGCGGGCGATCTCCATGAGGTGGGCCTCCTGGCCGTCCTCGCAGCCGACGGTATAGGGCCGGCCGTTCACCTGGATGGTCAGTTGGGCCATGGGTCAGGCCTCCCGCGGATCATCGAACAGCTCGTCGGTCTCGCCGGCCGGGGCGAGGTCGTCGGACGGATGATCGTCATTGACCGGTCCCTCATCGCCCAGGGCGGCGCGGATCTCGGCGATGGCGCGGCCGAGGGCGACCGAGGCCTGGGCGCCGGCTTCCTCCAGGGCGCGCTCGCGCACGCGGGCGGCGTCCAGCTCGACCTTCAGGCGCGCGGCCTCGCCGTCGAACAGGTCGGACGACGATGCTGAAGACGCCGTCGCCGAGGCGACAGCCACGGTCGCGCGCGCGGCCAGCCGCTGTTCAAGCTGCGTCACGGCGCGCTCGAGACGGCGCGCGGCGAGGTCGAGGGCGCTCGTTTCGCCCAGGGTCATCGGCGGGTTCCAATCATGCGGTGCAACATATAGATCAGGGCCAGCTTCGCCACCCGCTGCGGCGACAATAGGGTGATGAAATCGCCCTTGGCAGTATTCCGTCATGCGTTGTTACCGGAGCTGGGCTTGACTTCCCCGCCCCTGCCCGCAAAACGCGCCTGCAAAATCAGGGAACGTTGGTCCCTCCGGGCCGCGTCCGATCGTTAGGAGAAAGACCACCATGGCTCTTCGCGTCGCCATCAACGGCTTTGGCCGTATCGGCCGCCTCGTCCTGCGCTCCATCGTCGAGCACGGCCGCACGGATATTGAAGTCGTGGCGATCAACGATCTGGGCCCGGTCGAGACCAACGCCCACCTGCTGCGCTACGACAGCGTGCACGGCCGGTTCCCCGGCGTCGTGACCTCGGGCGAGGACTGGATCGACGTCGGCACGGGCAAGATCAAGGTCACCGCGATCCGCAACCCGGCCGAGCTGCCCCACGCCGAGCTGAACGTCGACATCGCGTTCGAGTGCACGGGCCTGTTCACCACCAAGGAAAAGGCCAGCGCCCACCTGACCGCCGGCGCCAAGCGCGTGCTGGTCAGCGCCCCCTGCGACGGCGCCGACCAGACCATCGTCTACAAGGTCAATGACAACGTGTTGAGCGCCGCCGACCTGGTGGTCTCCAACGGCTCGTGCACGACCAACTGCCTCGCCCCCATCGCCAAGGTCATCCATGACCTGGTCGGCATCGAGCGCGGCTACATGACCACCATCCACAGCTACACCGGCGACCAGCCGACGCTGGATACGATGCACAAGGATCTGTATCGCGGCCGGGCCGCCGCCCTGTCGATGATCCCCACCTCGACCGGCGCCGCCAAGGCCCTGGGCCTGGTGCTGCCGGCCCTGAAGGGCAAGCTGGACGGCTCGTCGATCCGCGTCCCGACCCCCAACGTCTCGGTCGTCGACCTGAAGTTCGTGCCGACGCGCGACACCACCGCCGCCGAGTTGAACGCCGCCCTGGTCGCCGCCGCCGAAGGCCCGCTGAAGGGCGTGCTGGCCGTCACCGACGAGCCGCTGGTCTCGACCGACTTCAACCACATCGCCGCCAGCTCGACGGCGGCCCTGGCCCAGACCCAGGTCATCGAAGGCAAGCTGGGCCGCGTGCTCAGCTGGTACGACAACGAATGGGGCTTCGCGACCCGCATGAGCGACACCGCGCTCGTGATGGCCAAGTACCTCTAAAGCCTGCCAGACCCCCGCCCCTCCCGGAGAGGCGGGGGTTTTCTCTGCCTGTTACCGCCTTTCGACGTCAGGACTTCCCATGACCTTCCGCACCCTCGACACCGCCGATCTCGCCGGCAAGACCGCCCTGGTCCGCGTGGACTTCAACGTGCCCGTCGAGGGCGGCAAGATCACGGACGACACC
Source organism: Alsobacter soli (assembly GCA_943371355.1). Taxonomy (GTDB): domain Bacteria; phylum Pseudomonadota; class Alphaproteobacteria; order Caulobacterales; family Caulobacteraceae; genus Caulobacter. Next base: position 26,511 of record CALRUN020000028.1, read on the forward strand.
CGCCTGCGCTCGGCCCTGCCGACCATCCAGTACCTGACCGGCAAGGGCGCCAAGGTTGCCCTGCTGGCCCACTTCGACCGGCCCAAGGGCAAGGTGGTTCCTGAGATGAGCCTGGCCTTCGTGGCCGCGCCCCTGGCCGCCCTGCTGGGCGCGCCGGTGGCCTTCGCCGGCGACTGCGTCGGTCCCGAGGCCGCCAAGACCATCGCCGCCCTGCCGGCCGGCGGCGTCGCCCTTCTGGAGAACGTCCGCTTCCACGCCGGCGAGGAAAAGAACGACCCGGCCTTCGCCGCCGAGTTGGCCGCTCTGGGCGACCTCTATGTCAATGACGCCTTCAGCGCCGCCCACCGCGCCCACGCCTCGACCGAAGCCCTGGCCCGCGCCCTGCCGTCCTATCCGGGCCTGGCGATGCAGCGCGAGCTGGAAGCCCTGGACTCGGCCCTGGGCAACCCCAAGAAGCCGGTGATCGGCATCGTCGGCGGCTCCAAGGTCTCGACCAAGCTGGACCTGCTGCGCAACCTGGTCACCAAGCTGGACTATCTGGCGATCGGCGGCGGCATGGCCAACACCTTCCTGCACGCGGCCAAGATCGATGTCGGCGCCTCGCTGTGCGAACCCGACCTGGCCGACACCGCGCTCGAGATCATCGACCTGGCCTCCGTGGCCGGCTGCAAGCTGCTGCTGCCGACCGACGTGGTGGTGGCCAAGACCGTCAAGCCCGGCGTCCACGCCGAGACCCGCAATGTCTATGACGTCCAGCCCGACGACCTGATCCTGGACGCCGGTCCCGAGACGGTGAAAACCCTGCTGGCCGCCATGGACGTCAGCAAGACCCTGATCTGGAACGGCCCGCTTGGCGTTTTTGAAGTCCCGCCGTTCGACGAAGCGACCGTTGCGGCGGCGAAACATGCCGCCCAGCTGGCAAAATCGGGTAAGATCGTGGCCGTGGCCGGCGGCGGTGATACGGTGTCGGCGCTGAATCACGCGGGCGTCGTGGGCGATATGACCTTCGTCTCGACGGCCGGCGGCGCGTTTCTTGAGTGGATGGAGGGCAAGGACCTGCCCGGTGTCTCGGCTTTGAACACCTAGGGTTCCAGATTTTTCAGGCGCGGACCTCCGGGAGGGGTCCGCGTGAGCTACCGGACGGCCCGGGCAGAGAACGCAAAAGCGTCACGCCCCAAAAACAAGAAACGACCCAAACCTTTCAAGCTTGCAGGAGAGATATCACGTGGCGAGGATCACGCTTAGGCAGTTGCTGGACCATGCGGCGGAGCATGAGTACGGACTGCCGGCCTTCAATATCAACAACATGGAACAGGGCCTGGCGATCATGGAGGCGGCCGACGCCGTCAACTCGCCGGTCATCATCCAGGCCTCGCGCGGCGCGCGGTCCTACGCCAACGACATCATGCTGGCCCGCATGATCGACGCCCTGGCCGAGATCTACCCGCACATTCCGGTGTGTATGCACCAGGACCACGGCAACGGCCCGGCGACCTGCGCCACGGCGATCCAGTACGGCTTCACCTCGGTGATGATGGACGGCTCGCTGATGGAAGACGCCAAGACCCCGGCCTCCTACGAGTACAATGTCGAGATCACCCGCAAGGTGGTCCAGATGGCCCACGCCTGCGGCGTGTCGGTCGAGGGTGAACTTGGCGTGCTCGGGTCGCTCGAGAGCGGCATGGGCGAGGCCGAGGACGGCCACGGCTTCGAGGGCGTGCTGAGTCATGATGAACTGCTGACCGACCCCGACCAGGCGGTCGACTTCGTCGGCCAGACCGGCGTCGACGCCCTGGCCATCGCCATGGGCACCAGCCACGGCGCCTACAAGTTCACGCGCAAGCCGGACGGCGACGTCCTGGCCATGAACGTGATCGAGGAAATCCACCGCCGCCTGCCCAACACCCACCTGGTGATGCACGGCTCCAGCTCGGTGCCGCAGGACCTGCAGGACATCATCAACCAGTACGGCGGCGAGATGCCCCAGACCTGGGGCGTGCCGGTCGAAGAGATCCAGCGCGGCATCAAGCACGGCGTCCGCAAGATCAATGTCGACACCGACAACCGCATGGCCATCACCGGCGCGATCCGCAAGATCCTGGTGGAAAAGCCCGGCGAGTTCGATCCGCGCGCCTATCTGAAGCCCGCCAAGGAAGCCATGCGCAAGGTCTGTCAGGCCCGCTTCGTCGAGTTCGGCTCGGCCGGCCATGCCGACAAGATCAAGGCGTTCTCCACCGCGACCATGGCCAAGCGCTACGCCTCGGGCGAACTGCACGCCAAGTTCGGCGCCTCGACCGGCAAGGTCGCGGCCGAATAGGCTGTCGATCGCCGACAGGAACAGGGCCTCCCGGAGCAATCCGGGAGGCCTTTTTCATTCGCCCGTGAGATCTGAGAGGGTTGGCTAGAGCATTTTCCGACGAAGTGGACGCCGGTTCGTCGTCAGAAAATGCGTTAAAACAAAAGACTAGAGCATTTCACCGATCCATTCGGATCGGAAAATGCTCTAGGGCCGTGGACAACGGCTGATCAGCTTCAGCCCGACCGCGCCCGCCGCGCCGCACAGAGCCATCCCCAGGCTGTACCAGAGGGCCACGAACAGGAACGTCGAGTCCTGGCAGTGCACGCCGTAGATGGTCGCGGCCACGCCGCCGCAGAACAGGCCGACGAACAGCCCCGTCAGGCCCGGACGCTCCAGCTCGACGCCGCGCAGGCCCACCCCGGCGACCAGCAGCATGGGGACCGACAGCACGGCGACATAGAAGACGCAGTCGAAAGCGCCGCCCGGATCAAAGATGTGGGCGATCAGGGCCGCGTCCAGACCGGGGGCCTCGAAGGCGGCGGCGAGGGTCATCACGACGACCACGGCGCCGCCCGCGCCCAGGGCCGGCCACAGCGACGCCCCGGGACGCGCGGCCGTCACCGCCCCGCCCAGGGCGATGGCGGCGAGGGTGGCCGTGTAGAGACCCTTGATCCAGAAGAACGGATGGCCGATCGCCACCCAGAAATCGGGGCGCGGCTTCAGCCAGAACAGAACCAGCAGCACGGCCGCAAGGGCGCCGGCGGCGGCGACCTCCATCAGGCGTGCGTGTAGTCTACCTGTCGACCACGCTTGTGTGGCCGCCGGCGCCTCGTCGGGGAGGACGAGGACGTCGTCTATCATCACGGGCGACCCTCCCCACAAGGTGTCAGAACCGGCTATGGGATCCGCGCTTGCGTATGGCTCGCAATCTCGGCGCAGGCACTTGAAGAGCTGGCCCGATGCTTGTCAACCGGCGTTATGGGAGCGTAACCAGACGTGATCGCCGCGGCCGCCGGTCGGCGCGGCGGCGCTCACCAGCGCAGCGCCCAGCGCCCGAGAAACGCGCCCAGGGCCCCGCAGGCCAGGATGCCCAGGCTGTACCAGACGCCGACGAAGACAAAGCTGCTCTCGGCGCAATGCAGGCCATAGACGGTGGCCGCCACGCCGCCGGCGAGGGCGCCGGTGGCGAAGCCGGCCAGGACCGGACGCGTCGGCGCAAGACCCCGCACGACCCACAGACCCGCCAGCGTGGTCGGCGCCCCCAGGGCCAGGATGTTCAGCGAACACCGGGTCCAGGACTGGCCGCGCAGCAGGACCATCGGATCCTGCGCCATCCCGAACTGGACCAGCCCCGCCAGGACAAAGCCGCCCAGCACGATCAGGCCCAGCGCCAGTCCCCGCCGGGGCGAACCCGCAGGCCGCGCCAGCTGTTCGACCGCCAGATAGCCCGCCAGGCCCAGGGCGCCGGTATAGGCCGCCTTCAGCCAGAAAAAGCCGCCGCGCATGACCTCCATCAGGTCGGGCCGCACCTTCAGCCAGACCAGCACCCCGATCAGGGCCGCCACGCCGCCCAGCCCCGCCAGCAGGGCAAGGCGTCGCGCGGGCGGACCGCCGGGGGCGGGGCCGGCATTGGCGGCCAGGGCGTCGATCAGGTCATCGGTCCGCATGGCGCATCCTTTCGGCCAGGGCCTTCAGCGCCCGGTGCAGGGCGACCTTGGCCGCGCCCTCGGTCATGCCGGCCTTGGCCCCGGCCTGCGCCAGGCTGAGCCCGACCAGCTTGACGTCGCTGACCAGCACCCGCTGGCGCTCGGGCAGGCTGGCCAGGGCGCGGTCCAGCTCCAGGCCGACGCCGGGGTCATGCTCTTCGGCGGCCAGGAATTCGGAATGATCGTCCAGCGGCAGGGTTTGGCGGATCTTGCGGCGGCGCCAGTGGTCGATCAGCTTGTAGCGCGCCACGGCGTGCGCCCAGGCGGTGAACGACAGGGACGTATCCCATGTGGCCCGCTTGATATGCACCGCCAGCAGCGTCTCCTGCACCATGTCCTCCACATCACCGGGCGCGCCGGCCATCCGGCGCGCGAAATAGGCGCGCAGGCGAACACCCAGCAAGGCCAGACACTCGCGATAGGCCGGGGCGTCGCCCTCAAGCCCGCGCAGCATCAGCGCCTTCAGTCGGGTCTCTGTGTCCGTCACGCAGCCCCCTATTCGCGCGCCTGGGCCAAATGGTTACACGGCTCGCGCGTGAGCCGGAACCCACGGAGCGCCACCGGAAAATTTTGTTCGTCGACCGCTGTAACCTTTGATCGCGCCCCGCCGTAATCCCCCTCGACCGACCAACAGGGGCGGTCACGGACATCATCCCAAGGAGCCAGTCCCATGAACCGCAACAACACCGCCGCCGCCGCTCTCGCCGCCGTCTTTGCCCTGTCGGCCGGGGCCGCCATGGCCGCCGACAAGAAGCCCGAGATGGAAAAGTGCTACGGCGTTTCCAAGGCCGCCCAGAACGACTGCAAGGCCGGCGCGGGCACCTCGTGCGCGGGCACGTCCAAGGTCGACTACCAGGGCGACGCCTGGAAGCACGTGGCCAAGGGCACCTGCACGACCATCAAGACCCCCAAGGGCATGGGCTCGCTGACGCCGAAGGCGATGTAGTTCGGCCCCGGCCATCTGCCCCCTCCGCGCAGCCGCCAGGAGGGGGCAGGTGATCGTCCGACCTCAAGAGACTCCCCCCATGACCCCAACCGCCGGCCTTGGCCTGAAGCCCCAGCACTATGACGACGCGCTCGCCGCGACGGCGCCGGGCCTGTGGTTCGAGGTCCATCCCGAGAACTACATGTCGGCCGGCGGACCCCGCCTGTCGGCCCTGGCGGCGATCCGTCAGAGCCATCCGCTGTCGCTGCACGGCGTGGGCCTGTCGCTGGCCGCCGACGCCGATCCGGACGCCGGGCATCTGGCCGCCCTCAGGACCCTGGTCGACCGCTTCGAGCCGTTCGTGGTCTCCGAGCATCTGGCCTGGTCGACCCATCGCGGCGTCCACCAGCCCGACCTGCTGCCCTTTCCCCGCACCCGCGCGGCCCTGGCCCGCATCGCCGGCAATATCGCCCGCATGCAGGACGCCCTGGGCCGCCGCGTGCTGGTCGAGAACCCCTCGCTGTACCTGCCGCTCACCGGTCACCACCTCGACGAAACCGACTTCCTGACCGCTCTGGTCGACCGGACCGGCTGCGGCCTGCTGGTCGACGTCAACAACGTCTTCGTCAGCGCCCATAACCTCGGCTACAGCGCGCAGACCTATCTCGACGCCCTGCCCGCCGCCGCGATCGGCGAAATCCATCTGGCCGGCCACGGCCCTGACGAGGGTGGGTCGGACCTGCTGATCGACACCCATGGCGCGCCGATCGCCGAAGGCGTGTGGACGCTGTATCACCACCTGATCGACCGCATCGGTCCGCGCCCCACCCTGATCGAGCGCGACGACGACATCCCGGCCTTCGCCGTGGTGATGGCCGAACGCGACCGGGCACAGAGGGCGCTGGACGACGCAAAGCGGCAGCCGGCCCATGTCTGACCTGCTGGACTTTCAGGACGCCTTCGTCGCGGCCCTTGCCGGCGCGCCCTCGGCCCTGTCGCCCTGGCTGGCCGAAGGCGAAGCCGGCGAGACGGGGCTGTCGGTCTATCGCAACACCATCGCCCGGGGCTGCGTCGACGCCCTGGCCGCCAATTTTCCGACCGTGCTTGGCCTGGTCGGCGAGGACTGGTTCCGCGCCGCCGCCGCCCTGTTCGCGCGCGAAGCGCCGCCGACCCACGCCGCGCTGCTGGACTATGGCGAGGCCTTCCCCGCCTGGCTGGACCGCTTCCCGCCGGCCCGGGACCTGCCCTGGCTGGCCGGGATCGCCCATCTGGACCGCCTGTGGATCGAGGCCCTGTTCGCCGCTGCCGCGCCGTCACTGAGCGCTCAGGCTTTCGCCGACCTGTCGCCGGAGATCCTCGCCCGGACACGGGTGCGACTGCATCCGTCCGTTCGGTTCGCCGCCTTCGAAGCGGGCCTGCCCGGCCTCTGGGTCGCCGCCCGGGAGGGCCGCGACGACCTCGAGCTGTCCGAAAGCGCCCAGGGTCTGCTGCTGGTCAGATCCGGCGCTTCAGTGACCTACCGCGTCGTGGGCACCGCCGACCTCGCCTTCCTCGCCGCGTGCGCAGCCGGCGGCTCCCTCGTCGAGGCCATGGGCCAGGCGGCGGAGGCCGATCCCGACGCGGACCTGCAAACCCTGTTCGCCGCCCTGATCGCCGACGGCGTGTTTGGCGGTTTCATTTCCGGAGCCCCGTCATGATCACCGCCGTTCTGAAACCCTTCGACCAGCTTGCCCAGATCGCGGGCAAGCTGCTGCCCGACGACGTCCTGAGCCTGGTCGCCCGCCTGGGCGTGGCCAGTGTGTTCTGGCTGTCGGGTCGCACCAAGGTCGACGGCGTGCTGCACATCACCGACAGCACATATTCGCTGTTCTCGGACGAATACGCCCTGCCCCTGATCCCGTCCGACATCGCCGCCCATCTGGCGACCTACAGCGAGCACCTGTTCTCGATCCTGCTGGTCCTGGGCCTCTTCACCAGGCTGTCCGCGCTGGCCTTTCTGGGCATGACCCTGGTCATCGAAATCTTCGTCTATCCCGACGCCTGGAGCACCCATCTGTCCTGGGCGGGCCTGCTGCTGCTGATCCTGGCCAAGGGCGGCGGCCGGTTCAGCCTGGATCGCCTCTTGCGCATCGCCTGAAGCCCGCGCCGGTCGTGCGACAATACGCCTCAGAGTGTTATTGTCGTAGATAATTCCCGTTAAGCTTGTTTTATTCGCCGCACCCCATCGTCACGTAACACGGTTGGACGAACTGGAGCGGCGACATGGCGGATCCAACAGCAGGCGCGGTGCTGACCTTCAACTTCAATGAAGCCAGCGTCCTGATCGTGGATGAGAACGCCGGCTTCATGGACGTCACCACCCTGGTGCTGTCCAGCTTCGGCTTCAAAAAGCTTCACCGCTGTCAGAGCCTGGGCGAGAGCCACGCCTTCAGCCAGGACGTCGAGGCCGATCTGATCCTCGTCGATCCGTTTCCCCGGGCCGACGAGGGCCTGGCCCTGATCCGCGACCTGCGAAAGCGACAGCAGCCCGCGGACCCGCCCCGGGTGGTCATCGTGGTCACCGGCCATACGCCGCGCGACCTGATCCAGCAGGCTCGGGCGGTGGGGGCCGACTATGTGGTCGCCAAGCCGTTCTCGCCCACCACCCTGCTGGACCGGATCCTGTGGAGCGCCGCGCCGCTGGCGGAGCGCGGGCGCGGCGGTGAAAACCCCGGCGCCGCCGGCGTTCAGCCTCAGGCTGTCGACCCGCTGCGCGAGGCGGCCCGGGCGCTGCTGCAATGAGCCAGTCCAGCCGCCTCACCCGCTTCATCGACCTGCCCGACGGCATCGCCGTCGGCGAAGCCCTGGCCCGGGCCGGCGAAAGCCTGGAATCGCATCGCGAGGCCGCCCTGAAGGTGATCGACACCGCCATCGGCGACCTGGCGGCCGCGGGAAGCCAGGCGCCCTATGACTCCCTGGCCCGGCTGTCCGACAGCATCGGCGGCCTGGCGGGCATGTTCCAGTTGGACGCCCTGGGCCAGGCGGCCAAGCGCCTGGGCGATATGGTGCGCCTCTTCGAGGAGCGCGGCGCCGCCGACCCCGACCTGATCGGACTGCACATCGCCGCCCTGCGGGCCATACGGATCCAGCCCGATCCGCACGGCGCCGCCGAACTCCTCAAGGGACTGGATCAGATCGCCGCGCGGGTGGCCCAGCGCGCCGGCTGATCACGCCAGACCGGCGCCGCCCCGTCACCAACCGCCGTAGATCGGCCTGAACTGGTGTTCCAGGTCGCTGACCTCGCGCTCGGCGTCACGTTTGGCCCAGTCGGCGCGGCGACCGTCCTCGATGGCGGCGCGGCGCTCGCTGCGCAGGCGGTTCAGCCGGTCGCGCAGTTCGCGTTTCTGCTCGTCGTTCAGCGCCGGATTGCGCAGTTCGTCCTCGACGCCCCGCGCCTCGCGATCGCGCTTTTCCGCGCGTCGGTCGGCGCTGTCACGATCGGATCGCGCCTGGCTCAGCCTCGCGGCCGCTTCATGGACCAGCCTGCCGTCGGAATAGCCTCCCAGGAAGCGGCCGGCCGCGGGTTCGGGGCACACCCCGGCATAGCTGTTGCCCTGGCGGCCCTCGTGAAAGCCGCGCTCCGGCGTGCAATAGAGCCTCAGCCCCTGGGCGCGAGCGGCGAAATAGGGGGCGGGATCGGGCGCGACGCCGATCTTGGCGCAGGCCTTGGCGTGATCGTCCAGGCGGCTCTGCGGATATCCCGCCTCGCCATCCTTGAAGCCGACCCCGGCCCAGTCACCCTGCAGGCAGGCCTCCTGGCTCATCGTCGCGCAACTGGCCAGAAGCACGCCGCCAGCCAGGAGCGGAAGCCAAAAGTACGGACGCATGTCGAAACTCCCCAGACGATGTCCGGGAGCTAAAGCTTGGCCGCATGAATGGTCAATGAACCAGATCGGCCAGCCGAAGCGGCGACCCTAGTGCAGGGTCGGTCCCTGGGGACGCCGCCACAGCTGGGCGGTCAAGGCGTTGGCGACGCCCAGCCAGCCCAGATCGGGCGCCGTGCCGCCGCCGACCTTGCGGGCCTCGATCGCATAGGCCGTCGACGCCGCCAGCGACGCCGTGGCCGCCGTGGCCTGGCCGCCGAGGCGCTTGGCGCCCAGACCCAGCCACAGGGCGTTGAAGCCCTGGGTCAGGCTCCACAGCGTCAGGGCCCGCGTGCGCGCCGGACTGGCCGGGGCGTTCCAGGTGCGCAGGCCCGACAGGGTCATGGCGATGAACAGCGGCGGCAGGATCAGGCTGGTCAGCGGCTTGGGCTGGTGGGCGACCGGCTCGTGCATCTCGGCGAACTCGACCGCGTACATCTCGTCGTCCAGCACCGCCTCGTGACGCCGGCCCATGGCCAGGGCCGCCAGGATCGCGCCGCCGGCCAGCAGGGCCCCCAGCGCGATCTGGGCGGCGGGATGGGTCTCGTGGGCGGCCTCGGCCTCGAAGGCTTCTCGACCGGCGCGCGCGGCGCGGTGGGACTTGCCGTTCAAGATGTTCATGCCGGACTCCTCGCTAAACTGGCTGTCTAACCGACCGGAACAGGCTTGGTTCCGGCTCGGGGTCTCGCTTCCTATGATGGGTGCGTTTTGGGCCGGGCGCCAGCGCCCTGGTCACGAGGGTCGTCACCGGCCCCATGACTGGACGGGTCTGCGCGCGCGCGCCAGACTGCCGGTCATGATCCCGCTGTTGCGCGAAGCCCGCACCGAAGACATCGAAGCCATACGCGCTATCGAACGGGCCTCGGCCCAGCGCTTCATCGGCCTGATGGACGCCCTGGCCGCCGACGAGCCGACGCCGCGCGAGGTGCTGGCGGCGCGCATGGCTACGCAAGGCCTGCTGGTCGCAGCCGACGCCGAAGCGCCCGTCGCCTTCGTGATGTTCCGGCCGGTCGAGGACGGGCTCTATATCGAACAGATCGACGTCCTGCCCGCCTTCGCCGGCCAGAGGATCGGCGCTCGACTGCTGGACGCGGCCGCCGATACGGCCCGGACGCGCGGGCTGTGCGCCCTGACCCTGTCGACCTTCCGCGATGTGCCGTGGAACGCGCCCTGGTATCGGCGGCTGGGCTTCATCGATATGGCCGACGCCGCCCTGACGCCCGGCCTGCTGGAGATCCGCGGGGAGCATCGGGCGCGAGGCCTGGACGAGACCGCGCGGACATTCATGCGCCGCCCCCTCTGATGCAGGGCTATCGCATATGGCCAAAAACGGCTGTCATCCCGGACGAGCGCGCAGCGCGAAGATCCGGGACCGACGCCTGAACGCAGCGCTTCCGGCGGTCCCGGATCGGCGCCCGGCTTCGCCAGGCTTGTCCGGGATGACAACTTTTCTGGGCGCAAACTCATATGCGATAGCCCTACCCTCTGATGGGAGGCGCCTGATCGGCGGTCCCTGATCAGCGGTTGGTCGGGGCGCGCTGCAGGCCGTCGATCAGGGATTCCATGGCGACCAGATTGAGCAGTCCCGCCTGGCGGATCTCCTCGCGCGCCAGGACCGCCGAGGTCACGATCACGGCGCCCGACGCGGTGCGCTGCGCAAACCCGGTCTTGGCCAGCTTGACCACATGGCGGCGCGTGGTCTCCACGGGGATGCCCAGCGATCGGGCCAGGGCCGAGACGCTGACGGGGCGGCGCAGTTCGTCCGGAAAGAATTCTCCGGTGACGATCTCAACATAGTCCGCCTGCTCGCGCAGGTGCTCGGTGCCGGCCTGGGCGGCGGCGATGAACACCAGGGCCAGATCCATGTCGCCATCGAAAAGGTCGGTGAAGATGCGAATCAGCCGCAAGGCGTAGTCCGCGCCCAGGCTGAGATGGTGGCGGTTCACGAACGGCGTTTTATTGCGTTTCATTCTCAAGCAAGCAGCTGTTTTCGTTAATTATTAATTCAGAAAAACTACCCAATTTGAGCAGACATTCTCACGTTTTAAGGCGTTGTTTATTCGGCGGATAGCACGTTAACGCGCACACAATGGGGATAAGAGTTATGCGATTGCGTCTGTCTGGAGCGATGAACCTGTTCGGCGCGAGCCTGGCGGGAGGTTTGCTGGTTCTTGCGGCCGTTTCCTGGTTCGCCATCGAAACGGTGCGCGTGGGCGGCCCGCTGTACGTCAAGATCGTGGCGGCCAAGGACCTGACCGCCGACATCCTGCCCCCGCCGCTGTTCGTGATCGACGCCTATCTGGACGCGAAACTGACCTTTGCCGCCGGTGGCTCGGCCGATCTGAAACATGCGGCCGACGAGCTGGTCAAACATCGCGCCGAATACGACACGCGCCTGGCCTATTGGCGCGCCCTCGATTTCGATCCGCAGGTGAAATCGGTGCTGATGGGCGAGTCCAACAACCAGGCCCAGATCGTCTGGACGTCGGCGGACGCCATGCTCAAGGCCCTGGCGGCCGGCGACACCGCCACCGCCGCGGCCCAGGAGGCGCAACTGACCAAGGCGTTCGAAGCCCACCGCGCCGCCGTCGAGCAGATCGTTCCCCTGATCGCCGCCGACAACGCCCGCATCGAGGCCGAAGCCAACGCCGAGCAGGTCCAGAAACTGAGCCTGATGGGCGCGCTCTGCGTGCTGATGGGCATGATCATCGCAGGCGGCGTCTGGGCCATGAGCCGCGCCGTCGTGCGTCCGGTGCAGGCCATCACCCGCTATATGGGCGAGCTGGCGGCGGGCGACTATGAGCGCGCCGTGCCGTTCGCCGGGCGTCACGACGAACTGGGCGACATGGCCAAGTCGGTGGCGGTGTTCCGCGAGGGCGTTCTGGAACGCCGCGCGCTGCGCCAGGAGCAGGATGACGAGCGCCTGAAGTCCGAGGCCGAGCGTCGGTCCAACGAAGATCAGCGCATCTCCGCCGAGCAGAAGCGCGACAGCGCCATGCGCAGCCTGGCCCAGGGCCTGGACCACCTGTCGGCGGGCGATGTCGCCTACCGGCTGCAGACCGCCTTTGCGCCGGAATACGAACGCCTGCGCGGCGACTTCAACGCCGCCGCCGAGAAGCTGACCCAGACGCTGGGTCAGATCCGCCAGTCTTCGAGCGGGGTGGGATCAGGCGCGGCCGAGATCGCCCAGGCCGCCGATGACCTGTCGCACCGCACCGAACAGCAGGCCGCCAGCCTGGAAGAAACCGCCGCCGCCCTGGACCAGATCACCTCGACGGTGCGCCAGACCGCCGAAGGCGCCCGCAAGGCCGACCTGATCGTGGCCGACACCCGTCGCCAGGCCCAGGCCACCGAAACCGCCGTCGGCGCCGCCGTCCGCGCCGTCGGCGAGATCCAGACCTCGTCCAACCAGATCAGCCAGATCATCGGCGTCATCGACGAGATCGCCTTCCAGACCAACCTGCTGGCCCTGAACGCCGGTGTCGAAGCCGCGCGCGCCGGCGAGGCGGGACGTGGCTTCGCGGTCGTCGCCCAGGAAGTGCGGGCGCTCGCCCAACGCTCGGCCGACGCCGCCAAGGAGATCAAGGTGCTGATCGGCACGGCCTCGACCAAGGTCAGCGAAGGCGTGGGCCTGGTCGGCCAGACCGGCTCGGCCCTGGGCGATATCCTGGAGCGAGTGAGCCAGATCGCCGCCCTGGTGGCCGAGATCTCGGCCTCGTCACAGGAACAGTCGACCGGCCTGGACCAGGTCAACACAGCCATCAACCAGATGGACCAGATGACCCAGCAGAACGCCGCCATGGTGGAACAGACCACGGCGGCGGCGCATTCGCTACGCAGCGAGTCGGGACGACTGGCTGACCTGGTCGGTCAGTTCAATCTGGAGCCGGCGACGCGAGCCCGCGCCGCCTGACAGGTCAGCCCGCCGGCAGTTCGCCCATGGCGCTCTGCAGGTAGTTCTGCTCACCGATCGACTTGACCAGGCCCAGCTGCATTTCGAGGAAGTCGATGTGCTCCTCGGTGTCGCTGAGGATCTCGCGCAGCAGCTCGCGGCTGACATAGTCGCGGACCTGCTCGCACTGGATGATGCCGGGGATCAGGGTCTCGCGGCCGCCGACCTCGACGGCCAGGTCCGAGGCCAGGCACTCGGGCACGGTCTCGCCGATCTTCAGCTTGTGCAGGTCCTGCAGGTTGGGGAGGCCCTCCAGGAACAGGATGCGGTTGATCAGCTTGTCGGCGTGCTTCATCTCGCCGATCGACTCGTCATAGGTGATCTTGCCCAGGCGCTTGAAGCCCCAGTTGTCGTACATCCGCGCGTGCAGGAAATACTGGTTCACGGCGGTCAGCTCGTTGGTGAGCACCGCGTTCAGCAGGCGGATGATACCGGGATCGCCTTGCATGGCGGGTCTCCTTGAAGTGCGAGTCGCGGCGACCGTGAGGCAAGGCGCGGCGGGCTTCAACCGCTATGTCTGCAAGTGTTTCGCGCTTTCACGGAAATCTTCGCGAGCGCCAATCGTTCTCAGAATGAGATCTTAAACCGGCCCTACTCCGCCGCGTAGGCCAGGGCCTGACGGTTCTCATCAATCATCTGGCGCATCTCGCACACGCACTTGGCGCACTGGGCCTGGCAGCCCTTGTGGCGAAAGATCTCGGCCGGGCGGCTGGCGCCCGCGTCGATGGCGGCGCGGACTTCGCGCTCGCGGATGCCGTTACAGTTGCAGACGTACACGGAAGCAACGCCCTATCGAATGAGTGTCATTCTCATGTAGCGAAGGTCGAGGCCTTTTGCAACTGACTCTCACTATGGTTAGCAGCGGCGTGAGGTCGCGGCCCTTTGGGCGACGCAGCTTGGGCGCGGGCGCGAATTGGCGTAATTCCCGCGTCATGACCCTCGATTGCCGCCTCTACCTGATCACCCCGCCGACCCTGACCGACCTGACCGCCTTTGGCCTCGAGCTGAAGAAGGCCCTCGAGGGCGGCGACGTGGCCGCGCTGCAGATCCGGCTGAAGGACGTGTCAGACGCCGCCATCGCCGAAGCCGTGGCGGCCATCGCGCCGATCGCCCGCGCCCATGACGTGGCGGTGATCCTCAATGACCGGCCAGACCTCGCCGCCAGCCTCGACTGCGACGGCGTGCATGTGGGCCAGGGCGACACCCCCTACGCCGCCGCCCGCAAGCTGATGGGCAAGGACCGCATGGTCGGGGTCACCTGCCATGACAGCCGCCACCTGGCCATGGAAGCCGCCGAGGCCGGGGCCGACTATGTGGCCTTCGGGGCCTTCTTCCCGACCACCACGAAAGACGCCCCCACAACCGCCGATCCCGAGATCCTTTCGATCTGGCAGGAGGTGATGGAGACCCCCTCGGTGGCCATCGGCGGGATCACGGCCGACAACGCCGCCGGCCTGGCCACGGCCGGCGCCGACTTCCTGGCCGTCTCGGCCGGGGTCTGGGCGCACCCGCAGGGCCCCGGCGCGGCCGTGGCCGCCCTCAACGCCGCCATCGCCGAGGGCCTGGCGGCTCGCCCTTAAGATAACGGCGATATTGCGGGCCCGGCCCGACAGGCATAGCGTCCCCGCAACAACAGATTCCGGGGGGAGCGCGCGATGAAAAAGCGACTGATTCTGGGTGTGCTGAGCGTAGTGGCCATTTCAGCGGCGACCTACGCCTGGGCCGAAAACTGGAAGCCCTCGCCGGGCGAGGCCAAGACCTTCTACGACGAAGACTTCATGCGAGTGGACAGCAAGTCCGGTCTGGTTCTGGTGCGCATCGCCGACGGCAAGCCCAACGGCCCCTACAAGACCTGGCCGGCCGCCAGCCGGGGTCCGATCATGCTGTTCGCGCTCGACTGCGCCGCCAACAAGTGGATCGATCTGGGCATGGACTTCACCGGCGACCAGGGCGTCGGCAAGGGCTGGCGCAACGGGGAAAAGATCGAGGACATCAGCGCGGCCGTCGGCGGCGCCGGCAAGCTGGCCTGCGAGACCCGCGACAGCCTGCCCAAGGCGGATCTGCCCTGACAGTGGAAGCGCCTCCCCGTCTGGGAGAGGCTATCGCATATCACCACAAGCGGTTGTCATCCCGGACGAGCGCGCAGCGCGAAGATCCGGGATCGACGCCTGAGCTCTGCGCTTCCGGCGGTCCCGGATCAGCGCCCGGCTTCGCCGAGCTTGTCCGGGATGATAGCTTTTTTCGCGGCGACCTTGATAGGCAACAGGCCCTGCCCAGAGGGGCGCATCCGCCTCGCCTTGCTTTCGCGCGCGTCCGCGACTAGGTATCGCGCCCAATTTCCCGATCTTTCTTACCGCCGCTCGCATATCCCCCGCCGTCCCGCCCTTTCATCAAGAGGAGGACGCTGCGCAGGGGGACCTATGAGGAAAACCCGCCTTGGCTACTCCCTCCGCCCTTCTGAACGTGATGATCGACGCTGCCCGCAAAGCGGCGCGTGGCCTGGCTCGCGATTTCGGTGAAGTCACCGAGCTGCAGGTTTCCAAGAAGGGCGCGGCCGACTTCGTCACCAATGCCGACCTCAAGGCCGAGCAGACGATCTTCGAACTGCTGGAAAAGGCCCGCCCCGGCTACAGCTTCCTGGGCGAGGAGCGCGGCCTGATCGAGGGCACCGACAAGACCCACACCTGGATCGTCGACCCGCTGGACGGCACCACCAACTTCATGCACGCCATCCCGCACTTCGCGGTCAATATCGCCCTGCAGCGCGAGGGCGAGGTGGTGGCCGGCGTCACCTACAACCCCATCACCCACGACCTGTTCTGGGTCGAAAAGGGCAAGGGCGCCTTCCTGGGCGCTGAAAAGCGCCTGCGCGTCGGAGCCCGCCGCCATCTGGACGAGGCCGTTCTGGCCACCGGTGTGCCGTTCCTGGGCAAGCCCGGCCACGCCCAGTTCCTGAAGGAGCTGCACCAGATCAGCCAGAAGGTCGCCGGCGTCCGTCGCTTCGGCGCCGCCTCGCTGGACCTGGCCTGGGTCGCGGCCGGTCGTTTCGACGGCTATTGGGAGCGCAATCTGGGCGCCTGGGACGTCTCGGCCGGCGTGCTGATGGTCGCCGAAGCCGGCGGCAAGGTCACGACCATCGAGGAGCACGGCAACCCGGCCGAAGGGGCCTCGATCCTGGCCTGTAACCAAGAGCTGCACCCGCTGGTGCTGGAAAAGCTGCGGCTAGCCTAGGGCAACAAACGTTGTCATCCCGGACGAGCGCATAGCGCGAAGATCCGGGACCGACGCCTGAGCGACAGCGCTTCCTGCGGTCCCGGCTCGGCGCGCTACGCGCTTGGCCGGGATGACAGCTTTAAAGGTCTCGCCAAACCGTCACATCCGCGCGCTAAATCGCCGCCATGACCCTGCTGACCCGTCGCGCCATGACCACCGCCGCCCTCGCCGGCACCTTCCTTCCGGGCCTGGCCCGCGCTCAGGGCAAGAAGCCCCTCGTCATCGCCCACCGGGGCGCCTCGGGCCTGCGGCCCGAGCACACGGCCCTGGCCTATGAGCTGGCCATCGAGCAGGGCTGCGACTTCATCGAGCCCGACCTCGTCCCCACGAAGGACGGCCATCTGGTGGCCCGCCACGAGAACGAGATCGGCGGCACGACCGACGTCGCCGCCCGTCCCGAGTTCGCCGCCCGCAAGACGACCAAGACCATCGATGGCCAGTCGATCGAGGGCTGGTTCACCGAAGACTTCACCCTGGCCGAGCTCAAGACCCTGCGGGCCCGCGAGCGCCTGCCGCAACTGCGACCGGCCAGCGCCGCCTTTGACGGCCAGGCCCAGATCCTGACCTTCGACGAAGTGGTCGCCATCGCCCGGGCCGCGACCAAGCGCACCGGCCGCGTCATCGGCGTCTATCCCGAGATGAAGCACCCCAGCTATTTCGCCTCGATCGGCCTGCCGGTCGAAGAGCGGATGCTGGCCGCCCTGAAGCGCAATGACCTGAACGCGGCCGACGCCCCGGTGTTCGTTCAGTGCTTCGAGGTCACCCCGCTGAAGACCCTGCGCGCCAAGACCCGCGCCAAACTGGTGCTGCTGGCCGACGCCGAGGGCGGCCCGCCCGACCTGCCGGGCGTCAAATATGCCGACCTGCTGACCGCCCAGGGCCTGAAGGGCGTGGCGGCCTATGCCGACGGCCTGGGGCCGCAGCAGTCGCTGGTGATCCCGCGCGCCGAGGGTCTGCTGCCGGCCACCACGCTGGTGAAGGACGCCCACGCCGCCGGCCTGCAGGTGCACCCCTGGACCGTGCGGGCCGAGAACTATTTCCTGCCGCCGGCCCTGCGCCGGGGCGACGCCGCGCGGCCGGACTACATGGCCCTGCACGGCGATGTCGAGCCGCTGCTCAAGGCCCTCTACGCGGCCGGCGTGGATGGCGTGTTCAGCGACTTCCCGGGCCTGGCGGTCGCGGCGCGCGCTTGACCCTCTGACGCTCGCGGGTGCAGCCTGAGCGCTTGGTTGCGTTGAGGCTTTTCATGAACACCCGTCTGGCCGTCCTGGCCGCCGCCCTGCTGCTGGGCGCTTCAGCGCCCGCCCTCGCCGCGCCTGCCGGCGGGGCGAAGCTGGATGTCATCGCCCGGGATTTCGTGGCCCTGACGCTGGAGGCCGGCGAGCGCGAGCCCGGCTATGTCGACGCCTATTATGGCCCCAAGGCCTGGGCCGACGCCGCCAAGGCCCATCCGCGCGCCGTGCCGGCCCTGAAGGCCGAGGCCATCCGCCTGACCGCCGCGACCCGGGCCGTCGATGACGCCGCCCTCACCCCCGACGAGCGCCGCCGCAAGGCGTTCATGCTGGGCCAGCTGAAGGCGGCCGAAACGCGCCTGGCCATGCTGGAGGGCCAAAAGTTCAGCTTCCAGGACGAGGCCGAGGGCCTGTTCGGCGTGCGTCCGCCGCTGAAGCCGCTTGCGAGCTTCGACCCGATCCTGGCCCGGCTCGACAAACTGGTCCCCGGCGAGGGCGACCTGGCCGCCCGCATCGACGCCTTCCAGAGCCAGTACGTTATCCCGGCCGACAAGCTCGACGCGGTGATGAAGGCCGGCATCGCCGCCTGCAAGGCGCGCACCGAGGCGCATATCGCCCTGCCCAAGGGTGAGAAGTTCGACCTGGCCTTCGTCACCGGCAAGCCGTGGAGCGGCTACAACTGGTACAAGGGCGGCGCCCACAGCCTGATCGAGATCAACACCGACCTGCCCGTCGCCATCAGCCGCGCCGTCGACCTGGGCTGCCACGAGGGCTATCCGGGCCATCATGTGCTGAACGCCCAGCTGGAAGAGAAGCTGACCAAGGGCAAGGGCTGGGTCGAGTTCTCGGTCTACCCGCTGTACTCGCCGCAATCCCTGATCGCTGAGGGCTCGGCCAATTACGGCATCAGCCTGGCCTTCCCCGGCCCCGAGAAGGTCAAGTTCGAGCGCGAACAGCTCTATCCGCTGGCGGGCCTGGATCCGGCGACCGCAGACGCCTATGACGCCCTGATGACCGCCAAGGCCGATCTGGCCAGCAGCGAGAACACCATCGCCGACGCCTATCTGTCGGGAAAGATGGACAAGCCCACCGCCGTCACGGCCCTGGCCCGATACGGCCTCAGCTCCGTCGCCCGCGCCGAGAAGCGCCTGAGCTTCATCGAGACCTACCGGTCGTACGTGATCAACTACAACCTCGGCCAGGACATGGTCCGGGCGCATGTGGAGCGGGCTGGAGCCAGCCAGGATGCGCGGTGGAAGGCGATGGAAGCCGTGATCAGCGAGCCGACGACGCCGGCGGATTTGGCGAAGTAGTCAGCGAAGCCCTTCTCCCCTTGCGGGAGAAGGTGGCGACCGCAGGTCGACGGATGAGGGGTCGCGCAATCGTCGACGACCCTATCGCGGCTGATCTGATTTTAGACCCCTCATCCGGCCGCTATCGCGGCCACCTTCTCCCGCAAGGGGAGAAGGCAGATCAGGCCGCCTCTACCCCGAACTGCAGCTTGGCCAGCCGCGAATACAGCCCGCCGCGCGCCGAGAGCTCGGCGTGCGTGCCCTGCTCCACGACGCGGCCGTCTTCCATGACCACGATGCGGTCGGCCTTCAGCACGGTGGCCAGGCGGTGGGCGATGACCAGGGTGGTGCGGCCGGCCATGGCCGCGTGCAGGGCCTGCTGGACCAGGCGCTCGTTCTCGGCGTCCAGGGCGCTGGTGGCCTCGTCGAGCAGCAGGATCGGGGCCTGGCGCACCAGGGCCCGGGCGATGGCCAAACGCTGGCGCTGGCCGCCCGACAGGGTCTTGGCGCGTTCGCCGACCGGGGTGTCGAAGCCCTGCGGCAAAGCTTCCAGGAAGCCGGTGGCCTGGGCGGCGGCGGCGGCTTCGCGCGCTTCGGCTTCGGTGGCGTCCTCGCGGCCAAAGCGGATGTTGTCCAGGGCCGAGCCCGAGAACAGCGGCGAGTCCTGGGCCACCAGGGCCATGCGCTGGCGCACCTCCACCGGGTCGGCGTCGCGCAGATCGACGCCGTCGAGGCGGATGACGCCTTCCTGCGGGTCGTAGAAGCGCAGGAGCAGGCGCAGGACGGTGCTCTTGCCCGCCCCCGAGGGTCCGACCAGGGCGACGGTCTCACCGGGCCTGACGGTCAAATCAAAGCCTTGCAGCGCCGGCAGGTCCGGACGGCCGGGATAGGCGAAGGTGACGTTGTCGAAGGACACGGCGCCCGTGGCGGGGGTCGGCAGGGTCTTGGGCGTCTGCGGCGCGGCGATGCCGGGCTCGGAGCTCAGCAGTTCGGCGATGCGCTCCATGGCGCCGGCGGCCTTCTGGACGTCGCCCCAGACCTCGCCCAGGGCGCCGATCGAGCCGGCGGCCATGATGGCCAGCAGGGCGAACTGGGCCAGGGTGCCAGGGGTCATCTCGCCCGACAGCACCAGATGCGCGCCGCTCCACAGCAGCAGGGTGATGCCGCCAAAGGCCAGGACGATGACCACCGCCGTCATGCCGGCCCGGGCGGTGATGCGCCGCACCGAGGCCTGATAGGCCATCTCGACCGCCTCGCCGAAGCGGCTGTCCGAGGCCTTTTCGCGCCCGAAGGCCTGGACGGTGTCCAGCGCGTCCAGGCTCTCGCCGGCATAG
This sequence comes from Alsobacter soli, assembly GCA_943371355.1. Taxonomy (GTDB): domain Bacteria; phylum Pseudomonadota; class Alphaproteobacteria; order Caulobacterales; family Caulobacteraceae; genus Caulobacter. The sequence goes on from CALRUN020000028.1 coordinate 46,426, forward strand.
CCCACGGCGTCGGCGAAGCGGTCCTGGGCCGTCACCGACAGCTTGCGGACCTTGCGGCCCATCAGGAACATCGGAGCCAGGATCACCGGCACCATCAGCACGATGAAACCGGCCAGCTTGGGGCTGACCACGGCCATGTAGCCCAGGCCGCCCACGAGGCTCAGAATGTTGCGCACCGCCACCGAGGCCGAGGTGCCGACCAGCTGCTCGATGATCGTGACGTCGGTGGTCAGGCGCGACAAAACCTCGCCGGTGCGGGTTTTCAGGAAATAGGCCGGATCCAGGGTCAGGGTGTGACCATAGAGCGCCCGGCGCAGGTCGGCGACGACCCGCTCGCCCAGGCGCGTGATGAAGAAGAACCGCAGCGAAGTAGCGACGGCCAGCACCAGGGCCACGGCCCCCAGGCCGATGAAGGCGCCGTTCACGGCCGAGGCCGCGCCGGTGGCGAATCCCTTGTCGATAACGGTCTTGAAGGCCGCGGTCAGGCCCAGGGTGGCGCTGGTGGAGAACAGCAGGAAGAAGCCCGCGGCCAGGGCGTCGCCGATATGGGCGCGCACGAAGGGCAGCAGATGGGCCAGGGGGCGGATGTCTTTTCGGCGCGGTCGCCGGGCGGCCGCCTCGGCCATGCCTTGCACCAGTTCAGCACCTGCGCCGGGGCGTCCCTCGACCGAAATCTCTCCGCCCTGTACGTCGGTCATCAACTGTCCCTTGCCAAATTCGCGCGTGTTCTTTATAGCCGCGCCTCTTCGAGGGCCACCCGCAAGGGCGTCCGCTCACCAACTTTCACACCGCCAGTCGGTTGGACCGCCCGATGAAACAAGACATTCACCCCGACTATCACTTCATCACCGTCACCATGACCGATGGCACCAGCTATCCGACCCGTTCGACCTACGGGAAGGAAGGCGCCGTGCTCGCGCTGGATATCGATCCGCGCGTTCACCCGGCCTGGACCGGCGGCAACGCCCACATGCTGGACCGTGGCGGCCGCGTCTCGCGCTTCAACGCCAAGTTCGCCGGCTTCACCAAGAAGTAAGCACTCTCGCCGCAAGGGCGACGAAAAGCCGGCTCCGCGTTCGCGGACCGGCTTTTTCTGTGTCTGGTGTTCAGGCGTCAAAAAAGCCCGCCCTCTCGGCCGAGAGGGCGGGCTTTTTGTGGAATGGGCGAGCGGTCTATCCCCCGAACGCCGCCGCCAGCCGGTCGAACTGAGCCTGCACGGGACGCGGGGCGTCCTCGGCGGCGATCTCGACATACATGCGCTTGTCCAGATGGCGCACCCGCTCGTACAGGCGCTCGGAGCGCTGCAGCAGATTGACCAGGCCGTAGGGCAGTTCCTCGACCGCGGCGCCGGCCACGGCGACCTCCTCGGCCAGGCGATAGCTTTCGGCGCAGGCGGCCTCGGCGGCCATCTCGCCTTCCTTGACCGCGCGCTGCACCAGCAGCCACGAGGCCACCTGCATCAGCCGGGTGGTCAGGCGCATGCTTTCGGTGGCGTAGGCCAGGGCGGCGTTGCGCGAGAGGATCTTGCTGTCGTGCCGGCCGGCGCCGTCGAGATAGCCGGCGGTCTCTTCGACCAGCATCATGCCTTCTTCGAACGTGCGGTCGAACAGCTCCGATTTCGCGAAGTCCTGGATGACCCCCGCGCGCCAGGGTGTCGACGCGGATGCGTTCAGATCGGTCATAGGTACTCAATGCCCCTTCGAAAGGCCGCGAGAACGTCTCGCCTGAAGCGGGGACTGCAACCCCCGTGCCAACCGACGCCGTCCCGTTTCGCGACCCGCCCGCCTCGAACCTCGACACATACGCTACGAAGGCGGCTGACCGCCTTTAGACATTGATTAGGGTAAATGAATTCCTAGTCGAGGCGACCAAACAGCGCATTGGCCGCGTCGCGCCCCGCGCGCTTCTTGTCCAGCTGGGCCCGGGTGCGCGCGATCTCGGCCTGCAGCGCCTCGATGCGCTCCTCCAGTTCGGCGACGCCATAGATCTCGAGGTCCTCGTGCGTCGTTTCATTCAGGGCGCGACCACTGAAAGCGCGTGGCTCGACGGGTTCCTCGAACATCGACTGGCTCCCTAAGACCTATGAACGTCCTTTTCGATCGTTCATCTGACGCCTACCTAGGGCGCAAGGCAAGCTTGAGGAAACCCAGACCATGTCGGACACGATGACCGCGATCGCCATCGAAGGCGGCAAGGGGCCCGCCGAGGCGCTGGTTCCGACCACGCTTGCGCGCCCCGTTCCCGGCCCCGGAGAGATCCTGATCAAGGTCGCGGCGGCGGGGGTCAATCGCCCCGACATCATCCAGCGCCTGGGCTATTACCCGCCCCCGCCGGGCGCGCCGGCCACCCTGGGCCTGGAAGTCGCGGGCGAAGTCATGGTGGCTGCGGGCCGCTGGAGCGTCGGCGACAGGGTCTGCGCCCTGCTGGGCGGCGGCGGCTATGCGCAATATGCCGTGGTCGACGCCCGCCACGCCCTGCCCGCGCCCGCCGGCTTCGACATGGTCCACGCCGCTGCCCTGCCCGAGACGGTTTTCACCGTGTACGCGAATGTGTTCGAGCATGGCGCGCTGAAGGTTGGCGAGACCCTGCTGGTTCACGGCGGAACGTCCGGAATCGGAACAACCGCCATCGCCATGGCCAAGGCCGCCGGCGCCCGGGTGATCGCCACCGGACGCGGCGCCGACAAGAAGGCCAGGGCCCTTGAGCTGGGCGCGGATATCGCCGTCGACACCAAGACTGAAGACTTCGCCGAGATCGCCAAGGCGGCCGGCGGCGTCGACGTGGTGCTCGACATGGTCGGGGCCAGCTATTTCGACAAGAACCTGAGCGCCCTCAATATCGGCGGCCGCATCGTCTATATCGCCGCCCTGGCCGGCCCGGTGCTGGAAGTGCCGGTCATGGCGATCATGCAGAAGCGCGCCACCATCACCGGCTCGACCCTGCGCCCCCGCTCGGCCGACGAGAAAGCCCGTCTGGCCTCCGAAATCGAACGGGTCGTCTGGCCCTGGATCGCGGCGGGCAAGCTGAAGCCGATCGTCGACGCGACCTTCCCGCTGGAAGAAGCGGCCCAGGCGCATGCGCACCTTGAGGCTGGGGAGCATGTCGGCAAGGTTGTGCTGGTGACCTAGGAAGAACTGCTCCAGCGCACGGCCGGAGGCAAATAATAATTTCGCATGCCAAACGGCGTCTTCATGGATGCTATGAGAGACAGATCTGAACCAGATTCAATAATTCTGCGGCGAACACGCTCATCTTGAACGCCTCGAAATCGCTGACTAGCGCCGATATCGAGGATGATATTTAATCTTGCAACCGGGATTTATGTCGACCTTATGGCCACTATTCTTATCGTCGAAGATGAACTGTTCATCCGTCAGGCGGTGGAATGGACCATCGAGGATCTGGGGCATACGCCGCTGATGGCCGAGGATCTGGCCGGCGCGCTGACGCACCTGTCCGCGCCCGGCGGCATCGACTTGCTGTTCGTCGACATCCGGCTCAGCGCCCTGCCGCTGGGGGGCTACGACGTCGCCAATCAAGCCCGGGACCTGCGACCGGGCCTGCGCGTTCTCTACACGTCCGGAAGTCCGCTGACGGCCGACATGTCCGAGCAGTTCGTCGGCGGCGGCCAGTTCCTCCAGAAGCCCTATTCGCCAGAGCAGCTGGAAGCCTCGGTCGGAAAGCTCCTGCACTAGACCGTGGATCCGGACTCAACGGGCGCCTGATCCTGCGCCACGCCCGCTGCATGAATTGGGAAGCGCCATAACCAGCTCGACGACGGCCACGACGCCCGGTCAGACCGAAGAATCCATCGTCAAGGCCGGCGCCCTGCAGAGCGCCATCTTCAACAGCGCCAACTTTTCCAGCATCGCCACCGACGCCAAGGGCGTGATCCAGATCTTCAATGTCGGGGCCGAGCGCATGCTGGGCTACACGGCCGCCGAGGTGATGAACACCATCACGCCGGCCGATATCTCCGACCCCCAGGAACTGATCGCCCGGGCCCGCGCGCTGAGCGCCGAGCTGGCCACCCCGATCGAGCCGGGCTTCGAGGCCCTGGTCTTCAAGGCCTCGCGCGGCATCGAGGACATCTATGAGCTGACCTATATCCGCAAGGACGGCACCCGGTTTCCCGCCGTGGTCTCGGTCACCGCCCTGCGCGACGATCAGGACGGCATCATCGGCTATCTGCTGATCGGCACCGACAACACCGCGCGCAAGCTGGTGGAAGAGGAACAGAAAAAGTCCGACCAGAAGCTGCGGGACCAGCAATTTTACACCCGCTCCCTGATCGAATCCAACATCGACGCCCTGATGACCACCGACCCCTCGGGCATCATCACCGACGTCAACAAACAGATGGAAGCGCTGACGGGCTGCACGCGCGACGAACTGATCGGCGCGCCGTTCAAGGACTGCTTCACCGATCCCGAGCGCGCCGAGGCGGGCATCAAGCGGGTTCTGGCCGAGAAGTCGGTCACCGACTACGAACTGACCGCCCGCGCCCGCGACGGCAAGCAGACGGTCGTGTCCTACAACGCCACCACCTTCTATGATCGCAAGCGGACGCTGCAGGGCGTGTTCGCCGCCGCCCGCGACGTCACCGAGCGCAAGCGGGTCGAGGCCGAGCTGCAACAGGCCAAGGCCGACGCCGAGAGCGCCAGCCGCACCAAGTCCGAGTTCCTGGCCAGTATGAGCCACGAGATCCGCACGCCGATGAACGCGGTGATGGGCATCGCCGACCTGCTGGCCAAGACCGAGCTGACGCCGGAGCAGGACAAGTACGTCCAGATCTTCCGCCGCTCGGGCGACAACCTGCTCAACCTGATCAATGACATCCTCGACCTGTCAAAGGTCGAGGCTTCGCAGCTGGACCTGGAGCAGACCGGCTTCTCGCTGAGCGACCATCTGGAAAAGGCGATCGAGATGGTCGCCCCCAAGGCCCAGGAAAAGGGCCTGACCCTGATCTGCCTGATCGCGCCTGGCGTCAGCAACGATCTGGTGGGCGACCCCACCCGTCTGCGCCAGGTGCTGCTGAACCTGCTGGGCAACGCGATCAAGTTCACCAGCGTCGGCGAGGTCTCTTTGAAGGTCGACCGCGACACCGACAGCACAGCCCCCACCGCCCTGCGCTTCTCGGTGGCCGACACCGGCATCGGCATCGCCAGCGAGCAGTTGGCGCGGGTGTTCGAGCGCTTCACCCAGGCCGACAGCTCCACCACACGCCGCTTTGGCGGCTCGGGCCTGGGGCTGACCATCTCCAAGCGGCTGGTCGAGCTGATGGGTGGCCGGATCGGCGTGACCAGCACGCCGGGTGAGGGCAGCGTCTTTGCTTTCTCGGTGCCCTTCGAGGTGTGGACTGCGGCCAACCGGCCCGTCAGCGCGCCCGTGGGCTATGGCTCTGACGCGCCCCTGCCCAGCCTGCGCATCCTGATGGCCGAGGACTCGCCCGACAACTGCACCATCGCGCTCGCCTATCTGGAAGACACCCCCTACCTGATCGACGTGGCCGAGACCGGCCTGATCGCCTGCGAGATGTTCAAGACCGGTCACTATGACCTGGTGCTGATGGACCGGCAGATGCCGGTGATGGACGGCCTGACCGCCACCCGCACCCTCCGGGCGTGGGAAAAGTCGCATGACCGGCCGCCGACCCCGATCATCGCCCTGACCGCCTCGGCCCTGAAGGGCGACCGCGAGACCTGTCTGGCGGCGGGTTGCACGGCCTATCTGACCAAGCCCATCAAGCAGGACGTGCTGCTGCAGGCGATCCGGGACTACTCGGCAGTCGCCGCGCCTCGGGCGGATCCGGCGGCGTCCGGGTCGGAAGTCCGGTCGCGGCGCCCCGGCGCCCGGCTGGCCGCCCTGATCCCCAGCTATCTGGACAGTTGCCGCCAGCACGTCATCACGATGCGCGACGCCCTGGACCGGTCCGACTTCCAGCCCGTGACCCTGCTGGGGCATAATATGCGAGGCTCGGGCGGGGGCTTTGGCTTCCAGGCCATCACCGACTTCGGCGCCGGCCTGGAGCTGGCGGCGGCAGTCTCCGACGTCGCCGGGTCGCGCACACTGGTGGACGAGCTGTCGCGTTTTCTGGAAGATCAGCGCCAGGCCTGAACCTGCGGGCGGGGGCCGCGACATCGCGCGACAGCCGGTCTTCACCATGCCCCGTTCCCTTTCACCCAGAACCGGATTATAGCTCCCCCGTTGAACATCCCGCCCGGCCGCAAGGTCGGGCGCCGTCATTTCTGGAGGACCGCATGTCCGACATCCTGATGCCCAAGGCGACGGCCGTCTGGCTCGTGGACAATACGTCGCTGAGCTTCGAGCAGATCGCCGATTTCTGTAATCTGCACCCGCTGGAAGTGCGCGGCATCGCCGACGGCGAAGTGGCGCGCGACATCCGCGGCGCCGACCCGATCGGCAATGGCCAGCTGACCCGCGAAGAGCTGGACAAGGCGCAAGCCAACGACGCCTATCGCATGAAGGCCCAGGTCAGCCGTCACGCCGAGCTGCTGAAGCCGCAGAAGAAGGCCCCGCGCTACACGCCCGTGTCGCGCCGTCAGGACCGCCCTGACGCCATCGCCTGGTTCCTGCGCCACCACCCCGAAGTGACCGACGCCCAGATCTCCAAGATCCTGGGCACCACCAAGTCGACCATCGACCAGGTCCGCCAGCGCACGCACTGGAACGCGGCCAACATCAAGCCGGTCGATCCCGTGACCCTGGGCCTGATCGGTCAGCTGGAGCTGGACGCCCTGGTCAAGAAGGCCGCCGAAAAGAAGGCCAAGGACGACCTGAAGAAGGGCATCCTGCCGGAAGATCCCACCCTGCGTCCCGCTTCGGAGACCGGCGTCGTCGAGACTCCCGAGGAGGACGAAGAGGCCGATTACCGCAAGTCGCGCGCCGAGCCCAAGGCCGAGGACGTGTTCGGCAAGTCGACCTATGTGGCCGACGACGAGGACGACGACGAAGACTGATCGGTCTCGCGACCACAGTCCTGGCGACCAGAATGAAAAAGGCCCATTCCGCGATCACGGAATGGGCCTTTTCTAATTCAGGGTCGTCAATGGAGCTTTGACCTTAGCCCCTCTATCTCTTCCTTCAGCCTGAGCTTTTGCCGCTTGAGCTCCCTAAGTCGGGTCGCATCGCTGGCGGGACGCTTGGTCTCTTCCTGGATCGAGCGATCAAGGTTCTCGTGGCGGGACCCAAGTTCGCGGATACGGGATTCGATCGCCATGGCTGTCGGCTCCTTGCTGTTGAGAAGAAGAGTGAACACCCGCTGCGCCGGGCTGTCAGATCACATATGGTTGCACGCGGCCCCGCTTGACGTGGGCCATCTTCCTCCCGTGTCGGACGAAAATTTACCATGACGGACTCTTCCAAGACCGCGGACAGACCCCGACTGATCGTCGGAATCTCAGGCGCTTCGGGCGTCATCTACGGAATCCGCGCCCTGGACGCCTGTCGCGAACTGGGGATCGAGAGCCATCTGGTGCTGTCGAAATCCGCGGCCCTGACCCTGTCGCAGGAGACCGATCTTTCGGTCTCCGACCTCAACGCCAAGGCCGATATCGTGCATCGCGCCTCAGATGTGGGCGCCGCCATCGCCTCGGGATCGTTCCGGACCCTGGGCATGATCATCGCCCCCTGCTCGGTGCGCACGATGAGCGAAATCGCCAGTGGCGTAACGTCTTCGCTGCTGACGCGGGCCGCCGACGTGGTGCTGAAGGAGCGCAAGACGCTGGTGCTGATGGTGCGCGAGACGCCGCTGCATCTGGGCCACCTGCGCACCCTGACCAAGCTGTCGGAGATGGGCGCCGTGATCGCCCCGCCCCTGCCGGCCTTCTACGCCAAACCAAAATCCATCGCCGAGATGGTCGACCAGTCGGTGGGCCGGGTGCTGGACCTGTTCGACCTCAACTGGAAGCCCGTCAAACGCTGGGGCGAGGACATCGCTCCCATCTCCGGAAAGGACTGAGGGTTAACGCCATGACGCTTTGGGACTGGGCTCTCGCGGCCTATGCGCGACAGGATGTCGCGGCCGCCTGCCTGAACCTGCAGGACGCCCACGGACAGAACGTGCCCTATCTGCTGTGGGCCGCCTGGGCCGCCGGCGAGGGCCGCGTCGCCGACGCCAGGGCCGCCGCCGGACTGATGAAGCAATGGGACGCCGAGGTCGGGGCCCCGCTGCGCGGCGTGCGCCGGGCGCTGAAGGCCCCCTTCCCCGCCGTCGCCGACACCGCGCGCGAACCCTTCCGCGAAGCGCTCAAGGCCGTGGAGCTGCAGGGCGAGCGCGTGCTGATGGAAAGCCTGGAGGCCATGACCGGCCCGGCCGGCGCCCCCGCCGACGTTCTGGAAGGCCTGCTGGCCGCCGCCGCGGCGTCCGGCGATCCGCCCCGCCGGTCGGCTTTGGAACGTCTGGCGACCGCATTGTCGTGAGCCCCTTTACGCGCGCTGCGCCTTTGCTATCTATCGCGCTTGGCTGCGGGCCAAGGGGAACCCTTCATGACCGATGAACCGTCGACGAACGACGACGATCCGTCGGACGAATCCGACCTCGCGATCGAGCGCCGACTGTCGATCCTTCGCGAAGAACACCAGGATCTGGACGCCGCCGTCCAGGCCCTGGAAGAACGCCCCCAGCCCGACATGCTGCAGATCGCGCGCCTGAAGAAGAAGAAGCTGGCCCTGAGGGACAAGATCGGCCGGCTGGAAGACATGCTGATGCCGGACATCATCGCCTAGGCCCGAATCTAGCTAGGCCGGCAGACGCCCCCGGGCGGTCACCTCGGCCTCCGGCCGCTTGCGCACCACGAACTCGATGGCGCACTCGGTGGTGGGCAGGCGCGTCTGATCGAAGCGCTGCTGGCCGTGATAGAAGGTGCTGTTGAGGCACTCCAGCTTCTGGACCTCGGCTTGCGGACCCAGGTGGCGCAGCAGATCCAGCACATTGAGCGACCGCTCACTCCACGAGTCCGGCTTGAAGACCGTAAAGGTCCACTTGTGGTCGTCGTTGAAGGTGCTGGGAAACACGCCCTGCTCGTACAGGTCCTCGTCGGGGACGATCACCACCATGTGCCCGCCGGGCTTGAGCACGCGCAGCCAGTTGCGCAGGCTGACCATCGGATCGACCAGATGCTCTAGGCAGTGGCTGGAATGGACGAAGTCGTAGGTTTCGTCGGCGACCGATTCCAGGACCTGGCCGTCGCCCTGCGGCAGGTCCCAGGTGTCGCACCCCGTCATCAGGGGAAAGAACGGCTTGAAGCTGGACAGGGGATCGGGCGCGCCGCCGACATCCAGGCCCTGCCCCACGAAATAGTGGCTGGCGAACTTGGGGTCGTGCATGCGGCGAACGATCGACTTGGCGCATTCGTGTGTCATGCGGGACCCCTGTGACGAACAGCGTTCATCGCCCAATTCGTCGGCTTTGTCAGGAGGCCCGGATCAGTGGGCCAGGCAGGCTTCCAGCGCCCGCACGCCGTTCAGCAGCTTGGCCGGGGTGATCGGCTTTTCGAGGCGGGCGTCGGCCCATTCGTCCTCGTGCAGACGGCGGGGATCGATGGCCGAGGCCAGCAGGGTGCTGGTCAGCTTGCCCCGACGCTTGCGGATGGCGCGGATCAGTTCGCCGCCGGTCATGCGCGGCATGTAGAAGTCGGTGATCACCAGATCGGGGGCGAACGTATCCAGCACGTCCAGCGCTTCGACGCCGTCGCGGCAGACCAGGACGTCGAAACCGGCCTCGCCCAGCGTGATCTCATAGATCATCGCCAGGATCGGATCGTCCTCGGCGATCAGAATTCGCTGCATTTATTGCGCCCCACACGCCTGACACCAGTCAGAGCGCTTTTGCTTAACCAACCGTTAAAATTGGTAGCGCGCTGGAGCGGCAAGAGTCCCTGCGCAAAACGTCGCAAGACCCTGAGGCGAGCGGCGGGGGTGCTAAACCCTAGAGCATTTTCGAGCGAAGTGGATTCCGGTTCGCGTGAAGAAAATGCGTTAAAACAAAGATCTAGAGCATCGGACTGACGCAGTCAGGACGGGGAATGCTCTAGGCCTGTTTGCGCTTGCGCACGAACATCGCCGCGTCGGCCTCGGCCAGGGCGACCTCGGGGTCCGAACCCGGCGCGATCTCGCGCACGCCCCACGAGATGTGCAGGGGCGCCGACCATTCGCCGAACTCGACCGGCGTATCCTGGATGGCGGCGGCCAGGCTGGCGGCCTTGGACAGCGCGGTTTCCTTGTCGGCCTGGGCCAGCAGCACGGCGAACTCGTCGCCGCCCATGCGCCCGACCACGTCGCTCTCGCGCACATTGGCCAGCAGGCGACGGGCGACGGCCTGCAGGGCCGCGTCGCCCGCCGCGTGGCCGAAACGGTCATTGACGTTCTTGAAGCCGTCCAGATCGAAGAACACCACGCTGGCCGGCGAGCCATAGCGCTGGGCGAAGGCGGCCACCCGCTTCATCTCGCGCAGGAAGGCGCGGCGGTTCAGCACCGGGGTCAGCACGTCCTGGTCGGCCTGCATCTGGGCTTCGTTCAGCCGCAGCTTCAGCCGCGAGACCTCGCCGCGCAGGTCGTCGATCTCGGTCATCAGGGTGGTGAGCGCTTCCTGCACCTGGGGCGTCAGGTCGGTCTCGCTCAGGCCCAGAAAGGCGGCGCTGTCGGGCGTCTGCGCCTCGCGAACGGCAACCTGGGCCCCCGCACGGGCCAGGGCCCGCTTGCGAATGGCGGCGAAGGGTTCGGTGCGGGCGCCGGAAATCTTCATGGACCAGGGAATCGTTTCTTGCACAGCTTCGCCAAGTGTTAACGGGAACGGGGCCGCGCGCAATCCGGGCGCGTTTTGGTCGCAGCCCCGCAGGGACGCAGGACCCGCGGCGCCCAATTCACAAGCGCCCTGAACGTTTTGGACTTGCACTCGCGCGATTGACGCGCATACGGGGCGGTTTCAGGCCTCGCCCTCGCCGGGCGGAGCCCGCGCGCCGACTTCAGGGGACCTCGACGCCGATGCCCAACGCGATCCTGGACAGCCAGCATGGGGCGCCCGTCGCCATCATCATGGGCAGCCGCTCCGACTGGCCGACCATGAAGGCCGCCGCCGACGCCCTGGCCAGCCTGGGCGTCGCTTACGAGGCCAAGGTGATCTCGGCTCACCGCACCCCCGAGCGCCTGTTCGACTTCGCCAAAGGCGCGCAGGCGGCAGGCTTCAAGGTGATCATCGCCGGGGCCGGCGGCGCGGCCCACCTGCCGGGCATGGCCGCCTCGATGACCAATCTTCCGGTGCTGGGCGTGCCGGTGCAGTCCAAGGCCCTCAGCGGCCTGGATTCCCTGCTCTCCATCGTCCAGATGCCGGGCGGCGTTCCCGTGGCCACCCTGGCCATCGGCGAGGCGGGGGCCAAGAACGCCGGCCTGCTGGCCGCCCAGATCCTGGCCCTCTCCGATCCCGCTCTGGCCGAGCGTCTGGCCGCCTTGCGCCAGGCCCAGACCGACAGCGTCGCCGAAAGCGTCGAGGACTGAACCGCACATGACCGACGCGTCTTTCCCCCTCGTTCCCGGCTCGACCATCGGCATACTGGGCGGCGGACAGCTGGGCCGCATGCTGGCCCTGGCCGCCGCGCGCCTGGGCTTTGACGTCGTGATCCTCGACCCCGAGGAGGGAAGCCCCGCCGGCCGCGTCGCCGCCCGCCAGATCGTCGCCGCCTATGACGACCGCTGGGCGCTGAAGCGCCTGGCCGAGGCCTGCGACGTCGTCACCTATGAGTTCGAGAACGTTCCCGCCGACACCGTCGCCGAGCTGGCGGCCCTGGGCTGCGTGGTTGCGCCGGGCGCCAAGGCCCTGGCCGCCGCCCAGGACCGCGTCGTGGAAAAGAGCTTCCTGGCCGAGATCGGCGTGCCCACCGTGGCCTTCGCCGCCGTCCATGACAGCGACAGCCTGGCCGCCGCCGTGGCCAAGATCGGCGCCCCGTCGCTGCTGAAGACCCGCCGCGAAGGCTATGACGGCAAGGGCCAGGCCTGGATCCAGCGGGCCGGCGACGCCGAGGCCTCGTTCGAGAAGATCGGTCGCCAGGCCGCCATCCTGGAAGCCCCCGCCGACTTCGGGCGCGAGCTGTCGGTGATCGCCGCGCGCGGCCGCGACGGCGAGATCGCCTGCTACCCCCTGTCGGAAAACCACCACGAGGGCGGCGTGCTCAAGCGCACCTCGGCCCCCGCCAAGATCACCCCGGCCACGCGCGACCAGGCCGAGACCATCGCCATCAAGATCCTCACCGCCCTCGACTATGTCGGCGTCATCGGGGTGGAGCTGTTCGAGCTGGCCGGCGGCAAGCTGCTGGTCAACGAGTTCGCCCCCCGCGTCCACAATACCGGCCACTGGACCCAGGACGGCTGCGAGGTCGACCAGTTCGAGCAGCACATCCGCGCCGTGGCCGGCTGGCCGCTGGGCCCGACCCAGCCGCTCGCCCATGTGGAAATGACCAACCTGCTGGGCGCCGATGTCGAGGCCTGGAAAAAGCTGGCCGGCGAGCCCGAGACCCGCGTCCACCTCTACGGCAAGGGCGAAGCCCGCCCGGGGCGCAAGATGGGCCATGTGAACCGTCTGCGGCCGCTGAAGGACTAGCCGGACACGCCCAGCAGCTTAAGGTGGAGCTTCCACCTTGGAGCTAGGCGTGACGCCCATTCTCGAAACCGAACGGCTGATCCTGCGGGTTCCGGAGCAGGCAGACTTCGACGCCGGCTGGGCCGAGTTTCATGGCGACGCTGAGTGCATGCGTTACCTGGGCGGGGCCATGCCGCGCAGCGTCGCCTGGCGGACCTTGGCACAGGTCGTCGGCATGTGGCCCCTGCGAGATTTCGGGACATTCTCGGTGATCGAGAAGGCCACCGGTCGCTGGATCGGGCGCTCAGGACCCTGGGAGCCCGAGGGCTGGCCGGCGCGGGAGGTGGGCTGGATGCTGCACCGCTCGGCCTGGGGGCAGGGCTACGCCACCGAGGCGGCGGGCGCCGGCCTGAGGTTCGTGTTCGAGACGCTGGGCTGGCCTTCCGTCGCCCACATGATCCATCCCGACAATGTCGGCTCGCAAGCCGTCGCCGCGCGCTTGGGCTCGCGCTTTCTGGCGATGGTCGAGCTGCCGCCCCCTATGGATGTAGCCGGCCCGACCCACATGTGGGGCCAGAGTGCCGAAGACTGGCTGGCGCGACAGGCGAGGTAATGCCCTCTCCATCGCCAGGCGAGACGAGCCCGTGCTATGGCCCCGCCGAAGAAAGAGGGCGAAATGACCG
>CALRUN020000029.1:0-59596 GCA_943371355.1 Alsobacter soli
GCTTGGCCCGATCCTCACGCAAGAACAGCTTCTGCGAAGCGGACAGGTCGAGCCGAAACGCACAAACAACATCACGGTCATCCGGGTTCGCCCCGGCCGCTTCGCGCCTCCCCAACCCCTTCAGTGGCTGATGCCGCGTGAGGCTGAGAGCCCGTGTCCGCCAGACTTGCCCCCTACGGGTCGCTTCGCGACCGTCTTCCCCCGGAGGGGGAAGATGAAACGCGCCGACCTCATCTTCCCCCTCCGGGGGAGGACGACCGCGAAGCGGTCAGGAGGGGGCTAGTGGTCGATCAGCCCTTCAACGCCCCCGCCACCACCTCACGGGCCTCATCCTGAACCTGCCTCAGATGCTCATCCCCCAGGAACGACTCCGCATAGATCTTGTAGACGTCCTCGGTCCCCGACGGCCGCGCGGCGAACCAGGCGTTCTTGGTGACCACCTTCAGCCCGCCAATCGCCTCGCCATTGCCGGGGGCGGTGGTCAGGGTGGCGGTGATCTCCTCGCCGGCCAGGCGGGTGGCCGTCACGTCGGAAGGGCTGAGCGCGCCCAGCCGCGCCTTCTGCTCGCGGCTGGCCGGGGCGTCGATGCGGGCATAGGACGGGCGGCCGTACTGGTCGGCCAGGTCGTCATACAGCTGGCTGGCGCTGCGGCCGGTGCGGCCCTGGATCTCGGCGGCCAGCAGGGCCAGCAGCAGGCCGTCCTTGTCGGTGGTCCACACCGTCCCGTCGCGGCGCAGGAACGAAGCCCCGGCCGATTCCTCGCCGCCGAACCCGACGCTGCCGTCCAGCAGGCCTGGCACGAAATGCTTGAACCCGACCGGCACCTCCAGCAGCGTGCGGCCCAGCCCGGCCACCACGCGGTCGATCATCGAGGACGACACCAGGGTCTTGCCGACAGCCACGTCCGGGCCCCAGCCCTCGCGATGGCTGAACAGATAGGCGATCGAGGCCGCCAGGAAGTGGTTGGGATTCATCAGCCCGCCATCGGGGGTGACGATGCCGTGGCGGTCGGCGTCGGCGTCGTTGCCGGTGGCGACGTCATAGCCCGCACCTTCGGCCATGCCCTTGATCAGGTTGGCCATGGCCGACGGCGACGAGCAGTCCATGCGGATCTTGCCGTCGGTATCCAGCGGCATGAAGGCCCAGCGCGGATCGACCGTCGGGTTGACCACGGTCAGGTCCAGACGGTGACGCGTGGCGATCTCGCCCCAATAGCCGACGCTGGCCCCGCCCAGCGGATCGGCGCCGATCTTCACGCCCGCGCTGCGGATGATGTCGAGGTCCAGCACACTCGGGAGGTCGTCGACATAGCGGCCCAGGAAGTCGAAGCGCTCCGCCTGGGCGATCGCCCGCTCGAACGGCATGCGCCGCACGTCGGCCAGACCGCCTTCGATCAGCTGGTTGGCGCGGTTGGCGATGGCCGAGGTGGCCGAGCCATCGGCCGGTCCGCCCGACGGGGGATTGTACTTGATGCCGCCGTCGCGGGGCGGGTTGTGCGACGGGGTTATGAGAATGCCGTCGGCCAGGCCCGAGGTCTTGCCGCGATTGAAGGCGAGGATGGCGTGGGACACCGCCGGGGTCGGGGTGAAGCCGTCGCGGTCGTCGATCAGCGTCTCGACCCCGTTGGCGACCAGCACCTCGATCACATTGCGCCAGGCGGGCTCCGACAGGCCGTGGGTGTCACGGCCGACGAAGATCGGACCGGTGATGCCCTGGGCGGCGCGGTATTCCACGATCGACTGGGTGATCGCCAGGATGTGGGCCTCGTTGAAGGCGCCGTCGAGGCTGGAGCCCCGGTGTCCGGACGTGCCGAACGCCACCCGCTGGGCGGGACTGGCCATGTCGGGCTTGAGGTCAAAATAGGCGCCGGTCAGGGCGGCCAGATCGATCAGGTCTTCGGGTCGGGCCAGCTGGCCAGCGCGTGCATGCATGTCGGGAAGCCTATCGATCGAAGGTGGGGCGTTCAATTCGGTGCGGAGTCTGGACGGCTGTCTTCAGAACGCGGCGCTGAAGATTGTTCCATCCGGCAGCAGGGCGGCGCGTTTGACGCCGTCCGAGGCGAACGGCATGGCGACCCTGCCGTCCTGGTCGATGCTGATCAGTCCGCCGTCGCCGCCCAGGGCCGCGACCCCGGCGATGGCGGCGGCCGCCGCGCTCTCCAGGCTCTCACCGCCAAAGCGCATGCGGTGGGCGATCTGCACCGCCACGGCCGTGCGGATGAAATATTCGCCCTGGCCCGTGCAGGAGACGGCGACGGTGTCGTCGGCCCAGGCCCCGGCCCCGATCAGCGGACTGTCGCCGATGCGACCGGGCATCTTGCCGAACACGCCGGCGGTCGAGGTGGCGGCGGCGAGGCGGCCCTGGTCGTCGCGCACCACGCAACCGACCGTGCCGGTCGGGTGGTCCGGCGAATGATTGCTCTCGAAGGCCCCGGCCTGGGTGAACCAACTGACCGGATCGGCGATTTCCTTCAGACCCTGCGACCGCGCGAAGGCCATGGCGCCTTCTCCGGCCAGCATCACGTGCGGCGTCTTCTCCATCACCGCCCGGGCCGCCAGGATCGGGCTCTCGAACCCCTGCAGGGCGGCGATCGACCCGGCGCGGCCAGTGCTTCCGTCCATCAGGCAGGCGTCCAGCTCATAGGCTCCGGCCGCATTGGGCGAAGCGCCCTTGCCGGCGATGTAGAGGCCGCTGGCTTCGAGGGCCACGACGGTCTCGACGGCGACGTCCAGGGCGCTGGCCCCGGCGGCCAGACGGTCACGCGCCGCCTCGACCAGGCCGGCCATGTGGGCGATCTCTTGACCGTAGTCATGGCCCGGGGCCGAGCCCGCGCCACCATGCAGGGCGAGACTAAAACGTTTGTTTGACATTCCGCTTCCTTGGCCGCGCGCCCTGCGTTAGCGTCCGGCCTCTTAACGAATAAAGACGGGAGAAGACAGATGAAGGCGGTTCTCAGCACGGTGGTCGGCGGCCCCGAAACCCTGGAATTGTCGGAACTGCCCGATCCCGTGGCCGGTCCCGGCCAGGTGCTGATCGATGTGAAGGCCTGCGGCGTCAACTATCCCGACGTGCTGATCATCGAGGACAAGTACCAGTTCAAGCCGACCCGCCCCTTCGCCCCGGGTGGCGAGGTCTCGGGCCTGATCGCCGCCGTCGGCGAGGGCGTCACCAAGTTCAAGGTCGGCGACCGCGTGCTGGCCTCGACCGGCTGGGGCGGCATGGCCGAGAAGCTGGCCCTGGAAGAGGCCCGCTGCACCAAGATCCCCGACAACATGCCCTTCGACGAGGCGGCCGCCTTCATCCTCACCTACGGCACCTCCTACTACGCCCTGAAGGATCGCGGCAGCCTGAAGGCCGGCGAGACCCTGTTGGTGCTGGGCGCGGCCGGCGGCGTCGGTCTGGCGGCCGTCGAGCTGGGCAAGGCGGCGGGGGCTCGCGTTATCGCGGCGGCTTCGAGCCAGGAAAAGGTCGATCTGGCCATCGCCCACGGCGCCGACAGCGGCGTGGTCTATCCGCGCGGTCCGTTCGACAAGGACGGCCAGAAGGCCCTGGCCAATCTGATCAAGGAGGCCTGCGGGCCCAATGGCTGGGACGTGGCCTATGACGCGGTCGGCGGCGACTATTCGGAAGCCACCATCCGCGCCGCCGGCTGGAACGGTCGCTTCCTGGTGATCGGTTTCCCGTCGGGCATTCCCAAGATTCCGCTGAACCTGACCCTGCTGAAGTCCTGTGACATCGTCGGCGTGTTCTGGGGCGCCTCGGTGGCCCGTGATCCGGCCGGCCACGCCCAGAACGTCAAGGAACTGATGGCGCTCTACGCCGAGGGCAAGATCAAGCCGCACGTGTCCGAGCGCTTCCCGCTGGCCAAGGCCGGCGACGCCATCGCTCACCTCGCCAGCCGCAAGGCCATGGGCAAGGTGGTCGTGACCAACGACTAGATCCCTCCGGGCCCTGACGGCGAACCCGTTGCGTCGTCAGGGTTAAGGGTCGCTAAGGATGAAATTTATCGGGATGCTTACGGGCCATTCCTAAGACTGAACGCGGTTCTCACGAAAGCCGCCGATGTCGCAGACTGCCAGTTCCGTTCCGTCGCCACAGGAAGGCGTTCGTCCGTTCCGCCTCAAGCGGCGGGCCAACGAGCGGGTCAAGCTGCTGGGCGAGACCATGGATCTGGTGCGCCACGAAGAGGTCTTCCACTTCGTCGGCGCGCGGCTGGCGCGGGGCGTGTCCTCCATCATCGCCAACCACAATCTTCACAGCCTGTATCTGGCCCGCACGAGCGACCCGGTGCGGGCCTTCTTCACCGCCGCCGACCTGGTCGAGGTGGATTCGACGCCGCTGCTGGCCTGGGCCCGAGTGATCGGGCGCAGCAGCCGGCAGTTCCACCGCTGCACCTATCTGGACTGGCGCGACTTCTTCTGGGCCAAGGCCTGCGCGGAAAACTGGCGGGTCTTCTTCGTCGGCGGCGCGCCGGGCGTGGCCGAGGCGGCGAGCGAAAAGATCCTGGCCGACTGGCCCGGCGTCCAGCTCGAAACGCACCACGGCTATTTCGACGCCAGCCCCGGCTCGGACGAAAACGCGGCGGTGGTCGAGCAGATCAACGCCTTCAAGCCCCATATCCTTCTGGTCGGCATGGGCATGCCGCGCCAGGAGATCTGGGTGCTGGAGAACCACAAGGCGATCACGTCGCCTTGCGCCCACTTCACGGTCGGCGGAGCCTTCGACTACGAAGCCGGCGTCCAGAAGGCCGCGCCCCGCTGGATGGGCCGGATGGGCGTCGAGTGGCTGTTTCGCCTGATGGCCGATCCGCAGCGCCTGTTCTCGCGCTACTGCGTCGAGCCCTGGTTCCTGATCGGCCCGGCCATGGGCGACCTGCGCCAGGCCTTCCTGACCCGGCCCGCCGCCCAGATCGAGGGCGCGAACGCCTTTCCAGGCTAGCCAAGCCTTCCGTCCTCCGCGAGTATGATCGCTGATCACCGATCCATCAGAGGTCGGGACGGGAGCGCGAAGGAACAAGCCATGGCTGGACGTCTGAACGGCAAGGTCGCCGTGATCACTGGAGCTTGCTCGGGCATCGGCCTGGGCGCGGTCGAGCTGTTTGTCGCCGAGGGCGCCAGCGTCATCGCCGCCGACCTGCAGGAAGACAAGGGCGCGATGCTGGAGAAGCGCTTCCCCGACACCGTCCGCTTCGCCCGTTGCGACGTCACCGTCGAGGCCGACATCGCCCGGGCGGTAAACATGGCCAAGGACGCCTTCGGCGGTCTAGACATCCTGTTCAACAATGCCGGTCACGGCGGCACGCCGGCGGGCGTGGCGGACATGACCGCCGAGGGCTGGGACTGGACCTTCGCCCTGCTGGTGCGAGGCCCGGCTCTTGGCATGAAATACGCCGCGCCGCTGATGCAGGAACGTGGAGGCGGTTCGATCATCAACACCGCCTCGATCGCCGGCCTGCAGGCGGGTTTCGGCCCGCTGGCCTATTCGACCGCCAAGTGCGCCGTGATCCATATGAGCCGCTGCGCGGCGGCCGAGCTGTCGCCGGACAGGATCCGGGTCAACGCCATCTGCCCGGGCCTGATCGCCACCTCGATCTTCGGGGCCTCGATGGGGCTGCCGCGCGAGGTCGCCGACCAGATGGCCGCACAGATCGCCGAGGTGGGTCCCAAGATCCAGCCGATCCCCAAGGCCGGCCTGCCCGAGGACATCGCCCGCGCCGCCCTCTATCTGGCCAGCGACGATTCCGAATTCGTGACCGGCACCCACATCGTGGTCGACGGCGGCATCACGGTGGGCGGCCGCAGCAGCTGGGACAAGAACGCGCCCTCGCCGATCCTGTCGGCCATGGGCATCACCCCGGAACAGGCCGAGCAGATGCGGGCGGCGATGGCCTCTCAGGGAAACCAGGGCGGCGGGGTCGGGTGACGGCCAGCGCTCTCACGCCCAACCTGCGCGGCGCGCTGTGGATGCTGGCCTCGGCGGTCGGCTTCACCGCGATGACCACGCTGATCAAGTATCTGGGCCCGGGCTATCCGGCCGCCCTGCAGACCTTCTACCGGCAGCTGGCGGGGGTGATCATCCTGCTGCCGCTGATGGCGCGCGACTGGCGGGGAACCTTCTACACCACCCGGCCGGGCATCCTGATCTTCCGGTCCAGCGCCGGGGTGCTGGCCCTGATTCTCAGCTTCTACGCCTATCAGGAACTGCCGCTGGCCGACGCCAACGCGCTGTCGTTCACCCGGACACTCTGGCTGGTGCCGTTCGCCGGCCTGATCCTGCGCGAGCCGATCGGTCCCTTGCGGATCGGCGCGGCCGTCGTGGGATTCCTGGGCGTGCTGATCATGCTGCAGCCCGGAGCGGACGGTTCCGGAGGCTGGCTGGGCTGGCCTCAGGCGGCGGCCCTGGCGGCGGCGCTGCTGTTCGCCCTGACCATCACCGGCATGAAGGTGATGACCCGCGACCACTCGCCCTTCACCCTGCTGGTCTATGCGGCCGTGCTGGGCCTGGTGTTCTCGATCCCGCCGGCCCTGTTCGTCTGGCGCTGGCCCAGCCTGCCCGACCTTGGTCTGCTGGCCGCCATGGGCGTGATCGGCACCCTGACCCAGGGGGCCTATATCAAGGGCATGCAGTCGGGCGAGGCGGCGGTGATGGCGCCGATCGACTATACGCGGCTGGTCTTCGCGGTGCTGGTCGGTTTCCTGCTGTTCCATGAGGTCCCCAAGACGGCGACGCTGATCGGGGCGGTCATCGTTGTGGCATCGACCCTGTTCATCTCCTGGCGCGAGCATCAGGTGTCAAAGCGCGCCGCGGCCCTGACCGTTCAGGCGCCGGAATAGGCTCGCCGCCATTCGACGAACTTCTGGAGCCCTTCTGCCAGCTTCACCTTCGGCTTGTAGCCCGTAAGCGCATGGAGCTTGTCGATATTGGCGTAGGTGGCGGTGACGTCGCCGGGCTGCATCGGCCTCATGATCTTCGCTGCCTCGACGCCGAGCGCGGCTTCGAGGGTCGAGATCATCTCCATCAACCCGACCGGATCATTGTCGCCAATGTTGTAGACCTCGTGCCCGCCCTGGGCCGGCGGGTGGTCGAGAACGCCGACGATCCCGTCGACGATGTCGTCGATATAGGTGAAGTCGCGGGCCATCTTGCCCTCGCCATAGACCTCGATGGGCTCGCCCGCGAGGATCTTCTGGGTGAAGCCGTAGTAGGCCATGTCCGGTCGCCCCCACGGGCCATAGACCGTGAAGAACCTGAGGCCTGACTGCGGGAAGCCATACAGCGCCGCATAGCTCTGGCTGATCATCTCGCAGGAGCGCTTGGTGGCCGCATAGAGTGACACCGGCTTGTCGGCCGGATCGGTCTCCTTGAAGCCCGAACCGTCGATCGGCCGGTCGCCATAGACGCTGCTGGACGAGGCATAGACCAGATGCTCGACGCCGCTGTGACGGCAAGCCTCCAGCACCGCCAGATGGCCGGCGAGGTTTGAGCGCTCATAGGCGAAGGGATGCTCGATCGAGTAGCGGACCCCGGCCTGGGCGGCCAGGTGCACCACACGCTTGGCGCCGGAGGATTTCACCAGCTCCAGCAGGGCTTCATGCTCGGCGATATCCAGACGGACCATCGTGAACCCGGTCCGGCCGTTCAGCCGGGCGGCCCGGGCGGCCTTTAGGGCCGGGTCGTAATAGGTGTTGAAGTTGTCGACGCCGACCACCGTCTCGCCACGATCGAGCAGCCGCTCGGCCACATGCAGGCCGATGAAGCCGGCCGCGCCCGTGACGATGATCGGTGAAGCCATCATCCCCGTCCGATAGAGGCGTAGGTAAAGCCGTGGCGGACCATCTCGCTGGGCTTGTAGACATTGCGCAGGTCCACGACGACCGGCGCGGCCATCAAAAGCTTCAGGCGATCCAGATCCAGGGCCCGGAACTGGTCCCATTCCGTCAGGATCACCAGGGCGTCGGCGCCCTCGGCGGCTTCATAGGCTCCAGCCTTGAAGTCTACGCCCAGCAGCATGTGAGCCGCTTCCTTGGCGCCTTCGGGGTCATAGGCCTGGACCCTGGCGCCCATGGCCTGCAGGGCCGGCAGGATGTCGAGGCTGGGGGCGTCACGCATGTCGTCGGTGTTGGGCTTGAAGGTCACGCCCAGCACGCCGATCGTCTTGCCGGCCAGATCACTCAAGCCGATGGCGTCGGCAACCTTGGTCGCCATGGCTTTCTTGCGGGCGTCGTTGACCGCCACCGTGGTCTCGATCAGCTTGACCGGCGCGCCATACTGCTGGGCGGTGCGGACCAGGGCGATGGTGTCCTTCGGGAAACAGCTGCCGCCATAGCCGGGACCGGCATTGAGGAACTTGCCGCCGATGCGCTTGTCCAGGCCAATGCCCTTGGCCACCTGCTGGACGTCGGCCCCGACCTTCTCGCAAAGGTCGGCCATCTCGTTGATGAAGGTGATCTTCATCGCCAGGAACGCGTTGGCGGCGTACTTGATCAGCTCGCTGGTGCGGCGGCCGGTGAAGACGATCGGCGTCTCGTTCAGGCTCAGAGGGCGGTAGAGGTCGCGCATCACCGCCTGGGCGCGCTCATCCTCGGTTCCGACCACCACGCGGTCCGGACGCTTGAAGTCCTCGATCGCCGCGCCTTCGCGCAGGAACTCGGGGTTGGAGACCACGGCGAACTGGGCGTCGGGGCGCACGCGCTTGATGATCGCCTCAACCTCGTCGCCGGTGCCCACCGGCACGGTCGACTTGGTGACGATCACCGTGAAGCCGTCGATCAGGCCGGCGATCTCTTCGGCGGCGGCGTAGACATAGGACAGGTCGGCATGGCCATCGCCGCGACGGGTCGGGGTGCCCACGGCGATGAACACCGCGTCGGCGTTCCTGATGGCGTCGGCGCCTTCGAGGGTGAAGAACAGGCGGCCTTCGCGGACATTGCGGGCGACAAGGTCATCCAGACCGGGCTCGAAGATCGGGATTTCGCCCTTCTCCAGACGTTCGATCTTGCTGGGATCCTTGTCGATACAGGTCACCACGTGACCGAAGTCGGCGAAACACGCCCCCGACACCAGGCCCACATAACCCGTGCCAATCATCGCTACGCGCATCGAAACATCCTGATCCGATCGATCATCGCCCGACGGGCGACGCCTGTGCCTATTCCAGCAATCGCGACGCCGAGGCAAGCCGCCTGGCTAAGACGCTCACCGCGATGACATCATCATGACGACGATCGCCATGAACCACATCGGTCTTTCAACCTCGGGTCAAAGCCGATAGCCAGAAGCCTCGCGTCGCAAGGGGGATTTCATGCGGACCGTTCTGGTGGCCGGCGGCGCCGGCTATGTCGGCTCACACACCTGCCTGGCCCTCGCGGCGGCGGGGTTCAAGCCCGTGGTGTTCGACGACCTGTCCAACGGTCACCGCGAGCACGTCCAGTGGGGGCCGCTGGAGATTGGCGACATTCGCGACGCCGCCCGGCTCGACGCGGTGTTCGCCGCCCACAAGCCCGTCGCCGTCCTGCACTTCGCCGCCCGTATCGAGGTCGGGGAGTCGGTCAAGGATCCGGGCGCCTTCTTCGACAACAATGTCGCCGGAACCATCAACCTGATCGAGGCCGCCCGCCGGGCCGGCGTCGAAGCGATGGTGTTTTCCTCGACCTGCGCGACCTTCGGCGACCCAGTGAACCTGCCGATGGACGAGACCCATCCGCAGGCTCCGCTCAATCCCTATGGTCGCAGCAAGCTGATGGTCGAGCAGGCCCTGGCCGACTACGGCCGCTATGTCGGTTTCCGCAGCACGGTGCTGCGCTATTTCAACGCCGCAGGCGCCGATCCCGAGGGCCGCATCGGCGAATGGCATGAGCCCGAGACCCACGCCATCCCGCTGGCCATCCAGGTGGCCCTGGGCCAGCGCTCGCACTTCACGATCTTCGGCGACGATTACGACACCCGCGACGGCACCGCGGTGCGCGACTATGTCCACGTGCTGGACTTGGCCGACGCCCATGTCGCGGCGCTGAACCGCCTGCTCGATGGCGCGACGAGCACCAGCTACAACCTCGGCACCGGCCACGGCACGACGGTGAAGGAGCTGATTGCCGGCGTCGAGCGGGCGACCGGCAAGCCGTTGGCTGTGCAGATGGCGGCCCGCCGTCCCGGCGACGCCCCGATCCTGGTCGGAGACAACGCCAGGGCCCGCGCCGAACTGGGCTGGACGCCGTCGCGCGATCTGGACGCCATCCTGGGAAGCGCCTGGCGCTGGCATCAGGCGCAGGCCGCCACGGGTCGGTGACGGTCGATCAGGGATGATCCGACCCTTGATCCCACGGGATCATGGCCGATTGTCGCACGACCCCGCGTTGAAACGGTTTATTTGTAACTCTCCCGGTATCGTCTGAGGGTTGTGACCCCGGGGGGAACCGCGTGTGTTGAAGGTTTTGACCTGTCTGACGACCGAGCATGACTATCGGTTGGTCGGCGTGGCGGCGGTCGTTTGCTTCGCCGCATGCGTCACCGCGTTCAGGCTTTACTCACGCATGCGCGGCGCCAAGGGCCTCGTCAGAGCGGCCTGGCTGCTGCTGACCGGCCTGGTCTGCGGATCAGGCGTCTGGGCCACCCACTTCATCGGCATGGTCGCCTACGATCCCGGCCTGAAGACAGGCTACAGCCCGACCGGCACACTCTTGTCCCTGATGATCGCCGTCCTGTTCATGGGGTCTGGCTTTGTCGTCGCTTCGGCGCAGCGCACGCGCACCAATGACATGGCCGGCGGCCTGATCCTGGGCATGGGCGTCGCCTCCATGCACTACACCGGTATGACCGCCTTCGTGACCCAAGGCCAACTGGTCTGGGAGCACGCCACGGTCGGCGCCTCGGTCCTGTTCGGCGTGGCGGGTTGCACGGCCGCGCTGATCTTGGCGGGTCGCGCCCGCAGCATCGGCAAGCAGATACTGGGCGGCGCCATCCTGACTCTGGGCGTCTGCGCCCTGCATTTCACCGGCATGGGCGCCATTACCATCGTGCCCGACACTTCGATCGTGGTCCCCGAGCAGCTGCTTTCGGGCGGATTCCTGACCCTGGCCGTCACCAGCATTACCGGCCTGATCATCCTGGGCGGCCTCGGCGCCGTGGCGATCGAATCCCAGACCACGCGCTCGGCTCTCGAGCGCATCCGCCGCATGGCCAACGCCGCCTATGAAGGCATAGTGGTCGTCCAGGACGGCCGCATCAACGACGCCAACGCCGCCTTCTGCGAACTGGTCGGCGCGCCGCTGGACGAGCTTACGGGCAAGCCGCTGTACGGCGCGATCCTCACCTTCAGCGGCGACGAAGCCTCTCGCGACGGCGTGCGTCGCGAAGGCGTTCTGCAACCGGTCGAGGGCGGCCGCGAAATCCCCGTCGAGGTGTTCTCGCGCCTGATGGACGACGGCGCCCGCACCGAGACCTCGGGCCTCACCGTGCTGGCGGTCCGCGACCTGCGCGAACGCCGCTCGGCCGAGGAGAAGATCCGCTATCTGGCCGAGCATGACGGCCTGACCGGCCTGCCCAACCGTAACTCGCTGCAGACCCGCCTGGCCGCCGCCATCGAGCGGGTCGAGGCTTCTGGCGAGACCCTGTCGGTGATCTGCATCGACCTGGACCATTTCAAGGAAGCCAACGACCAGCATGGTCATCTGGCGGGCGACGCCCTGCTGGTCGAGACCGCCCGCCGTCTGCAGGATTCCGTTTCGGCGCCCTCCTTCGCCGCGCGCCTGGGCGGCGACGAATTCATGGTGGTGCAGGTGGGCGCTGGCGATCAGCCCACGGCCGCCGCCGAGCTGTCGGGCCGACTGCTCGACGCCCTGGCGACCCCGGTCATGTTCGAAGGCCAGGACCTGGCCATGGGCGCCAGCCTGGGCGTCAGCCTCTATCCCGATGACGGCCGCACGACCGAGTCGCTGATGGCCAATGCCGACATGGCGCTGTACCGCGCCAAGGAAGGCGGCCGGGGAATCTATCGCTTCTTCAAACGCGAGATGGACGAGTCGATCCGCGAGCGCCGCTCGCTGGCGCGTGACCTCAAGCAGGGCATCGCTGACGGCGAACTGGTGGTCTATTACCAGCCCCTGGCCCGCGCCTCCGACGGCGAGGTCTGTGGCTTTGAGGCCCTGGTGCGCTGGCAGCATCCGACCCGCGGCATGATCCCGCCGCTCGACTTCATTCCGGTGGCCGAAGAGAACGGCCTGATCGCCCCGCTAGGCGAATGGGTCCTGCGTCGCGCCTGCGCCGACGCCGCCTCGTGGGAAAAGCCGCTGCGCATCGCGGTCAACCTGTCGCCGCTGCAGCTGAACAATCCCGCCCTGCCGACCCTGGTGCACGAGGTGCTGATCGCGACCGGCCTGTCGCCGCACCGGCTGGAGCTGGAGATCACCGAGAGCGCGCTGTTCAAGGACTATCAGCGGGCGCTCGATAACCTGCGCCGGCTGAAGGCGCTGGGCGTTCGCATCGCCATGGATGATTTCGGCACCGGCTTCTCGTCGCTTTCGACGCTGCAGTCGTTCCCGTTCGACAAGATCAAGATCGACAAGAGCTTCGTGGAAAACATCCACCGCCATGACCGCGCCACCGTGATCGTCCGCGCGGTTCTGGGTCTGGGTCGCAGCCTGGAGATCCCGGTCGTCGCCGAAGGCGTCGAGACCCAGGAGCAGATCAACTTCCTGCGCAGCGAGGACTGCGCCGAGCTGCAGGGCTACGCCATCGGTCGGCCAGGCCCGCTGCACACCCTCGACGCCTGGACCAAGGCGGCCCCAGCCCCGGCTGCCGCCCAGCCGCCAAAGCGCGCCAGGCGTTCCGCCGCCTGAGCCCGATCAGCGACCGCGCTTCAGGCCCCCAAGCAGGCCCCGCATGATCTCGCGCCCGGCCTGACTGGCGACCGTACGCAGCAGAGACTTTGCGAAGGTCTCGGCCATGCCCTGGCGATTTGAAGCGCGGGGGCGAGGAGCGGCCCGCGTCTCGCGCGCCTCTTCCCGGGCCCGAACCTTTTCTTCAGCGATCCGGACCTTCTCCGCCTCGGCCGCGTCCTCGGCGGCTTCGCTCTGGCGCAGGGCGTCCTGGGCGCGGCCCTGCAGGACCTCATAGGCCGAGGCGCGATCCTGGGCGGTGTCATAGAGGCCGGACACCGGGCTCCGGGCGATGAGGGCCGTGCGCTCTTCCGGCGTCAGCGGGCCAAGACGCGAGGCGGGCGGGCGGATCATGGTCTTCTGCACGACGCAGGGCGCACCCTTGGCGTCGAGGGTGGAGACCAGGGCCTCGCCGACGCCCAGGCCCTGGATGGTCTCGGCCGTGTCAAAGGACGGATTGATCCGGAACGACTGGGCGGCCGCCTTCAGGCCCTTCTGGTCGGCTGGCGTGTAGGCGCGCAGGGCGTGCTGGATGCGCGCGCCCAGCTGGCCCAGCACGGCGTCGGGAATGTCGGCCGGGTTCTGGGTGACGAAATAGATCCCCACGCCCTTTGAGCGGATCAGTCGGACCACCTGCTCGATCTTTTCCAACAACGGTTTGGGCGCGTCGTTGAACAGCAGGTGGGCCTCATCGAAGAAGAACACCAGGCGCGGCTTGTCCACATCGCCCAGCTCGGGCAGCTCCTCGAACAGTTCCGACAGCAGCCATAGCAGGAAGGTCGAATAGAGCTTGGGTGACTGGATCAGCCTGTCGGCGGCCAGCAGGTTCACATAGCCGCGCCCGGCGACATCGGTGCGCATGATGTCGGCCAGCTTCAGGGCCGGCTCGCCAAAGAAGTTGTCGGCGCCCTGGCTCTGCAGGGTCAGAAGCTTGCGCTGGATCGCGCCCACCGTGGCGGGCGAAACATTGCCATACAGCGTGCCGATGTCGGCGGCGTGGTCGGCGACATATTTCAGGGCCGCCTGCAGGTCCTTGAGGTCGAGCAGCAGCAGGCCGTCCTTGTCGGCGACATGGAAGACGATGGTCAGAACGCCTTCCTGCACATCGTTGAGTTCCAGCAGGCGCGCCAGCAGCACCGGCCCCATCTCCGAGATGGTCGTGCGGATCGGATGGCCCTTCTGGCCGAACAGGTCCCAGAACACGGTCGGCGGAGCGGACGGGTTCAGGGTCAGATCCATCGAGGCGGCGCGGGCCAGCATTTTCTCGTTGGGCGCGCCGGCGATGGCGATGCCAGAAAGATCGCCCTTCACGTCGGCGGCGAAGACGGGCACGCCGGCGTCGGAAAAGGCCTGGGCCATGATCTGGAGGGTGACGGTCTTGCCGGTCCCGGTCGCGCCCGCCACGACGCCGTGCCGATTGGAGCGGTCGAGTCGCTGGGTCACCGGACCTTCGCCCAGCCCGATCAGGATTTCGCCTTCACCAATCGACAAGGTCATATGCAACATCCTCCAAACTTGAGCACTGAGCCTAACCGCGCCCTTGCGCCGCGCCAATCGCGGTAGGCAAAGTGTTACGATCTCCAGGAGTTCTTGAATGACCGTTTCGTCGTCCGCCGCCACTCGCAACGCCGTGGTCTTCCTGGCGGTCATCGCGGGCGGCGCGGCGCTGCTGTGGATGCGCGACATCCTCACGCCGCTGGCCCTGGCGGTCTTCCTGGCGGTGATGATCGACAGCTTTTCGCGGGTGCTGACCATCCGGGCGCGCTTCCCCAAGCGCGTGGCCCTGCCGACCGCGATCGTCCTGCTGACCGTACTGTTTGGCCTTTCTGTGTGGGTGGTGGCCGAGAACAGCGCCAGCTTTGTCGACCAGCTGAAGGCCTATGCGCCCAGGCTCAACGACGTGATCGCCAGGCTGGCCCATGCGGTCGGCATCCATGTTGCGCCGACCTTGGGCGACCTGATCACCCAGCTCAATCCGCAACGCTATATCGGCGCCGCCGCCCAGAGCCTGCAGAACTTCGCCGCCAGCGCCGTGCTCGTGCTGATCTATCTGGGCTTCATCATAGCCTCTCGCCGGGGTTTCAACCGCAAGATCGTGTCTCTGTTTCCGCAGGGCGGCGAGCGGGACAAGGCGATGGTGCTGTTTCACCGTATCCGCGATGGGGTGGAGCAGTATCTGTGGATCCAGACCGTCACCGGCCTGATGATCGCGGTCGGCGCCTGGCTGGTGATGGCGCTGCTGCGGCTCGACAACGCCTTCTTCTGGGCCTTCCTGATCTTCCTCGCCAGCTACATCCCGATCCTCGGCGGCGCCATCGGCTGCTTCCTGCCGCCGCTGTTCGCCATCGTGCAGTTTCCCGACAGCTTCCTGCCGGCGATCATCCTGTTCGTGGCGCTTCAGGCGATCTATTTCGTGGTCGGCAACATCGTCCTGCCGCGCATGCAAGGCGACAGCCTCAACATGGATCCCACGGTGGTGCTGCTCTCCCTGGCGGTATGGGGCGCGTTGTGGGGGGTGCCGGGCATGTTCCTGTCCACCCCGCTGACGGTGGCCTTCATGGTCATCCTGGCGCAGTTCGACGGTTCCCGCTGGATCGCCATCCTGCTGTCCGAGGACGGCGATCCTCAGGGCGCTGGCCCGCCGCCGGCCAGTGAGACATCAAAGGCGGAAAAGCCAAAGTCGGGCGCCCGACAGAAAGTCGCCAAGGGGGACTTAAAATCCTGAACGCGGCGCCTATCTCTGTCTGGTCCGGCGCCCCCCAGTCGGACCCCCGCGCGACGCAGCCTGGTTCTCCGGCGCGTCCGAAGCGGAAAACGCCCGCCAGCCCCCCCCGGCGGGTCAGCGCCGCCGGTTTCCCCCCACCGGCGGCGCCTCCGTTTTCTCCCTACATTCCCAGCAGGATTGAACCGGCAAGATCCTTGGCGGATTCTCGATGCGCTGGTTGAATCGTGGCCCGAAAAGTCTAGGTTGTCGCCAAAAATTCGCGAGGAAATCCCATGTCTGGTGAAAAAAATGACCTCCAGGCTTCGGCCGTGGGCGGTCCGTTGCTGAAGGCGTTCGCTCAGGCTCTGGGTCATGCCGCCGATGCGCTGCCGGCTCAGGCCGCTCATTTCCTCGCCCAGGCTCAGGATGACTGGTCGGCCGACGAACTGCCAGGGTTCGACGCCGGCGACACCGCCCACGCCCTCGCCGACTTCTGGCGCTACGGTGAGGATGTGACCGAGGTGGCCGAGCCGGCCATCCGTCTGCGTCAGGCGCGCAGGCCCGACGGGACCCATCTGCGCGGCGACCTTCTCGAGATCGTCCAGCAGGACCGTCCCTTCCTGGTCGACAGCATCATGGGCGCGGTGGCCGAGGCGGGCTTTCAGGTCCGGGCCATGTTCCACCCGGTGGTCGAGGTTGGCGGCCAGCGCCGCTCAATGATCCAGATCTACCTGGCCCCTGTGGGCGAGGACCGCGAAGCGGCCCTGATCCAGGCCGTCGGCGACGCCCTGGCCGATGTTCGCCTGGCCGTGCAGGACTTCGAGGCGATGCGCAATCTGATGCGCCGCACGATCGTCGAGCTGCGCGACACCAAGGTCGCCATTCCGGCGGAGGCGCGCGCCGAGGACATGGACTTCCTCGACTGGCTGGCCGACGACCACTTCGTCTTCCTGGGCGCCCGGGTCTACGAATATCCCCGCACCAGCGATGGCGGCTATGCCGCCGAGGAGCCGCTGTACCAGCCCGAGGGCAGCCTGGGCGTCCTGCGCGACCAGGCCCGCACCGTCCTGCGCCGGGGCAGCGAGCCGGCCATCCTGTCGCGGCAAGTGCGCAATCACATCGAGATCGGCGATCCCATCGTGGTCGCCAAGTCCAACCTCCGGTCGCGGGTCCATCGTCGCGGTTACATGGACTATGTCGGGGTGCGCCGGTACGGCGCCGACGGCAAACCTTCGGGTGAGGTTCGCTTCGTGGGTCTGTTCACCGCCGAGGCCTATGAGACCCCGGCCCATGACGTGCCGCTGATCCGCCGAAAGGTGGCCCACGTTCTGGACAGCGCCAGCAAGGATCCCGACAGCCACAACGGCAAGCGCCTGCGCAATATCCTCGAGACCTGGCCCCGCGACGAGCTGTTCCAGACCGATACCGACGAATTGCTTAGCATGGCCCTGGGCGTGCTCCACCTCTATGACCGGCCGCGCGTGAGACTGTTCAGCCGGCGCGACCCCTTTGACCGCTTCATCTCGGCCCTGCTGTTCGTGCCGCGCGAGCGCTACGATTCCGGCGTGCGCGAACGGGCCGGCAAACTTCTGTCCGACGCCTTCGGCGGGCGGGTCTCGGCCTACTATCCCAGCTTCTCCGACGCCCCGCTCGCACGGGTCCATTTCATCGTGGGCGTCACCCCCGGCGATCACCGCGAGCCCGACCTCGCCGCGCTGGAAGCGGCCATCGCGGAAACCGCCCGCACTTGGGAAGATCGTTTCGAGGCCGCGATCCGCGACGGCGGCGCGCCTGGCCGGGTGGCCGAGACCCTGGCGCGCTATGCCGGCGCCTTCCCGCCTGGCTATCGCGACCAGTATGACGCCGCCGAGGCCCTGGCCGATATCGAGGTTGTCGACGCCCTGGCGCCGAACGAGGCCGTGCGCGTCCGCGCTTTCCGCCGTCCCGACGACAGCGCGGTGACATTCCGCTTCAAGCTCTATCGACCGGGCGCCGCCGCGCCCTTGGCCGACGTCCTGCCCATCCTCGAGCATATGGGCCTGAAGGCGCTGATCGAGGACGGCCACAAGATCTCGCCGACCGCCGGGACCGGCGAGCGCGCGCCCGTCTGGGTGCACGAGTTCGTTCTGGCCGACGAACAGGGCGCGCACCTGACCTTCGCCGATGTGAAGCTGGCCTTCGAGGCCGCCTTCGTCGCCATCTGGACGGGCCGCGCCGAGAGCGACGGCTTCAATCGTCTGGTTCTGGAGCTGGGCATCGGCTGGCGCGAGGCCGCTCTGATCCGCGCCCTGGCCCGCTATCGCCAGCAATCGGGCTTGGACCCCAGCCAGGGCGTGCAGGAACAGGCCCTGGCCGATCATCCGGGCGTGGCGCGCCTGATCCTGGATCTGTTCCAGACCAAGTTCGACCCGGCCATCCTGGTGGACCTGAAGACCCGCCAGGAACAGGCCAAAGCTGTCGAGGCCAAGATCGGCGAGGCGCTGCAGGCGGTGGAGAGCCTGGACGCCGACCGCGTGCTGCGCCGGATCGCCGCCCTGGTCGGCGCGATCCTGCGGACCAACTTCTATCAACCCGCCGAAGATGGTCAGCCCAAGCCCTATATCAGCTTCAAGATCGCCTCGCGCGAGCTGGAGGACCTGCCGGCGCCTAAGCCCTATCGCGAGATCTTCATCTCGGCCCCGCACATCGAGGGCGTGCACCTGCGCTTCGGTCCCGTGGCGCGCGGCGGCCTGCGCTGGTCGGATCGCCGCGACGACTTCCGCACCGAGGTACTGGGACTGGTGAAGGCCCAGCAGGTCAAGAACGCGGTGATCGTGCCCGTCGGCTCCAAGGGCGGCTTCTATCCCAAGCAGCTGCCGCGCGGCGGTGATCGCGACGCGATCCAGGCCGAGGCGATCCGCGCCTACAAGACCTTCCTGTCGGGTCTGCTGGACATCACCGACAATATCGACGCCGACAACAAGGTCGTGCCGCCGACCTCCGTAGTGGTGCATGACGGCGAGGACCCCTATCTGGTCGTCGCCGCCGACAAGGGCACGGCAACCTTCTCCGACATCGCCAATGGCGTGGCCGAGGACTACGGCTTCTGGCTGGGTGACGCCTTCGCCTCGGGCGGTTCGGTCGGCTACGACCATAAGGTCATGGGCATCACCGCCCGCGGCGCCTGGGAAGCGGTCAAGCGCCACTTCCGCGAGATGGGCAAGGACATCCAGACCGAGCCCTTCACCGTCGTCGGCGTGGGCGACATGAGCGGCGACGTGTTCGGCAACGGCATGCTGCTGTCCAAGCAGACCCGGCTGCTGGCCGCCTTCGACCACCGCCACATCTTCCTGGATCCCAATCCGGACGCGGCCTCTTCGTGGGCCGAACGCGACCGGATGTTCAAGCTGCCGCGCTCGTCCTGGGACGACTATGACAAGTCCAAGATCTCGGCCGGCGGCGGCGTCTTCCCCCGTAGCCTCAAGAGCATTCCGCTGTCGCCGGAAGTCCGCGCCCTGTTCGAGATCAAGGCCGAGGCCGTTTCGCCGGCCGAACTGATGACCGCGATCCTGAAGTCCAGGGCCGAGCTGCTCTATCTCGGCGGCATCGGCACCTATGTGAAGGCCAGGGGCGAAAGCAACGCCGACGCCGGCGACAAGGCCAATGACGCCATCCGGGTCAACGGCTCGGACCTGCGGGTCAAGGTGGTGGGCGAGGGCGCCAATCTGGGCCTTACCCAGGCTGGTCGGATCGAGTTCGCCAGCAATGGCGGACACATCAACACCGACGCCATCGACAATTCGGCCGGCGTCGACAGCTCCGACCACGAGGTCAACATCAAGATCCTGACAGGCCTGCTCGAAAGGGCCGGGGAGCTGGATCGCCCCAGCCGCAACACCCTGCTGGCTTCGATGACCGACGATGTCGCCCAACACGTGCTGGAGCACAATTACGACCAGACCCTGGCCCTGACCCTGCTGGAAAGCGACGCGACCAGCGAGGTGGACGCCCAGATCCGCTACATGGTCGACCTGGAAAGCCGAGGCCGCCTGGACCGCAAGGTTGAGGGCCTGCCGACCAACACGACGCTTCTTGAACGCAAACAGGCCGGCAAGGGCCTGGCCCGACCCGAGCTCGCGGTGCTGCTGGCCTATGGCAAGCTGGACCTGTTCGACGACATCGTCGCCTCCGACGCTCCGGACGATCCGTGGTTCGAAGCGACCCTGCGCGGCTACTTCCCCAAGGGTCTGGATCGCTACGCCGACCAGATGCAGAAGCACCGCCTGAAGCGCGAGATCATCGCCACGGTGGTCGGCAACCAGATGGTCAACATGTGCGGTCCGACCTTCGCGACGCGCCTGAAGGCGGCCGCTGGGTGCGACACCGACGCCCTGATCACCGGGTTTACGGCGGCGCGCGAGATCCTGGGGATCGACGCCCTCTGGGATCAGGTCTCGGGTCTGGACAATCACGCCTCGGCGGAGGGCCAGACGGCGCTCTACAAGGCTCTGTCCTACGCCCTGCGCAGCCTGACCTTCTGGCTCGCCCGTCGCGCCTTCCGCGACAAGGTCACGGTCAAGGCGCTGGTGGACAGTTACGGGCCGTCCGTCGCCGAGCTGCGCGCCATGACCCCGGCGGTGCTGTCTGCCTTCGAGCAGAAGGCCGTGGCCAAGCGGGTCAAGACCTATGTCGCCGACGGCGCCCCCGAGGCCCTGGCCCAGGGCGTGGCCGCGCTGCAGCCTCTGACCATCGCCGCCGATCTGGTCGACCTGGCCAGCGCCTCCAGCTGGACCGTCAAGGACGTGGCGCGCCTTTACCACCAGACCGGGGCAGCCTTCGGCTTTGACCGGCTCCGCGGCGCGGCGGGCTCGTTCGTCGGCGGCGACGCTTTCGAACGGCTGGCGGTTCGCCGCCTGATCGAGGACCTGCTCAGCGAGCAGACAGCCATCACCCAGGCGGTGCTGAAGTTCTCGGCCAATGCTCAGGCGGGTGAGGACGAGCTGTCGGCCAAGGCGGCGGTGACCTCGTGGGCCGCCCTGCGTATGGACCGTGTCCGCTCGGCCAGACGCACCGTCGAGGACATCGAGAACGCCGGCGGCGGGTGGACCTTCGCCAAGCTGACCATCGCCAACGCCGCGCTGCGCGAATTGGCCAACGCGGGCTAAAGTAGACCGGTCTCCCTTTCGTTGAGGGGGAGACCGGGCGGGGGGCGAGCATGGACCAGGGTGATCGGCGACGTGTCGCCTGGGCGGCCTATGAATGGGCGCAGCAGCCCTATTGGGCGCTGATCGCGACCTTTATCTTCACGCCCTATTTCGCGGCCGGCTTCGTCGGCGACGCGGCGCGGGGGCAGAGCCTGCTGGGCTATGCCGGAGCGGTGTCGGGTCTGGCCATCGCCCTCCTCAGTCCGCTGGTCGGGGCCAGCGTCGATACGCGGCGCAATCCGCGCGCCTGGCTGATCGGCCTGGCGGTTCCGTTCGTTCTGGCCAGCGCCGGCCTGTGGCTGGCCACGCCGGGCGATCCCTCGCGCATCCTGCCGATCCTGGCCTGCCTGGTGGTGGCCGGCGTTACGGCCGAGCTGGGCGGCTCGGTGATGAACGCCCTGCTGCCTATCGTCGCCAGGCCGGGCCAGGTCGGACGGCTGTCGGGCACGGCCTGGGCCCTGGCCTATGTCGGCGCGCTGATCTCGCTGTTCATCGTGCTGTTCGCCTTTTCCCTGCCCGAAAAGCCGCTGCTGGGTCTCGACAAGGCGCTGCACGAGCCCGACCGCATCGTCGGGCCGATGGTGGCGGTGTGGTTCCTGATGTTCAGCTGGCCGCTGATGATCAGCGCCCCAACCCCGCCGCCCGCCACCGGCGCGCGGCCCCTGGCCGAGCTGTGGGCGACGATCAGGAGCCTGCCGGCCAAGCCACACATGCTGAAGTTCCTGATCGGCCGCATGCTGCTGGGCGACGGCATTTCCAGCTTCATCGCCTTTGGCGGCGTGCTGGCCGCCGGCCTGTTCGGCTGGACGACCACGCAGTTGGGCCTCTACGCCATCGCCCTGTCGGTCATGGCCGGGATCGGCACCTTCATCGGCGGCCGCGTCGATCAGAAGCTGGGCTCGAAGAAGACCGTGCTGATCGCCGTGGCGGTGGTGCTGTTCGGCGCGGCCGGGGTCGGTTGCGTGGGCAGGGACACGCTGTTCTTCGCCCTGCCGGTCGCGCCGGCCGTTCCGGGCGGCGCGCTGTTTTCCAGCACGCCCGAGCGGATGTTCCTGTTCTTCAGCCTGTTTGTCGGCCTGACCTTCGGGCCCGCCCAGGCGTCCCTGCGGGCCTGGATGGCCCAGCTGGCGCCGGCCGGCGAGACGGGACGGTGGTTCGGGCTGTACGCGCTGTCGGGCAAGGCCACGGCCTTCATGGCCCCGCTGGTCATCGCCATCGGCACGCGGGCCATCGGCGACCAGCGCATCGCCGTGGCGGTTTCGGCCCTGTTCATGATCGCCGGCGCCCTGGTTCTGATCCGGACTCCGGACCGGTCGCCCGACGCCCTGACTTGAGGTTGTGGAGCACGCCCCGGTCGGACTAGGCTCACGCGACAACGCCTTGGGGGGCTCATGGTCAAGAATCGCATCGTCCTGCTGGATTCCCTGCGGGGTCTGGGGGTGCTGGGTATCCTGCTGTGCAATGCGCCGGATTTCGCCGTCACGGCGGGCCTGGCCGAGTCGGTGCGGCACTGGCCGCACGGCACGGGGACCGACACGGTCTCGGTCTGGGTCGTCACCCAGTGGCTGTTCCAGCGCAAGTTCGTCACCCTGTTCGCCATGCTGTTCGGCGTCTCGATCTTCCTGGTCGGCGGCGAACGGTCCGAGCTCGAGCGGGGCGCGATCCTGCGCAAGCGGCTGATGTGGATGGTGGTCTTTGGCCTGCTGCACGGCTTCGCCATCTGGTTCGGCGATGTGCTGCTCAGCTACGCCCTGGCCGGCTTCATGGTGATGCTCGCCCGCTCCTGGGCGCCCAAGCGGTTGTTCAAGGTCGGGATCGGCATCTGGATCGGCTTCTCGCTGATGATGGCCGCCGGCATGGCCGCCTCGATGCTGATCCCCCAAGATGCGGCCAAGGAGGCGGCCCAGACCGCCAAGGAAGCCGCCAGGAACAGCGCCGCCGCCGCCCAGTACGCCGGCACGTTCATGCAGTCGCTGATCCAGAACGCCAAGGACCGCCTGCCGCTGCTGGCCGGCGAGCCGGTCATCGCCCTGATGACCAGCAGCCTGATGCTGATCGGCCTGGGCTGCTTCAAGACCGGCGTCTTCACCGGCGAGGCCTCGAAGAAGACCTATGTCATCCTGACCGTCATCGGCCTGCTGGCCCTGGCGATCACCGGCGCGCTGTTCATCACCGTCGCCGTGACCGGCCTGCCCAAGCCGCTGGGCATGATCGCCGGCGTCGTCCAGATGGCCACCGCGCCCCTGACCACCCTGGCCTATGTCAGCCTGGTGGTGTTCGCCTCGCGGTCGGCGGGCTTCTGGAAGACGATTCCCGAGATCCTCGCCCCCGTCGGCCAGATGGCCTTCACCAACTATCTGGCCCAGTCGTTCATCATGACCGCGATCTTCTATGGCGGCCGGGGCCTGAGCCTGCATGGCAAGGTCGACCGGCCCGGCCTGGCCCTGATCGTCATCGCCATCTGGATCGTCCAGATCCTGTGGTCGAAGTGGTGGATGGACCGCTTCAGCATGGGCCCGCTGGAGTGGTTCTGGCGCCGCCTCTATCGCGGCCCGACCCCGATCCTGCGGCCCAAGGCGACCACCGCCTAGTCGCTCAGGGTCTCCGTCAGGGCCTTCCCGAAATAGTCCCGCGTCTGAGCCAGCAGGTCGGGCCGATACCGGGAGCGCGGATCATTGGCCTTGTCGTCGTCGAAGGCGTGGGTGGCGTCGGCATGGAACACCGTGTCGACGCTCAGCCCGTCCAGGGTCAGCCGTTGCAGCGCCCGCTGGGGGGCCTTCCAGCCCACCACCTGGTCGCGACCGGCCAGCACCGAGAACACCCGGGGCCCGCCGGCGCCCCAGCCGTGGCGGGTGGTCAGGGCCGGAAAGCCGGCGAACGGATAGACCAGCAACGCGCCCCTGACCCGCGCCCGCAGCCGGGCCGGATCGGCGTCGACCAGACCCGTGACACGGGCCGCGTTGGCCCCGATCGCGTAGCCGTCCATGATCGTCCAGCCGCCGTGGCTCCAGCCGGCCAGGAACAGCCGCTCGTGATCGGCCCAGGGCTGATCCTCCAGCCAGGCCATGACCCCGAACAGGTCGGCGGCGCGCTTCAGACCATGCAGCCGCACGCCGGTGCAGACCGTCAGCTTGGCGTCCAGGGTCGACATCCCGCGCGGCTTCAGCGAATCGACGACGATCGCGGCATAGCCGGCCTCGACCGCCGTCTGGGCATAGGCTTCCAGGAACGGCGTCTTGCCGCCGCAGCCGTGCAGGATCAGCGCCACCGGGAATGGGCCGGGCCCCTCGGGCTTGAACACCCGCGAGTGCTCGATGACCCTGGTTCCCCAGGTGGCGCTTTGCATCATCAGTGCCTGAACACCCGAACGCCGGTGAAGGCCATGGTCAGGCCCAGCCGGTCGGCGGCCTCGATCACCTCGCCGTCGCGCATCGAGCCGCCCGGCTGGATGATCGCCGTGGCGCCGGCTTCCGCCGCCTGGATCAGCCCGTCCGCGAACGGGAAGAAGGCCTCCGAGGCGCAGGCGCAACCCTTCAGGTCGAGGCCGAAATCGGCGGCGCGCAGGGCCGCGATCCGGGCCGAGTCCTTGCGGTTCATCTGGCCGGCGCCCACGCCAAGGGTCTGGCCGTCGCGGGCATAGACGATGGCGTTGGACTTGACGTGCTTGCCCACGGTGAAGGCGAACAGCATGTCGCGCACTTCGGTGTCGGTCGGCTGGCGCTTCGTGACGATCTTCAGATCCGACGCCGTGATCCGCGCATCATCCCGCGACTGCACCAGGAAGCCGCCGGCCACGCTCTTGAAGGTGTCGCCGGTCGACAGGGCGTCGGGCAGGCCGCCGGTCACCAGCAGGCGCAGGTTCTTCTTGGCGGCGAACACGGCGATGGCGTCGTCGTCGGCTTCAGGCGCGATCACCACCTCGGTGAAGATCTCGACCATCTGCAACGCCGCCTCGCGGGTCAGGCGCGAATTGACGGCGACGATGCCGCCGAAGGCCGAGGTGGGGTCGCAGGCCAGGGCCCGCTCATAGGCTTCGCGCTGCGAGCCGCCCACGGCCACGCCGCAAGGGTTGGCGTGCTTGATGATCGCCACGGCCGGGCCCTGGGCCGGATCGAACTCGGCGATCAGCTCGAAGGCCGCGTCGGTGTCGTTGATGTTGTTGTAGCTGAGTTCCTTGCCCTGCAGCTGCGCAGCCGTAGCCACGCCGACGCGGGGGCTGGGGAAGGCGTAGAAGGCCGCCTTCTGGTGCGGGTTCTCGCCATAGCGCATCACCTGGCGCAGCTCGCCGGCGATGGCCTTGCGGGCCGGGAAGTCCTGGCCGAGGGCCTGGGCGAACCAGGCGCTGATGGCCGCGTCATAGGCCGCCGTGCGGGCATAGGCGCGGGCCGCCAGGGTCTGGCGAAGCGCCAGCGTCGTGCCGCCGGCCTTCAGGGCTTCGAGCACTTCGGCCAGATCGGCCGGATCGGTGCAGACGGCGACATAGCCGTGGTTCTTGGCCGCCGAGCGGATCATGGCCGGGCCGCCGATGTCGATGTTCTCGACGCACTCGGCGTAGGACCCGCCCTTGGCGACCGTGGCCTCGAACGGATAGAGGTTCACATACAGGATATCGATGCCGCCGATGCCGTGGTCGGCCATGGCTTGCGCATGTTCGGGAGCATCCCGAACCCCGAGAAGCCCGCCGTGGACGATGGGGTGCAGGGTCTTGACCCGGCCGTCCATCATCTCGGGAAAGCCCGTCAGGTCCGACACGTCCTTGACCGGCAGGCCGGCCGCGGCGATGGCCGCCTTGGTGCCGCCGGTCGAGACCAGCTCGACGCCGGCCTCGTGCAGGACCTTCGCCGCCTCGACCAGGCCAGTCTTGTCGGAGACCGACAGCAGGGCGCGCTTGGGCGAAACGAGATCGGGGGCGGACGGATAGTCGGGGGCGGCGGGCACGGCGGGACTCCGGGTCTGGTGGAAGACGGTGAGGGAGCCCAGGCGCGCGGCGGCTTGCGAGCAGCAAAAGTGGACGCCGGTTTTGCGTCCGCTCGCAAGCATTTTTGCAAGCTCGCTTTCTCATGAAAGCGAGCCGGTCCGCGCTCCCCGATGGTTGCCCATCACTAGCGCCAGTTACGCGAACGGGCGGAAAATACGGGCGGGGACGGGGGAGTCAATGTGGCGTCTTGCGGCGGCGCTCGGCGTCCTGCCGGATCAGCTCGTCCAGCACGGGCGTGGCGCTGGGTTGCAGGATGTCGGCCCGACCGCCGGCGATCTGGGCGCGGTTGTCGGCCAGCAGGGTCAGCATCAGCGTGCGCTCGCGCGCCGGGATCTGGTCGAGAAAGGGCGCGATCTGCCGATGCAGCTTTTCGGTGACCTCTTCCAGCCGGTCATAGAGCATCATCGCGCGCTCCGTCGTCTTGTTGACGCGACGAAGCGGGCGATAGCGGCTGCGGGGTGGTTTGGACTTGGGCATGGGGGGTGTTCTCCTTTCAACCCCCTTCCCCCTCGATGGGGGAAGGGTTGGGGATGGGGGTGACAGCGGTTCAGGATGTGGCTCTGACGGTGTGAAATCGTCCGGCGGGGTCACCCCCATCCCCGCCCTTCCCCCATCGAAGGGGGAAGGGAGAAGACACGGGCTCTCAGCCTCATGCGGCATCAGCCACTGAGTTGGTTGGGGAGGCGCGAAGCGGCCGGGGCGAACCCGGATGACCGTGATGTGTTTTGTGCGTTTCGGCTCGACCTGTCCGCTTCGCAGAAGCTGTTCTTGCGTGAGGATCGGGCCAAGCGAGCGTCTTTCAGCTCTGATACCCAAGAGCCCCCGTACGGGCGCGCACCAAGGTCGATCGGCTAACCGTCTCGACCCCCGACGATGCGCGATAGGCGGGTTTACGATCCCTCGCCCTGTTGCTCCGCGCTGTTCCTCCGACGAGCCTTCCGGTGGTCCCGGATCTATCCAACGAACAGACCACCTTCGTCCTCGCCGCGTGACCGCGCGGCCCCGCTCAGCTCCATCCCCATCGCCGCTGTTGGGCCGGATCCAGGCGCCTCCCCCTGCGACAGGGACAGCTGTGATTATGCAGCGGGTTTGGGCTCCGAGGATTGGCGCGATCAACTATCTTGCAAGCCATTGATTTTGTTGAGGTCGGCGCCGGAAAGTGCGGGGATAAAGCGCGGTCTATCCCCTCAAGTCCTCCCCCGAACGGCGAGGCTATCGCCCAAAACGGCTGTCATCCCGGACGAGCGCGCAGCGCGAAGATCCGGGATCGACGCCTGAGCGCCTCGTTCCAGGTCGGTCCCGGATCGGCGCCCGGCTTCGCCAGGCTTGTCCGGGATGACAATTTTTTTTGGAGGCTGATCCCTATGCGATCTCCCTGCCCTGAACGGGGAGGTGTCGGCCCATTCAGGCCGACGAAGGGCGAAGATGGCCGCGCGGCAGCCCGCAGGGGGCAAGTGTCGTTCCGCGCGCCGCCGTGCGACTCATGAGATCGTCACGGGGTGGCGGCATGGTCCCGCCCGAACCGATCTGGGGAACCCCATGAAACCGCCGATCAAACGCCTGTCCGACCTCAAGCCCGCCGCCCAGGCCGAGGTCTATGCCCGCGCCACGCCCAAGGCCTCCCGCCGCAAGACCGCCAAGGTCCTGACCCCCGCGGAGAAGGCGGCGTTCCTGGCATCGCGGCCTGATTTGGCGGGGAAGTCGTGAGTTAAATTGAACGGCTTCGTGCGCCCTGAGAGCCGCCTCCGCCAAGAAGTAGATGGTAGGGCGAAAATTGGTGCGCTGTCACTGTAATGCTGCAGACTAGACTGGCTGACGAAGCCGATAGGGGGGGGCTATGAAATACCTTATCTTTTTCTTTCTATTGGTTGGCTCGCCAGCCGCTGCTGAGACCAGAGCGGCTTGGAACCCCGAAATCGCCTCCGTACCAGTCGCTCAGTGCTCAGTTCAAGAAGTCACTAGCCGTATGGAAATGCAGGGCATCAGTGGCGCGGCGCGCGTAGCGACGGCGCAACTGCCACTGATTCATGAAATAAGTAAAATTGGCGAAAAAGCGAAAGATGACGAACGGAGTGTTGGTGAGCAGATTTCGCAACCCGACCTTGTAAGATTTGTTGAAATCTCCCAACAAATAAAAGTTGGAAATCTCGGATTATATATTGAAAGTCGCCGCGAAAGAGATGCAAGGGCGCTCCAAAAATTGGTTCAGATAGCCGATTTGGAGTATCGTTTTTCTAATAATAGAGTTGAAGATGCGGATATCCCGCTCCGCGAATTGCTTCACGCTTTTCGCGCTATCGCTGAACGAGAAGGGTGGACGCTCGAAATCGATATTCAAGCACCTAATACTTGCTCATTCCAACTCGCAGCCAAAGCGCTCTCGGAAGAAGCGTTGGCGAAGATTGATGGAGACGCCACCTCTGCATCTGCTGCTGCTTTAGAGAATATAGCCAAAAGCTATGGCATGAAGACGATTGATCCGGAGAAACTGTCAGAAGCCGATCGTGGCAAGTTTTATCGCATTAGGCGCGATCTGGCCGGAGCAATCTCGACGAGCAACTATCTCCACGACCTACGCGACCTCGCATTGTTAGCTCAGGCGATGGACATAAACTATCGCGCTATGCAGCAAGACGTCATTGCAAGTGGCGGAGACATGAACGAAATCGGAAAGACTGTAGATCGTATGGCCGCAGAGGGGCTCATTGATCTACCCACTCAAACGGCTTTCCGAGTGCTTTCGATTCTCAATGAGAAGGTTCCGGCCGACTTTATCAAGAACTGATTTCGGTTTTATACTTTGAGTATTTTCACGCTGGATCGTGTTGTTTGAACAGAAGAAGTTCTCTGTCACCTATCTCTACCGGCAGCGCCACAACACCAGTACATCAGGAAGGTATGGCATCAGCTCGTGCAGGATGCCGCTCAGTGTTGGACGAAGTGGGTTCCCGCAGCTCTCCGGAAACTCCTAACTCCCCGCCATCCGCGTCCGCAGCCCCACCTTCTCCGACGTCTTGTTGAACTTCTCCGCCACCGCCCGGTCCAGGTCGATGCCCAGCTGCATGGCGATCAGGTCGGCGCAGATGATGACGTCGGCCAGTTCTTCGGCCAGGTCGGCGAGGCTGGCGCGGGAGCCTTTGATGCCCATCCGCTCGCGTTCCAGCTTCTTGATCAGGTTGCAGGCCTCGCCCACCTCGCCGGCCAGTTCGTTACCGCGATAGGACAGGGTGATCTGGCCGTCGGTGTCCCACTCGGCCTGCCGGGCCAGGTTGGCGGCGCGCAGCGTCGGGTAGGGGGCGTCGGTCATCGTCAGGCCTCGTCGAGAATGCGGCGGACGGCGGCGCGCAGAACCTCTGACGCCTTTTCGATGCTCAGGCCCTGTTCGCGGCGCAGCCGGGACCAGGCCTCGAAGCTGAGCAGCAGGTCCAGGGTCTCAACCTTCAGCGGGTCGTCGGTCAGCGGCGGGCGCAGTTCACGCACCAGGATCTTGCGCAGGGCCATGACCAGCTTGCCGCTGTCTTCGTTCAGGAAGCGCGAGCGGTGGCGATAGGCTTCGGAGGCGTGCTTGAACGGCGCGATCTTCTCGAAGGCGAAGGCGCGGCGGTCGACCAGTTCGAGGACGCGGTCCTTCCAGTCGGTGGAGCGGAACGGCGTGCCGACGATGGCGCGCAGCTCGTCCTCGATGGCGACGGACATCTCGCTGTAGAGGCTGTCCATGTCCTTGAAGTGCCGGAACACGGTGCGCAGGCCCACATCGGCGCGGGCGGCCACCTGGTCGGCGCTGGGCGACATGTCGCCGGTGCGGATGATTTCCAGCATGGCGGCCACGATACTGGCGCGGTTAGTCTGGCCGCGCCGACGACGGCCGTCAGCCTCGTGCGTCGGTTCGTCCATCGCCTTGCTTGCTTCCCGCGTCACGCAACCCCGCCAGACAAATCAGCTCCGGGTTTCCTTACGGCGAGGCGCCGCCCGGCGCCAGTGTTCACGCGAACAGCGGCGCGCAGCCGGTGGCCTCCATCAGGTCGTCGATCAGGGCCTGGTCCGGCGCGTCCAGCGCCTCGCGGGCCTCGCGCAGCCAGACCAGGCATTTGGCCTGGTAGGGGAAGGGCGGCTGGGTCCAGGGCAGGCCGTCGACCGTGGCCTCTACGCGATCGGCGCCGCTCATCACCGCGCGGGCGTTGGCCAGCATGACCGGCGGATAGACCCTCCCGATCTGGGCGATCACGGCCAGCAGGGTTGGGGGCGTCGCGTCCAGGCTGATCCAGTCATCGTCGCCCGGCTCCAGGCCCGACAGGTCTTCCATCTGACTGACCCAGGAAAAGACCCGGGGCGCGATCTCCAGCGTCAGGGCCATGGGCGTGGGATCGAACTGCGCCAGCTGGGTCAGCTGTCCGTACACGGCGAAGTCGCAGGCGGCGGGCCGGGCGCCCAGCAGGAACGGCTGGACGGTCAGATGCGCCTCGAAGGCTTCGAGGAAGCGGCGATAGCTGGCCTCGATCACCGGCGCCGTGATGGGGTTGGAGCCCACCACGTACAGGCGGTCGATCTGCCGCCGGCTGAACTGCGCGCCACGCTCGGCCAGCTCGGCGTCGGGAATGGCGGCCCCGCGCCAGCACGGCAGGATGGCGGCGGCGC
The DNA here is from genome assembly GCA_943371355.1 of Alsobacter soli. Taxonomy (GTDB): domain Bacteria; phylum Pseudomonadota; class Alphaproteobacteria; order Caulobacterales; family Caulobacteraceae; genus Caulobacter. Next base: position 30,373 of record CALRUN020000029.1, read on the forward strand.
GGGCGATGTCGGCCGGATAGCTCCAGCGGTAGTGGAACATCGCCTTGGTCAGCCACTCGTCGGCATAGTCCTCGATCAGGGCGTCGATAAAGGCCAGGGCCGGGTCGGTCGGGATCACCGAGCGGCCAGCGTGCTCGGCCTCCAGCCGGCGGATGATCGGCGAGGAGTCGACCACCGCCTCCAGCGCGCCGTCGGGACCGGGCAGGTAGAAGGTCGGCAGCAGCTGCACCTTGGGCCGGGGCAGGCCGTCCAGCGCCTGTCCGGAGCTGGGCAGGAAGCGATAGGCGACGCGGCGATAGCGCAACACCGCCAGCATCTTGCGGGTGTAGGGCGAGCCGGGCGCGCCGCTCAGAGCGATGGGATCGGTCATGGGGGCCTCGGCTATCGGAACATCTTGAGACGATCGCTGACCACGATCTCCTTGGAGCCGGCCGGCAGGCTGACGAAGTCGCCGTCGCGGCCGACCTTGATCCTGCCCGGGAAGATCTTGCGCGAGTCGCCCAGGAACGGACCTTCCAGCGCGCCGATCGGCAGGGCCGGGGTGATATGGGTGAACAGCAGCATGCCCACCTTGTCGCGCTGGGCCAGGCCTGCGACCTCTTCCGGCGTGGCGTGATAGCCGGGGATGTCGCCGAAGATCCTGGCCAGCCGGGGACGGCCCGCCGCAGTGGCCGCCCGCTGCTGTGCGGCCACCAGATTGGGGGCCAGGGCCTCGTGCACCAGCAGGTCGGCGCCCTTGGCGGCGGCCTCGACACGGGGCGAGAGGGCCGTGTCGCCGCTGATCACCACGGTGCGGCCCTTGTAGGTGAAGGCGTAACCGACGGCGGGGCTGACCGGATCGTGCTTGACCGGGAAGGCAGTGACCTTGAGGTCCGGATCGTCGATCAGGACGAGGTCGGGCTGGTCTGCGCCGGCGTTGAAGGTCAGGGCCTGGCCGCCGAAACCCGATGGCGGCACCACGGCGCCGCCGTGGTGAGCGGTGCGATAACCCTGATCGAGCCGATAGGCCGACATGAAGCTGCCGACCACCTGCTCCACGCCCTGCGGACCGTGCACGGGCACGGGGCTGGCCGAGCCGCTGCCGGCCCAGCGCTGCAGCATCAGTTCGCCCAGGCCGTCGATGTGGTCGGAGTGGAAGTGGGTCAGGAATACCGCCTCGATCCGGGCGGGCGGCAGGTTCATCAGGGACAGGTTGCGGCTGGCGCCCGAGCCGGCGTCGATGACGAACAGGCGCTTGCCGGCCAGAACCGCCGTGCAGGGCCCGGTGCGCTTGGGGTCGGGCAGGGGGCCGCCGGCGCCGCACAGGCCCACGTGCAGGCCGTCGGCCAGGCCGTCATCGGGCGCGCGGGCCATGGCCTTCACATAGAGCTTTTCGACCACGGTCTGCGCGATCCGGCCGCGGGCCATCCAGCCGCCCAGTCCGGCCGCGACCACCAGTCCCAACACCGCAAGTCCGACGACTGTCCTGGTTCGCATGGTCGATCCTCCCGTTCGGACGGGCTTGACCCCGCCTCAATGTAGTGACACGCATATTGTCAATATATGTCGCGCGATGGGGCGGCGAGTCAACGGGAGGAGTGGGAATGCAGGTTCTGAGGACGCCGGACGACCGGTTCGAGGCGCTGGCCGACTGGCCGTTCGCGCCGCACTACGCGACGATCACCGACGCTGACGGGACCTCGCTGCGCCTGCACTATGTGGACGAGGGGCCGCGCGACGCGCCGGTCGTGCTGCTGATGCACGGCGAGCCGTCCTGGGCCTATCTGTACCGCAAGATGATCGCCGGTCTGACAGCGCGCGGCTATCGCGTGGTGGCCCCCGACCTGATCGGCTTTGGCCGTTCCGACAAGCCGGCCGCCCGGACCGACTACACCTTCGAGCGCCATGTCGCGTGGATGAGCGCCTGGCTCACGCAGATCGACCTGAAGGGCACCACCCTGTTCTGCCAGGACTGGGGCGGTTTGATCGGCCTGCGTCTGGTCGCCGCCTTTCCCGAGCGGTTCGCCGCCGTGTGCGCGGGCAATACCGGCCTGCCGGTCGGCACGGGCATGACCGACGGCTTCAAGGCCTGGCTGGAGTTCAGCCAGAACACGCCGGTGATGCCGATCGGGCTGATCGTCAACATGGGCACGGGCCGCGACCTCTCCGAGGCCGAGATCGCCGCCTATGACGCGCCGTTCCCGGACGAGACCTTCAAGGAGGGCGCGCGTCAGTTCCCGGTGCTGGTGCCGGTGACGCCCGAGCACGGCTCGGTGGCCGAGAACAAGGCCGCCTGGACGGTGCTGGAGGCGTTCGACAAGCCCTTCCTGACCACGTTCAGCGACGGCGATGCGGTCACCAAGGGCGGGGAGGCGATCTTCCAGGCCCGGGTGCCCGGCGCGGCCGGCCAGCCCCATGTCATCGTGTCCGGCGGTCACTTCCTGCAGGAAGACTGCCCCGACGCGCTCATCGACCTTGTCGACGGCCTGGTCCGTCGCGCCCACGCCTGAAGGAGACAAGCCATGCAGGTCAAGAACGCCGTCTATCCGCCCGGTCATCAGGCCATGGCCTTCTTCGGCGCGCCGGAGGATGGGCCCTTCGTGATGGTCAATCTGCTCAAGTTCAAGGACAAGGCCGAGTATCCGGACGGCTCGCCCTCGGACCTCACGGGCCAGCAGGCCTATGCGCTCTATGGTGTCGAGGTCACCAAGCTGGTCGAGGGCCTGGGCGGTCGCATCCGCTTCAGCGGCCATGTCACCAGCATCCTGCTGGGCGAGGTCGACGAGCTGTGGGACGCGGTGGCCCTGGCCGAATATCCATCGCTGGCGGCCTTTCAGGCCATGGCGACCTCGCCGGAGATGCACGCGATCGAGCATCACCGGATCGCCGGTCTGGCCGGCCAGTTGAACATCCGGACCAAGGAGGGCTTTGCGCCCTGACGGCCAGCCCAAAGCCTTTGAACCAAAGAAAAGCCCCGCCCTTCATCGAAGGGCGGGGCTTTTTGTTGCTCTCCAGCGGGCGTCTAGTTGTTCCAGTAGATGAACTCGTCCGTCGGTTTGTCCGGGACGCTCAGCGGATGGTCGATGCTGATGGCGCCGCGCAGCAGCGAGGGCCAGGTCGGCTTGAGGTTGGTCTTGTCGCGGTTGACCAGCAGGGCTTTCAGCTCCGCCACCTTGGCCGGATTGGCCGAGGCGAGGTTCTTGCGCTCGGTCGGGTCGACCGCCAGGTCGAACAGCCACAGCTTCTCGGGCTGGTTGTCGGGCATGGTCAGCACCTGCAGCTTCCAGTCGCCGGCCCGCACCATGCGATAGTCGCCCGAGCGCCAGAACAGCGCCTCGTGCGGCCGGGCCGGGTTCTTGCCTGTCAGGTGCGGGATCAGATTGACCCCGTCGATGGGGCGATCGGTCGGCACGGCCGCGCCCGCCGCGCCGGCCGCGGTGGCGAACATGTCAATATGACCCACGGGGCTCGAGAACTTCGCGCCTGCCGGCAGGCCCTTTGGCCAGCGCATGTAGTAGGGCACCCGCACGCCGCCCTCGAAGAAGGTGGCCTTCCAGCCGCGATAGGGGCTGTTGATCTGCGGCAGGCCCACATAGTGCGCGCCGCCGTTGTCGCTGGTGAAGACCACCAGGGTGTTGTCGTCCAGGCCTTCGTCCTTCAGCGTCTGCAGCACCCGGCCGACATTGCGGTCCAGGTTGCGGATCATGGCGCCATAGACCCGCAGGCGGTGGTCCTTGATCTGGGGCAGGGCGTCGTAGTCGGCCTTGGGCGCCTGCAACGGCGTGTGCGGCGCGTTGTAGGCCAGGTACATGAAGAACGGCTGGTTCTTGTTGGCCTTGATGCTCTTGATGGCCTCGTCCGACAGATAGTCGGTCATGAAGCCCTTGGCCTTCATCATCGGCTGGCCGTTGTACTGCACGGTATAGGGCAGGTTGGCCCACAGGAACTTGTCGATCGGATCGAAGTTCTGCTTGGAGTTGACGACCCCGGGATCGTTTTCCGGCAGGAACATCGAGCCGCCGGCGATGAAGCCCAGGCTCTCGTCAAAGCCCTGCTGCTCGGGGCGCGAGCCCTTCGAGCCGCCCAGGTGCCATTTGCCCAGATGCACCGTGTGATAGCCCCGGGTCTTCAGCACCTCGGCGATGGTGGTCTCCGAGGCGGGGACGGCCAGCTCGTCGATCGGCGGCATGTCCTTGGCTTCTTCGCGGTTGAAGTGCGGCGGGTGCAGGGCGCCGGGCGTGCGGAAGGTGCCGACCAGGCGTGAGAAGCCCACGGGGGTCGGGGTGAACTCAAAGCCGAAGCGCGTGGGATAGCGACCGGTCATCAGCGCCGCGCGCGAGGGCGCGCAGGTGGCGTTGCCGGAATAGCCGTTGGTCAGGTCGACGCCCTGCTGGGCGATGGAGTCGATATTGGGCGTCTTGACCACGCCGTCGACACCGCCGCCATTCAGGCTGACGTCATTGTAGCCCAGGTCGTCGGCCAGGATGAAGATGACGTTGGGCGGGCGCTGGTCGGCCGGGACGGTGGGCTGGGCGGGACCCTCCTGCCAGGCAACCGGCCTGTTGTCCGTGCCCTTGGGCGCCATCAGCCGTCCAATTTGGTAGATCAGGAAATCGCGCCCAAGCCATGCGCCGGTCAGCACCGCCGCCAGCACCGCGAACGCCACGCCCGCCCACTTCAGAATTCGCATCCCGGAGGTCCCCCAAAATCGACTGACTTTTCGTCTATGCTTGGCCGGCAGTATATATTGACATTACGTGTGCCGAAAGATGTGATCGTCCGGCAATTCCAATCTTCGCCCGTGAGCAGCCTGATGCGATGGATCCCGACGGTGGTGCTGGCCCTGATGGGCCTGATCAATCTCGGTCGCGGCGCGATCCATGCTTTCACCGCCGATGGCGGGGCGCACTCGATCGCCGGCCTTGATCTCTCGACCAACCGAGACGCCATCCTGTCGCTGTTCGCAACCCTCGGCCTGACCCAGATGGCCAAGGGAGTGTTCGAGCTTTATGTCGTGGCGCGTCGCCGTGATCTGCTGGCGCTGTTTCTGGCCATGCAGACCCTCGACACCCTGTTGGCGGTCGCCAACCTGTACCTCTGGCGACCCTTGCCGGTCACGGTCCCCGGGCAGCCGTTCAACCTTGTCCTGCTTCTGGTTCAGGTCGTCGCCCTGGCTCTGGCGCTCAGATCCTCGCCTTCAAGCCCTGCTGGTCCAGCCGCCACCTGAACTGGTCGAAGCGGTCCTGGCCGAAGAAGGCTTCGCCATTGAAGGCGATCATCGGCACGCCATAGTGCCCCGCCGCCCGTTGGTCGACCTGACTTTTTTCGACGATGGCGGCCAGGCGCTCGGCCTCGTTGTCGGCGGTTGCGGCCAGGGTGGTCCAGTCCAGGCCGGCGCGTTCAGCGGCGCGGGCGATATGGTCGCCCTCGTGCCAGTCGTCGACCTCGCCGCTCCAGATCACCCGGCTGACTTCGGTCAGGAAGGGCAGGCCGCGCCCCAGCTCGGCCGCCGCGACGCCAAGGTGGGTCAGGCGGTGAATGTGGGGCTGCTCCTTGGGATAGGTGCGGGTGGCGAAGTCCATCTTCACTGGGTCCGGGATCGGCCAGCGGAAGGGCAGGCCCAGAAAGGCCGCCTCGCGGTAGATGTCCTGCATGAAATAGCTGAACCACAGCGGATCGCGGGTCTCGAAGAACTCCGGCGTCCGCACGGCCAGCGGATAGACCGGGCGGATGTTTCCGACCACGTCGAACTCGGCCTCCAGCGCGGTCAGCCGATGGGTGATCATGTACGAATAGGGCGACCGGAAGGACCAGTAGAGATCGTATTTCAGGGTCATCGTGCGCTCCCGGGGCATGGTGTTCGATATATTGACACTCTTAATGCGACTATATCCGCTAAATCACGGCGGTCCACGCTTGCCTTCCGATAAAAATGGCAGTTAGCATGCCACAATAATAATCGGGGAGCGGAGCGATGCGGAATCTGGTGCGAGGGCTGGTCGGCGCGGTGGGTCTGGTGGGCCTGTTGCTGGCGGCGATGTTCCTGCTGCGAACCGAGCCGGCGGCGGCGAAGTTCGGCCTCCAGGCGCTGGGGCCACTGGGGCTGGCGTCGCTGAGGGCCGACATGGTGGGCCTGTTCGGCGCGGTCGGGATCCTGGCTCTGATGGGCGCGGTGCACAATCGCGGTGACCTGCTGCTGGCGCCGCTGATCCTGATCGGCCTGGCCCTGTCGGGACGCACGATCTCGCTTCTGATGACCGGTTTCTCGCCGGACCTGATCCCGCCGATGGTGGTCGAGGTGGTTCTGCTCGCGATCCTGGCCCTGGGACATCGCGTCCTGGGCCGGGCCCAGGCCTGATCGGGGACCGTCATGGACGAAGACAACAAACCCAAGATCGACCGTCGCTCGCTGTTGCTGGGCGCCGGGCTGGGCGTGGTCGGAACCGGCGCGGTCGTCGCCGGCGGCGCAGCCCTAAAGTCGGCGACCAGTGGCATCGTCACGCCCAAGACCGTCGGCAAGGGCAAGGCGGCCAAGATCGGCCTGTCGTTCAAGGACTCGCGGCCGGCCCATGCTGAAGAGGCCAAGGCCCCGGCCGGCGCGCCCAATGTGGTGGTGATCATCCTGGACGACGTCGGGTTCGCCGACCTGGGCTGCTATGGCGGCGAGCTGAAGACCCCGGCCCTGGACGCCCTGGCCGGCAAGGGGCTGCGCTATACCAACTTCCGGACCACGGCCATGTGCTCGTGCACCCGGGCGGCGCTGCTGACGGGGCTGAACCACCACTCGGCCGGCATGGGCTGGCTGGCCGATATCGACAGCGGCTATCCCGGCTATCGCGGCGACCTGACCCGCCAGAACGCCACCCTGGCGGAGGTGCTGGTCGAGGCGGGCTGGTCGACCTTCCTGCTGGGCAAGTGGCACGTCAACAACGCCGACCACTCCGGTCCGACCGGCCCGTTCCATAACTGGCCGACCCAGCGGGGCTTCGAGCGGGCCTACTGGTATCAGGGCCATTCCAGTGACCACTTCCATCCCGGCGCGCTCTATGAGGGCACGGCGCAGGTCGAGGCGGGCGGGGAGGGCTATTACCTCTCCGACGATCTGGCGCAGCGGGCCGTGACCTATCTGCGCACCCAGCAGCTGATGGCGCCGGACAAGCCGTTCTTCATGCAGCTGGCCTTCGGCGCGGCCCACTCGCCGCTGCAGGCCAAGGCCGCCGACCGCGATCTCTACAAAGGCAGGTTCGAGGCTGGTTGGGACGAGATCCGCAAGCAGCGCCTGGAGCGGCAGAAGTCCCTGGGCCTGATGCCCGCCGAAACCCAGCTGCCGCCCCTGTCGCCGGGCGCCAAGCCCTGGGCCGAGCTCACCGCCGACCAGAAGCGGCTCTATGCCCGCTACATGGAGGTCTATGGCGGCATGGTCACCGGCGTCGACCGGGCCATCGGCACGGTCATGGCCGAGCTGGACGCCATGGGGGTGCGCGACAACACCCTGGTGGTGGTGTTCTCCGATAACGGCGCCTCAGCCGAGGGCACGCAAACCGGCACGCCCAACGTCTTTGGCCCCGCCTTTGGCCGGCCGGCGTCAGAGGCCGAGGCCCTGGCCCTGTACGACACCATGGGCGAGGACGGCACGTTCCCGCACTATCCCATCGGCTGGACCAATGCGTCGAACACGCCTTACCGCCTCTACAAGCAGAACACGGCCCTGGGCGGGGTCGCCGATCCGCTGATCGTCTCGTGGCCCAAGGGCGTGGCCGAAAAGGGCGGCCTGCGAAAGCAGTTCGTGCACGTGGTCGATCTGTATCCGACCCTGCTGGACGCCTGCGGCGTCAAGCAGCCCGAGCTCTATCGTGGCGAACCGCAAAAGCCGCTGGAAGGCGCCAGCGTCGCCCCGACCTTTGCGTCGCCCCAGGCTGCGACCCGCACCGAGCAGTATTACGAGCTGGGCGGCTATCGTGCGTTCCAGGAAGGCGACTGGCGGCTGGTGGCCCAGCACCAGCGCGGCAAGCCGTTCGAGGACGACCACTGGGGTCTCTACGACACCGCCAAGGATCCCAACGAACTGCGCGACGTCTCGGCCGACCATGCCGATGTCGTGGCGCGCCTGAAGGACAAGTGGAACAAGGCCGCCGCCGCTCATGACGTGCTGCCACTGGACGACCGGCCTCTGCTGCTGAAGCTGGTCCAGACCCGCGGCGCCAAGCTGCGCAAGCAGTGGGATATCCGGCCGCCCATTGATCCGATCCCGACGGATGTGTCGCCCATCGTCTGCGGGCTTTCCCATTCCATCGAGCTGGAGCTGTCACGCCCCAATGGCGACGAAGACGGCGTGCTTGTGGCTCACGGCTCGATGCCGGCCGGCTATGTGCTGTATGTCGACAAGGGCCGGCTGATCTACGAGACCAGTCTCACGCCCTGGAGCGAGATCATCGCCTCGCCCACGCGCCTGCCGCGCGGCAACGTCAAGGTGAAGTACCAGCAGACCATGACCTCACGCCCGTTCGACGGGCGCGGCGCGCTCTTCGTGAATGGCCGCAAGGTGGCTGAACGCAAGTTCGACCGGGTGCTGTTCGCGCCGGGCTATGACGGGTTCTGCGTCGGGGCTGACCACGGCAACCGGGTCTCGCGCGCCTATGAGGGGCCAAACCCCTTCAAGGGTCAGATCCAGCGCGTGCTGATCGACGTGGACACCGCCGCCATGAAGCCGCTGGAGATCATGCGGTTCATGAAGGCGATGAGCATCAAGGTCTAGAAGCGGGAGGGATAGACCTGCTGGGTCTTGCTTTCGTTGTAGGTCGAGCCGGGGCAGTCGACCGCGTAGCTGCTGGCGTTTTCGCGGAGATAGGGGCCTCGGCCGCTGCTTCCGTTCAGGGACGCGCAGGACACGGCGGTCTTGTAGTTGACCGAGCCGTCCACGCTGAGTTCGGCCATGAACTGGTCGAAGGCCAGGTCCATCAGGCCGCGCGTTGCGGCCAGGCGGCGGGCGCGGCCGGCGAAGGCGGTGGTGATCTCGCCATCGGCTGAAACGGCGCGGGCGACCGGGGTCGGGCCTGCGGCCGCGCCGGCGGCGGTGATCACGCCGCCCGCCAGCATGGCCTCAAGGTCGGTGAAGCGGCCGCTGGCGCTGCCGACCGCGGCGGCCGTGGCGAAGGCGGCGGCGAAGCCCGCCGGAGCGCGGCCGGGGCCGCCGATCCGCGAGGCTTCCACCGCGCCGACCAGGCCAGCATAGGGCGCGTCGGCGATCGAGACGACCAGGTTCTGGTTCACATAGTAGCCGAGAGCCACGCCCCTCAGCGCGCCGCCGACCGGCGCGAGCACGGCATCCTTCGAGGCCAGCAGCGGGCCGCCGAGGGCCGCGCGGGTCATTTCGGGCGTAAAGCCCGTCCAGGCGGCGCGATAGCTGGTCTCGACGGTGGATTCCTTGACCAGTTCGCCCGTGCGCCAGCGCACCAGGCGGAAGGTCACGCGGGCCGAAGCCAGCTTGTCGGTTCCCAGCCAGATGCTGGGGCCGCGCAGTTCGTCGAACCGCACATAGAGCATGTATTCGCTGTCCAGCCGGCTGCGGGCCAGCATGTCGGCGCGATCCAGATGGCGCGACAGGTTGTCGACCACCTGCACGCGGGTGGGGCGGGTGGTGATGATCGCGCCGCCGTCGAACCAGCGAAACTCCGGCGCGCCCTCGACCGCTTGCAGCGAGACATTGCGGAAGAACGGCTTGTGCTGGGCGGCCTTGGCGATGGCCACCGGCGGCATGGCCGGCTGGCGCAGGGCCGCGATGTCGTCGGCGCTGGCGCAGGCGCTCAGCGCCACGGCCGCGCCCGTCATGGTCAGCAGCGCCTTCAGGGACTTGGCCATCGTAACCATCGCAGCTCTCCAAAATCGCGATGGAGAATGCCCCGACAACCTTAATGGGCCATTTCGTCGCGGCGACGCTTCGCGGCAAAAAGAACGCCTCCGCCAGGCAGGTCCGGTGGAGGCGTCAGGCAAGCGGGACGCCGGCGCGGGTCAGGTCTTCGTCGCGCAGTTCCGGGCGATAAAGTCGGCGTGGCTGGGCAGGCCCTCCACCGCGCGGCCCATGATCTGGCGCAGATTGGCCATGTATTCGTCCAGCTGCCCGTCGGTGACGACCCGGGTCAGCGGGTGGGGCGCGCCAGGCAGCACGCCCTGGCCGATCAGCACCTGGATCCAGCTGGCCTCCTTGAAGAGGTCGTCTTCCTGGCTGAACAGCCGGCCCGACTGGGCGAACAGCTCCATGCGGGCCTTCAGGGTGTCGGGGATGTCCATGGCCTTGCAGGCCCGCCAGAAGGCCGTGTCCTCGCGGGTGGTGGCCTTGTAGTGCAGGATCAGGAAGTCGCGGATGTACTCGTATTCCAGCGCGGTCTGGCGATTGTATTCGTCGATCTCGACGGTGTTGAAGTCGCCGTTGGGGAACAGGGCGATCAGGCGGCTCAGCGCTGATTGCACCAGATGGATGCTGGTCGACTCCAGAGGCTCCATGAAGCCGCTGGCCAGGCCTATGGCCACGACGTTCCGGTTCCAGAACCGCTTGCGCCGGCCGGTGGTGAATTTCAGCTGGCGCGGCTCGGCCAGGGGCGCGGCGTCCAGATTGCGCATCAGCACCTCGGTCGCCTCGGCGGCGCTGATGTGGTCGCTGCAGAACACGTGGCCGTTGCCGGTGCGATGTTGCAGGGGAATGCGCCACTGCCAGCCGGCGTCGCGCGCGGTGGCCCGCGTGAAGGGCGTCAGCGGCGCGACCGAGGCGCAGGGTACGGCGATGGCGCTGTCCATTGGCAGCCACCGCGACCAGTCCTCATAGCCGGTCTTGAGGGTCTCCTCGATCAGCAGGCCGCGAAAGCCCGAGCAGTCGATGAAGAACTCGCCGCCGACGGTGCGGCCGTCCTGCAGGGTCAGGCCGGTGACGAAGCCGGTCTCCGGGTGCTGATCGACCCCGACGATCCTGCCTTCCACGCGGCGCACACCCTGCGCCTCGGCATAGCGGCGCAGATATTGGGCATAGAGCGCCGCATCGAAATGGAAGGCATAGACCAGCCCCTCCAGATAGCCGCCGCCGGCCGTCTGCAGGCGGTCGAACTTCCCGGCCCGCGCGGCCAGGGCGTTCAGCGAATAGTCCCACAGGCTCTCGTCATTGCCCTGCAGCCGACGGCGGTTCCAGTAGTGATGGAAGGACGCCATGCCCAGCGGGCGGCCCACGGGTCCGAAGGCGTGGAGATAGGACTGGCCCACCGTGTGCCAGTCGACGAACTCGATCCCCAGCTTGATGGTGCCGTTGGTGGCGGCCAGGAACTCGTTCTCGTCCAGGCCCAGGAAGCCGTTCAGCAGCTTGATCGCCGGGATCGTGGCCTCGCCGACGCCGACCGTGCCGATCTCGTCGGACTCGACCACGGTGATCTCAACCGTGGGGCCCAGGGCGCGGGAGAGCATGGCGGCGCTCATCCAGCCGGCCGTTCCGCCGCCGACAATGGTCAGGGACTTCAGCCCGCCGTCCGCCATGACTGTTCCGCCCGGTTCGCCCCTGGAGGGGTCTCTCATAAAAAAGCCCCCGCCAGATCGCTCTGACGGGGGCTGTCGCAGGTTAGGGGAGAGGTTCGACAGTTAGAAGCGGTAGGACAGACCCACCATGTAGGTCGTGCCGTATTTCTGGTAGTCGACGGTCCGGCGCTCATCGCCGTTCTCGTAGGTCTTGAACGGCTCGTCGGTGATGTTGTTGGCCTGCAGCAGCAGGGACAGGCCGTTCAGCGGGCCGTCGCGGAACTCGTAGCCGATCTGGGCGTCGAGCACCGATTCCGCATCCACGGTCCGGTAGATCCGCGCGGCGCTGAGGCCGGCGACTTCGCCCAGGAACTTGCTGCGGTCGCGGTTGCTGATCCGGGCGTTGAAGCCGTTGTTCTCGTAATAGAAGGTGGTGTTGATCACCCGCTTGGACAGGCCCGGCATGCTGATCGGGTTCGCGCCCGCGTCCAGCTTGACCTCGCTGTCGGTGAACGAGCCGCTGATGATCAGGCCGAAGTTGCGCAGCGGCTCGAAGAAGAGATCGCCCGACACCGAGGCGGAGACTTCCAGGCCGCGGATATAGCCGCCCTTGCCGTTTTCGGGGCCCTTGGCCAGACCCAGGGTGGTGCCCAGGGCGGCCTGCTGCGCGGGACTGAGCAGCGGCTTGAAGGCCGCGAAGTCCTCGACGTGCGACGAGCTGGAGTTCACGTAGTTCGACAGCTTCTTGTAGTAGACCGCGCTGGAAATATAGGCCGAGCGGCCGAAGTACTTTTCCAGAGCCAGGTCGGCGCCGTCGGCGATGTAGGGCCGCAGTTCCGGGTTGCCGCCCTCGGTGCTGAAGTAGGAGGTGGCCGGGTTGGTCGAGGTCAGGTTGCCGGCGTTCATGTTGAACGACTGGCTGGCGCGCAGTTCGTCCATCCGGGCCCGGGCCAGGGTGCGAGCCGCGCCGAAGCGCAGGAAGAACTCGTTCCCCAGGTCAAAGGTCAGGTTCAGGCTGGGCAGCACATAGGTGTACTTGTCGCCGCCGTCATTGTTGCTGGGATTGGCCACGTCGGCGGGATTGACGCGCGTGCCCTTTGAGGCCTGGTCGGTATAGACCACCTGAACGCCGGCGTTGCCGGTGACGGGGATCGCGCCCAGGGCGCTGTCGACGCCGAACTTGGCGTAGGCGACCTGCACGTCTTCCTGCACCGACCAGTTGCGGGTCTGCACGGCCGGGTTCTGGTCGGCGATCAGGGTGTAGACGCCGGCTTTCAGCAGGGCGGCGGGGTCATAGGCCAGCATGGCCTTGATGCCGATCAGGTCCAGCTTGACGGTGCCGATCAGGGCCGATTGCGGGATGGCGACGCTGGTCGGCGCGCCGCTGGCGATGCGGCCGCCGAAGGTCAGGAAGCTTTCGTGCACCTCCTTGGACTTTTCGCGACGGCTGATGGCGTAGCCGAACTCGACCTTGTTGATCGGGCCCCAGGCCAGTTCATGCTCGGCCGTGAAGCGCGCGGCGTTCAGTTCGTCCTTGATCGAGGGGGTGTTGTAGAAGCCCGCCTGGGTCAGGGCGCCGCCGGCCGCGCCGCCGCCCCAACCCTGCGGGTCGGTCAGACGGAAGAGGGTGGCGTTGGTGTAGTCCAGCGTCGAGCCGAAGGTCGTGCCCGCGCCCGGCGTGGTGTTGAAGCTCAGGGTGTCGGTCGCGCCGACGCCGTTGGGACCCGTGCCCGAATAGGACTCGAAGATCACGTCGGTGCGCTTGGCGTCCGAGTGGCTGAGGTCGGCTTCCAGGGTCCAGCCGTTGTCGGTCTCGTAGGCGGTGTTCCAGCCGACCGACTTCAGCGTGGTGTCACGGGTGTTGAGGTCGTTGCGCATCACGCCCTTGACGCCGGTATAGGCGCCGGCGGTGACCAGACCGCCCGTGGCGGTGTAGCCGGGCTGCAGCTGGGCCGAGCTCCAGAACAGGGGCAGCTCGATGCCGCGCAGGATCTGCTTTTCCTTGAACTCGGAATAGTAGAGGTCCAGCGACGTGGTGAACTTGTCCGTCGGCTTGTATTCCAGCACGCCGATGACGCCGGTGCGCTTGAGATTGTTGGACTGCACGTAGGGCTTGGCGCCGCCGATCACCAGGTCGCCGCTGGCCGTCGTGGGATAGCCCCAGGCGTTGAAGCGGCGGCTCTGGGTCGGGGCCGAGATATTCGAGATGGCGACGGCGACGCCCAGCGTGTCGTCCATGAACTGGTCGACATAGGTGGCGCTGAAGCGGTGGCCGGTGTCTTCGGCGTCCGGATTCAGCTTCTTCTCGCTGTTCATCTCGTAGCGGGCATTGGCCGACAGGACGCGCTTGCCGTACTTCAGCGGGCGGATGGTCTGCAGGTCGGCGGTGCCGGCCAGGCCCTGGCCGATCAGGGCGGCGTCGGGGGTCTTGTAGACCAGCACGCCGCTGAGGATTTCCGAGGGATACTGGTCGAACTCGACGCCGCGGTTGTCGCCGGTCGAGACCTGCTCGCGGCCGTTCAGCAGCACGGTGTTGTAGTCGGGGCCCAGGCCGCGGATCGAGATCGACTGGGCGCGGCCGTCGAGGCGCTGCGCGGTCAGGCCGGGCAGGCGGGCCAGGGATTCGGCGATGGAGTTGTCGGGCAGCTTGCCGATGTCTTCGGCCGAGATCGCTTCGACGATCGAGCTGGACGTCTTCTTCAGCGCGATGGCGTTTTCGATACTGGCGCGAATGCCGGTGACCACGATCGCCTCGACGGCCGAATCCTGCTCGGCGGGCGCGGCGGTGGTTTGGGCCTGCGCGAAGCCGGCCGAGGCGAATGCCAGCACCAGGCTGGTCGCGGCGCCGCCCATCAGACGCGCACGGCTGCGCTGAGTTCTTGAGTTCATGGTCTCACCCTCCCTGTTCGGCTCTGCGCGTTTCTGACGCTGCGGTCGGAGCCGTTGTCGCAAATTACTGCAAATTAACGCACTGTAATCAACCCAAAAAAACGCAAACGGTGCGAGTGATCAAGCCTGTCATCAGCATTTGCCGCCGCAACTGATGCAAATTTGCTTCTGATACCGGTTGTCCAGAGCCTTTACCTGCAAAGGAATGACATCGCCGCGATTGACAGGCGGGCAAGTCGCCTGCAAATTTATGCAAATTATTGCAGTGGGCGAGGCCGGTATCGGTTCGCCCGCGCGGCGAGGGGGAAACGATGTCGGCCTGGGGCTCCTGGCGACAACGGCTGACGGCCATGGCGGCCGGCGCAGCCCTGACGGTGATCGGCGGCGTCGCCGAAGCCGCGCCCGAGTCCGCCGCCTATCTGCGGCGCAAGGCCTCCGATGAGGTGATCTACTTTGTCCTGCCCGACCGGTTCGCCAATGGCGATACGACCAATGATCGCGGGGGTCTGACGGGCGGTCCGCTGGTCACGGGCTTTGATCCGGCGCGGGCCGGCTTCTATCACGGCGGTGACCTGAAGGGCCTGACCCGGCGTCTCGACTACATCCAGGGCTTGGGCGCGACGGCCGTGTGGCTGGCGCCGATCTTCCGCAACAAGCCGGTGCAGGGCGCGCCCGGCCACGAGTCGGCGGCGCATCACGGCTACTGGATCACCGACTTCACCGACGTGGATCCGCACTTCGGCACGCGGGCCGAGTTCAAGGCCTTTGTCGACGCCGCCCATGCGCGCGGGATGAAGGTCTATATGGACATCATCGCTAACCACACGGCCGACGTGATCCGCTATCGCGAGTGCCCGGCCAATGACTGCGCCTATCGCGGCCGGGCGGACTATCCCTATGCGACGCGCGGCGGGGTGACGGGCGCGACGATCAATGAGGGCTTCGACGGTCGCGATTTCACCCGGCTGAAACGCCCGGACTACGCCTATACGCCCTACGTCCCGACCGGCGAGGAGAGCGTCAAGAAGCCCGCCTGGCTCAACGACCCGGCCTATTATCACAATCGCGGCGACAGCACCTTTGCCGGTGAAAGCTCGCTGGACGGCGACTTCGCGGGGCTGGACGACCTGTTCACCGAGAACCCGCGCGTGGTGCAGGGCTTCATTGACATCTATGGCCAGTGGATCGACGATTTCGGCATCGACGGCTACCGCATCGACACCGCCCGTCACGTGAACCCCGAGTTCTGGCAGGCCTTCATTCCCGCCATGCAGGCGCGGGCCAGGGCCAAGGGTATCGAGAACTTCCATATCTTCGGCGAAGTGTTCGACAGCGATGTCGCCACCCTGGCCCGCCACACCCGGGTCGATGGCTTCCCGGCCGTGCTGGACTTCGCCTTCCAGTCGACCGTCACCGAGATCGTGGCGCGCAAGGCCGGCACGGATCGCCTGGCCCGGGTGTTCGCCGGCGACGCGGTCTATGCGGGCGGCGAGGCGACCGCGCTGCAGCTGCCGACCTTCCTGGGCAACCACGACATGGGCCGCTTTGGGCATTTCGTGCTGGAGGCCAATCCTGGGATTTCCGACGCCGAGCTGCTGGATCGGGTCACCCTGGGCCACGCCCTGATGATGTTCTCGCGCGGCGTGCCGACGATCTATTACGGCGACGAGCAGGGCTTCACCGGCGACGGCGGCTATGCCGACAGCCGCGAGGACATGTTCGCCAGCCAGGTGGCCAGCTACAACGACAACCGGCTGGTCGGAACCCGCGCCACGACCGCGACAGACAGCTTCCGCACCGATGGGCCGCTCTATCGCCGCATCGCTGAAATGGCCAGGTTCCGCGCCGGGCATCCGGCCCTGCGGTCCGGCCGCCAGCTCGTGCGCGCTCAGAGCGACAAGCCGGGTCTTCTGGCCTTTTCACGGCTGGCAGACGGGGCTGAATATCTGGTTGTCTACAATACGGGCGTGACGCCGGTCACCGCCCAGGTCGAGGTCGAAACGGCCTCGCGCGCCTGGCGGTCCGTGCATGGCGCCTGCGCCGGGGCCGCCAGCGCGGCCGGCAGCTATCGGGTCGACGTCGGCCCGCTGGACTACATGATTTGCGTTTCCGAGGGGCTACAGTGACGGTCAAGGTTCTTTCACGTCCGGCTGTGGAGCCCGCGATGGACGCGCAGTGGTGGCGCGGCGCGGTGATCTATCAGGTCTATCCGCGCAGCTTCGCCGACTCGAACGGCGACGGCGTCGGCGACCTGCCGGGCATCACCGCGCGGCTGGAGCACATCGCCTCGCTGGGCGTCGACGCCATCTGGCTGTCGCCGTTCTTCAAGTCGCCGATGAAGGACTTCGGCTACGACGTCTCCGACTATCTGGACGTCGATCCGATCTTCGGGACCCTTTCCGATTTCGACCGGCTGATCGACAGGGCCCACGCTCTGGGCCTGAAGGTCATCATCGACCAGGTGTTCTCGCACACCTCCGACGAGCACCTCTGGTTCGAGGTCAGTCGCCAGGATCGCGACAATCCCTATGCCGACTGGTATGTCTGGGCCGACGCCAAGCCCGATGGTTCGCCGCCCAGCAACTGGCAGTCGGTGTTCGGCGGCCCGGCCTGGACGTGGGACGCGCGGCGCGGCCAGTACTACATGCACAACTTCCTGGCCTCGCAGCCGCAGCTGAACGTGCATGCCCCGGCGGTGCAGGATGCGCTGCTGGCCTCGGCGAAGTTCTGGATGGATCGCGGTGTCGACGGCTTCCGCTTCGACGCCATCAACTTCTCGATGCACGACCCGGAGCTGAAGGATAATCCGCCGCTGCCGCCGGGCGGCAAGCGCACCCGGCCATTTGATTTCCAGGACAAGATCTACAACCAGAGCCACGCCGACATTCCGGCCTTCCTCAGCCGCTTGCGGACCCTGACCGACGCCCACGGCGGCCGGTTCTCGGTGGCGGAGGTGGGCGGAGACCATGCCGACCGCGAGATGAAGCTGTTCACCGCCGGCGAGGACCGCCTCAACAGCGCCTACGGCTTCCTCTATCTCTATGCTGACCACCTGACCGCCGAGATGGTGCGCGAAGGCGCGGCGATGTGGATGGGCGGGGACGGCGAGGGCTGGCCCTCCTGGACCTTCTCCAATCACGACGCACCGCGCGCGGTGTCGCGCTGGGCCGAGGGCCGCGACCGCAAGGCCTTCGCCGAGATGGCGCTGCTGCTGCTGGTGGCCCTGCGCGGCAATGTCTTCGTCTATCAGGGCGAGGAGCTGGGCCTGCCCCAGGCCAATGTGCCGTTTGAGCGCCTGGTCGATCCTGAGGCCATCGCCAACTGGCCCCAGACCCTGGGCCGCGACGGCGCCCGCACGCCGATGCCGTGGGTCTCGACCGCGGCCAATGCCGGGTTTTCCGCCGTCGAACCCTGGCTGCCGGTCGATCCGGTTCACCTGCCGCTGGCCGTTGACGCACAGGAGGCCGATCCGGCCTCGACCCTGCACGTGGCCCGCCGCCTGATCGCTCTGCGCCGCGCCTGGCCGGCGTTGCGGACGGGCAGGGTGAGCTTCGTCGAGACCAACACGCCCCTGCTGATCTTCGAGCGGGGGGAGGGGAATGACGCGCTGCTCTGCGTGTTCAACCTGGGTCACGATCCGGTCGCCTGGTCGCTGCCTGACGGCTGGGCCGTGATCGACAGCGTCAACCTGTCGGAGGCTGGCGTCGTGCCGCCCTGTGGCGGGCTGATGGCGCGGCGGGTCTAGGGGTCTGTCTGGTGTCTCTCAAGATCCGCTCTCCCCGGCGAAAGCCGGGGCCCAGATTTAGCCTGAGCGTTTGGGGATGATGCGCCTTCTGCCTCGGCTCAAATCGACCACACCTGCGGGTTCGATCTGGGCCCCGGCGTTGGCTTTCGCCGCCCTTCGGGTCGCCAGGGAGAGCGGCGGATTTGAAGAATTACCCCCCGCAGCTTTCCCGGATGATCAGGTCCGTGGGCACCCGCTCGGACCGGCTGGCGCGTTCGCCACTGGCGTCCAGCAGCTTGGACACCATCAGCCGGCCGGCCTTGGCCGTGTCTTGGGCGATGGTGCTAAGCGCGGGGCTCGAATAGCGGGCGAACGGCACGTTATCGAAGCCGACCACGGAGACGTCGCCCGGCACCGAGAGGCCGGCGTGCTTGAGGGCGCGGATGGCGCCCAGGGCGATCAGGTCGGAGGCCGCTACCACGCCATCGAACGGCACGCCGCGATGGATCAGGGAGTCGATGGCCGCCTCGGCGGACTCCACCTCGAAGTGGGCGGGCACGATCAGGTCGGGATCGACGCTGAGCTTCTGATGTTCCAGCGCGTCCAGATAGCCGCGATGGCGCTGCATGGCTTCCGGCGCCTCGGTGTCGCCCAGGAAGACGATGCGTTTGCGACCCAGCCGCGCCAGATGAAGCGTCGCCCGGCGACCACCCATCGGGTTGTCGGAGCCCACCGAGCAATAGTTCTGGTCGGGCAGCTGCGCGCCCCAGACGACGAACCGGCCCTCGGTCTCGGCGAGGCGGTTGAAGGCCGCGTGCAGCGAGCTCTGGCCCAGGAAGATCACGCCCTCGGCCCGGCTGGTGGTCATGGCCACCGACAGGTCCTCGAAATTGGCCGGCGCGATGTGGCTGAGCAGCACGTCGCAACCGCGCTCGCTGGCCGCTTCGCCGACACCGGCCAGCAACTCGAGGAAGAACGGGTCGGACATGCCGCTGTCGCGGCCCTGGGGACGGGGCACCACGATGGCGATCGTCGCCTCGGCGCCGATCGGGCCGGCGGGCATGTAGCGGCGGAACGGATAGTCCATCTCGCGCGCCAGCTTCCAGATCGCCTGCTTGGTGCGCTTGTTGACGGCGGGGCTGTCATTGAGCGCCCGCGAGGCGGTCGAGATCGAGACGCCGGCCATCTTGGCCAGGTCTTCCAGACGGGTGACGCCCTTGCTCATGCGGGGTTCTCGCCGACTGCAAAATTTGCCGCAAAAGTTTTCATAAGCCTGTTTAGGCGTCGGCGGGGAAGCTTGGCAAGTCCAGGCGCCGTCGTTTGTCGTGGAGTTCCCCCATGCTGTTTCGCCTAGCCCTGGCGGCGTTTCTGCTGGTCGCCGCGCCCGTCCTGGCGGGCCCTTTGGTCGCCATCACCTCACCCGACAAGGTGCTGTCGGTGGAGGTCAGCACCGACGGCGACGGCCGGCCCAGCTATGCGGTTTCACGTCTGGGCAAGCCGGTGATCGCCCCGTCGCGCCTGGGCTTCATCCTGGTGGACGCCCCCAAGCTGGAGCGCAATCTGGTGCTGGCCGGTCAGGCGACCAAAAGCTTCGACGAGACCTGGGAGCAGCCGTGGGGCGAGCGCCGGTTTGTGCGCAATCACTACAACGAACTGCGCGTCACCCTGGCCGAGAAGAACGGTCTGCAGCGCCGCTTCGACGTGGTGTTCCGCGTCTATGACGACGGCGTCGGCTTCCGCTACGAGTTCCCGGACCAGACCAACCTGAAGACCGTGAAGATCGGTGAGGAGCTGACCGAGTTCAGCCTGGCCGAGCCGGCGACGGTCTGGTGGATCCCCGCCTTCGAATGGAACCGCGAGGAATATCTCTACAACCGCAGCCGCGCCGAAGAGGTGGGCGACGCCCAGACCCCGATGACGGTGCGCACCGACAATGGCCTGCACATCGCCTTCCACGAGGCGGCGCTGATCGACTATTCGGGCATGAACCTGACGCGGGTCGAGGGGCGGCGCTTCAAGGCCAACCTGACGCCGGGCGCCGGCGGCGCCAAGGTGGAGCGCACCGCGCCGTTCCCGACGCCCTGGCGGACGATGCAGATCGCCGATACGGCCGGCGGTCTGGTGACCTCCAACCTGATCCTGAACCTCAACGAGCCTAACCGACTGGGCGACGTCTCGTGGATCAAGCCGATGAAATATGTCGGCGTCTGGTGGGAGATGCACCTGGACAGGAAGACCTGGGCCTCCGGCGCCAAGCACGGCGCGACCACCGAGAACGCCATCAAGCACATCGATTTCGCGGCCAAGCACGGCCTGGGCGGCGTGCTGGTCGAGGGCTGGAACGTGGGCTGGGATGGCGAGTGGTTTGGCAACGGCCAGGACTTCAGCTTTACGCAGGCCTATCCCGATTTCGACATCAAGCGCGTCACCGACCACGCCCGCGAAAAGGGCGTGGTGCTGATCGGCCACCACGAGACCTCGGCCAACGCCGCCCACTATGAAAGCCAGATGGAGGCCGGCTTCGACCTCTACAAAAAGCTGGGCGTCACGGCGGTGAAGACCGGATACGTGGCCGATGCGGGTCAGGCCAAGGTCATGGGCCTGGACGGCAAGGTTCACTTCGCCTGGCACGAGGGCCAGGACATGGCGCGCCATCACCTGAAGGTCGTCACCGAGGCCGCCGAGCGCCAGATCGCCATCAACGCCCACGAGCCGATCAAGGACACCGGCCTGCGCCGCACCTATCCCAACTGGATTTCGCGCGAGGGTGCGCGGGGCATGGAGTTCAGCGCCTGGGGCCAGCCGGGCAATCCGCCCGAGCACGAGACCAACCTGATCTTCACCCGCATGCTGGCCGGTCCCATGGATTATACGCCCGGCATCTTCGGCATGAAGACCAAGGCCCCCGACGGCGTGGCCACCACCTGGGCCAAGCAACTGGCGCTGTATGTGACGCTGTACAGCCCCATCCAGATGGCGGCCGATCTGCTGGAGAACTACGAGGCGAATCCCAAGCCGTTCCGGTTCATCGAGGACGTGCCCACCAACTGGTCCGAAACCCTGATCCTGAACGGCGAGATCGGCGACTTCGTCACCATCGCCCGCAAGGACCGCAAGAGCGACGACTGGTATCTGGGCGCGATCACCGACGAGGAGGGCCGGGTGCTGACGGCGCCGCTGGGCTTCCTGGAGCCGGGCCGCCGCTACAAGGCCCAAATCTATCGCGACGGCGACAAGGCCGACTGGAAGACCGCCCCGCAGGATATCCTGATCGAGGAACGTGAAGTGACCAGCGCCGACGTCCTGACCCTGCGCCTGGCGCCCGGCGGCGGCCAGGCGATCCGGTTCATGGCGGCCAGCAGGGGCAAGCCGCGGCAGTAGACCTTTTCCCGGCCTTTCCAGCAGGGACGGAAAGGCCGGCGTGCTCTGCAAATTTATGAGAATGTTTGCAGTCCGACGTCTTCGCATCGCGCCCGTACGCGGCCTTCGCTCGCGAATGGCGCGCTACGGGTTCGCGACTTTCGGCTTGAAATCCCTTGAAATGCGGGAAATCGAGATTGCGCGGGCGAGGGGGGCGTGCGCAAATGCGCCCACTGAGCGTCTATGAAAAAACTTGCGCATCATCGGCTTGAACCGATGGGCGGGCGGGGAAGCGGATGACCAAGGCCAAGCTGAGTATCTTCCAGATCTGGAACATGTGCTTTGGGTTCTTCGGGATCCAGATCGGCTTTGGCCTGCAGAACGCCAACACCAGCCGCATCTTCCAGACCCTGGGCGTTGACGTGAACGACCTGGCGATCCTGTGGATCGCCGCGCCGGCCACCGGCCTGCTGGTCCAGCCCATCATCGGCCATTTCAGCGACAAGACCTGGGGCAGGCTGGGGCGCCGTCGACCCTACTTCTTCTGGGGCGCGATCCTGACGACGGCGGCGCTCTTCGTCATGCCCAACTCGCCGACCCTGTGGATCGCGGCCTCGGCGCTTTGGATCATGGACGCCTCGATCAACATCACCATGGAGCCGTTCCGGGCCTTTGTCGGCGACAACCTGCCCGAAGAGCAGCGCTCGACCGGCTACGCCATGCAGAGCTTCTTCATCGGCCTCGGCGCGGTGCTGGCCTCGGCCCTGCCGTGGATGCTGACCAACTGGTTCAACGTCGCCAACACCGCGCCGGCCGGCCAGATCCCCGACGCGGTGCGGATCGCCTTCTATGCCGGGGGCGCGGGCCTGTTGCTGGCGGTGATGTGGACGGTGTTCACGACCAGGGAATACAGCCCTGAGCAACTGGCCGCCTTCGAGCTAGCCGAGCGCGCGGACCGGATGCAGGACACCGCCGATGATCTGCGGCGTGCGGATCCGTCCATCAACGCCTATGGGCTTCTGGGACTGGTGGGTCTGCTGGGCGGATGTTGTCTGGCCCTGCTGGTCTGGACCCTGCGGCTGGAGAAGGAACTCTACGTCCTGGCCGGGTTGCTGGCGGTGTTCGGCGTCGCGGGCGTGGCCGGCGCGCGCCTCAAGCGGAATGGCAACACCGGGAACGGCTTCTCCGAAGTGCTGGAGGACGCCTTCCTGATGCCGACCACCATGCGCCAATTGGCGGTGGTGCAGTTCTTCTCGTGGTTTGGCCTGTTCGCCATGTGGATCTACACCACGCCCGCCGTGTCGGCCTGGCACTTCCACGCCGTCGACGCGACCTCGAAGGCCTACAACCAAGGCGCCGACTGGGTGGGCGTGCTGTTCGCCGTCTACAACGGCGTGGCGGCCCTGGCGGCCCTGCTGATCCCCACCATGGTGCGGCTGACCAACCGCCGGATCAGCCACGCGGCCTGTCTGGTCCTTGGCGCGGCCGGCCTGCTGTCGATCCCGCTGATCAAGGACCCCGGCCTGCTGTGGATCTCGATGATCGGCGTGGGCTTTGCCTGGAGCTCGATCCTGTCTGCCCCATATTCGATCCTAGCCGGGGCCCTGCCGGCCCGGAAGATGGGCGTCTATATGGGCATCTTCAATTTCTTCATCGTCATCCCGCAGCTGCTGGCCGCCACCGTGCTGGGCCTGCTGCTGAAGACCTTCTTCGGCGGCCAGGCGATCTTCGCCCTGGTGCTGGGCGCGGCGTCGTTCGCCATCGCCGCCATCGCCGTGTTCGCCGTCACCGATCCTGATGAGGCGCCCGCGCGCGCCTAACCGTTCCTCCCTTCACGAGGCAGTCCCCATGCGTATGCTCAAAACCCTCGCCCTGACCACGACCGCCATCTGCGCGCTGGCCGGCGCCGCCTCGGCCCAGACCGCCCCCGGCGCTCCCGGCGCGCCGTCGACCTGGGCCTATGCCGCCAAGACGGGTGTGGGCGCGTCCTACGAGGCCTATGTCGATGGCGCCTACAAGGATGGCGGCCGCACGGGCGTGGTGTCCAAGGTCTGGTTCTCGATCGCCGACGGCGTGCTGACCGAGACCATGTACGGCCTGATCCACGAGGCCCAGATCAAGCAGCTGCGCTTCGCCGTCCAGACCTCGACCGGCCTCGCGGTCGAGGGCGCCGACACGGTCGCCAAGACCGAATATCTGCATGCCGACGCCGAAGGCCGCCCCCTGTCGCCGGCCTACAAGATCACCACCACCGACAAACAGGGCCGCTTCGTCATCGAAAAGCGGATCTTCACCGATCCCGACCGCCAGAGCCTGTTCCTGCGCGTCACGGTCAAGGCGCTGAAGGGCTCGGTGACGCCCTACCTGCTGCTCGAACCGCACATGGCCAATACGGGATCAGGCGACGCCGGCGCGGCCAGCAAGACCGCCCTGACCGCCAATGAGGGCGACACCTTCCTGACCCTGAAGGGCTCCAGGCCCTTCGCCGCCGCCAGCGCGGGCTTCCTGGGCGCGTCCGATGGCCTGACCGACCTCAAGGACGGCAAGTTCGACACGCTCTACGCCAGCACCGGCGCCGAGCGTGGGTCGATCATGCTGACCGGCCAGCTGCCCGCCACCAGTGGCGAGATCAGTGCCGACTACGCCATCGGCTTTGGCCCGACCGCCGCCGCCAGCGCCGCCGCCGCCGACGGCACACTGAAGACCGGCTACGCCAAGGTTCTGGCTGGCTACAACAGCGGCTGGGAAAGCTGGCTGGCCTCGCTGCACGAGCTGCCCCGCCTGCGTGAAGCGGCCATGGACGGCGGCAAGCTGGTCCAGGCCAGCGCCCTGATGCTGAAAGTGCAGGAAGACCGCACCCATGCCGGCGCCTTGATCGCCTCGCTGTCCAATCCGTGGGGCGACACGGTGGACGCCTCCAAGCCCTCGACCGGCTACAAGGCCGTCTGGCCGCGCGACTTTTACCAGTGCGCCATGGCCCTGGCGGCCCTGGGCGACATCCAGACCCCGCTGGCCGCTTTCCACTATCTGCCGACCGTACAGGTGGGGCCCAACACCCCGGGCAATACCGGCGTCGGCGGCTGGTTCCTGCAGAAGTCGGAAGTCGACGGCACGCCCGAATGGGTCGGGGTCCAGCTGGACCAGACGGCCATGCCGATCATGCTGGGCTGGAAGCTGTGGAAGCAGGGCTGGCTGTCCGACGACGAGCTGAAGACCTTCTATGGTCGGATGATCAAGCCGGCCGCCGACTTCCTGGTCGATGGCGGCAAGGTCGGCCTGGGCTGGAACAGCGCGACCATCGTCCCGCCCTTCGCCCAGCAGGAGCGCTGGGAAGAGCAGGGCGGCCACTCGCCCTCGACCACGGCCGCCGTGATCGCGGGCCTGGTGACGGCCGGCCAGATCGCGGATCTGGCGGGCGACGCCGCCTCCGCCGCCCGCTACCGCGCGACGGCCGACGACTATTCGGCCAAGGTCGACAGCCGCATGGTCACGACCAAGGGCGCGCTGGGCGACGGCAAATACTTCCTGCGCCTCAACAGCGACCAGGATCCTGACAACAAGAGCCCCGTCGAGGTGCGCAATGGCCAGCAGGCCGTGCCCGAGGACCAGATGCTGGACGCCGGCTTCCTCGAGCTGGTCCGCTACGGCGTGCGCCCGGCCGATGATCCCGCCATCGTCGCCAGCCTGCCCGAGATCGACGATCAGTCGCTCGAGGACCTGTATCGCGTCCGCTACGCCTTCACCTTCCCGGGCGTGGAGGGAAGCTTCCCCGGCTGGCGGCGCTATGGCGTCGACGGCTATGGCGAGGACACCAAGACCGGCGCCAACTATGGCGCAGGCGACCAGATGCGACCCGGCCAGCGCGGCCGTGTGTGGCCGATCTTCACCGGCGAGCGCGGCCACTACGAGATCGCCCGCCTCACCCTGCGCGGCAAGCCCGCGCCGGGCGCGCTGGAGCCCGTGCGCCAGACCTATGTCAAGGCGATGGAGTTGTTCGCCAATGACGGCCTGCTGATCCCCGAACAGGTCTGGGACGGGGTCGGGGCCGACACCGCCCATGGCTATGTGCGCGGCGAGGGCACCGACTCCGCCACGCCCCTGGCCTGGTCGCACGCCGAGTACATCAAGCTGCTGCGGTCGGTGGCCGACGGCGTGGTCTGGGACAGCTATCAGCCGGTCAAGGCGCGTTACGGGCGGTGAGTTTCTAGATCCTCCCCCGCTGGGGGAGGATCTACCAAAACGTCGCACCCGAACGTGGTTAATGCCGGATTTACGAATCGGGAGCGATGACTGGGGAGCCTGACCGTTTCCCGGAGTCCCACCTCATGTCCGCGTTCCGTCGTTTGACGATCGCCTGGAAGCTGATCCTGGTCGCGGGCCTGGCCATCGGCCTGCTGCTGATCGCCGCCGCCTGGGCGGTCTCGTCGCACACCAGCACCATCGTTTCGGGCCTGACCAACCAGTATGCCGGCGCGGTGGCCGACGAAGCCATCGAGCAGGTCCGCAACGACATCAACGCCGCCGCCGCCGCCGCGGGCGCCATGCGCGGCTCGATCGCCTCTGCCCATGAGGCGGGCCTGATCGAGCGCGACAAGTTCGTGGCCATCGTCAAGCCGAACGCCCTGGCCACCAGCAGCGTCATGGGCGCCTGGTTCATGGCCGAGCCCAACGCCCTGGACGGCAAGGACGCCGAGTTCCTCGCCAATCCCGCCATGGCCTCCAACAAGGACGGCCGGTTCTCGACCTACTGGGTCAACCAGAACGGCGCGCCGTCGCAGCAGTCCGAGGCCAATGGCACGGACTTCGCCGAGAGCTATTACACCGACACCGTCGCCTCGCGGAAACCGAGCCTGACCGAGCCCTATTTCGACACGGTCGGCAGCGAGCAGGTGGCGATGTCGTCGGTCGCCCTGCCGGTGATGTCGAACGGCACGCTGATCGGCGTCGCCGGCCTGGACATGTCGCTGAGCAACCTTTCGAAGGCTCTTGGGCAGCTGCATCCGCTGGACGGCGGCCGGGTCATGCTGGTGTCGGCGGGCGGCCAGTGGGTGGCCCACCCCGACGCCGCCCTGCACATGAAGGCCTATGCCGATCCGGGCGCCGAGGCGGTCAAGGCCGTGCTGGCCGGCGGCCAGGCGATCGAGATCAAGGGCGTGAGCGCCGGCGACGTCCCGATGCTGCGCATCGTCCGCCCCATCGCCATGCCGGCCCTCAACACCACCTGGGCCCTGGTCATGGACGTGCCGGTGGCGGCCATCACGGGCCCCGCCGACAAGCTGGCCAAAATCCTTTTCGCCGGTGGCGTGCTGATCACCCTGGCCGTTCTGGGCGCCCTGTTCTTCGCCAGCGCGACCCTGCTGCGCGCGCCGCTGGCCGGTCTGACCCGCTCGGTCGATAGCCTCAGCGCCGGTCGCTACGACCAGCCCGTCTCCGGCGTGAACGGCGGCGACGAGATCGGGGCCATCGCCCGGGCCCTGGACGGCTTCCGCCATGACCTGGCCGACGGCGAGCGCCGCAGGACCGAGCAGGAGGCCGAACGCGCGGTCGCCGAGGCCGAGCGCCAGCGCCACGAGGCCGAGGCGCAGGCCCATGCCGAAGCCCAGGAAGTGGCCGTGTCGGCCCTCGGCGAGGGCATGGAAAAGCTCGTCGAGGGCGACCTGATCTGGCGCATGCGCGAAGAGAGCTTCGCCGCCGACGCCCGCAAGATGCCGCGCGACTTCAACGCCGCCGTGGAAAGCCTGCAGGCGACCATGGCCGGCATCCTGACCGCCGCCCGCAGCATCCGCGCCGGCTGCGCCGAGATCAGCAAGGCCTCCGACGACCTGGCGCAGCGCACCGAGCGCGGCGCCGCCGGCCTGGAACAGACCGCCGCCGCCCTCGACCAGATCACCTCGACCGTCAAGCGCAGCTCCGAAGGCGCCGACCGCGCCCGTCAGGTGACCCAGAGCGCCAAGATCAACGCCCAGCGCAGCGGCGCGGTGGTCAAGGAAGCCGTCGAGGCCATGGGCGGCATCGAAAAGTCGTCGCACGAGATCACCAACATCATCGGCGTGATCGACGAGATTGCCTTCCAGACCAATTTACTGGCCCTCAACGCCGGCGTTGAGGCCGCGCGGGCCGGCGATGCGGGCCGGGGCTTCGCGGTCGTCGCTCAGGAAGTGCGGGCCCTGGCCCAGCGCTCGGCCGACGCCGCCAAGCAGATCAAGACCCTGATCCGCACCTCGACCGAGCAGGTCGGGCGCGGCGTGCGGCTGGTCGGCGAGACCGGCGAGACCCTGGACCAGATCCTGGTCCAGGTGGCCGAGATCAACGACCTGGTCGGCGAGATCGCCGCCTCGTCCCGGGAGCAGGCCGTCGGCCTGGCCGAGGTCAATCAGGCCGTCAACCAGATGGATCAGGTCACCCAGCAGAACGCCGCCATGGTGGAACAGTCCACCGCCGCCAGCCACGCCCTGGCCAGCGAGGCCGCCGAGCTGGAGCGCCTGGTCGGCCGCTTCCAGGTGGGCGCCGAGGTGCATGAACTGCGGCCCCAGGCCCCGGCGCGGCCGGCCGCGCGGCCCGTGGCGGCGCCGAGCCGGGAAAGCTTCCGCCAGCGGTACGTGCAGGGGGCCAATGCGCTGAAGGTGGCGCCGTCCTCGCGGCCGGGGGCTTGGGAGGAGTTTTAGGACCCTTTCCGCCCTGATGGCTTCATCAGGGCCGGCGGCGCGGGCTGACGGAAACTTTTCCAGGCCAGTGATTTCACTTCGCCTCGATGGATGGCGGGCGCTCAGGGCAAGATCTTCGCGCCGTGGCGGGTCATCATGATGACCCGCTTCAGGTCTGCAGCCGTCTCGCCTTGCCTCTGGAATAGACCCTTGTCTGGGGTGTGGCGGGCGAGTGGCGGGACGATGGCGCAAGGCTGGCGTGGCGCCTGGGTCGTCTTTGGGGTTTCCCTCAGACATCTGATACCCAGGGCGTGGGAGCCAAGAATGTTCTTCAAGACCGATACGGCAAAGATCAAGCGCTGGCGCGAGGAGCGTCACTGGTCCCAGGAGCACCTAGCCCTGCTTGCCGGCGTCGGCCTGCGAACGCTGCAGCGCATTGAGAACGGACAGAAGGCCTCGGGCGAAACGCTCAAGGCGCTGGCGAACGCCTTCAATGTCGATGTCGTCGCCCTGTCCGTTGATCCAGAGATCGAGGCTGCGCAGATTGTCCAGAGCCGTCAGAAGAAGGTTGTCCGGGACCTGCGTCTGTCTTTCTGGATTCATGGCGCCTGCTACGTCGTTGTGGCCGCCGTCTTCATCACCATCAGCGTTGGGCTCGGCGCCTTCGTCATGAAGTGGCCCCTGATGTGGGTGACCGTCGCTCTGCTGGGCCATGGCGCGGTGCTCGCCGTCGTCGAACTGGTTGCGCGCTATGACGGACAGCGCGACGATGGATCGTGAGCGCTAGGTGAGGCCTGTCGGCCGGGTCGCTACAGGCTTCTCCTGGCCTGACCGGCGATGATCTTGCCGTGAGATGCCGGGATGGCTCCCTTCGACGCGAAGGTGGGCGGGACGCGCTAGCTAAGTCCTCTCCCTGAAGGGGGAGGCGATCACGAAGTGATCGGAGGGGGTAGTGCTGCTGAGTCGGAGGGGTCTTCCCCCACCGGCCTCCGGCCGCCGCCCCCTTCAGGGGGAGGACTGTGCGGCCAGCACGGGTATAGAGGGCGCTCAATCCCCATTCTTTCCAGAACAAACCCCAGCCCAATCAACGCCTTGTAAAATAGTTGATCGCGCCAATCCTCGGAGCTCAAACCGC
>CALRUN020000030.1:0-56424 GCA_943371355.1 Alsobacter soli
CGGACGGGGGAGGTCCGCCGGGTCACGCGCGCCCGGGCCATGAGAGAGGCGTCGGCAGGTCATGGACATCACGCTGGACCCTTCGAACATGCGCAAACACTCTCTCGTGACAGTCTGGCCGACGGCGCGCCGCCGCGTTGGCTAGAAGGACCGGCTCTCCGTTCCGTCGAACCGGCGGTCTTCAAGCCAGCGGCTGCCAAACGATCGAAAGCCGGTGACCTGATCCAGCTGGAAAGTGGGTCCCTTGGGCAGGCGAAGCCGGAAGAAATCCGCATCGGTCACGTCCTGTAGCCAGAACGCCGGCCGGGCGTCGGGCGCCTCGGCGACGATCTCGACATTGCTCATCTCGATATTGCGCGCGTGCCGGATGAAGAAGCCGGTCGCCGGCAGGTCACCGAACATGTCCGGATCCGGATAGGCCTTGTCCGCCTCGGGGGGCTGGCGACGGGCCAGCTCCGCCGAGCCCCCGCCGAGCTGATGGAAGTAGACGTCGCTGATCTTGACGTCCTCAACCGGATGGCCGGCCACGCCCGCAATGATCGACGGTTGCGGCGTCGCGCCATAGCTGACGATGTTCTGGATCGCGATGCGGCGAAGCTTGCCCACCGGCGCCCCGGCGGGACCGCGCATCCGGCTGCCCAGGCGCAGGAACAGCGGCGGGAAACCTATGCCGCGCATGGTGATGTTGCTGATGGCGATATCTTCGGTCAGGCCACCGTCCATCGTCTCCAGGGCGATGCCGTAACAGTGGTCGAAGACGCAGTTGGTGATGGTGATGTTCTTGAAACCACCGTTGGACTCAGTGCCCAGCTTTATGCGCCCATAGCCGTGGTGACCGGCCGGCATCGTCTTCCACGTGCCGTCGATGACCGAGCCCATCTCGAAGTGGCCGGTGAGATAGCAGTTGGAGATGGTCAGGTTCTCGGTCGGGCGCGCATAGCCAAGCGCAAACGAGCTCTTGGGGCAGATGCCGTCGTCCCACGGCGAATTGACCGTGCAGTTGGTCACCCGCACATTGCGGCAGCAGTCGATGTCCAGACCGTCGCGATTGGTGTCGATGATCAGGTTGTCGATCGTCATGTTGTCGACGCCCGTGGCGAGCAGCGCGAACCAACCTGCCTGCAGCATCTTGAAGTCGCGCAGCAGCACATTGCGGCAGTTCTTCAAGGCGATCGCCTTGTCGCCGACGCCCGGACCCGAAATGTCCGGCGGGTCGGTCGGGAACCGGTGGCCGCGGGTGAGCCCCCTGCCCCAGATCAGGCCGGCCCCGACGATGGCGATATCGTGCAGGCCTTCGCCGAAGATCAGGCTGTTGGCCCAATGGCTGTGGCCATAGTCCTGATAGGCGTTTCCCGCACCGGGACCAGGATCGTTATAGCCGTTGGGCGCCACGCCGTTGGGCGCGGCGGCCAGGATCACGGCCCCATGGTCAAGGTGCAGCGTGATATTGCTCTTTAGGCGGATGGTGTAGCAGGCATAGGTCCCCGGCGGGAAATGGATCGTCCCGCCGCCCAGCGACGCGACATGGCTGATGGCCTTGTTGATGGCCGGCGAGTCGATGGTCGCGCCATCGCCGACCGCGCCGAAATTCCTGACGTCGAAGGCGTCGGGCGCGGCGCCGGAGCCTGGCGCGTCAGCGACGCTCGCGGCCCAGGCGCCGTGCGAGGGCGCCAACGCGGCGGAGCCCATCAAGCCGCCCAGCACCAGGCCTCTTCGATCCATTTTCATAGCGTCCTCCCAACGGCCCATTTTTCGGCTCTCAAGTGATGCAACAATCGCGACGCGCGCCCTGTCAACGCCATTTGTTACCGGTAGCATTATTTGTGCTAGCGCTGGCATTATCGATTGCCAGCGCTAGCCAGGCAAGAGTTGCGGTTTCTGGTCACTGCGCTTAATCACGCTCATCTGGAGCGCTGCAAACCATGTTCGGAAACGATCCGACCACGAGCTTTTCCGTGACCATCGACGATGTGGCCAAGGCCGCCGGCGTCTCCATCCGCACCGTGTCGCGCGTGATAAACGCCTCGCCCAAGGTTGGCGAGGAGACGCGCCTCGCCGTCCAGGCGGTCATCACGCAGATGGGCTACAGTCCCAGCTCCCGCGCCCGCGCCCTCGCCTCGGGCCGCTCCTATCTGATCGCCGTCGTGCAGGACGATCCCAACGCCCAGGTGATCGGCGCGCTCCAGCGCGGCATTTTCGAGATCTGCACCCAGCATGGCTACGAACTGGTCGTCCATCCGGTGCGGTTCAACGATCCCAACGTGGCGCTGGAGATCGAAACCTTCGTGCGGCGCTCGCGCGTCGATGGTCTGATCGTTCTGCCGCCCGCCTCCGAGATCGCCGCCATTCCCGAGCGCCTCACGGCGCTGGGCGTGCCGTCGATCGGCATCGCTTCGATTTCGGTGCCCGCCTATCCTGGCATGCTGATCAGCGACGAACGCGCCGCCACGGCCCGGCTGGGACAGCACCTGCTCGATCTTGGTCATCGGCGCGTCGCGATGATCGAAGGCCCCCCGCATTTCCGCTCGGCGCAGGAACGCAAGGCCGGGTTCGTCCAGGCCCTGGAAAGCTCGGGCCTGGATATCGACCTGCAGCTGCGACAGGGCGACTACGGTTTCGAGAGCGGGCTGGCGGCCGCCGAGGCGCTGCTGTCGACGCCCATGCCGCCCACGGCGATCTTCGCGTGCAACGACATCATGGCCGCCGCGGTCGTGAAGGTGGCGCGGGAA
Source organism: Alsobacter soli (assembly GCA_943371355.1). Taxonomy (GTDB): domain Bacteria; phylum Pseudomonadota; class Alphaproteobacteria; order Caulobacterales; family Caulobacteraceae; genus Caulobacter. Next base: position 2,730 of record CALRUN020000030.1, read on the forward strand.
AGAGGCGTGTCGATGCCGGGACAGTTGTCGGTCGCCGGCTTCGATGATTCCGATCTGGCCTCGATGATCTCGCCGGCGCTCACGACCATCCGTCGCCCCCTGTTCGACATGGCCAGGGCGGCCACCGAGCAGCTGCTGCAGATGATCGTCGAGCCAGGCTACGGGCAGGCGCACCGCACGCTGGACCTGACCTTGGTTTGCCGGCAGTCGACCGGACGCGCCTAGCCCCAGAGGCGTCATCCTAGCGCCCCATCGCATTGCCGTAGCCGATGATCACGGTGGCGCCGACCAGCAGGGCCACGCCCAGCCAGACCAGGGCGCGAACGGCCGGCCTGGCGTCCTTCCATTCCCTGAAGGCAAAGCCCCACAGGGTGCCGAAGATGATGATCGAGGCCATATGGAGGGTCCAGCTGGAGAAGCCAAAGCGCCCCATCTGGCTTTCGCCCATCGTGTAGAAGAAGAACTGGAAGTACCAGGCCGTGCCCGCGAGGGCGCACAGCAGATAGTTGGCCAGCAAGGGCGTGCGCGCCCCAAGGGCGGGCTGGTCGGCGGCGGCCGGGCGACCCAGCCACTGGCCGGCGCTTCGATTGCGCACGATCAGCCAGGCGCACCAGAGCCCGTTGGTGATCAGGCCGCCAAACATCACCAGGCACAGGATCGGCAGTCCGGTCCATAGCGGCCCGGTGCCCGCCGCCGCCGATAGCGCCTTGATGGGCTCTCCCGCCGCCAGACCGAAGGCGAAACAGGCCGACATCACGCCAGAGAAGATGGCGACGCCGATCCCCTTCCTGAAATCGAACTCCGCGATCACGGCCGTCTTTTGATCGGCCGAGAGCGCCGCGTCCTTGCGCGCCCCGGCCACGGCGACCACCACGATGCCCAGCAAGGTGACGATCAGGCCCAGCAGGATGGTTCGTCCCGACGGGCTGGACAGCAGTTTTTCATGGAAGTCGCCCTGCACGAGCGGCGGAATCAGGGTGCCGAAGACGGTGCAGAGCCCCAGGACCACCGCCATGCCGAGCGACAGGCCCAGATAGCGCATGGTCAGGCCATAGGTCAGGCCGCCAAAGCCCCAGAGCGCGCCGAACATCATGCACAGGCCGACGACTTGACCGGGTGTCTGGGCCATGACGCCCAGGAGGTCTCGCGTCTGGATCGCGGCGAAGAACCACGGCGCGATGAGCCAGGAAAAGAGGCCGCCCGTCAGCCAGAAGATCTCCCAGGACCAGCGCCTTACCCCTCGATAGGGCACGTAGAAGCTGGCCGAGGCCAGGCCGCCCAGCCAGTGGAAGAGGACGCCAAGCAGTGGATTGGGGGTCACGGGACGCTCCAGACAGACAGCGGCAGGGGCAGGTGCGAGGGCGGACGCATCGGTCAGACCTGCAGGTCGAGGCGATAGTGGCGGATGGCGTTTCGCGCGAAGAGATCCAGCCGCTCGTCGGGGCTGAAGCCGGCGGTGATGGCGTGGTAGATCGACAGGTGGGTGTCGACGTCGCCAAACAGCGTGTCGGTGGGCACGTCGCTGGCGAACATGCAGCGATCGGTCCCGAAGATGTCGATGGCCTCCAGGATGAGGGGTGCGATGGAGTCGCGCGTCCAGTGGCGGTCGACCAGACCAAAGCCCGACAGCTTGACGCTGACATTGGGCAGAGCGGCCAGGGTCCGCAGGCCGTCGCGCCAGAGCGCCCTGCCCGGCGCGCCGTCATCGATCGGCATCCCCGCATGGTTGAGGATCACCGGGGTGTCGGGATGGCGTGCGATCAGCGCCGCGAGCCCGACCATCTGGCCGGGGTAGCACTGCAGATCAAACGACAGGCCATACTTGGCCAGAAGTCCAAAGCCCGCCTGCCAAGCCGGATCGGTGGTGAGGTCGCGCGCGGTATAGGTTCGCCCGGCGTCGGGGTGCCAGTTGACGATCTGGCGCACGCCCCGGACGCTGCGATGCGACGTGTGGGCCTCCAGAAGACCTTCCAGGTCCGGGCCGTCCAGCGCGGCGAAGGCGACAATGGCGCTGGGCAGGCCTTCCTGGTCGGCCAGGCCCTGCAGCCAGCGGGTCTCGTCAAGCGCCGACGAAGACTGCGCGCCCGCCTCGACGTGCACCGCCCCGGCCAGGCTCCAGGCGGCCAGGTCAGCGCGATAGTCCTCCACAAGGTAGGTCCGGGCGATCGCCTCGACACTTCCATTGGGCCCCTCGTCGCCGAACGGCGGCGACAGCCACGGATAGCGCAGGCGATCCAGGTCCCAGAGGTGGACGTGGGCGTCGATGAAGGGCAAGCCGCCCATGGCGTTCCTCTCTGGATGGACGCCCGGTCTTCCGGGTCGTCGGGCGGCGGTCAGTAGGTCGTTCGGCCACCTGAGGTGTCGAAGGTCGAGGCTGTCGTGAAGCTGCACTCCTGGCTGGCCATGAAGCAGACCATCGCGGCGCTTTCCTCGACCTCGCCCAGGCGCCCCATCGGGATCTTGCCGCGCATATAGTCCACCTGACTCTTGGGCAATTGCTCCAGGATCGGGCTTTCAAAGGTGGCCGGGGTCAGGCTGTTGGCGATCACACCGTGGGTGGCCAGCTCCTTGCCTAGCGACTTGGTCAAGCCGATCACCCCGGCCTTGGAGGCCGAATAGGCGCTGGCGTTAGGATTGCCTTCCTTGCCGGCCACCGAGGCCACATTGACGATCCGGCCATAACCGCCGGCCAGCATGAACGGCACGATCTCGCGGCAGCAGTAGAAGACGCCGTTCAGATTGATGTCGATCACGCGGCGCCAGTTATCGAGCGGGAACTCGTGCACCGGCACGGTCGCGCCGGTGATGCCGGCCGAGGCGACCAGGATGTCGATCCTGCCCAGCGCCGCGTTCGAGGCCTTGGCGGCCGCCGCGACGGCGCTCTGGTCGGAGACGTCCAGAGCCTCAAGGTGAGACGCGCCGACCAGGGCGGCGGCGTCCTTCAGGCCGTCAGCGTCCAGGTCCCACAGCGCGACCCGGCCGCCCTCGGCGACGATGCGCGACGCTACGGCCCTGCCCAGACCTGACGCGCCGCCGGTAATGACAGCGGTGCGGCCGGCGAACCGCCCAAGATAAGGGGAGACGTCAGGGGTGCTCACGAGATCCCGTCCCGGGTCCAGGCCACAACGATCTGGCGCTGTTCGCCCAGCTTCTCGATGCCCAGATGGATCTTGTCGCCGGCCTTCAAATAGACGGCCTCGGGCTTCTGACCCATGCCGACGCCGGGCGGCGTGCCGGTGGTGATCAGGTCACCGGGTTCCAGGGTTATGAACGCGCTGATGTAGGAGACCAGCTTGCGGATCGGGAAGATCATGGTCTTGGAGGAGCCGTCCTGCTTGCGCTGGCCGTTGACGTCCAGCCACATGGAGAGGTCCTGCGGGTCGCCCACCTCGTCTGCGGTGACCAGCCAGGGGCCGACGGGGCCAAAGGTGTCGCAGCCCTTGCCCTTGTCCCAGGTGCCGCCGCGCTCGATCTGGAAGGCGCGCTCGGAGACGTCGTTGATCAGCACATAGCCGGCGACGTGGTCGAGAGCCTCGTCCTCCGTGACGTAACTGGCGCGCGAGCCGATTACGACGCCCAGTTCGACTTCCCAGTCGGTCTTCACCGAGCCCTTGGGGATCATCACCGGATCATTCGGACCGGTCAGGCAGCTGACGGCCTTGGTGAACAGCACCGGCTCCTCTGGGATCGGGAGGTTCGACTCGGCGGCGTGGTCGGCGAAGTTCAGGCCCACGGCGATGAACTTGCTGACGCCTTTGACCGGCACGCCGTAGCGGGGCGAGCCCTCGACCAGCGGCAGTGATTTGGGATCGAGGGCGGCCAGCTTTTTCAGGCTGGCGGGCGACAGTTCCGCGCCGGTGAGGTCGGCGACATGGCCCGACAGGTCGCGGATGGCGCCGTCGGCGTCGAGGAGGCCGGGCTTTTCGGAGCCCTTGGGCCCGTATCGGAGAAGCTTCATGTAGTTACGCTTTCTGGACGTTCAGCGGGCGTAAGGCCGGTGCAGACCGACCTCGCGATTGAGTTCGACGCCAAAGCCTGGCGCGTCGGAGAGCTTCAGCTTGCCATTCACGGGGACCGGCTCGCCGATCAGCTGCGGATGGAACATCGGCACGACCTCGTCGGCCTTCGGGGCCATCATCAGGAACTCGGCGAACGGGCTGTTATGGCGCGTGGCGACGAAGTGGTAGCTGTAGACGCTGGAGCCGTGCGGGATGCACATCACCCCGCGGCTGTCGGCGAGGTTGGAGATCTTGACCAGCTCGGTCATGCCACCGCACCAGCCCACATCGGGCTGAATGATGTCGCAGCACTCCATCTCCAGAAGCATCCGGAAGCCCCACCGGGTGGCCTCGTGCTCGCCGGTGGTGACCAGCATGCCAGGGGGCGCGGCCTTCTTCAGGTCGCGATAGCCCCAGTAGTCGTCGGGGCTCAGCGCCTCTTCGATCCATTTGAGCCCGTACTCGTGGGCCTTGTGGGCCAGTCTGGTGGCGTAGTTCAGATCCAGCGCCATCCAGCAGTCGAACATCAGCCAGAAGTCCTCGCCGGTGCGCTCGCGCATCGTCGCCAGCTCCTCGAGGTTCTTGCGCAGGCCTTCCTCGCCCTCGGCCGGGCCATGGTGCAGGGGCATCTTGCCGCCGATGAAGCCCATCTGTTGGGCCAGATCGGGCCGCGCGCCGGTGGCGTAGAAGGTCAGCTCATCGCGCACCTTGCCGCCCAGCAGGTGATAGACGGGTTCCTGGCGCAGCTTGCCCAGCAAGTCCCACAGCGCCAGGTCGACGCCCGACAGGGCGTTCACCACCAGGCCCTTGCGGCCATAATACTGAGTGGAGAAATACATCTGGTCCCAGATCTTCTCGATCTCGGTCGGGTCGCGCCCCTCCAGGAACCGCGCCAGGTGCTTCTCGACGATATAGGCGGCGGGCTCGCCGCCGGTGGTCACCGCAAAGCCGATCGTCCCGTCAGCGGCCTCGATCTCGACCACCAGGGTGCCCAGCACGTTGATGCCGAAGCTCTGGCGGCTCTGGCGATATTCGGGATAGCGCGACATGGGGGTGGCGATGTGATCATCGATCCAGTGGCCTTCGCCCTGATCGTGATAGTCGGCGCCGCCGCCTCGAACCACGAAGGCGCGAACATGCTTGATGACCGGAAACGCCATGGAAGACAAAAGCTCCAACCTGCGGGATCGGCCCGCGACCTAGTGGACAGGAAGGGCGCGCGCTGGTTCCTCATCGGTTCCGGCTTGCGACGGCGACAGCCAACTTGGCTGCGCCCACCTCCCTAGACAACGTATGACTCGCTAGTGTTCGCAGGGCGTCGGCTCGCAGGAGCCCCGGCCCGTATCGCTTGCCTAGCGTTCCACAATATGAGAAAGAGTGCTACAAAATGAAACGCACAGCGTCAAGAGGAGCGGAAACCGTGGCTGCGGATGACACGACAGCGGTCAAGAGCCCCAGCGGCAGCCAGACCCTGTTCCGGGGCCTGGATCTGTTGGACGTGGTGGCGGAGTCGGGCGCTATCGGTCTGCCGGCCCTCGCCAAGCAGCTGGGCCTGACCCGCAGCACCACCCACCGCCTGGCCACCGCCCTGGTCGAGCGCCGCATGCTGTCCCAGGCGCCGCGCGAAGGCTACAGCCTGGGATCCAAGCTCCTGGAGCTGGGCTATCTGGCCAGCCAGCAGATGGATCTGCCGCGCCTGGCCCGACCGCATCTGGAAAAGCTGCTCGACGAGTTGGAAGACACCATCCACCTGGGCGTGCTGGATCAGGATCGCGCGCTTTATCTCGACAAGCTGACCGGCCGCCGCCGGATCAATATCAGCTCCCGCGTTGGCGACCGCCAGCCGATCCGCTCGACGGGCCTGGGCAAGGCGCTGGTGCTTGACGACACCGAGGCGCGCTGGCGCGAACTCTATCGTCTGGAGGGGCCACCGGCCCCCGGCGCGCCCGATGAGGAACAGTGGATCACCTGGATGAAGGGCTATGCCCAGCGCGGCGTGGCTTTCGACCTTGAGGAGAACGAGGACCGCATCCGCTGCGTCGCCGCGCCGGTCCGAGGACCCGCTGGCCAGATTGTCGCCGCTATCAGCGTCTCGGGCGCGGCTCAATACATGGACGATGAGCGGATGAACACCTTGGTCGGGGATGTGCGTGAGGCCGCCAATGCCATCGGCCGCGACCTAGGCTGGAACGGAAAGCGGACGACCGCTCGCCCCGACTGATGGTCTGGAGGACCCATGCTGCTTGAAGACAAGATCGTCGCCATTACCGGCGCCTCGCGCGGTATCGGCCGGGCCACGGCGATAGAGTGCGCGCGCCAAGGGGCGCATGTGGCGCTTAACGTCTTCAGGGATCCGGACGCCGCCGCGTTGGTCGCCGGGGAAATCCGCGCCCTCGGCCGCAATGTGGTGGTGTTTGATGGCGACGTCGCCGATCCCGATAACGCCCCGCGCTTCATCGAGGCGGCGGTGACGGGCCTGGGCGGCCTTGACGTCTTCGTCAGCAACGCCGGCATCTGCCCGTTCCACGGGTTCCTCGACATGCCACGCGAGACCTATGAGCGGACGGTCGGCGTCAACATGACGGGGGCCTATTTCATGGTCCAGGCCGCGGCCAACCAGATGGTTAGGCAAGGGCGCGGCGGGGCGGTTGTGGCGATCTCCTCGATCAGCGCCCTGGTCGGCGGCGAGATGCAGACCCACTACACGCCCACCAAGGCGGGGGTGCACAGCCTGATGCAATCCTGCGCCGTGGCCCTGGGCAAGCACGGCATTCGCTGCAATTCGGTGATGCCCGGGACCATCGCCACCGACATCAACAAGGACGACCTCGCCGACCCGGACAAGCGCCGCTACATGGAAGGCCGCATTCCGCTGGGCCGCCTAGGCGCGCCGGAAGACATCGCCAGGATCGTAGTGTTCCTGGCCTCAGACATGGCCGCCTATGTCACCGGCGCGGCGGTGCTGGCCGACGGCGGCGCCTTCGCCAACTTCCAATAGCAGGCGCCCATGATCGTTTCCTCGACGACGGACTTCCGCGAGGCGGCCCGCCGCAAGCTGCCGCGCTTCCTGTTCGACTATATCGACGGCGGCGCCTATGCCGAGCAAACCCTGAGACGGAATGTTTCCGACCTCGCCGACCTGTCCCTGCGCCAGAGGGTGCTGAAGGACGTCTCGGGCGTCGATCCCTCGACCACCCTGTTCGGTGTCCGGCAGACCCTGCCGGTGGCTCTGGCCCCGGTCGGCCTGACCGGCATGTACGCCCGTCGCGGCGAGGTTCAGGCCGCCCGCGCCGCCGCCGCCAAGGGCGTGCCGTTCTGCCTGTCCACCGTATCGGTCTGCGACGTGGACGAAGTGTCCCGCGCCTCCAGCGCGCCGATCTGGTTCCAGCTGTATGTGCTGCGCGACCGGGGCTTCATGCGCGACCTGCTGGTTCGGGCGCGAGACGCCGGCGCCACGGCCCTGGTCTTCACGGTCGACATGCCCGTGCCCGGTGCGCGCTATCGCGACGCCCATTCGGGGATGAGCGGACCCAACGCCGCCGCCCGGCGGATGCTGCAGGCCGCGGGCAAGCCGGCCTGGGCCTGGGACGTCGGGGTGATGGGCCGCCCCCACACCCTGGGCAATGTCGCGCCGGTGCTGGGCGACCGGTCCGGGCTGGAAGATTTCATGGGCTGGCTGGGGGCCAATTTCGATCCCTCGATCACCTGGAAGGATCTGGAGTGGATCCGCGAGCTCTGGAAGGGCCCGCTGATCATCAAGGGCGTGCTGGATCCCGAGGACGCCAGGGCCGCCGCCGATATTGGAGCCGAGGGCATCGTGGTGTCCAACCACGGCGGCCGGCAGCTGGACGGCGTGCTGTCCTCGGCCCGGGCCCTGCCGGCCATCGCCGAGGCGGTGGGCGACCGGCTGACCGTGCTGGCCGACGGCGGCGTGCGCTCGGGCCTCGACGTAGTGCGGATGCTGGCCCTGGGCGCCCGGGGCGTACTGCTCGGCCGGGCCTATGTCTACGCCCTGGCCGCGCGCGGCGGACCGGGCGTGAGCCAACTACTGGACCTGATCGACCGGGAGATGCGCGTAGCCATGGCCCTAACTGGCGTGACGTCCGTTGACCAGATTGATCGCACCATTCTCGCCGACCGCCCGTCCAGTAGGTGTTGAGGCCACGGCCGCGTCGCCCTTCTGGCTCAGGGGCGGCTCGCACCCTCGGCGCTCCCCCAGGTTCCGGCGTTTGTGCGCCAGTTGCAGACCTTCAACTCCTTCCAGATAGGCGACCTTCACGCCCCTGGGCGCCGAATGCTGACACTGTTGTGGGCGGAACATGGGTCGGAGAGCTTGCGGCAATAGCCGGGATCTGCGGCGTCACGCACAGTCGCGATTCAACAGGTCTAGAAACGCGATACAAGCCGAAAACCGGTGGTTCGGGGCCGCAGAGGTGTGATGGCTTGGTCGCTCCGCGGTGCGAACGGATTGCCGAAAGCAAAGGTGTTGGCGTGGCTGTCGAAGGGGTTGTCGACATAGGCCTCAAGGGTCCAGCGCTCGGTTTCAAACGCCGCGCTGGTTGACGTCGTCCAGTAGCTGTCCAGGTGTCGTCCGGTGGCCTCGTCCAACCCTAGTCGCGTGCCTCCCGTGTGGGCGGCTTGAACACGAACGCGCAAGGTGGGGCCCCTGGCCAGAGGTCGGTGATAGTCGATACTGAGATTGGCCGATCCGCTGGAAATCCCCGCCAAGCCGGCGCTCGCAACCGACGCCGGATCCAGGCTCAGTCGCGAAAGACTGGGATTGTTGACCAGGAGCGCCAATCTCAGCTCCAAGTGGTCGCTGGCGCGCCAGGCGCCTTCGACTTCAAGGCCCGTATTGTCGCCGTCGCCGACATTGACTGTGTAGCCCAGGCCGTCCGCGCGGTACTGGTCGCTCTGGATCGAACCCCACTCGGCATAAAAGGCCGCGGCGCGCATCCGCAGGCGATCATCGAAAGCCGTCAGCTTGACGCCAACCTCGCGGTTCCAGAGCTCGTCGGGGCGGTATTGGCGTTGCAGGGCGCCAAGGTTTCCAAACACCTGCCCAATCCTTCCGCCGGTGTTGAATCCGCCCGGGCGATAGCCTTCCGAAAGCTGCAGATACACCAACAGCGATGACGTCGGCGCATAGCTGACCAGAATCTTGGGTGAGACCCCGCGCTCGCTGTTTTCGCCTGTGAAGGCGAGAACCTCGCCTGCCTGAATGACGCGGGATCGGACACCATAGTGGTAGTCGAACCAACGCAGGCCGGCGGTGGCCGACAGGCTCCACGGCAGGTCCCAGGTGGCTTCACCATAGACGGCCGCTTCGCGGATATCGTCGATGCGAGCTTCCTGATAGCCGGGCGCACGGCCCGTAATGGCCGGCGCCATGGCGCTGTCTAAGCGGGCCTCTGTGGTGGAGAAGAAGGCGCCGACAAGGCCATGCAGCCACCGCCCGGACGGCGTGGCGTAGGTGACCTCGCCGACCACCAGGTCAGTGCTTCGCGTGTCGTCGAAGGCTGCCGGGCCCGCCGGTAGGCCAAACAGGGCCGTCTGGCTCGTGGCGTCGTAGCGGCTGGCGACGTCGTGACCCAAGCGCGAGACCGAACCGGTGAATCGGCCCCAGCCCCCGTCCCCTGTCAGGGTCAGCGAATCCTGGTCAAAGCTGTTGGCATTGGGTTCGCGCACGGCGTTGTCGCGGCTCAACGCTCCCAACCGGGCCACACCGTACTGGGTGTCATGATTGTCAATCGATTGGAAGTTGGTCACCGCCGTGACCTGCCAGGCGGGCGATAGAACGGCCCGAAGAGACAAGCGTGCGCCGTTCCGCTCGGAGGCATTGACGTCGTTGCGCGCTAGCCCGGCATTGTCGATATAGCCGGGCGACTTCTCCACGTAGGCCACGGCCCGCATCGCCACCTTTCCCGCCAGCAGTGGAAGATTGATCGTACCCTCCATCTCGCGGCCCACGCCACCGTGGCGGGTGGCGGAGGCGCCCGCCAGGACCTGACCGGAGATCTCGTCAAGATTGGGCTTGCGCGTGACAAGGCGAACGACCCCGCCGATCGTTCCGCCGCCGTAGAGCGTGCCCTGGGGGCCCCGCATGACTTCGACCCGCTCCATGTCGGCCAACCGCAGATCCGGGTCTGGCGCGTTATAGGTGATGGGCGCCTCGTCAAGATAGAGGGCGACAATCGACTGGGTCTGCCCCGTGAAAGCCCCGTCCGAAAGGCCGCGCAGCAGGATCTTGTTGCGGCCAGGGCCCAGGTTGGTGGTGGTCAGCCCAGCCACCTGAAGGCCGATATCAGCCAAGCTGGAGGCGCGCTCGCGGGTGATCGCCTCGCCGGAGACCGCCGAGATAGCGTAGGGGGTCCGGCCCGGGAGGTTGGGAAAGCGCTGGGCGGTAATCACGACCTCTCCGAGCGCGAGCTCGCCCTCCGCCTCCGCTACGACCGGCGCGGCCAGCCGCGGCGAGTAGGCGGCCGCCGGCGGGCGCTTGGGGAGGGCGCCACGCACCACGACGGTGCGCTGATCCAGGATCGCGAAGGTGCAGCCCGACCCGGCCAGCACGCGAGAAAGGGCGGTCTCCAGCGACATAAGCCCGGCGATCGTCGGGCTATCTCCGCGACAGACGTCGAGATTGCCGCCCAGCGACACCTCCGCCTGAAGCGCCAGGTCAATCAGGGCCGCGCGCACGGGCTTGCGCGCCAACCGCAGCCGAATGTCGGGCGACGCGGCCTCGGCGGCGGGTCCAAGGCTGAGCGACGCCGCGACAAGCGCGGCCAAACCTGCCCATCGCAGCGCGGGCCGACTCACGAAATCCATGACCGATAACGGGCGATCATTGTTCCTTCAGAACGATTTCGTTCGGGCGCGTAACGACAGCCACCCCGCTGAACTGCGCTAATCGCTCGACCATTGCGTGCTGTCCGTCCACGAGGAACACACCGCTGACCTTGACGTTCGCCGCGCTGGGATCGATGCGGATCGGCGCGCCGCCATACCGGTTGAAGTCGGCGACCACGTCGGCCAGGGGTGTGTTGTCGTAGATCAGCCGCCCAGCGCGCCACGCGAACACCGCCTCGGGATCGGCGCCGCGCACCTCCTGTACCGTGGAGCCCTCGGTATGAAGAACCTGCTGGCCTCTGGTCAACCGCACCTCGCCGCCGCTCGCCTGCGCCACGGCGACGACGCCGCGACGCACGGTGACGGCGGTGCGTCCCGCATGGCGCGAGATATTGAATTCGGTGCCGATCACGCGAACCCGCTGATCGCCCATGGCGACCACGAACGGGCTGCCAGGCTTATGGACGACGTCGAACGCGGCCTGGCCGTCCGCGAGGATGACGTCCCGGCGTCCGGCGCGCATCGTGACGCTGACCCGCGTGTCGGCGCCCAGGGTCAGGCGCGAGCCATCCGCCAGGGTCACGGCCCGGACCTCGCCCTTGGTGGTGACATAGTCCGTCGGGGCCGAGGGTAGCCATCTCGGCGTCAACAGCAGGGCCGCGATACTCGCGGCGATGGCGCCGCCAGCGATCAGCCAGGGCGCTGGATGAGGTGAGCGCGGCTTGAAGGCCGTGACCGTTGACCTGGGCTCGCGCGCCTTGGTTTCGCTGGGAGTGGAAGGCGTCGCCGCGGCGGTCGCCAACAGGGCTTCGGCCGCCGGGTCTTCCAAGTCGAGCCATAGCGCCTCCACGTCTTCATAGGCCAGGCGGTGGGCCGGATCGGCTTCGAGCCAGGTCTGGAAATCAGTCCAGGCGTCGAGCTTGGCGTCGTCGCGCAGGCGGGCGAACCAGTCCGTTGCGGCCTGCAGGATCGGATCGATCGGAGAAGCGGTCATGGGCAGTCACCTGAGGCTTCGCGGCCGAATGCGGGCCAGCCTCTCCGCAACGACGTCGCCGTCCAACCATCCCCTCCCCGGTTTGTGGGGCGATGATGCAGATTGGTCGCGCTCATCGGATCACCCTGGAATGAAGATGGCCCAGGGCCAGGCTGATCTGCTTCTCAACCAAGCTTTTGGAGATGCCCAAGGCGGCGGCGGTTTGGGCGTATGACAGACCGTCGATCTTGTGGAGTTTGAAAATCTGTTGCGTGCGCGGGGACAGCGTCGTCAGGGCGGCCATGACCTTGTCCAGCCGCTGTCGCGCGATGACGGCCGATTCCGCGTCGGGCGCGTCGGTGACATCCACGGGGCCCACCGAGGTCTGGTGAGCGCTGCGCCAGTCGGCGTCACGCGCGCCGGCCCGGCGACGCTGGCGCAGACGGTCCAGCATCAGGTTGGAGGCCAGCCGGTAGAGAAAGGCCGGCGGATTGTTCACCGGCTCATCGTGCAGGGCGATGACCTTCAGATAGAGGTCCTGCACGAGATCCTCGACATCGGCGTCGGGACCCAGCCTGGCCAGGAAGAACCGCCGCATGTCGTCGCGGCGTTCAAGGTAGGACGCCAGAAGAGGCGATTGGTTCTGCACCCGCGGCTCTTCAGCGCGACGTCGAATGAGGGGCGGATGGAAGCAGGGCCACGGCGAATCCAAACAGGCTAGCGCGGTCAGAGAGGCCGCTTCTTGTGAAGCTTGGCGTGATAGATTCACGGCGAAATGTCACAACTATGGCCGTCTATTTAGAGAAACCAGCGCATACGGCTGACCCGCAACCCGAAGAATGCGAACGCTTCGCGATCACCTTCCACGATCATGTCGCGAGCGCCCACCAAGGCCGACCGAAGGGCCATGGGGCCAGACCATCGAGGTCCACGCAACCGGGAAACCGCCGCCCCAAAGCACAGGACGAATTCGCTGAGTGGGCGACAGCTGCGTGGCGTCATTGGGTCATAGCCTCACGGAGTCTCGCTCATGAACGACGCCCCCTTTGCTCACGGCTTCCTGACCGATGGCGATGTCGCCGATCTGATCTCCAGCCACGCGGGTCTGGCTCGGTCCAGGCTGCATCGTACGACTAGGATCTGCGACTTGCAGCTTTCGCTGGAGGAGTATGCGGCAGTGCTGGTCGCGATCGAGGATCAGTTCGACATTGAGATTGACGACCTAGTCGGCGCCGACTGCGACACCCTCGGCGCGCTGATGGATCGCCTCAAGGATCGCGTTGCGGGTTCCCTGCGCCCTGTCGCCCTGGCTGGAGGACGATCGGTTGATCAAGGAGGGACTGGAGTTCAGATCTCCACAGCCAGCGAGCCTAAAGTTGACCCAGACCAGGCCCTGATCACCCGCCAGAGGCTCATCACCCCGAGCCGGCCGTGTGCGATCGCGCTGCCGTTCTAAGCTCGATTCTGAGAAGCAGAGCCGATAGCCAGCAGCGCCACGCTCCGGATTGAATAGGCCATGCTCTAGCCTGCGCTCGTCATCGGCGCGCCGGCCCGAGCGTTGATGAACTGCGCACATTGGCGCGGATCGCAACGTGGGCCGCACGTGGGCCGCGCGGCCGTCTCAGTGATTGTCTGGAGCGGTGGCGGCGCGTCCTCCGCCGCCTTGTGGTCGTCTAGCCGAACAGATCAAGCCCGACAGGTCGAATGCACCCTGGGTGGTCTCGATCTCACCGCCCGGCTTGATGTCGTCAGTTGCGCAGCCAAGCGTGATCGCCACGTGGTCTCCGCCCAGCAGGCTGTTGCTGGTGATCTTCGCGGAGGAATCCGAGGGCAGCCTGATGTACGGATCCAGGCGAAGCGTGATCACGGCCAGATAGGTGTGGTGGTCCAGTCTGATTTCCGAAACGGCGCCGACCTCGACGCCCGCCATGGTGACGGCCGCGCCCGGCGCCAGCGATCCGACCTGGCCGAACTTGGCCGTGACGTCATAGCCGCCCAGCTTGCTGCCCACGCCGCCCACCGTCAGTGAGTAGGCCAGAACTCCGACCGCGAGGACGAGGACGAGAACACCCATCAGGGTTTGGGCCATTATTCGTGCAACCCCATATCCTTCCGAAATCCAGCAGGGCCGTCCGCCCGACGGCCGACGGCCGACGCGTCGTTGCCTACCGCCGAGCGGGGCGCTGAGCTTCGCGCTGCATTTGGGAAATCAGCACGTCAACATTGCCCCCGGGCCTAGGCGCGGCGAGCGCAGCCATCACAAAGGGAAAGCGGCGTCTGTCCATGGAGAACTCTTCCATTTATGTGACGCCTCGCCGCGCCGTTCTGTCCAATGACGTCGCCGCCCCGCAGCCCCCCCACACAATCGTTGGTGCGCGTCAGGCTGGCTCACGCAGGAGCGCCGAAGCGCGTCATCGGCATTCGGCCCAGAGTGTCGCGGCGTCACCAAGCAGCGCATCCTCACTTAGGGGCAAGCCGGCCCAACATCGGGCGCGGCGCCCATAGCGCCGGAGCGGAAACCCGCGACGTTGACGATGGCAGGAACGGGTCTCCCACCAGCACCACGACGGCTAGGGGTAGAGCGCAGGATCGCTGAACATCCGCGTCAAACGGATTGGTGATTCGATGCTCAGCGTGTTGCACCGGGCGCTTTAGGAAGCCCGGCCTGGGTCAGCTAGCTTGACTGCATCCGTGGGCGGCAATCGGGCCGGGCTGTGCCAGAAGCAGACTCTCGTGTCGCGCCAGGAACACGACCTGCAGAGGGATTCTACCGGTAATGATCGAAACTGAAACGCCGGATTATCAGCTTGATGACGGCGCTCTCTCGTCCAGTACCACGTCGAGCAACCGGACGTATTGCTGGCCGCTATGCATGTCCCGCTCGAGGACTCCGCCCTGAGGCGACTTCCGGGGGTACGAGATCTTCAGCACCGCCAGGGAGTCTACAGCGAACCGCTTCACCTGCGCGGGATCGGCGCCAAAGGTCCGGCCAATCGTCTCTGCCGACAGAGCGGGCGCATCCTTGTAGCGCTCATACGACTCGTCCCCGTCGAAGAAGACGTCGATCGTCACCCAGAATGGCCCCGCGTTCTTGGACCGCACCTGGTGGCAGACGTCACGCAGCGTGACCATGGTCGGCCTCCCCATGTTGGCTAAGGTCCACCCAGCGCGTTCGGACCAGTTCGAAGGGATCGGTGGTTTCAACCACGTGGTTGAGCTTGAACGCGAAGACCTGTCCGCGCTCGATCTCGGCCGGCGAGAACGGGAAGGCGTAGCTGGGCAGCTCGATGCCCATGCGCACGGGAAAATGGAAGAAATACGGGTTGCAGGCCTTGGCGATCTGAGTGGCCAAGGCCTGACTCTCGGCGGTGGCCACGAACAGCAGACCGACCTCGCGCGGCGGCGCGGCGTCCGGCCCCGGCGCCTGGCCGGAGACGGCGTTCCACCCATAGGCGCGCAAGGAGATGTGGAAGTCTCCAGCAGTAGCGCCCAGGGTTTGGCGTACGCGCTGATCAAGGGCCTGGGCCATGCGCGCCATGAAGCCGTCGAGATCGGCGAGCACCGCGGGATCCTCGATGCCGACCAGCATGATCGTCTGGAACGGACCACCGGCGGCCCCTTCCAGTTTCATGGTGTAGGGCTTGGGCTCCCAGCGAGAGCCGGTAACCCGCACGGTGCGGCCATCGAGCGACCGGTAGCGCGAGGCGGTCACGTCCAGGACGCCGCCCGGCTCGATCAGACGGAAGGGATCGCTGTTCTCGTAGAGCATGTGAGCCGAGACGGTGTGCGGCTCGCAGCGATTGTCGGGCGAGAGCGGCGCAATGTCGAAGCCCTCGTCATCCACCGAGAACAGGATGCCGGGGTCCATCGGGTTGACCGTGCACTGGCCGCCGCATTCGGCGACCTTGGCGCCGTGCCACGCCGGACCAGCGGCGGCGCCCAGCATAAGCGGGACGGCGGCCAGGACGGCCGTGTCGGTGGTGCGGCCGCCCAGCACGATTTCGGCGCCGCCTTGTAAGGCTGCGATATAGGGCTCGGGTCCCAGCAGGGCGACGATGTGAGCGCAGGACTCCAGGGTCGTGTCGTCCAAAGGACCCATTGGAGGCAGCGGGCGGATGCGGCCCTGGGCGTTGCGGGTCTTCAGCACCGCCTTGTCCTGCTCGGAGTAAAGCACGGCGATCCGAGGCGTCAGCGCTTGCTCGGCGGCGATCTCCAGCACGATCTCCAGCGTCCAGTCGACCGCCTCGTCGCAACCCGAGGTGCCGCAGGAACCGACCAGCAGAGGGATGCCGGCCTTGGCCCGCGCGGCCATCAGGATGGACAGGTCGCGCTTGACCGCTGCCCGGCTGTACTTGGACTTCCCCGTGCCCAGATAGGCTGGACCGCTGTCAGTGGAACCAGCGTCCAGGGCGATCGCGTGAGCCCCCGCGATGAGGCCGGCCTCCACCTCCTCGGCGCGGACCCCGGCTCCGAGGACGCCAGCCGGCACCAGGACCTTGACGCCCCCGACCGGAAGCTTGCCGTCGTGCATGGAACCATCCTTGGAAAAATCGGGAACGCTTCGAGCCATCAGCCGGCTCGCAGGGGAAAGGCGCCAGTGGCCAGGGCGGCGACCAGCATGAGCAGACAGGCCGCCACGGCCCATTTCAGCGAGAACCGCTGGGCCTCGCCGACCTCGACCTTGAGCAGACCGGTGACCAGGTAGATCGCGGCGATCAGGGGGCTGAGCCCATGCACCGGCTGGCCGATCAGCGAGGCACGGGCGATGGCCTCGGCCGGCACGCCGAACTTGGCGGCCGTCTCTGCAATGACCGGCAGGACGCCGAAATAGAAGGCGTCGTTGGACATGAAGAAGGTCATCGGCATGCTGATCAAGGCGGTGATCGGCGCCAGATAGGGTCCAAGGCTGGGCGGGATCGCCAGCAGGGTCGCGTCGGCCATCGCCTTGACCATGCCGGTTCCCTGAAGGATGCCGGTGAAGGCTCCGGCCGCGAAGATCAGCAGGACCACGCCGAGGACATTGTTGGCGTGAGCAGCCACGCGCTTTCTTTGGCTGGTGATGTCCGGGTAGTTGACGATCGCCGCCACGGCGAAGGCGCCCATCATCAGGACCGGCAGGGGCGCGAGCCCCAGCACCAGTCCGGCGACCAGGACAAGGGTCAGGGCCAGATTGAACCAGAACAGCTTGGGGCGCTTGATCGTCGGGTCATCAGCGAGATCGAGCACCGGGTCGCCCCCCTGCCTGTCCGTTGCCGGGTCAGGGCTCAGGCGACCGAGGCGCGCTCGCTCGCGACGCCCCAGCCACCAGGCCAGGAGCAGCACGCCGGCCAGGCCGACCGCCATGGCCGGGATCAGCGGCAGGAACACCGCGCTGGGCTCCAGGTGTAGGGCGGCGGCCGCGCGCGCGGTGGGTCCGCCCCAGGGCGTCAGGTTGATGATGGTGTTGCTGAGGCCCAGCAAGAGGGCGAGGATCAGGGGGTTCAGCCGCAAACGGCGATACACCGGCAACAGGGCCGCGATCGTGACCAGGGCCGTCGTCGTCCCATCGCCGTCCAGCGACACCACCATGGCCAGCAGGGCCGTACCGACCGTAACCCGGACAGGATCGTCGCCCACCGTCGCCAGCACCTTGCGCACCAGCGGGTCGAACAGCCCGGCGTCGATCATGATCCCGAAGTAGAGCACCGCGAAGGCAAGCATCAGGGCGGTCGGCGCCAGTTGGGTGACGCCCTTGACGATCATCCCGCCCAGTTCCGGCCCCGCCCCCGCCGCCAGACCGAAGAGGATCGGCACGAGGATCAGGGCCGTCACTGCCGACAGGCGCTTGGTCATGATCAGCGTCATGAAGCTGATCACCATCAGGAAGCCGAGCAGCGCCAGGTTCATCCCGGCCTCCGGGACAGGACAATCATCCTAGTACTTCCAGTTCAGGGTCGCGCCAACCGTGCGGGGCGCGCCGAAGGTAGCGAGGTCCGCTCCCTGAAATACGACCTGGTGCGTGCGATAGTAGCGGTCAGTCAGGTTCTTGCCCCACACCGACAGGCTCCAATGGCCGTCGGCGTTGTCATAGATCAGCCTTCCATCAACCAGCAGCTTGGGCTTGCGTACGGTGATGGGGTTATTGTCAATGTCGTCCCAGATTTTGCTTTCGTAAGCGAGATCCACGGCCGCGGTTAGCTGCGCGCCCGACGCGAACGGCTGGGCGTAGCTGGGCGACAGGGTGATCTTGTGCCTTGGGCTGCGGGTCATGTGATTGCCTGATCGATCTTGGCCGCGATCGACTAGGTCCAGGAACTTGCCGTCGGTATAGGCATAGCTGGCCGTCACTCGGGCGCGCTGGCCCAGACGCGCGTCCAGGGAGGTCTCCAGCCCCCGGATGCGAGCCGTACCGGCATTGGTGGTGATGGTGTCGAAGCCCCGGGTGCTGCGCACCTGCAGGTCCTTGTAGTCGGTCTGGTAGATCGCGGTGTTCCAGGTCAGACGGCGGTCCAGCAGCGCGGTCTTGGCGCCCAGTTCATAGAGCGTGGCGGTCTCGGGATTGAATGGCGTGGTCGCCGAAGCCGCCGTCGACGGCGTGTCCTGGTAGCCGCCGCTCTTGAAGCCCGTCGAAATCACCCCGTACAGCATGACGTCGTCGCTGGGCGAGAAGTCGCCGCCGATCCGCCAGGTCAGCTTGTCCCAGTCGTGGTTGGTGTCGACGCTGTAGCGGCTCGCGGCCCGCAACAGGGCGGTTGAGTCCAGGTTGTTGAGCGCATAGTCCTTCTTGTCCTGCGAATACCGCAGGCCGCCAAAGACGTTGATCCGGTCGCTCACCGGCCATGTGGCGTCGCCGAACAAAGCCCAACTGGCGGTCTGGGCGTCCTGGTGAAAAAGGTCCTTGGCCGCATAGGTGGCCGGCGGCGTTGGGCGCGACTTGATGTCGGCCAGCAGGCTGTCGGTCCGTTGGGTGTCCGCCCCGAAGTAGTAGGCGCCCACCACCCAGCGCAGCTTTGAGCTGGGCAGCGCCGAGGCGCGCAGTTCGTGGCTGTAGAAACTGGTGTTCTCATCCTGGCCGCCGCGGAAGTTCAGGGCGTAGATCGTCGGATTGCCGCCGTCGAAGTCCTCGGCGTAGTGGTAGGTCAGGTCGCGGTACGAGCCGATATAGGTGACCGACGCCAACGGTAGGTTCCAGCTCAGATTGGCCCGCACGCCCCAGGTGTCTCGATCGTTGCGGCCATTGTTCTCGGCATAGTATTCGTTGCGCTGGCCCTTGATGCGCCACAGGGCGCTGGCCGGAACGGTAGGATCGACCTGCACCACATGGCGGGCGTCGCCATTGCCACGGTCACGCGTGCCGTCTACCGCCAGGATCGCCGAGAAGGAGTCGTTGGGCTGCAGCAGCAACTGCAGACGGCCGCTATTGGTGGCCTGATCCTCGGCGCCGCCCCCGGCGAAGGCGTTCTTGGTGTAGCCGTCGTGATTGCGCGAGCTTAGGCTGAGGCGGACGGCGGCCTTTCCGTCGGCCAGCGGGGCGTTGGCGAAACCCGCGCCTTCGAGCCGCGCATAGTTCCCAACGGTGACCGACGCCCCGGCGTCGAAGCCGACTGTCTCGGGCTTGCGATTGATGATGCTCAGCGCGCCGCCGACCACGTTCTTGCCCAGCAGCGTGCCCTGCGGGCCCTTCAGAACTTCGATGCGCTCGACGTCGAAGGCGTCGAAGGCGACGGCCGATGGGCGGCCGTAATAGACTTCGTCGATGAATACCGACACAGACGGATCGCCGGCGGCGCCCCGGTCGGATGAGCCGATACCACGCAGGGTGGGACGCGGCTGACTGCTGGGGAAGGTGTCGAAGTTAAGCCCCGGCGTACGGTTCGCTACGTCCTGGACCTGAACGATGCGGGCCTGCTCGATCTCCTTGGCGCCGAACACCGACAGGGTCAGCGGCACGTCCTGCAGGTTCTCCGACCGCTTCTGGGCGGTGACCACCACCTCGTCCAAGGCGAACGCCTCGGGGCCCGTTGAGACTGTTTGGGCGATCGCCGCCGAGCCGGTCGAAAAGGCGAGCAAGCATGCTGACGCGAGTAGGGTCTGGCGAGCGTTCATAGTTGTTCCCTCCATGCGCTTTCACATTGACGTTTCTCATCAATGTGTTTTCTGATGCAGCGCTTGAAGCGATAGAAAGACCGCATAGCAGTCTTCGTCAATCTGTACGAAATTTGTCCATATGAATGATGATCAGCTGTTCATGGCCGCCGACGAAGCCGCCGAGGTTCTCGGCGTCAGCCTGACGACGCTCTACGCCTATGTCAGTCGCAAGGGCATCCGGTCGGAGAAGCAGCCGGGCTCGAAGAGCCGCCGCTACTGGCGCGCCGATGTCGAAAGGGCTCGCAAGCGGGGCAAGCCCGCCGACCCGTCGGCGGGTCTGATCAAATCGACCGCCGTGACGTTGATGACCGCCAAAGGTCCGTTCTATCGCGGCGTATCGGCCATCGAACTGGCCGAGACCGCCAGTATCGAGGAAGTCGCGAGTCTGCTCTGGGAGGCGCCCGACGCCTTCGCCGAGACGCCATTGCTGCTGCCGCCAGAATACCTCGACGCCGCCAAGGCCTTCTCGTCCCTCCCCCGCACTGCGCGCGCCATCGCCCTGTTCAGCCTGATGGAGCACGCCAATCCTCGCGCCCATGACCTGTCACCGCGGGGCTACGCCCGCGCCGGAGCAGGAGTGATCCGCACCTTCGCCTCGATCGTCGGCGGCGGTTCACCCTCGGATGTCGGGCCGATCCACGAGGTTCTGGCGCGCAACCTGAACGCCGGGCCCGGCTACGCTGACCTTGTTCGTCGCTGCATGGTGCTCGCCGCCGACCATGAACTCGACCCGACGACCTACGCCGTTCGCGCCGCTGCAAACGCGGGAGTCACCCCGTACGGCGCGGCCATGGCCGGCATGGTGGCCGGCCGAGGAAGGCGTCTGCATCAGGGCCGCGCAGAAACGGTGGCGCGCTTCATTGAAGAAGCCATGAGCGGAGATCCGCGCGAAGCGGTGCTGTCACGATTTCGGATTGGCGAGCCGATCCCGGGTTTTGGCGGTCGGCTCTACGCCGATCAGGACCCCCGCGCCGAGGCGTTGATCGCCGCGCTTGAGAACGCCCTTCCTGAACCGATCTTCGCACGCCTCCGGGCGGTGACTGAAACGGTCGAGGACCTGACAGGCGCGGCGGCCGACTTCATCGTACCGACCGTTTTCCTCGGCAAACTCCTGGGGCTGAAGGGCGAGGAGCTGGCGGCCTCGACCGTGGGCCGCATGGTGGGCTGGATCGCTCACGCCATGGAACAGTACCAAGATAACGAACTTTTCCGCCCGCGAGCGGCCTATGTCGGTCGCCTACCGCGGTGAAGGCGCTTCGCCGCTTTGCGCCATCTCCGGACATTCGAACCCGTCCAGATACCTGACGTTCAGCCGCCGGTTTTGACGGCTTTTCCGGTCTCCGCATTGCGCCCGACTTGGGCGATGAAGGCGCTAACGAATTCGGCGTCATTTGCGAACTTGCTTGGTGCCGAGGCCACGGCCTTACGCTCACCGTCGGTCAAGCTGAGTTCCGTCAGCTACCCTCAGCCGCAGCCCTTTGGGATGCCAGGCGGGCCAGGTTCGCGAAGGAGGATAGGCGCCGCACCTTCCCTGCAAGCCATCGCTAATCCAAGTACCAAACTTTGCGCGCGCGCTCGATGACCGCCTCCAGGGCGGTCAAGCTCAGCTTTGATTTATCCAGGACCGTCGCCCGGGGTTCGTCAGAGGCCAGTTCAGGACGGGCGCTGACGAAGACGAGCGGCACATGACGACGTCGATGGATGGCTTGTGCGATCTCCAGCCCGCTTTCGCCACCAGCCAGGCCGATATCGGCCAGGACCAAGGCGGGTGCGCTCACCTCAACAGCGGCAAGCGCCTCATTTGCGGTCGTGGCGATAGAGACAGGGCCATAGCCGAGGACTTCCAGATGCTGGGTCAAGACATCGGCCATCAACGAGTCGTCTTCGATGATCAGAGCATAACCTCGCATTCCCCTGCGCCCGCCCTCGCCAGCTCCCGCGGCTCCGAAAGAGGCTAGCGCCGCAGGCGACTTACCCTGTCGCGGGGTGTTCTGGACTTGGAAGCTCATGATGATCCTGGACGGCAATAAGACTTAGGCGAGATTTCGCGGGCTAACGCGAAATCTTGCTCACTTGGCGCGGAAGGGAAAAGGTGAAGGTGGCGCCGGCTCCCAGTGTGCTGCGGGCCGATAGACGCCCGCCCATCGCCGCGACCAAGGCGGCGCTGATCGCAAGACCAAGGCCCGTTCCTCCCTTTTCGCGAGTGGCAGAGCTGTCGGCCTGCGTGAAGCGGTCGAACAAGCGATCAATCTGACTGGGATCTATCCCGATGCCGCTATCGGTGACGGCAAAGGTAACGTCCTCCGTCTCTTCGATCGAGATCTTCAAGGAAACGCTGCCCGACTCAGTGAACTTAACCGCGTTGCCGAGAAGATTGACCAAGACTTGGCGAAGGCGATCTGCATCGCCGGACAGGGAATCGCCCGGCGCGGTCAGAACCAGCCGCAAATCGAGGCCTTTGGCCGAGGCCTGGGGCATCACGAAGTCGAGACTCTCGGACGCAACCGCCGCAAGGTCGAAGGGCTCATTGGCCAGGATCACCTCCCCCGCGTCGATCTTGGATATGTCCAAGATGTCGTTGACCAGCGTGAGCAGTGACTGGCTGGCGCGATCAATCCTGCTTGCGAACAAAGCCTCACGTCCCGACAGGGTCCCGCCGTGTTGAAGCAGTTTGGAGAACCCCACGATGGCGGTGAGCGGCGTGCGAATTTCGTGGCTCATGTTGGCCAGGAAATCAGTCTTGACCTGAGCGGCGCGCTCGGCCGCAAGCACTGCGGCGTGGAGATCGTCTTCCAATTGGCGGCGACGCGTAACATCCCGAAACGCATTGACCACTTCCAGAACCTGGCCGTCAGGTCCCAGGATCTGCGCCGGATTACCCTCTAGCCAAACCCACTCGCCGCTGGCTGTGCGCACTCTCTGCTCGCGCCGCACGGACGGGTCGATGCCGCCCGGGGCGAAATTGACAGTTGTGCGCGACGCTGCGCCAGCGACATCGTCAGGATGGAGATAGGAGAGCATCGGCTGCCCGACGAGATGGGCGGGATCATAGCCGTAGCGAACCGCCGCAGGTGAGGCGTAATTGATGATGCCGCCTGGTGTAGCGCGGATGACCAAGTCCGGCACGACTTCGGCCAGTTGGCGGTAGCGAGCCTCGCTCTGCTCGGCGGCGACCCGCGAGGCTTGAATCGAGTCCTCGAACTGGCGACGCACGCCTAAAACTGAAGCCAGGGGCAGCGTCGTCAGAGCCATGAAGGCAAGGAAGGTCTGTAGAGTTTGGACCCTCAGCCCAAGGTCTGTCCCAACCAGCGTGGCCGGTCCCCGTCCAAACATCAGAGCAACAATTGAAAACGCTGCCGTCAGCAGCACGCCCCATGCCCCGCCCGCGAGGCCAAGCTGGAAGGTGAGCAGTACGAGAATGGGCGGTATGACGTAGAGTAGAGGTAGCCGCGTCTGGAGAAAGACCAAGCATAGCGCCGCGCCGAGAACCAAAAACAAGGCGCTCGATCGCCGTAGGCTCGTCCAATCACGAGAGCCTGTTCGCCCGCTGTCGGCGAGAATGAGCAAGGCCGGCGCAAAGATCACCAGACCCAGTGCGTCGGCGATCCACCAAGTCAAAAAAGTTGCCTTGAGGGGCGCACTGGCGGTCACATGCAAGAAGCCCGAGGCAATGGCGCTCGAAACGATCGGCGGCAAGACCGCGCCCAGGCCCAGAAAGGTGAGCAAGTGGCGAGGGCGCGCCAGATCAACCCTGTCTTTGATAACCCTCGTCACGGCCCAGTAGCTCAGCGCCACCTCGACCGCGTTGAGGAGCGACAAGACCAGCGCGCGGGTTGGGACGTCCCCCGTGGCGAGATTAGCCGCGAGATTGGCAGACCATCCGATAACAAGACACTGCCTTACGCGTCCCGATGGCGCACGAAGAAGCGCGACAAATAGAACCGCATTTGCAGGCCAGACGGCCGCCACTCGCCCAGCGGCCTTGGCGAAGCTGAGACACAAGACTGCGACGACGAAAAACGCTGCAAACAGGGCCAACCCCATCAGCACAGAGCGGCTCGAACTGGAGGACGAGGGTGGAATCGAACCGCGCAAGGTCATCCTCAGGACATCAGGCTGAAGACTGTGGCGTGGCGGCCATGAGCGCCAACTGCCAGAACGCTTGGCCGATGCTCATATTTTGTCTGAGCCCGTAGCCTCGCGGATGATCAACTCCAGAGCGGTGACCAGTTCGGAAAGCTTTTCGTCTGCCACCAGTTGATCCTGGGTGAGATCATTGTCGATATCGCCGGCAAGGGCGCTCAGCGAGGCATGTCCAAAGCTGCCGGCTATGCCGGAGAGACCATGAGCCACCATGCGTAACGGCTCACGCCGCACGATTGCGTCCTGGTTCAGAAGCGAGCGGAGCGCGGCAAGATCCTCCACGCACCTTTGTGCAAAACGCCCCCGCAGGAGAGCAAGGGGATCATTGCTCATGGCGGCCCACAAGCGCGGCGCGAACATCCTGGGCCAACAGCGTCGGATCGAAAGGCTTGGTAATGACGTCAAGCGCCCCCAGGTCGAGCAATCGTCGACGCTCGTCGGGCAATGCTCGCGCTGTCACGAATATGACCGGCGGACTGTCCCCGATTTCCGCACGCAGTGTCGCGAGCACAGCCGGTCCGTCCATTTTCGGCATCATCACGTCCAGCAGCACAACATCGACGGTCGCTCGGCGCAGATGTTCCAAGGCTGCGACGCCTGAAGCCGCAGTCGTCACCCGCATTTCGGGGTCCAACTCCAGCGAAAACTGTGCGAGTTCGCGCAGGTCTCCTTCATCGTCGACATAGAGAACGTTCACTGAAGGATTCCACCTCTGCGGCCGTCAAGGTCTTCGCGCGCTCGCGCAAAATCATCGAGCGTTGCGCGGACCGTTTTGGAGATTGTTCCGGGCGTTACGGGCTTTTGCAGAAATGGGAGCCCCTCTATGACATTCCCAGCAACCATGACCTGATCGCGGTGTCGGCCTGTCAGCAAGATGAAGGGTAGCTCAAGCGCGCAAGGCATGGCTCTAGCTCGCCGCAAAAATTCAAGGCCATCCATGACGGGCATGTCGATGTCGGTCAGCACCAGGTCAAAGATCTGGCGCGCGAGCCTGTCCAGCCCCTCTTCGCCATTATAGGCGGTAACGACCGAGTGGCCGTCTTGAACCAATACATCGTGAATGAATTCACAGAAGAGTATGTCATCGTCTAAAGCGAGGATTGTGGGCATAGATTGTTCTCGTGGGCGGCATCCCTCAGCCCCACTTGAACGACGACAGATGGTCTCGCGCAATTGCCGGTTGTTGCTAGGTAATTGTACCGATAGGCTCTTCCAATATCTGGGTGTAACTGCGCGCTCCGCTGACCGCAGCCCCAAACGGAGAGATGTGGCGTGGCGCAGTGCGGCGCCCCAAAACCCTGATAGAGTAAGCGGATGACGAACCCGGAAGGCCGGCGGCAAGTTTACATTGTCGATGACGACGCCCTGATGCGCGACGTTATCGCTGCACATTTTCCGCCAGCGGAGTTTTCCGTCGAAACCTTTGGCGCGGCGCGTGACCTTTTGACGCGCCTGCCGGCCGATGCGGTCGGGTGCGTCGTAACCGACGTGCGCATGTCGCCCATGGACGGCGTGGCCTTGACAGAGGCCCTTCGTGCCCAGGCTCCGAAGATCACGGTGGTTGTTGTTACAGCTCATGCCGACGTGGCGCTGGCCGTTAGCGCCATGAAGGCTGGCGCACGCGACTTCTTTGAAAAAAACGAAGACCTCGCTCGCCTGGTCGAGACCGTTCGTGCGCTCGACGATCCCCCGCCGGAGGATCCGGCGACGGCCGCCGAGAGAGAAGGGGTCAGGCAACGGCTCAAGACCCTGACCGCACGAGAGTTGGAAATCCTTGTGGAAATCGGCCAGGGGCGCACCGGACGCCAGATTTCTGATGGCCTGGGCATCAGCGTGCGCACTGTGGAAGCCCACCGACGGGCGCTCATGTTGAAAATGGGCGCGGCCAGGCTGGGTCATCTGGTGCGAATGGCAACACTGAGCGCTTTGGATTCGCGATCTTTCGGCGCCTGAGGCTAGCACGACAGGATAACCGGCTGCTTTTGCTGAGGCGGCGAACGCCGCCTCAGCATGCGTGCGACGCGCGACAGGAGCTGAGCATCCTCAAAGGGCTTGGCCAGGAAGTCTCTAGCGCCCAATTCCATGGCGCTACGCACGTCCATCGGCGTATTGCGCGCGGTGACCATCATAACAGGCAAACTCGCGAAACTCGGCGTTTTGCGCAGGTGGCGCAGCACGCCGAGACCATCAAGTCGTGGCATGCCAATATCCAACATGACAGCAGCCGGTCGCGACGCGTAGATTCCGTCGAGCGCCTCCCATCCGTCACGCGCCTGCACGGTGTGATAACCGGCCAGATCGAGCCGGGTGGTCATCAGGTCAAGGATCGCGCGATCATCATCAGCCACAAAGATCCGCGGCGCCTTGCGATCAAGCAGGCCCAAGTTCGGCCTCCGATTCCAAAACCGCCGAGAGTTCGATCAAGAGCGCCGCAGGGTCGATAGGCTTGGCGATCAAGCCATCGAACAGCGCTGTATCCAGAGGGCTGGTGACATCGGCCGAGAAGGCCAGAATGGGAACTTCGGCATTGGCTCCACCGCCATGACGGATCACGCTCGCGGTCGCGGCACCGTCGAGCCCAGGCATTCGCAAATCCAACAGGATCGCATCAAAGGGTGCGCCCGAGGCGATATCCAAGGCTGATTGCCCGTCACCAGCCGTCGTGACTTCGATGCCCAGGCCTCGGAGCAGTGCCCCGACCAGGTCAAGGTTGGCGGTGTTGTCGTCGGCGACCAGCACTCTGCAGCCGACAGGAAGCGCCGGTCCGGCTTGGGCGTCTCCAACTAGGACCATCGCCGTGGCTTTTGGCCCGGGAATTGAGAAGTGAAAACGCGCGCCGTGGCCGACTTCGCTTGTCAGGCCGATCTCGCCGCCCATCGCGGCAATAAGACCCTTGCAGATCGCCAAGCCCAGGCCTGTGCCACCATGAGACCGCGTTGCCGACGCGTCGACCTGCGAAAAGCGTTGGAAAAGCTTGGCTTGCAGCTCGGGCGCAATTCCCGCCCCCGTATCGATGACGGCGATGTAGAGGGCGTCTTCGTGATAGCTCGCCTGGATCCGCACTTCGCCGGCGTCAGTGAATTTCACGGCATTTCCGACAAGATTGAGCAGCACTTGCCGTAGTCGATCCGCATCGAGCAGCACGGTTTCGGGGAAGCCCTCGGCAACTTCCAATCTTATCACCAAGCCCTTCTCTTCGGCCTGAACGCCGAAAAGCTCTACGGTTTGACTTAGGACGGCCAGGGGGCTGGCAGGCTGGCGCTTGATCTCGATTTGCCCGGCCTCAAGCTTTGAAAAATCGAGGATATCATTGACCGTCGCAAGCAGCGCGGCGCCAGCATTCATCACGCGATCCACGAAGCGGCGCGTGTTGGTCGACAGTTCGGGCTGCTCCTTGATCAGGCGGCTAAAGCCCAGGACCGAGGTCAGGGGCGTTCGTAGCTCATGGCTCATATTGGCGAGGAAGTCGGTTTTGGCGTCGGCCGATGCCTCAGCCGCCGCACGCGCCTGTTCGGCCGCCTCTTCGGCGGCCACCGAAACGGAGATATCGCGAACCACGTCCTGGTAGCCTAGCGGCGCGCCCGATTGCGGATCGAAGACCACACGAGGGCGGCCTTCCAGCCAGATCCATCTGCCGTCAGCATGAAGCCCGCGATATCGAACCTGGGGTGTGGGCGCGTCGGCGCCTTGATCCAACAGCGCCCGGTACGCCGCGGCGACAGAACCGCGGTCATCTGGATGGGTGAGATCAAGAGACCTCTGCCCGATCAATCCCTCAGGCGCGTAGCCCAAGATGTGGTTGGACGAGGGCGTGACAAACTCAATGCGCCCCTTAAGGCTGGTGCGGGCGATCATGTCTGTGGCTTGTTCGGCCAGCCGCCGATAGCGCGCCTCACTGTCGGCCACGGCCTGACGCGCCTCGATGATGTCAGTGATGTCGATAACGGTTCCCAGAACCGCCCTACGCGCCCCATCCGCGTCCACTTCAATGATCGAGCTGCCGCGAAGGTGGCGCACCCCTCCGTCTCGACGGATGATCCTGAAGACGGCGTCGAACTCCGGCTCGCCCGTTTTAAGCCTGTGAGCGATCCGCGCCAGTTCCCCGGCCCGTTCATCTGGATGGATTTGGGCGGTAATGTCTTCCGCTGAGGGTGCCTGGTCACCGCCTATGCCGTAAATTTCGTACATCTTGGGGGACAGGAAGAGACTGTTCGTCGCCAAATCGACCCGCCAGTAACCCACCCCGGCGATGTTCTCGGCCAGCAGCGCTCTTTGCGTCTGCTCGCGTGCCTGATCGTGGGCGACAAGGGCCTCGGCTTCGAGCGCCTTGCGCTCTCTGATATCGCGAGACACACCCAAGACTGTCGTCGGCTCACCAGGCCCATTTTGAATGGAACGCAGATTGGTCTCGACCCAGACATAGTGACCCAGCTTGTGTCGTGAGCGATGCTGGACCGTCGCCTCGGCTTGACCTTGCGCCAGGGCTGAAAAAGCGGCGCGGACGGGTTGCTGATCGTCGGGGTGAAGGAAGTCGGCCGCGCTCATCCCTTTAGCTTCGGCTCCTGCGTAGCCAAGGAGCCTTTCGAGAGCCGGCGAGGAATACAGCCCCCCTCCTTCCCAGTCATAGAGGGTGATCACATCGGCGGCGTTGTCTGCCAGCAGGCGATATCGAGCCTCGCTTTTACGCGCCCGGTCGAGGCGCGTTTGATGCTCGGTGACGTCCTGAAAGAGGCCAAACAGGGCTACCGGCTCGCCAAGTGCGCCAAGCTCGCAGACGGCTTTTGAGGTGACATGCCGGATTTCACCGTCGGGACGCCGCAGCCGCAGCTGAAACCGAAAGCCGGTTCGACTCGCGATGGCCTCAGCGATGTGACGCTCGACGGCTTCGCGATCTTCGGGAGCGTAGAATTGCAGCGCCTGGCCAAGATTGGGATCGAACGCTTCTCGGAGAACGCCATGAATGGCGTAGACGGCGTCAGACCATTCAACCTCGCCGCTGGCTATATCGAGGCGCCAGCGGCCCACCCCGGACATGGTTTCGGCCATACGCAGAAGAGTTTGTTTTTCCTCCACTTGCCGCGCCATCTGCCCCAACACCAGTTCGTCGACGACGACCTGCGCGAGTTGGCGCAGACGTCGCTGCTCGCGTGCGGACGGCGTCGGACGGGGTTTGGTGTCGATAACGCAGAGCGTTCCGAGGTTTAAGCCATCGGCGGTCGTGAGCGTGGCGCCCATATAGAACCGGATGTCAGGCGCTTGGGTCACTAGCGGATTCGTCGAAAAACGCGGATCCAAGGTCGCGTCCTCGACGACCATTACCGCATCAGGCCCCATCTCAAGCGCATGAGCGCAGAAGGCTAGAGATCGGTCGGTTGAGCAGGCCTCCAGGCCGACGCGGGACTTGAACCATTGTCGGTGATCGTCAACCAGGGAAACCAGGGCGATCGGCGCATCAAAAAGATCGCTCGCGAGCGCGGTGATGCGGTCGAACCGCGCTTCTGGCGCCGTATCCATCACGCCCAATGCCCTCAGAGCCTCAAGGCGCGTCGTCTCGTCCAAAGCCATGACCTCCCCTTTTCAGGCGCAACGCTTGGCATAGGACCGCGCCACTAGGGTTAATGCTGGCCTGCGGCAATTAGCCGCCGTGAGGGTGGAACAGCCCGATGCGATCAGATCCCCGCGCCCCCCTCAGGCGCGTGAGGTCATCAAGCCAGACGACATCAGAGCTTGCCAGCAATTCCGCGACCACCCCGGCAAATCCGAGAGCTGAGATAGGCTTGCAGAGATAGCCACTCGCGCCCAGGTCGCGGGCCCTGAGTATGGGTTCGATTGCCTTGTCTGCCGTTAGCATCACGATCGGGACCTTTGACCAACCGGACCGGTCCTTGAGGGTCTTTAGCACCGACATGCCGGGCAGGTCCGGAAGCCCCAGATCGAGTAGTACGAGATCTGGCGGCGTCCGAAAGACCATATCCAATCCGCCTTGACCGCTCAGGGCTCCAACCAGGCCATAGGCTGGCGGCGCAAGAACCTGCGCCAGGATCTCAAGCATCAGCGGATCATCGTCGATGGCGAAGATCGTTTTGGGCAAACTTCAGCCTTGCACTCGGCGTTTGAAGTGCTGGAATAGCTCTCTGAGTTTATGCTTAACGGCAAGGCCATCAGCGGTCACTGCGTCATTACGCCCCTAGCGTTGGGATCGACCCAAGCGGCAGGCCAGCTTGGTCTGCGCGAGAAAGCCCCAGGTCCGGATCGCAGCTCGGCGACAATGAGAAGCGCGCGCCCACAGTGTGATGATTGCGCGCCTACCTTGCGACAATTTGACACCCGATATGGGTAATGAATTAGGTTAAATTACCTATATCCGCCGATTGAGATCACCTGGTAACGGTTCATCATATCTGAAGCCAAGGCCTTAGACCTATGCGAGCTTTATATATCGATGACGATAGAATACTGCTTGAGCTGGTTTCCATTGGTTTCGAGATAGATTTAGAATCCACTGTTCGAGTGACATCGGACGCGAATGAATTCATTGTCCTCATTCGCGCTGAAAAGTATGATGTCGTTTTGCTCGACGCGGTAATGCCGGGCGTCTGCGCGGCGGATCTCATTGCCCAGATCAAGGCAACCAGCGACAATCCGCCGCCGATCATCTACATCACTGGTCTAGCGCTCGAGCGACAACAAGCGAGCCTGATGGAAGCTGGCGCCATCGGCGTCATTACCAAGCCCTTTGATCCCTTCCGGCTCCCCCGACGTGTGCGCCAGTTGATCGAGGCCACGGTGGCGAGCGATGACGCACAAGATGCAGCGCAAGCGGCCTGAAGAACGCCTATCATTCAAGGCGTGCGAAATAGATCTCTCCGTCAGCCCATAGCTGCCGAAGGCTTCGTTGCCAAAGCTATTCCCGTTGGGCTGGAGCGTTGACACCTCCGCGGAACCAGTCGCGCGAAAAACAGACCTTGCTAAGGTAAGAATTGAGGCAGATTTCCTGTTTCGGGAAGCCGCGCTGCTAACCTCGCCTCGGCCGACAGAAAGCAGACCTTCCCAACTTCGCCTAAGAGTCAGCTGTCGCCGTTAGCGTTGTCCGAAAAACGCTGGTTATTCGGTCCCCCACCTAGAAAACACCCCCTCCCCCGGTTGACCTGAACGTGAGGGGTCCGAAAACTGTGTCGCGAAATCAAAGCCGTGCATTTGGTGGTTCGCACGAGATTTGAGACAATCGCGGCATGTTCATTGGCTACGCCCGCGTCTCCACGGCTGACCAGCGCCTCGATCTCCAGATCGACGCGCTGACTAAGGCTGGCTGCGAGAGGATTTTTACGGACCATGCCAGCGGCGGTCGTGGTGATCGCATGGGCTTGGCCGACGCTCTTTCACATCTGCGCGCTGGCGACACCCTGGTGGTTTGGAAGCTTGATCGTCTCGGGCGCTCGGTGAGGCAGCTCGTCGACTTCACCTCTCAGCTTGAGGCTAGACGGACCCACTTCGCCAGCCTGACGGATGGCATTGATACGGGGACAGCGGCCGGACGTTTTTTCTTCCACGTGATGGCCGCGATGGCGGAAATGGAACGAGATCTGGTGCGGGAGCGCACGGTCGCTGGTTTGGCGGCCGCAAAGGCGCGCGGAAGACTCGGCGGTCGCCCTACAAAGCTGACAGCGCAGCAGATAGGACATGCGAAACGCCTGCTCGCGGATCCAGAGATCAGCGGCGCGGAAGTCGCCCGTACGCTCGGCGTCGCTCGGTCCACGCTCTATCGATCCATCGAGCGGCCCGCCGGCGTGGCCCGTAAACGCTACCGTCGTCCGTCGTCGAGTTTGGAGTCAGGAACCGCGCGATAGGAGTCAGTCGCGCGGTTTGGAGTCAGGATTTCGAGCCTGAGCGGTGATGTTGAGTTTCAGGGTTAGGAGTCAGTGACAGCCTCACTTCACCGAAATGAAGATCGGGTTGGCGTAGAACCATAGGTCCGACCAGGGATCTTCGCCCAGAGGATCGGGCTGGGGTTCGACCTCCGGACCATTCGTGCCGCGAACCCGGACATAGTTTGAACGGCGCACGTCCTTGAGCAGATAGACCATCGACAGCACCTCGCCCTCGCGCGCCCAGGATGTGGGGGTAAAGCTGCGGACAACGTGGGTGGTGGGGTTGGCGTCAAGGGCGGGGTCGGCCGCCCGCCCCACGATGTCGCCCTGGATCAGGTCGATACGCGCCACCTCTGGCGAAAACCCGCCGAAGTTCTTGCCCGATGGATCGCGCACGCGGATGACGACGGACACGTCGCTGCCCGACGGAACCTGCAGCTCTCCACCGATTTCGGCCTTGCGCGCGCCATCGGCGGTCATGGCGGTGACGTCGACCTCGGAGACCAGATCGCCCAGGGTCACGAACACTCGGCCGTTACGCAGCCCATCCAGCACATCATCATAGGTGCGGGCGGCCTTCACATAGGTCTTGGAATACTCGCCGGGCCAGAAGTCGCTGCCACCGTCGGTGTAGTGACGGTGCGAGTCCGAGGTTGAGGTGATCCACCAGCGACGCCCCTCCCCCAGCATGGAGTCCCAGAACCCGCCCAGCCGCGCGGTCATCTGGTCGAAACCGCCCATCGTCGGGGATCGCGAATAACCGCCCCGGTCGCCCTTGGGATCCAGGGTCCCGTCACGCTTCAAGGTCGAAGCCTGGTGGCCCGGCGCGCCTTCCATGCCCACGGCGACCTCAGGCGCGGTGTCGTTCCAGTTGCGCAGCTCCGCCGGCGAGACCAGGCCATAGCGCCCTACCTCGGTGGCGCTGCGCGAGGGATGGTTGGCGATGACCACCGGCGGCTGCGGCAGCGCCTTCATTTGGCGCAGCGCCTCCAGCATGAAGGCCTCCTCATCGCGAGCGGGATCGGCCGGCCACGGCTCGCGGCGATTATATTGGCGCTCGATCCCGAAGAGCGCGTCCCGCTCGGCGGCGGAGCGCGGCAGGATCACGCTGGAGTGCTCGGCCGCGGGGGTGTCCAGCTCCATGCCCCAAAACTGCAGCACGCCGGGCGTCTCGCGCCGTGAGCGCACGAGTTCGGGATAGGCCTCGTCGCGGTTCAGCTTGGAGTGATTGGGACCGCCGTGGTCCGTGGCGACCATCCAGGACAGCCCGTGCCTGACCGCCTCACGGGCATTGGTGGTGATCGGATTGCTGGCGTCGCCGGCCTTAACCAGCACCGGCGGCTGACCCGGCTCGGTCGAGGGCTTCACCGATACGCTGAACCAGCTGTGCACATGGTGGTCGCCCGCCAGCCATGCCCTTTCCGAGGGTTTGGCCGGACGGGCCGATCCATGCTTGGGCGCGATCGGCTGGACGGCATGGCCGGGGTGGGTCGACCCCGGAGCGGGCGCGGCCAAAAGCAGGCCGAGGGCAATGACGACGGCGGCGTTCGAAGAGGTCTTGCGCATGGTCAAAGGCCCTAACGGCAAATTGCGACACTTCCGTCTCCGAATCCCCGGCTGACGAGCGATCAGACGTATCGGGACGCAAACAAAAAACGACCCGCGCGACGTGCGCGCGGGTCAGTCCAGGGGATGGTGGAAAGATCTAGAACTTTGCGCGCAGCCCAAAGCTCATAGTGCGACCATACTTGGTGTAGCCGCCGAACCAGCCGCCCTTGACGAACTGCCACTGGGCCGCGTCAGTCAGGTTCTGGGCCTCGACCGCCGCCGTGATCTGCGGCGTGATCTTGTAGCTGACGCTGGCGTCGAGCGAGCCAAAGGCGCTGTCATTCAGCGCCGACAGCCCTACCCCGCCGACGTCCTGAAGGACGTCGTCGACCCAGCTGTAGCTGGCGCGGGCCGCGAAGCGGTCCTTTTCGTAGAAGCCGGTGAGGTTGAAGCTGTTCTTGGCGACGTTGACCATCTCGTCCTTGAGGGTCGGCGAATAGGTCGCTTCGGTGTCGGTATAGGTATAGTTGGCCAGGAAACCCAGTCCGTCGAACGGCGCCGGCAAGCCCTTGAACAGGTGCTGATAGGCCAGCTCCACGCCCTTGATCGTAGCCTTGCCGCCATTGGTGGGCGAGGTCAGCTGATAAGTCTGGTTGTCGACGACGATGTTGGTCTTCTGGCTGTAAACGAAGGTGGTGATGTCCTTGTAGAAGGCGCCGACGATCAGGGCGCTGCCGGGGGCGAAGTACCATTCCAGCGTGGCGTCGTACTGCCAGGCCTCGAAGGGTTTCAGCTGCGGGTTACCGCCCACCGCCGTCAGCTGCACGCCCGAAGAGTTAAGCGTCAGACGGGGGGCGAGATCAGCCAGCGACGGCCGGGTGATCACCTTGGCGGCCGCGAAGCGGGCCTGCAGCGTACTGGAAAGCTCCCATGTGAAATTGGCTGTCGGCAGGACGTCGGTGTAGGTCTTCACATAGCGCACCGGCAGGGCGGCCGAGCCGTTGTCGGCATGGCCGGCCGAGACCTGCTTGGTGTGGGCCACGCGAGCGCCCACCTGCCCTCGCAGCGGCGCGCCGAGCAGGCTGGTGTCCAGGTCGGTAAGGCCATAGCCCGCCCCGATGTCCTCAGAGACGTGGTACGAGTTACGTTGGTCGGCGCGCAGCGTGCCTTTCTGCGTCTTGTCGGCCAGCGCCCAGAAGGCGGCGGGATCAGGCATCACCCAGCTGGTTGGCAAGGTTCCATCGACATCGCCCAGGAAGTCGCTGACGGGGAAGGCGTCGAAATACTCGGCGCCGAAATATTTGTTGGCGAGGTTGGTCGTGTAGTTGATGTCGGCGCGATTGTACGCACGCGAACGCTGCCGGTACTTCACGCCGAACTGAACGCGGCTGAACGGTCCCCAGGCGATCGGGCGCTCGGCGTCGAACTGGATGGCGGTCTCGTCATCGGTCGAGTCGTTGACGCGCCACTCGATGCGACGGAATGGCAGCAGCAAGGGGTTGTTGAAGTCGGTGGTCAGCAGTTTGACGCTCGGAATGGCGTCGTCCGCTCGCGTCATCGAGAACGTCGTCTGACCGATCGCCCCCTGCAGGCGCGTGCGCGTGATCGGCTTGGACGTCTCCGAGAAGGCCCGGGCATAGGCGAGATCAGCAGTCAGGGTCCAGTCGCTGAGCTTCTGGCGGATCTTGCCTGCGACCATCAGATTGTCATGAGCGAGGTCGCTCACCTCACGGCCGATCTGCGAGGTCGAGGTCACCGTTCCGCCGACCAGAGTCTTGTCCTTGATCACGGCCGTGCCGGCGACCAGGCTTCCTGCGGGCTGGTCAGCCGAATAGGTCAGCTCGTCATAGTGGTCGTCCAGCTTGGTGTAGCTGGCGTCGATGGTGATTTCGGTCTCGTCGCTGGGCCGATACTGAGCCGACACGACCAGGCCTTTGCGCTCGCGATCCTCGCGTTCAAGGGTCGGCCGGATCGCGCTGGGAGACAGGTTGATCCCCTGGGCGATCAGGCTCTTGCCCAGGGTGGTGGCAGGATCCGAATAGCTCCAGCCCACGCCAGTGATGCGGTCCTGGCGCAGGGTGCGCTGGTCGAAGACCGCCGCGGCGAGCACGCCGAAGGTCTGGGCCTCATTCGTCCAGCTGACCAGGCCCGAGACGCGCGGATCTGTTTCGCCAGCCAGTTCAGGCCGGCTGGCCGTGGCCGACAGGGCCACGGTGCTGCGCCCCAGGTCCAGCGGGCGGAAGGTCTTGATGTCGACCACCCCGCCGATCGCGCCTTCATCCAGCGAGGCCAACGGCGTCTTGCCCACCTCGACGCCAGCGACCAGCTCGGACGGCAGGGTGTCGAAGCGGAATTGACGACCGCTTTGGCCGCTGTCGCGCATGTTCTCGTTCACGGCGGCGCTGCGGCCGTTCAGGGTGACGATCTGGAAGTTTGGACCCAGGCCCCGGACGCGCACAAACAGCCCCTCCCCCCGGTCTCGGGTAATGGCCACGCCCGGCACCCGCTGCAGGGCCTCGGCGATGTTGTTGGACGGGAACTTGCCGATATCCTCGGCCGAGATGCCGTCGACCACGTTGATCGCCTTGCGCTTTTCCGAAAGCGCCCGGGCCAGCGAATTGGCGAACCCGCCCGTGACGACGATCTCCTCGACGGTGCTGGCCGCTTCCTGCGGCGCTTCGGCGTCGGACGCGTTGGCCTCGGCGCGGGTTGCCGAAGCGGTCGAGATTTTCTGGACGCCAGGTAGGAGAATGGCCGCGCCGCCATTGCGCACAAAGGTCAATCCGGTGCCCCGCAGCAGCTGGGTCAGGCCGGTGTCGACGTTCAGCTCGCCGCTGACGCCGCCTGTGCGCTTGCCTGCCAGCAGAGCCGGATCGGCCAGCACCTGTAGTCCGGTGGCGCGCGAGAAGGCCGGTATGGCGGAGGCCAGATCGCCGGCCGGAATGGCCAGGACGGGCTTGGACGCCGGGGCCGCCAAGGCTGGAACGGAGGTCACCAGGGCGACGGCGGACGCCGCGCCAAGCCAGGCAAAGGTTTTGGAAGTCATCGCGTCATCCCCGAATTGGCGCGGCGCATTCGCCGGCTTCGGCGGTGAAGACGTCAGCCATCCCCGATCCCGGACAGGGAATTTTGTGAAGTTTGCGCGACGCCCGAATTGTCAGCGGGACAACGCCAGGCTTCCGGCCTCTTCGCGCACCTTGAAACCATGCATCAGGGCGAGGTTTCTGACCAAGGCCTCGGGCTCATCAAGGCGGAATCGACCGGCCACGCGGCGACGGCCAAGAACGGTATCGTCGATGAGGATCGGCGTCGTCGAGGCGCGGTTGAGGCGTTCGACCAGCCGCGCCAGCGTCACGCCGTCGGTTTCCAGCCAGCCCGACCGCCAGTCGTCGGCCGTTGGGTCAAAGGCCCGCGGACGGGAAAGGCGGCCCTCCTTCGCGAAGGCCTGTTGCCCGGGCGTGAGGTCGGTGGTGCGGCGGATCAGGCCCGTCGGCGCCAGGCGCACCTTGCCGCGATGCACCGACAGCTCCAGCTTGCCGTCGCCGCGCTCCAGGTCAAACGCCGTACCCAGCACCCGCGCCGAGCCCTCCGGAGCCCTGACCGTAAAAGGTCGGCCGGCGTCATGGGCGACGTCGAAATAGGCCTCTCCCGTCACCAGGCGGACCTCGCGACGATGCTCGCCGATCCGCGCTTCCAGCGTGGTGGCGCCGTCGAGGGTCACTCTCGAGCCGTCGGCCAGGGCCACGGTGCGGATCCGGCCCGGCGCTGTCTGAAAGGTCACCGGCTCGACGGACATCAGCTGCACCTGGGGCCAGGCCAGAACCAGAGCAAAGGCGCAGGCCGCCAAGCCACCCGCCAGCGCCGCGATCGGCGCCCAGACTGGTCGCCGGATCGAACGGCGCTGGACATTGAGGGCCATAGCCTCGATCAGCGCCGCATCGTGCGCCGTGGTCCATAGCTGGTCGAAGGCCGCGCCGTTGTCGGAGCCGGCGGCGCGCCAAGTGTCGAAATCCCTGTCTTCCTGCGCGTGGCGATCCAGGCGCCGCGCCACCCAGAGCGCCGCCTGTTGTCGAGACCGGCTCATGGGCGGCCTCCCGCGCGGCGCTCGGCCTTGGCCATTTCGCGATGAATCTGCTCCAGCGCCCGCACGACATGCTTCTCGACCGCCGCCTCGTTCATGTTCAGCTCGGCGGCGATCTGGCGGGTGGAGTGGCCGTGCAGCCGCCGCCGGATGAAGACATCGCGCCGCAGGGGCGGCATGGCGTCCAACACCTTTCCGAACACCTCGACCTTCTGACGATGCATCAGGATCTGCTCCGCAGCGGGGGCCTCGCAGGGAATGTCGTCGTCCAGCGCCTCGACCGCCCGGCGGCTGCGATGGCGGAAGTGGTCTCGGACGAGGTTGAGGGCGATCCGGTAGCCGAGCGCCGCCCGGTCCACGACGTCTCGCGCCCGCTCGTAGGTCATGAGGCGCAGAAGGGTTTCCTGCACCAGATCGTCGGCTGCTGCCGGGTCGCGCGTGCGTCGGACGATGAAGTGATAAAGGTCGTGGCGTTGAGCGCGCAGGCTGGCGAGATCGGTCATCCGCGCCCGCCATCGACGCGGGCGATCCCAGGAGAGACGGGCGCGCTTCTAGCCATCATCAGGCGGCGCTATCACGCGTTGATGACAGTTTTCACGATGCGCCGCCGGCTGATCAAGCTCCTCAGCCCAAGGCCCGGACCAGCGCCCACGGCAGGACAAACATCGCCCGATCGAACGTGTTAGTCAGGCGCCCGGCAACCCCCTCGCTCATGGCGCGTTGCTCGGCCCGGGAGATGCCTATGCGGTTCGAGATACAAGCGGCGCTGACCTATGATTTCGCGACGCCCTGCGAAGTTCTGCTGTTGGTGGAGGCGGCCCGGGGTTCTGACCAGACGATCCTGCTGGAGACCCTTCGCTTTTCACCCGAAGCTCACGTCGCCAGGCTCGACGATGCGGTGTCGGGCGAACGGCAGGTCGTGTTCGCGGCCAGCGGGCGGGTCCAGATCGACTATATGGCCCAGGTCGAGGTGGAGCCCCGGATCTCGCATCTGAACGGCGTGGCCGCCATGGCTATCCGGGATCTGCCGGGTGAGGCCCTGCCCTATCTCCGCGCCAGTCGCTATTGCCCCTCCGACCGGTTCGAGAGCTTTGTTGATCGGGAGTTCTCCGCCCTGACGGGCGGGGCCAAGGTGGAGGCGATCCTGGCCTGGATCGCCGATCACGTCGACTACAGGTTTGGCGTCAGCGACTCGGCCACGACGGCGCGCGACACGTTCGTCGATCGCGCCGGGGTTTGCCGCGACTTCGCGCACCTGGCCATCACCCTGTGCCGGGCTTCCGACATCCCCGCACGCGCCGTCAGCGCCTATGCCTGGAAACTGGAGCCTGCCGACCTACACGCCGTGGCCGAAGTGTACCTGGGCGGTCGATGGCGATTGATCGATCCCACGGGCAAGGCGCCGATCGACGGTCTGGTGCGCGTGGCGACCGGGCGCGACGCCGCGGACATCGCGTTCATGACCATTTTCGGCAAGGCCAACCTGATCGAGCAGAGTTTCGCGACTACCGAGCTTGGCCTTCAACGTCCGGCGGCGTGAGGTTCCGCGAACCTTGCCCAAGCGCCTCAGGCTGATTCAGTCAGAACGCGGCGCCAGGCCGGCGATGGCCGACAGGGCTTCGATGTCGAAGGCGTCTTCCAGGGCGGCGGCGATCTCGTCGAGGGCGGCGTGGACACGGAGACCTTGGTCGAAACCATCCGAGGCGACGCCCAGCGTTTCCAGAAAGGCCCTGCGCGCCGCGCCCTGATTGAAAAGCCCATGGACATAGCAACCCATGATCCGTCCGTCGGTCGACACCGCGCCATCCGTCGCGCCACCATCCATCAGCAGCATCGGGCGCTCGGCGCCCGTCGTCCGCCCGACGTGCATCTCGTAGCCTTCGAACCGCCCTTCCACCCCCACCAATCGGCCCGAGACCGGGGCCAGAACCTTGTCGCCGGTCAGGATGGTGTCGACCTCGAGCAGGCCCAAGCCCTCCACACGCTCCGGCGGCCCCTCGACGCCATCGGGATCGCTCAGGGTCCGCCCCAGCATCTGATAGCCGCCACAGACGCCCAGCACCCTCCCCCCGCGCCGAACATGGGCGGCAAGATCGATGTCCCAGCCCTGGGCGCGCAGAAAGGCGAGGTCCGCGAGCGTCGCCTTGGTTCCAGGCAGGATCACCATGTCCGCGTCACCCGGCAGGGCCTTGCCGGGCGGTATGAAGGCAAAATCGACGTCAGGCTCGACACGCAGGGCGTCGAAGTCGTCGAAATTGGCGATCCGCGACAGCAGTGGCGCGACGATCTTCAAACGCCGCCGCTTACCCGGCGCTGACCGGTCAAGGATCACGGCGTCCTCGGCGGGCAGCGACCGCGCCGACGAGAGCCAGGGCGCCATGCCAAGATCGGCCCAGCCCGTGCGGCTGACGATCTCGGTCCTCCCGTCATCGAACAGGGAGGGATCGCCTCTGAACTTGTTGATCAGGAAGCCCTTGATCATGGCGCGGTCCGGGGCATCAAGCACCGTGTGCGCGCCGACCAGCGCGGCGATCACGTGGCCTCGATCGATGTCACCGACCAGAACCACCGGCACGTCGGCGGCGCGTGCAAAGCCCATATTGGCGATGTCGCCGGCGCGGAGATTGGTCTCGGCCGGGCTGCCAGCGCCCTCGACGATGACCAGGTCGCATTGCGCCTCAAGACGACGGAAGCTCTCCAGCACGGTGTCAAGAAGCGCGCCCTTCTGCGCCTGATAGCCCCGCGCCTGCCAGGTCCCCGCCATCTTGCCCAGCACCACTAGCTGGGCGCCGACATCGCTCTGGGGCTTGAGCAGGACCGGATTCATATCGACGGTCGGCGGCGTGCGACAGGCCATGGCCTGCAGCGCCTGGGCGCGGCCGATCTCCCCGCCGTCCGCCGTGACGGCGGCGTTGTTGGACATGTTCTGCGGCTTGAAAGGTCGAACGCTCAGGCCGCGATTGGTGAACAGTCGGCACAGGCCCGCGACAAGCACGGACTTGCCGACATCGGATCCACACCCCTGAATCATCAAAGCGGCCAGATCAGTCCTCCCACGAAGCGCCCGACGCATAACGCGGCGACCGTCCCCCTTGAGACAGTCGCCGCGCAACGGTTGGCTCTAGAACTTGGCGCGAACGCCGATGAAGGCCCCGCGTCCGGGCGTCCCATAGGTCAGGATGGTCTGATAGTCCTTGTCGAACGCGTTTTCGACCCGGCCATACACTTCAAGCCTGTCGTTGATCGGATAGGACGCTCGCAGATCAACCAGCGTGTAGCGGGCGACCGCGACGGTGTTGGCTTCGTTGTTGAACGTCTTGCCGACATGACGCGCGGCGATGGTCGCGTTCAGGCCGACCGGCCAGCGGTAGGTTGCCGACAGGTTGGCCAGGTTCTTTGGCCGGCGGGTCAACTGCCGGCCCGCATTCGCGCCCGAGGCGTTCTCGGACTCCGTATAGGTGTAGTTGCCGGCCAGGGTCAGACGGTCGGTCGCCTCGAACTGACCGATCAGCTCCAGCCCCTTGGCCTGCGTCTTCTGGATGTTCTTGTAATAGCCCCACCGGAAGGCGCCGCCCGGGTTGCAGGGGGCGTCGGTCGCGCCGAACGAGCACGAGAAGAAGCGGATCTCGTTGTCGGCCTCGCGGGCGAACACCGTAGCCGACACCTTGGCCTTGCCGCCCAGAAGGCGTTGCTCGACCCCGGCGTCCCAGCTGTCGAACTCTTCGGGGCTCAGGTCCAGATTACCGTATTCGCTATAGAGCTCGTACAGGCCTGGCGCCCGGAAGCCTTGGCCAAAACTGGCCCGCAGCACGGTATTGCCCTCGTTCAGCGCCCAGGCGGCCGAAACCTGACCCAGGGTGTGGCGGCCGTAGGTGTCGTGGTCCTCGTAACGCAGACCGCCCGTCAGGGTCAGACCCGGAGCGACCTCGGCCTGAAGTTGGCCATAGACGCTGTCGACGCCGACGCGGCCGGTGCGGAAGGCCGGATTGGGCGTTGTCAGGTTCGGCGACCGGGTTTCCATCCGCGACCGCTCGCTTTCCGCGCCGAACGAGGCCGTGAGCGTCTCGGTGACCGCGAAGGCCCCCTGATACTCCCAGCGCTTGTTCCTGCCGGTGGAATCGAACGTCAGCGGAACGGCGGGACGGGCCGGATTGAGGTTCTCGCGGGCGGTGTCGGTGTAGCCATAGGCAATACGATTGGTCCAACGGCCGTCCAGCAGGGCGAAGTTCAGGCCGGTATAGATGACCAGTTCCTCGGTCCGGCCAAACTCGGCGGAGTCGGTGTTGAAGCCGTCGAAATCGTTCTTGCCGCGCGAATAGACCGAGCGGACCTCGGCCGAGACCGCGTCGCTGAAGGCGAAGCGCACGCGCCCCGAAAGGCCGGTGTTCTGGTAGCCGTCCTTCTCCTTGCCCGGCGCATAGGCGGAGAAACCGTCGGTGGTGTAGTAGCTGCCCGCCAGACGCCAGGTCAGGCGTTCGGCGACCCCGCCGGCGCCGGCGCGGATATAGGCGGTGTCGCGCGCGCCGCCCTCGACGCTGGCATTGCTTTCGAACGCTTCGGTCGGTTCGGCGGTGACCATGTTGACCACGCCGCCGATGGCCTGGCTGCCCCACAGGGTCGACTGGGCGCCGCGCAGCACCTCGATGCGCGAGACATCGCCGACCAGCAGGTTGCCGGAATTGTAGCCGCCCTGGGTCGAGGACGGATCGTTCAGCTTGACGCCGTCGATCAGCACGACGGTGTGCTGGGTCTCCGCGCCCCGGATATAGAGGCTGGTCGCCGATCCCGGTCCGCCATTGCGGGCGAAGGTGACGCTGGGCGTCTGGGCCAGAAGCTCGACAGCCGTCGTGGCCTGGCTGACCTTGATGGCCTCCGGCGTCAGAACGGTGATGGACGCGCCGACCTTCTCGATCGGTTGCACCGACCGCGTGGCGGTGACCACCAGTTCCGCCAGGGCCGTGGCCCCGATCGTGCCGGCGACGTCGGTTTCAGGAGCCTTCTGCTCTTCGGCCCTGGCGGCCCCGGAGATCAGGATGGTGGAGATTGCGCTGGAGCACAGAAGCGCTCGGATCATGGTCTTTCCCTTTGAATGACCCGCGCACGTCCTCAAGCCCCAAACGCAAGGAAGCGCCCACGGCGAGAGGCCGCGACGCGGCCTGACTGACATGTCGTTTCGCGGGAAATCCCGTTCGTTCGGCGCACCCCGGCCGGACGATGAACGACTGCGTCGGGCAGGTCTCCTGGCTCACGGGTCTAGGCTTGGCGCGTCGCCTTCCCAGGACCGAGGTCCCAGTGGCATGTGACGCGTAAGCTCGCCGCTTACAGTTGCGGGGGCAGCCGGGGTTTTGAACCCCGTTCCCTATTCATCCTCTTGCGAGGAACCTGACGCAAAATCAGCCCTATATGCTGCGCCGCACACCGTCAATGCAGAGGTTCCCCTCCGTCAAAAGCGGCGAGAGACGCGTCCATAGTCTTCAGATCGAGCGTTCATTGCCCACGGCGGCGGGCAGTCTGCTAGAGAGATCTTGTCTGACCGACTCTCGATTCCGGAGTGAATTGCATGCGTTTCCTCGCTCTTGGACTGACGGTTTCGATGTCGATCCTGGCGGGCTGCGCGACGCCGCCCGGCGCGCCTGACGCGGTTCCGCTTGCGGCCTTTTTCGACTGCGCCCGGGACCGGGGCGTCCTGGTTTCGGCTCACCGGGCGGTGCTGGACGACGCCACGCCGGAAAATTCCCTGGCCGGGATTCGCGCCACCGGAACGGCCATCCGCCCCGCCCTCCTCGAGATCGACGTGACCAGGACCAGGGACGGCGCTCTGGTGCTGATGCACGACGACACGCTGGATCGCACCACCACAGGCCGCGGCCGCGTCGCTGACAACACCCTTGCCCAGGTGCGCGCCGCGCGCCTGATCGATGGGGCCGGCAAGGTCACTGAGGCGCCGCCTCCGACCTTGCGCGAGGCGCTGGATGCGGCGGGCGCGGTCGGCGCGATCGTGACCCTGGACTTCAAGAGCTCGGGCGCGGACGGCGATGTGCTCACCCGGCAGGTGATCGCCGAGACACGCGCCGCGCACGCCCAGGGACGGGCGGTGCTGATCGTCTACAATGACGCCGACGCCTTGCGGCTGGCGGCCCTGGCCCCGGAGATGATGATCTCCGTGCCCGTGTCCGGCCTGGATCATCTGGCCAGCCTGACCCGCGGGGGGCTGCAGGCCCATCGCATCCTGGCCTGGACGGGAACCCGCGCCGAAAACCCAACGCTGTGGGCCGATCTTCGCAAGGCTGGCGTGGAGCCGATGTTTGGCACCTTGGGCGCGCCCGGCCGGCGCGCGGACGACCGCTACGCGGCCGACGGCGATCCCAGCGAGTATGGCGA
Source organism: Alsobacter soli (assembly GCA_943371355.1). Classification (GTDB taxonomy): domain Bacteria; phylum Pseudomonadota; class Alphaproteobacteria; order Caulobacterales; family Caulobacteraceae; genus Caulobacter. The sequence goes on from CALRUN020000030.1 coordinate 46,695, forward strand.
TCTGGCCAGGGCCGGCGTCGCTGTGATCGGCACCGATACTCCTAGGGTCGTCAGGTCGGTGCTGGCGAAGGCCGTCACCGCGCCCGCGGCCTGCAAGGTTCACTGATCCTCGCCCGCAACGTCATCCCTGCGTGGAGGCCCGAACAAACGTTTAGGACGGGCTCAACGGGCTCTGGCGTTTTGGTCCGGTTGGCCGCACAGTTTCGGACTGGGGGATCAGATCCGGAGTTCCGACGATGAAAATCTCACTTGTGATCCTGGCCTTGGGCGCGACGATCGCTGGCCCGGCCCTCGCCGCGCCCCAGGTCGCGACGGTTCGCGTCTCGATCGGCCCCGATTTGGCCAAGAAGACCCAGACCTTGGATGCGCGTGAATTCGATTACCTGACCCGCGAGCTCAAGCGCTCGGTCGAAAAGAGGCTTGAGAGTTCAGGCGCTCTGGATCCGCAGGGCGGCGAGCTGGATCTCGTCATCGAGGACGCCAGACCCAATCGCCCCACCATGCGGGAAATGAGCGCCAAGCCTGGGCTTTCCTATCAAAGCTTCGGGGTCGGCGGGGCCCGGGTCAGCGGCGAATACCGGGCCGCCTCGGGCGCTCGCACGCCGGTGGCCTATAGCTGGTACGAAACCGATATTCGCTGGGCTCAGTACAATGGCACCTGGAGCGACGCCGACGAGGCGTTCGACAGACTGGCTGTCCGGCTGGCCAAGGACGAGTTCGGCGCCCGCTAGCGCAGAATTAAAGGGCGGCCACGCCCAGTGAGTTCAAGAGGCGGGATACAACCCGCCGTGTACGGGAGAGGATTACGCGGAATGGCCGATCGACGATCGTCTTGGTCTCTGGCGGCGTTCGCCGCGCCCTGCCTGCCCCTCGCGGCGCTAGGCCTGCCTCTGGTGGTCTATCTGCCGGAGTTCTATGTCAGCGAACTGGGCCTGTCGCTCGGCGCCGTCGGCGCCGCCTTCCTGATTGTCCGACTGATCGACATCATCTTCGACCCCATCATCGGCGGCGTCATGGATCGCACGCGAAGCAAATGGGGGCGATTTAGACCCTGGCTAGTGGCGGGTTCTCCCCTGGTTATGCTGGGTGCGTTTGGCCTGTTCATGGCCCAGCCCGGCGTCGGGCCCATCTATCTCTGGCTGTGCCTCATCGTCGTCTATGCCGGCTATTCGATGATGGTGCTGTCGCATACCGCCTGGGCCGCCGTGCTTTCGAGCGACTATCAGCAGCGTTCGCGCGTCTATGGCTGGTGGCAGGCTGGCAATGTCGTGGGGATGATCCTCGTGCTCACCCTGCCGCCGATCATCACCCTGGCGTTCAAGGGCGACCATGCCGCGGGTATTCGCTCGATGGGCTGGTTCGTGGTTCTGCTGATTCCCCTGACCGTCCTGCTGGCGACCCGCGCGGTCGGCGAACGTCAAGCGCCCGTCGCGCGGCATCGCTCCGGCCTGACCCAGTATTTCGCGCTCCTGAAGCGCAGCTCGACCCGCAAGCTGCTGGTCGCCGACCTGCTGATGGGCCTGGCGCCGGGTATCGCCGGAGCCCTGTTCTTCTTCTTCTTCGAGCGCATCAAGGGCTTCGACAAGACCGAGGCCGGCATCCTGCTACTGGTCTATTTCGTGGCCGCCCTGGCCGGCGCGCCGCTCTGGCCGATGCTGGCCCGGCGGATCGGAAAACATCACGCCCTCGCCGTGGCGTCGGTTGTCTATGCCGCAGTTCAGGTCTGCGCGGTGCTGACGCCCGCCGGCAATACGTGGGCGGGCATGCTGGTCCTGATCCTCGCCGGCCTGCCCTATTCCGCCGCCCCACTGCTCGTCAGGGCGATGATGGCCGACATCGGCGACGAAGAACGTCTTGCCAGCGGCGCCGACCGGACCGGTCTGCTCTACGCCCTGGTCAACGGCACGGTGAAACTGGGCCATGCCCTGGCCATCGGCGCCTTCCCCTTGCTGGCCCTGTTCGGCTTCGACCCGAAACTGCCGACAGCGGTGGGCGAAACGGCTTTGATCGCGCTTTACTCCGTGGTTCCAGCCGCTATGGGCCTTGTGGTCGCCGCCGTCATGCTGCGCTATCCGCTCGACGCGACTCGCGTCGCCGAGATCCAGCGTCAGCTCGCGGCGATGGATGCGGCGGCTCCGTCGCACCCCGAGCCTGAACCGGATACGCATGCCGCCCTCGCCACCCCCGCCGAGTGACGCCGAACACCCGCTGTTTGGCCTAATCGAGATCATGGCCCGCCTGCGTGATCCCGTGGGCGGCTGCCCGTGGGACCAGCAGCAGACCTTCGCCAGCATCGCGTCCTATACGGTGGAGGAGGCCTATGAGGTCGCCGACGCCATCGAGCGCGGCGATCTGGGGGATCTGAAAGAGGAGCTGGGAGACCTGCTTCTGCAGGTGGTCTTCCATGCCCGCATGGCCCAGGAGCAGGGCGCGTTCGACTTCGCCGGCGTGGCCGCGGCCATCTCCGACAAGATGATCCGCCGCCACCCGCATGTGTTCGGCGACCATGCCTATGACGACCAGGCCGCCCAGACGGCTGGCTGGGAAGCCCTGAAAGCCCAGGAGCGCAAAGCCAAGGCCAAGACGGGCGTTCTCGACGATGTGCCGGCGGGTCTTCCCGCCCTGACCCGCGCGGTGAAGCTGACCAAGCGCGCCGCGCGCGTCGGCTTCGACTGGCCCTCGACCAGGGAGGTTCTGGACAAGCTGCGCGAGGAGATCGCCGAACTGGAGGTCGAGATCGAGGCCGGCGACCGGGCCAAGGCGCGCGAGGAACTGGGCGATCTGCTGTTCGTCTGCGCCAACCTGGCCCGCAAGCTGGACGTCGAGCCTGAGGATGCCCTGCGCGCCACCAACGCGAAGTTCAGCCGCCGCTTCGCCTATATCGAAGCGGCCTTGGCCAGGGACGGGCGAACACCCGACCAGTCGGATCTTGCGGAGATGGACGCGCTGTGGGACGCCGCCAAGGCGGACGAAAAGAAAAGCTAGAGCTCAGTGCTGACTGCGTCAGCCCGGAGCTCTAGTTCTTTGTTTCAACGCATTTTCTTCACGCGAACCGGAAACCACTTCGCTCGAAAATGCTCTAAGCGGCGACCATCACGAAGGCGTCGGGAAACTGTCGCTCGAACCGGCCCAGCGCCTGGGTATCCAGGCGCGCGACGATCGTCACGCCGCCCTCTGCTTCATCCTCGCGGCTGAGCACGCGGCCGTTGCGATAGATCCAGGCCAGGGCTTCGCCCTCCCCCGCCGCGATCCGGATGGCGATGGGCGGGGAGTCGTCGATCAGGCCGCTGATGCGCTTGAGCAGCGCCTCGCAGCCCTCGCCCGTCACCGCCGAGACAGCCGAGGCTTCGGTGCGCCGAGCGCTGCCTTCAACTTCTTCGCGGTCTTCCTCAGGGACGAGGTCGATCTTGTTCCAGACCTCGACCACCGTCTTGCCTTCGTCGAAGGTGACGCCCAGCTCGGCCAACACCGTCTCGACATCGCGGGCCTGGGCCACGCTGTCGGGATTGGCGATGTCGCGCACGTGCAGCACGACGTCGGCCTCCTGCACCTCTTCCAGCGTGGCGCGGAACGCCTCGACCAGTTCGTGCGGCAGGTCGGAGATGAAGCCCACGGTGTCGGACAGGATCGCGGGGCGGCCATCCGGCAGCTTCACCGTCCGAAGGGTCGGATCCAGGGTGGCGAACAGCATGTCCTTGGCCAGGACCTCGGCCTGGGTCAGCCGGTTGAACAGCGTCGACTTGCCGGCATTGGTGTAGCCCACCAGGGCCACGGTCGGGTACGGGACCTTCTTGCGGGCCTTGCGATGCAGGGTGCGGGTGCGGCGCACCTCTTCCAGCTCGCGCTTCAGCTTCAGAATGTTGTCGGCGATCAAGCGCCGGTCGAGCTCGATCTGGGTTTCGCCCGGACCGCCGGTGTTACCGGTGCCGCCGCGCTGGCGCTCAAGGTGGGTCCAGGTGCGGACCAGGCGCGAGCGTTCGTAGTCCAGACGCGCCAGTTCGACCTGCAGCTTGCCTTCGCGCGTGCGGGCGCGACGGGCGAAGATCTCGAGGATCAGCCCTGTCCGGTCCACGACCTTGACGTTGAGCCCGCGCTCCAGATTGCGCTGCTGCACGGGGGTCAGCTGATCGTCGAATACCGCCACGTCGATCTTCTCGACCTCGCAGATCGCCGCGAACTCCTCGATCTTGCCCTTGCCGAACAGCGTCGCGGGCGTGACCACGCGCAGGGGCGCGATCACCGTCTCGACGACGTTCAGGTCGAGGGCCAGCGCAAGGCCGACCGCCTCCTCCAGGCGTGACTGAGGGTCACGCGCCAGGGCGGCGGCCGGGCCTCGCAGAGGCCGCACCGGGTGGATAACGAACGCCTTAAGAACCGGCGCGGCGTGGTCTACGGATTTTGAAGATTTGGACAAGCGTCTCTAATCAATCGTCGGAGTCGGCGCTCGGCTCGTACAGCTGGACGGGCTGGGCCGGCATGATGGTCGAGATGGCGTGCTTATAGACCAGTTGCGACTGGCCGTCGCGACGCAGCAGGACGCAGAAGTTGTCGAACCAGCTGACAACGCCCTGAAGCTTGACGCCATTGACGAGGAAAATGGTGAGCGGCGTCTTGGACTTGCGCACGCTGTTCAGGAACGTGTCCTGCAGATTTTGTTTCTTTTCGGCAGACATGGGGATTCCCCTCTTATTGTTTCGGAGGGCAAAGCACCCTCCACACAAACAAGTTCATGCTAGATCATTTTCCGCTGAACGCGATCACCATTCGGTGGAAAAATGCGCCCTGCGTCGAATTCGCGCTGTTTCAGACCAGTCCTTTTCGACAGATCCGTCAGACCGCTTTTTCACGAGCGCGCTGGATATAGAGACTCCGAAGCCGCGGCGCCACCGGACCGGGCGTTCCATCTCCGACCTTTACGCCGTCGACGCTGATGATCGGCATCACGAGGGTGCCGGCCCCGGTGATGAAGGCCTCCCGTGCGGCTTGCGCCTCGGCGATGGTGAAGGGCTTTTCGTTGATCGGCAGGCCCGCCTCGCGGATCACCTCGAACAGGGTGGAGCGGGTGACCCCGTGCAGGATGTTGGCCTGGGTGTCGCGAGTGCGCAGATGGCCATCGGCGTCGACGATCCAGGCGTTGGACGACGCGCCCTCGGTCACCAGCCCCAGGTCATCGACGAACCAGGCCTCGATCGCGCCGCGCTCACGCGCCGCCTGCTTGGCCAGGGCGTTGGGCAACAGACCCACCGACTTGATGTCGCAACGGCCCCAGCGGTTCTCGGGCACGCTGACCACGGCCGCGCCCTGCGCAGCCTTGCGCTCGGCCAGCAGAGGATCGGTCGACTTGGCCGTGACCACCATGGAGGGGGGCACAGCCGGGTTGGGAAAGGCGTGGTCCCGACGGGCGACGCCGCGCGTCACCTGCAGATAGACCAGACCGTTGCGCACCATGTTGCGGCGCACCGCTTCGCGCAGCACGAAGGTCAGGGCCGCCTGCCCCATTGGATGGGCGATGCGCAGGGCGTCCAGGCTGCGCCACAGCCGGGCGAAATGGCCCTGGGCGTCGGCCAGCTTGCCATCGAACACAGCCCAGACTTCGTAGACGCCGTCGGCCAACTGATAGCCGCGATCCTCGATATGGACGGCAGCCTCGCCGTGCCGGACGAAGCGGCCGTTCACATAGGCAAAACGCGACATCTATTCTTCCTCGTCCGCCCGCGCGCCCGCGACGCCCAGGGACTTGAGCTTGCGGTGCAGCGCCGAGCGCTCCATGCCGATGAAATTGGCCGTGCGCGAGATGTTTCCGCCAAAGCGCAGGATCTGGGCGTTCAGATATTCGCGCTCGAACAGCTCCCGCGCCTCACGAAGCGGCAAGGCGATGATTCGCTCGGCGCCGATCGCGCCGGCATGCCCGGCCGAAGGCTGCTCGGCCCCAGCCAGCATTTCGGCGGTGATCAGCTCGCCCGGCTCGCCGGCCGCCAGGATCAGCATGCGTTCGACGTTGTTGCGGAGCTGGCGAACATTGCCCGGCCAGGTCTGCACCTGCAGCGTCGCCAGCGCGTCGTCGCCCAGCCGGCGACGCGGCAGGCCGGTCGCCTCGACGATGCGGTCGATGAAGAAGCTGATCAGTTCGGGGATGTCTTCGCGGCGCTCAGACAGGCCCGGCACCCGCACGGGCACTACGTTCAGGCGGTGAAACAGGTCCTCGCGGAACCGTCCTGCGGCGATCTCGTCGCGCAGTTCGCGCGAGGTCGAGGAAATGACCCGGACATCGACCTGCACATCGCTGTCGCCGCCTACCCGCCGGAAGCGCTGCTCGACCAGGACCCGCAGGATGCGGCTCTGGGTCTCGCGCGGCATGTCGGCCACCTCGTCGAGATAGAGGGTGCCGCCGTGGGCGCGCTCGAACACACCGATCTTGCGCGGACGACCGCCCTCGCCTTCCTCGCCGAACAGCTCGACATCGAGGCGTTCGGGGGCCATGCCCGCGGCGCTGACCGCCACGAATTCCTGCCGGGTCCGGGCGCTGGCGCCGTGGATCAGCCGGGCCACGAGCTCCTTGCCCGCGCCGGGCGGCCCGGACACCAGCACGCGGCTGTTGGCCGGAGCGACCTTGGCGATCATCTGGCGAAGGGCCTGGGCGGCGGCCGATTTTCCCATCAGGCCGTCTGAGGTGAAGCTCTGGGCGCGCAGCCTGCGGTTCTCGCGCTTGAGGCCTGCCGCCTCCAGCGCCCGCTCGACCACCAGCAGCAACCGGTCGGACTTGAACGGCTTTTCCAGGAACTCGTAGGCGCCGCGCTTGATGGCGCTGACGGCGGTCTCGATATTGCCGTGACCCGAGATCATGATCACCGGCAGGTCGGGGTCGAGGCCCTTGACCATGTCGAGCAGTTCCAGCCCGTCCATGCCCCCGCCCTGCATCCAGATGTCCAGCACCAGCAGGGCCGGCTTGCGCGCGCGCAGGGCCGCCAGCGCCTGATTGGAATCGGCGGCCGTTCGCACGGCATAGCCCTCGTCCTCGAGGATGCCGGCCACAAGGTCACGGATGTCGGCCTCGTCGTCCACGACAAGCACGTCAGCGCTCATATCATTTCCTCTACGCCACCGAAGGCCGCGGCGGGCAGGCGCGCGGTCGTCGGAAATTTCAGGATTACCCGGGCTCCGGGCGCTTGGTGGGCATCGGTCAGGACCAGGGTTCCCTCATGGTCCTCCATGATCCGCTTGACGATCGCCAGGCCGAGGCCGGTGCCCTTCTCGCGGGTCGTTACATAGGGTTCGGTCAGGCGGTCGCGATCACGAGCCGGAAGGCCGACACCATTGTCCTCGATGATCACGCACAGATCGTGGTCATCGGCCACCAGGGTCGCGGTGATCCTGCCAGGCGGTTCGGGCGTGACGTGCCGGCGGGCGCCGACCGCTTCGCCGGCGTTCTTGAGGATATTGGTCAGGGCCTGCCCCACCATCCGCGCGTCGCACGTGATCAGCACGTCCTCGCCCGGCTCGTGCAGGGCGACCTCGATCTCGGGATCCACGAAACGCTGGGCGAAGACGCCCTGGCGCAGCATCTCGGTCAGGTTGGCCGGCTCGAAGCGCGGAGCGGGCATCCGCGCGAAGGCCGAGAACTCGTCGACCATCCGGCCGATGTCGCCCACCTGGCGGATGATGGTTTCGGTGCAGCGGTCGAAGGTCTCCAGATCGCTAGTGATCTCCTTGCGATACTTGCGCTTGATCCGCTCGGCCGACAGCTGGATCGGCGTCAGCGGGTTCTTGATCTCGTGGGCGATCCGGCGGGCGACGTCTTTCCAGGCGGCGTTGCGCTGGGCGGCGACCAGCCGGGTGATGTCATCGAAGGTCAGCACCAGTCCTTCGGCGACCTGGCCAGCGCCGCGCACGCGCAGCCGACGGGTCTCACCGTCACGCACCAGATCGATCTCGACCTCGGCGTCGGAACGCCCCTCGAGGATGGTCTCGACGACGATATCGAACTCAGGCGCGGCCTCGATGAGGTCCACGCCCACGGCGTCTTCCCGCAGGCTCAGCAGCGTCACCGCGCGGCGGTTCAGGGCCGAGATCCGTCCCTGGGCGTCCAGGCTAACCACCCCGGCGCTGACGCCCGACAGCACCGTCTCGATGAACTGACGCCGGGTCTCGGCGTCCAGACTGGCCGTTCGCAGCGCCGCCTGCTGAACCTGAAGATCCGTGGTCATCATATTGAAGGCGTTTGACAATGCCCTAATCTCATCAGGTCCCACTTCAGCGTCGACGCGCGCGTCCAGATCCCCCGCCGACACCCGCCCGGCGGCTTCCACCAGTCCGGCGACGGGGCCGGCGATCGAGTTGGCGGCGGCTATGCCGACCCAGACCGCGGCGACCAGCACCAGCAGCGCGGTTTCCGCATAGCTGAGACCGAAGATCGCCTGGATTCGCACCCGGCTCCGTTCGGCGTCGCGATAGGAAATCAGCGAGTCCTCGGCCTCGATCAGGTGGCTGAGGATCCCCGTATCGATCGGGCGAACCACATAGAGATAGGCGTCGGGAAACGCCTTCAGCCGATAGAGGGCGCGAAACAGGTCCGACGACACGAAGCGCTGCGCCATCGCCTCGCCGGTGTCGGTGCCCTGGAAGGTCGAGGGCGGCGGCGCCAGAAACGGGGGCGCGCCCGGCATCTCGGCCCGGGCCAGAATGCGCCCGTCGCGGTCCAGCACATAGGCGGCGGAAAAGCCGCTGCTGGCGGTCTCGCCGGCCAGGAAGTGGCTGAAAACCACTGGCGACTGCGAGATGGCGGGCGCGGCGTCGTTCAGGTTGGCGGCCATCGGGCGAATATGTTCGCTGATATAGTTCGTCTGTTCAGCGACGTAGGAGCGCGCCACCTTGGCCGAGTTCTCGACCACGGTCCTGACCCTCTGGCTGAACCAACCCTCGACTCCGCGGTTGACCAGGACGCCGAAGAACAGCGCCACGATGACGGCGGGGGCCACGGCGGCTAACGAGAAGAGGCCCACGAAGCGGAGATGCAGGCGCGCGCCGGCGTCATTGGCGCGAGCGTCGATCATCTCGAACAGGCGCAGGCCGACCACGGTGGCGATCGCCAGGATCAGCACCAGGTTGAAGCCCAGAACGATGAGGATCGCGGTGCTGGCGGGACTGATCGGCCCGCTCTTGGGCGGCGACGAGGCCAGCGCCACGCCCGTGACGGTCAGAATCACCGCCAGGGCGTAGGCACCGCCAATCACATAGCGCGACCGCAGCATCTCCCGCCACCAAACCCGGCTGAGCCGGGGCGGCGGGCTTTCGGACCCGAATGCGGACATGACTGACGCCATTGCATCAGTCTAGAAGTGGGTGTGCCCCAAAATCAACAGCTATGTGCCAAATAAGCTTCAGCGTCGTCCGCGGGTCATCTCCACGCCCAGGTCCTGGATCTTCTTGCGCAGGGTATTGCGGTTCAGACCGAGGATCTCGGCGGCCCTGACCTGGTTGCCGCGGGTGGCCGACAGGGTCAGCTGGATCAGCGGACGCTCGACCTCCTGCAGAACCCGGTCGTACAGGCCCGCCGCCGGAACGCCGTCAGGCTGGTCGGCGAAATGACCGGCCAGATGACGCTCCACCAGCATCGACAGTGTGACGGGCCCCTCCTCCGAGCGAACGGCCGGGGTGTGGTCCTGAAGCTCGCGATCGACGATCCGGGCGGTGATCAGTTCCTCGGCATAGAGGGCGCACATCCGCCGGATCA
>CALRUN020000031.1:0-56197 GCA_943371355.1 Alsobacter soli
ACGGGGGCTCTTGGGTATCAGAGCTGAAAGACGCTCGCTTGGCCCGATCCTCACGCAAGAACAGCTTCTGCGAAGCGGACAGGTCGAGCCGAAACGCACAAACAACATCACGGTCATCCGGGTTCGCCCCGGCCGCTTCGCGCCTCCCCGACCAACTCAGTGGCTGATGCCGCGTGAGGCTGAGAGCCCATGTCTTCTCCCTTCCCCCTTGGATGGGGGAAGGGCGGGGATGGGGGTGACCCCCCAGACGATTTCACACCGTCAGAGCCACATCCTGAACCGCTGCCACCCCCATCCCCAGCCCTTCCCCCATCAAGGGGGAAGGGGGTTCAAAGGAGAACACCCCAAAGAAGGAGGACGACCGCGACGGCAGGTCAGGAGAGAGCCAGTTCAGTCGCCCGGGGGCGATCAGTGGGGCAGTTCAACCAGGCCCAGCTTAACCCAGACGGCCTTGTCCTTCAGGGTCGACTGGATCCATTCGACATGCACCGCGCGCTCGGCCTCGGTCGAGCGCGGCGCCAGAGGGCGGGGTCGTTCGCCATAGGCGCCCGCCTGCAGCTGGGCGGTCATCTCGGCGGTGACCACCGCCGTCAGTTCCAGAGCGCGTTCCTTGCCGCCCTGCAGTTCCAGATAGACCTCGGCCAGCAGGTGGGCATCGATCAGGGCGCCGTGCTTGTCACGGCTGTCGAGGCTGATCTTGAAACGCTTACACAGGGCGTCGAGCGAGTTGTACATGCCCGGAAAGCGCTTCTTGGCCATGGCCAGGGTGTCGACCCAGCGCGGCTCGGGGAGGGCGGCGCGGCCGCATTTCTCCAGCTCGAAATTGACGAAGCTGCGGTCAAAGGCGGCGTTGTGGGCGATCAGGGGACTGTCGCCGACAAATTCGATAAAGCGGTCGGCGATTTCGTGGAACTTGGGCTTGCCGGTCAGGAATTCCGACGACAGGCCGTGAACCTTCTGCGCTTCGGCCGGCATGTCGCGCAGCGGGTCGCAATATTCGTGGAACGAGCGGCCGGTCGGCATGAAGTCGACCACCTCGATACAGCCGATTTCGACCAGACGGTCGCCCGTCTTCGGATCAAAGCCGGTGGTTTCGGTGTCGAGGATGATTTCCCGGGCCATGGCGTTTCATGCGACCGTTCGACGACGGCTTCAAGCCGTGGCGCGCAGGCGAGTCAGGATGTCGCGGACTTGTCCACGGGCATGATCCAGCCCCTGGCCGGTGTCGATCACGAAGTCGGCCCGCGCGCGCTTTTCGGCGTCGGGCAGTTGACGCGCCAGGATGGCGTCCAGCTTGGCCTCGTCCATGCCGGGCCGGGCCAGAACCCGGGCGCGCTGCACATCGGCCGGCGCCGAGACGACGACCACCTTGTGGACGCGCTTGTCGCCGCCGGTCTCGTACAGCAGGGGGACATCCAGCACGACGATGTCCTTGCCGTCGGCCGCCGCCTTTTCGAAAAAGCCGATCCGGTCGGCCCCGACCAGCGGATGGACGATAGTTTCCAGCTTCTGGAGGGCTTCCGGATCGCCGACCACGGCGGCGCTCAGCCGGGTGCGGTCGATGGCCCCGTCGACGACCACGCCGGGAAAGGCGGCCTCGACCGGCGCCACGGCCGCGCCGCCAGCCGCGTAAAGGGCGTGCACCGCCGCGTCGCTGTCATAGACGGGCACGCCTTCGGCCTCGAACATCGCCGAGGTGGTCGACTTGCCCATGCCGATGGAGCCGGTTAGGCCGACGATGATCATGGTTCAGGCCTCGCCCAGCAGGTTCAGCGCCAGGCCGCGCACATCGACCGACGTCGGCGGGGCCTGGCCATAAAAGGCTTCGAAGGAGGGGACGGCCTGGCGCAGCAGCATTTCCAGACCATCCACCGTACGGCGGCCCAGAGCGTCGGCGCGCTGGAGAAATTCGGTGCGCAGCGGCTTGTAGACCATGTCGACCACCACCGCGTCGGTTGGGGTCAGCTCCAAGGGCGCGACGGGCCCCTCGCCGCCGCCCAGTCCGAGGGAGGTGGCGTTGATCACCAGGCCGGCGTCGGCCAGCAGCCAGGGTAGGTCAGCCTCGTCGGCGGCGAGGGTCTTTTCCCCGAACGCCGCGACCAGTTCCTCGGCCCGGGCCAGGGTGCGATTGACGATCCGAACCTGGGGCGCGCCAGCCAGCAACAGGGCCGCGACCGCGCCCCGCGCCGCGCCGCCGGCGCCGAGGATCACGACCGGCGCGGCGGAAACGTCAAAGCCCGGGGCCTGGGCGGCGATGGCGCCCAGCAGGCCGGGGCCGTCGGTATTGTCGGCCCGGATCGAACCGTCGGCCTCGAAGATCAGCAGGTTGGCGGCGCCGGCCATGCGGGCCAGGTCGCTGGCGGCGTCAGCCGCCGCCAGGGCGCGTTCCTTGAAAGGGATGGTGACGTTCAGACCGGCAATGGCTCCGCCGCGCAGGCCCTCGATGAAGGCCTCGAAGCGATCCTCCGCCGGAGCGAAGGGCACATAGGCGGCGTCGAGGCCGGCGGCGGCGATCCAGGCATTGTGGATGACCGGGCTCATCGAGTGCTTGATCGGCGCGCCGCAGACGCCGGCGACCATCGCCGCGCCGGTGAGGGTCGAACTCATGCCTCGAGGGCTCCATGAAGACGCAGGAAGTCCAGCAGCCCCACCAGCGGCAGGCCCAGGATGGTGAAATAGTCGCCGTCGATGGCGTCGAACAACTGCACGCCCTCGCTTTCCAGCTCGTAGCAGCCGACGCAGTGCAGGATGTGCTCGCCGCGCCGCGCCAGATAGCCGTCGAGCCAGGCGTCGCTGAACGGGCGGACGGACAGCTTGGCGCTCTGGACGACGCGCCAGATCGGCTTGCCGTCGCGAGCGACGACCACGGCAGAGTGCAGCTTGTGGGTCTGGCCGCGCAGTTCCAGCAGCAGGGCGCGGGCCTGATCCAGGGTCTCGACCTTGTCGATCAACCGACCGGCGAAATCCAGGGTCTGGTCGGCGCCGATCACCAGGCCCGGCCGCTTGGTCGAGACCTTGACCGCCTTCAACTCGGCCAGGGCGTCGGCGACTTCGCGGGGGCTGGCGCCCTCGGCCAGCAGGCCAGCCTTGGTCGCCTCTTCATCCACACCGGCGATGACGGCTTCAAAATCGAGCCCGGCATTGCGCAGGATCGCCTGCCGGGCCGAGCTTTTCGAGGCCAGGGTGACCGGGGTGCGGCTCATCCCAGAACCTCGACCTGGCCGCGACCGCCCGACAAGAGGTTGATGATCGCCGCGGCGGTCTCTTCCACCGAGCGGCGGGTGACGTCGATGATCGGCCAGCCCATCTTCTCGAACAGGCGGCGGGCGGCGATGATCTCGCTGCGCACCGAGTCGGTGTCGATATAGTCGCTCTCGCGGTTTTCCTTCAGCGACAGCAGCCGGTTGCGACGGATCTGGATCAGCCGGTCGGGTGAGGTCATCAGGCCGACGATCAGGGTATTTTTCAGCTCGAACAGCTCGGTGGGCGGCGGACGCCCCGGCACCAGCGGCACATTGGCGGCGCGAACCCCGCGATGGGCCAGATAGATGCAGGTCGGCGTCTTGGACGTGCGCGACACCCCCACCAGGATGACGTCGGCCTGGGTCAGGTCCTGGCCGCCCTGGCCGTCATCGTGGGCGATGGCGTAGTCCAGCGCCTCGATACGGTCGAAATAGTCATTGTTCAGCGCGTGCTGCGCGCCCACCCGCGTGGAGATCCGCGCGCCCAGATAGCGCGACATGGCGCTGACCACGGGGTCCAGGGCGGCGATGCAGGGCATTTCCAGCCGCCGGCAGCCTTCCTCCAGCGCCGAGCGCAGGTTGGGATCGATGATGGTGTGCATCACGACGCCCGGCGCGCCGGCGATCTCCTCCAGCGCCCGGTCGAGCTGACGGGTGGAGCGGACCAGGGCGTAGATGTGTTCGATCGGCAGGATGTCGGTAAACCGCGCGCAGACGGCCCGGGCCATCGCGTTCAGGGTTTCCCCGGTCGAATCCGACACCAGGTGGATATGGAAATAGGTCGCAAAGCGCGGCGCGGGGCGGTCTTCGCCCGGTCCTCCGCCAGCACCTTCCTGTGGATCATCCGTTAACGGTTGCTTAACCACTTGGCCTGCCTCTGGGGACGCGTGGGCGCCAAAGCCGTCCCAAAGCGTCATGTCATGGCGCCGCTGTGATCAACGGCCATATTGACCGCGTAACATCCCCAAGCCGAAGCCGCATCCCTGGAAGTTGGATGATCGCCATCCCATGTCCGGGGACGAATGGTTAACGAGGCCTTAAGGACGGCAAGGCGCGTTAAGAGTTCATTAAGGAACCTAAGGCCCTAGCCATTCATCCCCATGACTAACAGGGCGCCGTCCCCATGTGGGGGATCGTGGGAATAAGCCGGGATGGCGTGTGCGCGACGACGGCCGCCGGGCGGTTTTCCCCAGTTCCCACTTGCCCTGCCTCTCCTGCTTCCAAACTTAAGATCTTATTAAGAAATGGAAGAATGGCCTTCGGACTTGAGCCCAAGGGCAGGACGGGATTTAAGGCCTTCATGAACGCCGTAACGCCCAAGCTGCTCTCCGTCCTCGCTGGACAGACCGCCGAACGCCCGCCCGTCTGGTTCATGCGCCAGGCCGGTCGCTATCTTCCGGAATACCGGGCCGTTCGCGCCACGACGCCGGACTTCATCAGCTTCTGCTTCGATCCTGAAAAGGCCGCCGAGGTGACGCTGCAGCCGATGCGGCGGTTCCCTTATGACGCGGCCATCGTGTTCGCCGACATCCTGCTGATCCCCGGCGCCCTGGGCCAGAAGGTCTGGTTCGAGGCGGGCGAAGGTCCGCGCCTGGGCGAAATGCCCTCCATCGAGTCGATGGCCGAGCTGGCCGGCGATGCGGGCGCCAGGCTGTCCAACATCGGCGAGACCCTGCGTCGCGTCCGCGCTGCGCTGGATCCGGAAAAGGCGCTGATCGGTTTCGCCGGCGCGCCCTGGACCGTGGCGACCTACATGATCGAAGGCGGCTCCAGCGACCGGACCGGCGCGCGGACCTATGCCTATCAGAACCCTGAAAAGCTGGACCAGCTGATCGCCGTGCTGGTCGAAGCGACGATCGACTATCTGGTCATGCAGGTGAACGCTGGGGCACAGGCCCTGAAGCTGTTCGAAAGCTGGGCCGAGGGTCTGTCGGAACCGCAGTTCGAGCGGCTGGTTATCCGGCCGCACGCCGCCATCGTGCAGGGTCTGCGCGATCGGGGCGTGACCGTTCCGGTGATCGGCTTCCCGCGCGGCGCCGGCGCCCTGGTGGAAAACTATGCGTCGGTCGTGCCGGTGCAGGGCGTGGCCCTGGACACCCAGGTCAGCGCGGCGATGGGCCTTCGCATCCAGAAGATCAAGCCGATCCAGGGCGCGCTGGATCCCCTGCTGCTGCGAGCGGGCGGCGATGAGCTGCTGCGCCGGGTGGACCAGATGATCGAGCAGTGGGGGCAGGGCCCTTACATCTTCAATCTGGGGCATGGCATTCTGCCGGATACCCCGATCGCCCATGTCGAACAGGTTCTGGCCCGAGTGACTGGCAAATGACCGCCCGCAAGAAAGTCGCCGTCGTCCTGTTCAATCTGGGCGGACCCGATGGCCCGGACGCGGTGCGGCCGTTCTTGTTCAACCTCTTTCGTGACAAGGCCATCATCGGCGCGCCGGCGATCATCCGCTATCCGATCGCGGCCCTGATCTCGACGACCCGGGAAAAGAGCGCTCAGGCCAATTACGCGATGATGGGCGGCGGCTCGCCCCTGCTGCCGGAAACCCAGAAGCAGGCCGCCGCTCTGGAAGCCTCGCTGGCTGAGGCCATGCCTGAGGCCGAGACCAAGTGCTTTATCGCCATGCGCTACTGGAAGCCTTTGACCGAAGAGACGGCCAAGGCGGTCAAGGCCTGGGCCCCGGACGAGATCGTCCTGCTGCCGCTCTATCCGCACTTTTCAACCACGACGACCGGCTCTTCGGTCAAGGCGTGGAACAAGGCTTATCGCGGCCCGGGCAAGGCGCGTACGGTCTGTTGCTATCCCACCGACGACGCCCTGATCGAGGCGCACGCCCGCCTGATCCGCGAGGCCTATGAAAAGGCAGGCAGCCCCAAGCCGGCGCGCCTGCTCTTCTCCGCTCATGGGCTGCCCGAGAAGGTCATTCTGGCCGGCGACCCGTACCAGAAACAGATCGAGGCCACGGCCGCCGCTGTCGCGGCCCGACTGGGCGACGGCTGGGACTGGAAGGTGAGCTATCAGAGCCGGGTCGGCCCGCTGAAATGGATCGGTCCCTCGACCGACGATGAGATCCGCGCCGCCAGCCAGCAGGGTCTGGCCCTGGTGGTGACGCCGATCGCCTTCGTCTCCGAGCACATCGAGACCCTGGTCGAGCTGGATCACGAATATCGCGAACTGGCGGTCGAGGCCGGCTGTCCCGCCTATATCCGCGTCCCGGCCCTGGGGATCGCGCCTGGCTTCATCGCCGGCCTGGCCCGGGCGGTGGTCGACGCCCTGCCCCGCGAGGGCGTGGCTCCGGCCTGCGCCTGGCGCTGCGCCGGCGACCGCAGCCAGTGCCCCCGCACGCAAGGAGCCGCGGCGTGACGGATTTTCTGGTTCAGAACTTCAACGTCTTTCGCGGCCTGCACATCCTGGCCGTGATCGCGTTCATGGCCGGCATGCTCTACCTGCCGCGGCTCTACGTCTATCATACCAAGGCCACGCCTGGTTCCGAGATGGACGAGACGTTCAAGGTGATGGAGCGCCGACTTCTGCGCGGAATCATCAATCCGGCCGCGGTCCTGACCTTCGTGTTCGGCCTGGCCCTCATCCTGGCCGACAGCCAGATCCGGGGCTGGGACTTCCTGCTGCAGCCCTGGATGGTCACCAAGCTGGTGGCCCTGGTGGGCCTCTATGGCTGGCACGGCTTCCTGTCGGCGTCGCGGCGCAGGTTCGAGCGGGGCGAGAACATCCGCTCGGAAAAGTTCTGGCGGATCACCAACGAGATCCCGTTTGTGCTGGCGATCATCATCGTCATCTCGGTCACCACCAAGTTCCTGAACCACTAGGTCGGGCTCCAGCGGGGCTGGCGGCGCTTGACCCGCCCCCCCGCATGTGGTTCCCATCGGCCTCAAGCCTGACGCCCAGCGTCCGACTTGTGTCTTCACGGACTGGCGCCCGTCCTGGCGCGCCCCCTGGAGCCTGGCTCCGAAGGTCCGTTCCCCAATCGATCCGCGTCGTCGTGATGGCGCGCTCGTCCGGTTTCCTGAACCTGGCGTGGAACTGAAATCCTTTCCGGCCGGATCGCCTCTTCGCGGTCCGCGCCCCCGTTTGAGTCAAACCATGACCGAAGACACCGAACACCACGACGCTTCCGCCGATCAGGAACCCGTCGTCGACACCACCACCCCCGCCGAAGTCCCCGGCGCCGAGTCCGAAGAGGATGGCGGCGACGAAGGCTCCGAGATCAGCGCCGCCGTCGCGGCCCTGGGCCTGAAGACCATGTCGCTGCAGGAGCTGAAGGAGAAATCCCCGGCCGACCTGCTGGCGTTCGCCGAGACCTTCGAGGTCGAGAACGCCAACTCCATGCGCAAGCAGGACATGATGTTCGCGATCCTCAAGACCCTCGCCGAAGAAGGCGTGGAGATCTCGGGCTCGGGCACCATGGAAGTGCTGCAGGACGGCTTCGGCTTCCTGCGCTCGCCGGAAGCCAATTATCTGCCGGGGCCGGACGACATCTACGTCTCACCGTCGCAGATCCGGAAGTATGGCCTGCGCACCGGCGACACCGTCGACGGCGCCATCCGCTCACCGCGGGAGGGCGAGCGCTACTTCGCCCTGACCGGCGTGGCCAAGATCAATTTCGAGGCCCCCGACAACGTCAAGCACAAGATCCACTTCGACAACCTGACGCCGCTCTATCCCGAAGAGCGCCTGAACATGGAACTGCCCGATCCGACCGTGAAGGATCGCTCGGGCCGGATCATCGACATCGTCGCCCCGCTCGGTAAAGGCCAACGCTGCCTGATCGTCGCCCCGCCGCGCGTCGGCAAGACGGTGATGCTGCAGAACATCGCCAAGTCGATCGAGACCAACCATCCGGAAATCTATCTGATCGTCCTGCTGATCGACGAGCGTCCGGAAGAAGTCACCGACATGCAGCGCACGGTGAAGGGCGAGGTCATCGCCTCGACCTTTGACGAACCGGCGACCCGCCACGTGCAGGTGGCCGAGATGGTCATCGAAAAGGCCAAGCGCCTGGTCGAGCACAAGCGCGACGTCGTCATCCTGCTGGACTCGGTCACCCGCCTGGGCCGCGCCTACAACACCACCGTCCCGTCGTCGGGCAAGGTGCTGACCGGCGGTGTCGACGCCAACGCCCTGCAGCGTCCCAAGCGCTTCTTCGGCGCGGCGCGCAACGTGGAGGAGGGCGGTTCGCTGACCATCATCGCCACCGCCCTGATCGACACCGGCAGCCGCATGGACGAAGTGATCTTCGAAGAGTTCAAGGGCACCGGTAACTCGGAAATCATCCTGGACCGCAAGGTCGCCGACAAGCGCATCTTCCCGGCCATCGACGTGCTGAAGTCCGGCACCCGCAAGGAAGAGCTGATCACCCCGCGCGACCAGCTGCAGAAGACCTATGTGCTGCGCCGCATCCTCAACCCGATGGGCGCGTCGGACGCCATCGAGTTCCTGCTCGAGAAGATGCGCCAGTCCAAGACCAACGGCGATTTCTTCCAGTCGATGAACACCTGAGTCCGAACCGACTCATCGCCATACGGAAAAGCCCCGGGGATGACCCGGGGCTTTTTTGTGGGTCTGACCGGGTATGCGGCCCTACGGCAGCAGCAGGGTAGCGCCGGTCGTACGTCGACCTTCCAGGGCCTCATGCGCGGCGCGGGCCTCCGACAGCGGGAAGGTCTGGCCGATATCGATCTTGACCGCGCCTGACGCAAGGACCGCGAACAGGGCCTCTGCGCTTTCGTCGAGCTCGTCGGTGGTGACGATGTAGTCGAACAGGCGAGGGCGGGTCACGAACAGCGATTTGCCTGACAGCTCCAGCGGCGAGAACGGCGGGACGGGGCCCGAGGCGTTGCCGAAGGTGGCCAGAACGCCGCGTCGCGCCAGGCTCTTGAGACTGGCCTCGAACGTGTCCTTGCCGACGCCGTCATAGACGACGGCCACGCCCTTACCGCCGGTGATCTCGGCGACGCGCGCGACGACGTCCTCGTGGTCGTAGAGGATCACGTGGTCGGCGCCGAGATCGCGGGCTATGGCGGCCTTGGCCTCCGACCCCACCGTGGCGATCACCGTCGCGCCCAGGGTCTTGCACCATTGGACCAGGATCGACCCCACGCCGCCGGCGGCCGCATGGACCAGCACGACGTCGCCGGGTTTCACGTGGAAACATCGGCGGACCAGAAACTCGGCGGTCATGCCCTTGAGCAGGACGGCCGCGGCGATCTCCAGGCTGACACTGTCGGGAACCTTCACCGCCCGATCGGCCGCGACGACGGCTGCTTCGGCATAGGCGCCGAGCGAGCCGTTATAGGCGACGCGGTCGCCGACGACGAAACGCGTGACGCCGTCGCCCAGCGCCTCGACGACGCCTGCCGCCTCCAGCCCCAGCACCACCGGCATCTTCATCGGATAGAGGCCGGAGCGGTGATAGGTGTCGATGAAGTTCAGGCCCACCGCGTGGTGACGGACCAGGATCTGGCCCGGCCCCGGCGTGGGCACAGGCAGGTCAATGGCCTCGAGCACTTCGGGTCCACCGGCCTTGGTCGCTTGGATCGCCAGCATCGGATCAGGCCAGGTTGGTCTGGAAGAAGGTCAGCGACCGGCCATTGGCCCTGGCCGCGTCTGCGGCGTCGTAGTGCGCACCGCCCTCTCGCGCGAAGGCATGGTCGCGGCCGGCATAGGTATGGATCTCGATCTGCGGATGATCCTTCAGGGCGGCCAGGATGACCTGCTGGGCTTCCGGCGGCACGAACTGGTCCTTCTCGGCGATGTGCATCAGCAGGGGACGCGCCAGCTTGTCGGCCTCGCCCACGTGCTTTTCCAGACCGACGCCGTAGTAGGAGACGCACGCGTCGGCGTCCGTGCGGGTGGCCGTCAGGAAGGCCAGCAGGCCGCCCAGGCAATAGCCGACCGCGCCGACCTTGCCGGACACGCCGGGCAGGGCGCGGACAGCGGCGATGGTGGCGGCGATGTCGGCGACGCCGGCGTCGACGTCGAACGCATTGAAGAGTTCAAAGGCCCGCTTCCATTCGGCTTCGGACTGGTCGGTGATGTCGATGCCGGGCTCGATCCGCCAGAACAGGTCGGGACAGATGGCCACGAAACCCTGGGCGGCCAGGCCGTCGCAGATGTCGCGCATCACCTTGTTGACGCCGAAGATCTCCTGGATGACCACGACGGCGGGGGCATGCTCTGCCTGGGGCCGCGCCACATAGGCGGTAAAGGCGCCGTCAGGCGTGGTGATGGTGAGGGTCTCGCTCATCAGGGCTCTCCGTCGTATGGCGTCGATGTGACTTTCGACCAAAGCGCTCTAACGTGACGCGTCGGGCCTGGCCCATAACAATATCGTGCCCTGACCTGAGGGAACCGCCATGAAGATGACGATCGAGATCGACTGCACCCCCGTGGAGGCGCGCACCTTTCTGGGCCTGCCGGATGTGAGCACGCTCAACGACCATCTCGTCAAAGAGATGCAGACGCGCATGGACGCCAATATGGCCATGCTGGCGCCCGAAGAGCTGATGAAGAACTGGATGGCGTTCGGGGCCGGCGCGCAGGATCAGTTCCGCAAGCTGATGACGGCGGCGGCTGGCGCGGCGGCGGGCAAGCGCGACTGATGACGGATACGATCTTCGCCCTGGCCACAGCGGCCGGGCGGGCGGCGGTGGCC
The DNA here is from genome assembly GCA_943371355.1 of Alsobacter soli. Lineage (GTDB taxonomy): Bacteria > Pseudomonadota > Alphaproteobacteria > Caulobacterales > Caulobacteraceae > Caulobacter. Next base: position 10,918 of record CALRUN020000031.1, read on the forward strand.
GTGGTGCGCGTGTCGGGTCCCCACACGCATGACATCGTGGCGGCGCTGGCGGGCAGGGTTCCGCCGCCGCGCCAGGCTGCGCTTCGCCGCTTGAAGCACGACGGCGTGGAGCTCGACGAGGCTCTGGTGCTCTTCTTCCAGGGACCGGCCAGCTATACCGGCGAGGACGCCGCCGAGTTTCACGTGCATGGCGGTCGGGCCGTGGTCGAGGCCTTGCTGGAGGCGCTGGTCGCTCTGGGGCTCCGGCTGGCCGAGCCCGGCGAGTTCACCCGCCGCGCCTTCGAGAACGGCAAGCTGGACCTGGCCCAGGCCGAGGGCGTGGCCGATCTGGTCGACGCTGAAACCGAAGGCCAGCGTCGTCAGGCCCTGGGCCAGATCGGCGGGGCGTTGAGCCAGCGCTATGATCGCTGGCGCGAGCTGATGGTCCATGCCCTGGCCATGCTGGAAGCGGCGGTCGATTTCCCTGATGAAGACCTCCCGGAAGAGGTCGCCGCCCGGGCTCGACCCGGGCTTGAGACCCTGGCGGCCGAGATCGACGCCGCGCTGGCCGATGCGGCGCGCGGCCGTCGGGTTCGGGATGGCTATCGGATCGCCCTGATTGGCGCGCCGAATGCCGGCAAGAGCACGGTGCTCAATGGTCTGGCCCAGCGCGACGCCGCGATTGTCACCGAGATCGCCGGCACCACGCGGGACATCATCGAGGTCCCGCTGGTGTTGGGCGGCTATCGCGTGCTGCTGGCCGACACCGCTGGCCTTCGCGAGACCTTGGATGTCGTCGAGGCCGAAGGGGTGCGGCGTGCCAGGGCCTGGGCTCACGACGCCGATCTACGGATCTGGGTCATCGACGGGTTTCACGTGGAACAGTCGGGCGGGGAGGGCGTCGATCTTCTGGCGCCGGGCGACTGGGTGCTGATCAACAAGATGGACATCGCCGACCCCGATGCGGTGGCCAAGGTGAGCGCCGCTCTGGTCGAGCGGGGCCTGACGGTTCGGACCGCCGCGGCGAAAACGGACGGCGCGGTCGACCGCCTCAAGGCGGACCTGACGTTCCACGTGACCGCCGCCCTGTCCGGCTCCGAGTTTCCCGCCGCAACCCGGCTGCGTCATGCCGAGCGGCTGCGCGAAGCCCGTGGCTATCTGGGAAGAGCGCTCTCCGAGTCCGGGCTGGAGGTCGAACTGGCGGCCGAAGACGTGCGTCTGGCCGCGCGCGCCCTGGCCAAGATCACGGGCCGTATTGATGCTGAGGATGTGCTGGACCGGGTCTTCTCCAGTTTCTGTATCGGCAAGTAGAGTTTCACGTGAAACATGTACAGGTTATCCACAGGCTGATCACAGCTGTGCCATGAGTGTTTCACGTGAAACCTCCGGGACTCACGTCGACCTTTTCGCCTGAAGAGGGTATAGGTGACTCCAGCGCCCCCGCCAGATCCGGGGGCGTTCGCATTGAGGCGCGTACCTTTGTCCAACACCTGGGATGTTATTGTCATCGGCGGCGGCCACGCCGGCTGCGAGGCGGCCAGCGCCGCCGCGCGCACGGGGGCTCGCACCCTGCTGCTGACCCACAAGCTTGAGACCATCGGCGAGATGTCCTGCAACCCGGCCATCGGTGGCCTGGGCAAGGGACACCTGGTCCGCGAGATCGACGCCCTCGACGGCGTCATGGGCCGCATGGCCGACAAGGCCGGCATCCAGTTCCGGATGCTGAACCGCTCCAAGGGCCCCGCCGTGCGTGGCCCGCGCTCTCAGATTGACCGCAGGCTCTATCGCGAGGCCATGCAGGCCGAGCTGAACGCCACGTGTAACCTCGACATCATCGCCGCCGCCGCCGAGGACCTCATTGTTGAGGACGGCCCCGATGGGAAGCCGAGCGTCGCTGGCGTGATCGACGGGGCAGGGGTCGTGTACCACGCGCCGCGGGTGGTGCTGACCACCGGCACCTTCCTCAAAGGCCTGATCCATCTGGGCGAGACCCGCACGCCCGCCGGCCGGGTGGGTGACGCGCCGTCCATCGGCCTGTCGGATCGCCTCTATGGCCTCGACTTCCACATGGGACGTCTGAAGACCGGCACCCCCGCCCGTCTGGACGGCGCGACCATCGCCTGGGATCGCCTGGAGATGCAGGCGGCCGACGAAGAACCCGTGCCGTTCTCCTTCCTGACCGACAGGATCACCGTCCCGCAGATCCAGTGCGGCGTCACCTGGACGACCCCTGAGACCCACCAGATCATCGCCGATCGTCTGGGCGAGTCGGCCGTCTATGGCGGCCGCGCCACGGGGATCGGCCCGCGCTATTGCCCGTCGATCGAGGACAAGGTCGTTCGCTTCGCCGACAAGACTAGCCATCAGATCTTCCTTGAGCCGGAAGGGCTGGATGACACGACAGTCTATCCGAACGGGATCTCGACATCTGTTTCGGAAGAAACGCAGCTGATGTTCCTGCGGACGATCCCCGGCCTGGAGCAGGTCGAGGTCAAGCGCTACGGCTACGCCATCGAATATGACTACGTGGATCCGCGCGAGCTGTTCCCGACCCTGGAGACCAAGCGTCTGCCGGGTCTCTACCTGGCCGGTCAGATCAACGGCACCACGGGATACGAAGAGGCCGGAGCCCAGGGCCTGGTCGCCGGCCTCAATGCCGCGCTCGCGGCTCAGGGCCGGGAGCCCGCCACTTTCGCGCGGGACGAGGCCTATATCGGCGTGATGATCGACGACCTCGTCACCCGTGGCGTCACCGAACCCTATCGCATGTTCACCAGCCGGGCCGAGTTTCGCCTGACCCTGCGCGCCGACAATGCCGACCAGCGCCTGACCGACCGGGGCATTGCCCTGGGCGTGGTCGGGTCGGTGCGCGCGGAGGCCTGGGCCGACAAGAAGACGAAGCTGGAAGAGGCCCGCGCCTTCGCCCGTTCCGTCACCCTGACCCCGCCGGAAGCGCTGAAGGCCGGCTTTAAGGTCAAGGAAGACGGCGAGCGCCGGAACATCTTCGCCCTGCTGGCCTATCCAGAGGTGACCCTGGATCGCCTTGCCGAGGTGTGGCCCGATGTTTCCACGTGGAACATGGCGGTGCGCGAGCAGATCGAGATCGAGGCGGCCTATGCCGGCTATCTCGACCGGCAGCGCGCCGACGCCGAATCCTTCCGCAAGGAAGAAGACCTGCGCCTGCCGGCCGATCTCGACTATCGCGCCGTCGGCAGCCTCTCCAACGAGGTCCGCGAGAAGCTGGCGCGAGTGAAGCCTCTGACCCTGGGCCAGGCCGCCCGTATCGAAGGCGTGACACCCGGCGCGCTGACGGCGCTGCTGGCCCACGTGCGTCGCCATGCAGCCTGAGACCGTTTTGACCCCCGACACCGTGGCTGAACCCGTTCTGGACGCCGCCGGCTATCAGGCCCTGACCGGCGTCACCGACAGCCAGCTTGCGGACCTGGCCCGCTATCAGGATCTGCTGGCCGAATGGAACGCGGTGATGAACCTGGTGGGGCCGGCGACCATCGCCACCTACTGGACGCGCCACGTGCTCGACAGCTCGCAGCTGCTGGAGATGGCCCCAGGCGCGAAGATCTGGGCTGACCTCGGCGCCGGCGCCGGTCTGCCCGGCATCGTCCTGGCCATACTTCTGAAAGACACACCGGGCGCCAAGGTCCATCTGGTCGAGAGCATGGCCAAGCGCTGCCGGTTTCTGAGCGAGGTCGTCTCGGTCCTCGATCTGCCGGCCCAGGTGCACAACGCCCGGGCCGAAGAGCTCAATCTCAAGGTCGAGGTCGTTACCGCCCGCGCCTGCGCGCCGATGACCAAACTTCTGGGTTTTTCCTGGCCCTATCTGCACCGGGGCGCGCTTGGCCTGTTCCTGAAGGGACAGGATGTCGCCAGCGAGCTTTCCGAAGCCGAGACCGCTTGGAATTTCGAGGCCGAGCTGCGACCCAGTCAAAGCGACCCTCGCGGTCGCATCGTTCAAGTAAAGAGGCTTTCCCGTGTCCGCTAAGCCACTCCAGCCGCTCCGCGTCCTCGCCATCGCCAACCAGAAGGGCGGGGTGGGCAAGACGACCACGGCCATCAATCTGGGCACGGCCCTGGCGGCCTGCGGCGAACGCGTGCTGCTGATCGACGCCGATCCGCAGGGCAACTGCTCGACGGGCCTGGGTATCACCCGCCAGCAGCGCCGCACGACCCTGTATGACGTGCTGATGGGCGAGTCTCCGGTGGTCGACGCCGCCGTGGCCACCAGCCTGCCGGGCCTGGACGTCGTACCGGCCGACGCCGACCTGTCGGGTGTCGAGCTGGAACTGGGTCAGACCGCCCGCCGGTCCTACCGCCTGCGCGACGCCCTGGAGCCCCTGCGCGCCAACGGGCCCTATACCTATGTGCTGATCGACTGCCCGCCGTCGCTGAACGTGCTGACCGTCAACGCCATGACCGCCGCCGACGCGGTGTTCGTGCCCCTGCAGTGCGAGTTCTTCGCCCTGGAAGGCCTGACCCAGCTGATCCGCACAATCGAGCGGGTGCGCGGCAGCCTCAATCCGCACCTGGAGATCCAGGGCGTGGTCCTGACCATGTACGACAAGCGCAACAGCCTGTCGGAGCAGGTGGCCAAGGACGTGCGCGCCCACTTTGGCGACAAGGTCTATGACGCGGTCATCCCGCGCAACGTGCGGGTCTCGGAGGCGCCGTCCTTCGGCAAGCCCGTCCTGCTGTACGATCTGAAATGCGCGGGCAGCCAGGCCTATCTGAAGCTGGCCCGTGAAGTGATCAGCCGCGAACGCGCCCGCCTGTCCCACGCCGCCTAGAACCGAATTAACAGTCGTCGATACGAGCTTGAAGATGGAGTCCGTCGTGGTGGGAGAGCCGGGTATGGCCGAAGGGCGTAGGGGTTTGGGTCGCGGTCTGTCCGCCCTGCTGGGCGAGGTCGACGCCGCGCCGGCCCAGGCGCCGGGCGAACGGTTGGGTGGGGCCAATGAGGCGCCGATCGAGCTGCTGCGCCGCAATCCGGATCAGCCGCGTCGCACCTTCCGCGAGGACGACCTAGTCGAGCTGTCCAATTCGATCCGCGAAAAGGGCGTCCTGCAGCCGATCCTGGTGCGTCCCGCGCCCGGCGCGGCCGGGGAATACCAGATCGTCGCCGGCGAGCGCCGCTGGCGCGCGGCCCAGCGGGCCGGCCTGCGCAGCGTGCCGATCCTGGTCCGCGAGCTGGATGACCTGGCCGTCCTCGAGATCGGCATCATCGAGAACGTCCAGCGGTCCGACCTCAACATCCTGGAAGAGGCGCTGTCCTACCGCGTCCTGATGGACAAGTTCGACCGCACCCAGGAAAACATCGCCCAGACCATCGGCAAGAGCCGCAGCCACGTGGCCAACACCCTGCGGCTGCTGGCCCTACCGGAAGAGGTTCAGCAACACCTGGTCAGCGGCGAGCTGTCGGCCGGTCATGCCCGCGCCATCGCCGCCGCCGAGGACCCCGCCGCCCTCGCGCGCGAGATCATCGGCAAGGGCCTGTCGGTGCGCGACACCGAAGCCCTGGCCCGCAAGACGCCCGACGCCCGTCCGTCCAAGAACAAGGGCGGCCGTCCGGCCAAGGTCAAGGACACCGACACCCAGGCTCTTGAGTCCGACCTGTCGTCTGTGCTGGGCCTCGACGTGGTCATCGACCATCGCGACGGCGCCGGCCAGCTGACCATCCGCTATGCGACGCTCGAGCAGTTGGACGACCTCTGCAACCGGCTGACACGCGGGGTCTGATCGACCACACGCAATGTGGTTTCGAAAGGTGTGAACCCACACTTTTTGAACGGCCTCTGTCGCGCACAGAACGGCGCCTTTCCGTACTCGGGGAGGCGCCGTTTTCGTGAGGCGAGGGCGGATTTCGCGATAATCCGCGTAAAGCCCTGTTCGATAAGGCTTTCCGGAAAGTCATCCACAGGCGCGCAAACGCCCTGTTTTCGGGGGTTTTCGGCCTAAAGGCCCAGTCGGCGCGCGCGACCGGCGATCATCAGGGCCAGGCGCTCGGAAATCAGCTGGTCGGGCGAGCCGGACGTCTTGCACGCCCGGTCGGCGTTGAGGATCTCGCCCTGGATGTCGAGCAGCAGCTCCAGGGTCCAGGCGCGGGCCTGGCGCAGGAACTCGCGCTCCTGTTTCCAGAACACGCCGGAGGCCTTGGCCGCCGCCGTCAGGTCGATGCCGTTCTTGTGCAGGGTCAGGGTGCGCCGCAGGCGGCCCAGGTGATAGCCCATGGCCCGCACCGCCGCCGGTCCGCCTTCGCCTTCCGCCGCGGCGCGACGCAGGCCGGCCTGGGCGGCGCCGAGGCGGCCGCCAAAGGCGTCGATGGCGGCGTCGCCCAGCGAGGCCTCGGGCTCGACCCCCAGAAAGTCGGTCAGGTCGGCCGCCGTGGCGTTGACGCCGCTGCCAGGGCCCAGAAACAGGATCAGGCGCTCGATCTCCATCCGCGCCACGCCGCGCTCCTTGGGCAGGCGTGAGACGAACAGGTCGAGGGCTTCGCTGTTGAGGCTGACCTTGTCGCGGGCCAGGGTCTCGCGGGCCAGGCGGGCCATGTCGCCGGCCTCGTCCTCGTAGCAGGGGATGACGGCGCAGCCGCTGGCCTTCTCGCCGACCTTGCGCAGGGTCGAGTCGCGGCCCAGCGCCCCTGCCTCGACGATGAACAGGGCCTCGGGATTGAGCTGGCCGTCGACATGGCGGGTCAGGGCCTCGGCCGTGGCCTTGTCGGGTCCCGCCTTCTCGCCGGTCAGGCGCAGGCGCACCAGCCGGCGGCCGCCCATCATCGACAGGGCCGACAGTTCCTCTTCCAGCTTGCCGGGATGGGACTCGACGTCGCTTTCGGTCAGCTGGGCGGTGTCGAAGGGATCATCGGGTCGGGCGAACAGGCGCTTGGCCAACTGGTCGGCGCGATCGCGCACGACACCGCGATCCTTGCCATAGATCACCACGGCGCGGATGTCCGGGGCCGGATCCTTCAGGAAGCGTTCGACGTCCGGCCGCTTGGACAGGATCATGGCGTCAGGCCTTCAGCAGGGGCGTCAGGTCTTGGCCTTGCGGCCGCCGGCCATCCAGGCGGCCAGATCCAGCTGGATGTTGCGGGCCACCTCGGCGGCGGCGCGCTCTTGGCCGTCGTTCTGGGCGGCGATGGCGGCATAGGGCTGGTCGGCCGAGTCATAGGTCACGGCCGCCTCGCTGCGGCCCTTGCGGACCTCGGCGCCGGTCTTGCCGTCCAGCAGACGCCAGTTGACGACCATCCGCAGCTCGTAGCGGTTGGCGACATTGTCGACCCGCACGCCGCGCGCATAGCGCTGCTCGTTGATCGCCAGGGTCAGGCGGTAGGCGGCAGGCGCATCGACCGCGTGCACAAAGGCGTCATCCAGCTGCTCGCGCAGCAGGAAGCCGGCGCGGCCGTCGGGGGCGACGGTCTCGATCGAGGCCAGGCCCGGCGTGACGCCCGGCGTGGCGTACAGCGGCGTGAACCCGCAGGCCGAGAGGCCGAGGGTGGAGACGGCGAGCGCGCCAACCAGGAGAATGCGTTTCATCGGTCAGTTGGCCACGATGTTGACGATACGGTCCTTGACCACGATCACCTTGCGGACCGTGACCCCCTCAAGGTGGGCCAGAACGGCCGGATCGGCCAGCGCGATCTTCTCGACTTCGCTTTCCGAGAGGCCAGCCTTGACCTTGATCTCGCCGCGACGCTTGCCGTTGATCTGGATCGGCAGCACGCGTTCGTCGTCGGCGGCCAGGGCCGGATCGGCCTTGGGCCAGGGCGCGTCGACCACCAGACCTTCGCCGCCCAGGCTGGCCCAGGCTTCCTCGGCCAGGTGAGGCGTGAACGGGGCCACCAGGCGGGCCAGGATGTCCAGGGCCTCCCTGCGGGCCGCCAGGACGCCCTCGGACGCGCCTTCGGCCGGCGCGGCCTTCAAGGCGTTCAGGAACTCGTACAGGCGCGCCACGCCGCTGTTGAAGCGGAAGCCGTCGATGCTGTCGGTGACGAAGCCGATCAGCTTGTGGGCCGACTTGCGCAGGGCGATCGCGGCCTCATCCGAAGCGTCATGGACGAAATCGCCGGCCGGCTGGCTGTCGAACTCGTTCCACAGACGGTGGGTGAAGCGCCAGGAGCCTTCGACGCCGCTGTTGGTCCACTGCACGTCGCGCTCGGGCGGGCTGTCGCTCATCACGAACAGGCGCGCGGCGTCGACGCCATAGGCGTCGAAGATATCCTCGGGGGCGACCACGTTCTTCTTCGACTTCGACATCTTCTCGATGTCGCCGATGGTGATCGGCTCGCCGGTCGTCGCATGCTTTGCGGTGCGGCTATTGCCTTCGGTCGTGATGACGACGTCGGAGGGTTCGACCCACTCGCCGGCGGCGTTCTTATAGGCTTCGTGGGTCACCATGCCCTGGGTGAACAGGCCCGCGAACGGCTCTTCCACCGACAGCAGCCCCTCGTCCTTCAGGGCGCGGGTGATGAAGCGGGCATACAGCAGGTGCAGGATCGCGTGCTCGACGCCGCCGATATACTGGTCGACGGGCATCCAGTGATCGGCCGAGGCCTTGTCGATGCACTCGGCCGCGTCGGGATTGGCGAAGCGCGCGAAGTACCACGAGCTGTCCATGAAGGTGTCCAGCGTGTCGGTCTCGCGCTGGGCCGGGGCTCCGCACGACGGACAGGTCGTGTGCTTCCAGGTCGGGTGACGCACCAGCGGATTGCCCGGCTTGTCGGCCTCGAAGGTGACGTCGTCGGGCAGCACCACCGGCAGCTGGTCTTCCGGCACCGGCACGGGACCGCAGGCCTCGCAGTGGATGATCGGGATCGGGCAGCCCCAGTAGCGCTGGCGGCTGACGCCCCAGTCGCGCAGGCGATAGACCGTCGCGCCCTGGCCCTGGTCCTGGGCCTCGATGCGGGCGACCACCTCGGACTTAGCGGACTCGATGTCCATCCCGTCCAGGAATTCGGAATTATAGATCGCGCCGGGGCCGACATAGGCTTCCTTGCCGACCGCGAAGGTCGCCGGATCCTCGCCGGGCGGCAGAACCACCGGCAGCACCGGCAGGTCGTACTTGCGGGCGAAGTCCAGGTCGCGCTGGTCATGGGCCGGGCAGGCGAAGATCGCGCCGGTGCCGTAGTCCATCAGGATAAAGTTGGCGATCCAGACGGGCAGGGTGATCGACGGGTCCAGCGGGTGAACGACACGCAGGCCGGTGTCGCGGCCCAGCTTCTCGGCGCCCTCGATATCGGCTTCCGAAGTCCCGCCCTTGCGGCATTCGGCGATGAAGGCCTGCAGCTCGGGGTTCTCGACCGCCAGCTGCTCGGCCAGCGGATGCTCGGGGGCGATGCCCACGAAGCTGGCGCCAAACAGGGTGTCGGGACGGGTGGTGTAGACCTCCAAGCCGGCGGCGTGGCCGTCGGGGGCCTCGGCGCCGTTGGCATTGTTGGCGTATTTGAAGGTGAAGCGCAGGCCCTTGGACCGGCCGATCCAGTTCTCCTGCATGATGCGGACCTTTTCAGGCCAGCGATCCAGGGTCTTGAGGCCGTCGATCAGGGCGTCGGCATAGTCGGTGATGCGCAGGAACCACTGGGTCAGCTTGCGCTTCTCTACGGCTGCGCCCGAGCGCCAGCCCTTGCCGTCGATGACCTGCTCATTGGCCAGGACGGTCATGTCGACCGGGTCCCAGTTGACCGAGGCTTCCTTGCGATAGACCAGGCCGCGCTTCAGCAGCTTCAGGAACCAGGCCTGCTGCTTGCCGTAATATTCCGGGTCACAGGTGGCGAACTCGCGCGACCAGTCGATCGACAGGCCCAGGGCCTTCAGCTGCTCGCGCATCGCGGCGATATTGTCGTAGGTCCAGCCCTTGGGGTGGACGCCGCGCTCCATGGCGGCGTTCTCGGCCGGCATGCCGAAGGCGTCCCAGCCCATCGGATGCAGCACCGAGAAGCCCTGGGCGCGCTTGTAGCGGGCCACGACGTCGCCCATGGCGTAGTTGCGCACATGGCCCATGTGGATGCGCCCCGACGGATAGGGGAACATCTCGAGCACATAGTATTTGGGCCGCCCATCCGAGATGTCCGCCGTCTTGAAGACGTCGGCATTGGCCCAGGCGTCGCGCCATTTGGGCTCAGTGTCTTTGGGATTGTAGCGGGCCATGGAAACCGAATGTCTGGATATGCAAAAGCGCCCCTGCAGGCGCGTCCGCGTGACATATAAGCGGTTTCGCGGCCGGAGCGCGCTGAAAGTGCGGCGGTCAGGGTCTTCGCCGACGGACGACGAAGACCCGCCGGGGCCTTAGCCCTTGATGTTCGAAAGTCGAAGCTGACGGGCGCGGGTCAGGATCGCGTTCTCGATGTCGGTCGCTGTCTGGTCGGCGGTGGGCGTATCCGTCCAGCCTCCGGCGGCGTCCTTGGCCTGCTTGAACACGTTGACGTTCAGACCGTCGGCGCGCAGGCGGGTGTCCAGGATGTAGACGGTCGCCTTGAAGCGCTCGTCCGGCTTTTCCGGGTTCACATACCAGTCGGTGACGATCACGCCGCCGTAGGGGTCGGCCGAGGCCAGGGGCATGAAGGCCAGGGTGTCGAGCGTCGCACGCCACAGATAGCCGTTGACGCCGATCGACCCTTCGCTGGCCGGAGCCTTGCCGCCGCCGCCGCCCAGACCCTTGAAGGGGTTGAAGCCGCCGCCATCGTCCGAGACGGTGGAGAAAACCTTGGGACCCTTGGTGCTGCCGCAGGCGGAAACGCCCAGAACCGACAGCGCCAGCACGCCAGCGGCGACGCCGCGCAACACTGATCCACGCTTAAACGCCATAGTACCTCGCTCCAATGTCTCGCCGGCGCGATCGCGCACTTTGGCGCGCCCCCGCGGCCGGAGCCGGTCTATAGCATGGGCGCGCTGCCTCAAAACAGGAATCGCGTGACCGGTCCGCCACAGGCGCCGTCTGAATCGCGACGATAGCGGTATCCTGCGACCAAACGCCGGTTGACCGCGTTCTGGTCAGGCCTTTAATCGATTATCAGGGCGCGCGTTCTTATGTTTGGAACGTGTGGGGTTTGGGACAGGTGACGAGTAGCGATGACCGCGACGCGTTTCATTACGGCAAGTGCTGCGGCGCTGATCCTTACCGGATCGGCGACGATCGCCCATGCCCAGGTCAAGACCCGCTCCGCCACGCCTGACTTCACGGTCAAGAACGACTTCACCAGCAACCCCAAGGGCGTGTTCGGCCCGCAGGACTCCAAGAAGACCCTGCAGTGGGACGCCAAGAAGGGCAAATGGGGCCTGAAGCTCGGCCTCGACCAGCCGGTCGGTCGTGAAATGGAACTGAAAGACGTCGAAGCCGGCGCCTATTTCAAGCTGACCCCGTCGATCCGCGTCGGCGGCGCCGTCGCGCTCGGCGACAACAACCCGGCCCTCGCCGCCCGCAAGGCCGAGCCGGTCGAGCCCGCGCCCCGCGTTCGCCTCGAAACCGCGTTCAAGTTCTAGTTCAGGAACGCTTCGACGGCCGCGACGCCGACGATCCCCGTATTTTTCAGACTTTCCACGGTTCCCGCCCGGATTCCGCCCAGGGCGTAGACCGGCGTGTCTGTCGCGCCGACCAGAGCACGCAGGCCCTCGACGCCCAGCGGCGTTCCCGCCGACGGGCTGTTGCTCTCAAAGACCGGCGAAACGACCAGGGCGTCCGCTCCCAGAGCGCTGGCCGCTGTGACGGCCTCAAGATCGTGAGCCGCGATCGTGACCAGCCAGTCCGGCCACCTGCCGCGTAGACGCGGCGCGGTCTCTCTGGCGCGTTCGGGCAGATGCAGGCCATCGGCCTGGATGGCCCGGGCCAGCGCCTCGTCCGCGCCGACCAGCAGGATAAGGCCGCGTCGGTCGGCGATGGCGCGCAGGCGCAATCCCCGGGTTACTGCATCCGTCGCGCCGAAGGCCCGAAACACCACCCCCGCGCCGGGCGGCAGACGCTCGGCGACGGCCTCGGGGTCGGGAACCCGCGCCGGGTCGGTGAAGAAAAGCAGGCCGGGCAGGGCTAATCCGCGCGCCGTCCTTGGCGCGAAGGTCATGGCCGTCCTAGACAGGGCTTCCAGCTCATCCATCGGTTTCAAGCGATCTCCTGCATGCCCGACGCCCCCCAAGACAGCGCACTGGCCTCAATCCGCGCCCGCATCGCCGCCGCCGAGACCGCGGCCGGCCGTCCGCCGGGCTCGGTCACGCTGGTGGCGGTGTCCAAGACGCAGGCCTGGGACCATATCGCCCCGGTTCTGGCCGCTGACCAGCGGGTGTTCGGCGAAAATCGCGTCCAGGAGGCGATGGAGCGCTGGACGCCGCATCGCGCGGGGCTGGAGCTTCACCTGATCGGGCCGCTGCAGACCAACAAGGTGCGCGACGCCGTCGGCTTCTTCGATGTGATCGAGACGGTGGACCGCGAGAAGCTGGCCCGGGCCCTGGCCGACGAAATCCGCCGCCAGGGCAAGGCTCCCCGCCTCTATGTGCAGGTCAATATCGGGCAGGAGCCGCAGAAAGCCGGCATCGCGCCTGCCGAGGCCGACGGTTTCATCACCCTTTGCCGCGAGCTGGGCCTGACGATCGAGGGACTGATGTGTATCCCGCCGGCGGAAGACGATCCGGCCCCGCATTTCGCCGCCCTGCGGGAGATCGCCGGCCGCAACGGGGTCGACAAGCTGTCCATGGGCATGAGTGACGACTTCGAGATCGCCATCGCCCAGGGCGCGACCTCGGTGCGGGTGGGATCAGCGATTTTTGGCGCGCGCGACGCGGGCGGTCTTGGAACGACCCCTCCTGCCGGGTGATATGGCAGGCTGAAGGCTCTATCTCGTCGCAGGGAGATTTCGTGATGAACGCCTTTCCCCAGGGGACGGTCCACCAGGCGGGTGAAGATCTGCAGGCGGCGGTGCAATCGGATCCCGACGTTCTGGGGCTTTGGGCGCGCCTGACGCCGCTGGGGCGAAATGAGTTCATTTGCTGGGTCGACGACGCCAAGCAGCCGGCAACGCGCCAGCGCCGCATCCAGCGAACCCGCGAGGAACTGCTGGAGGGCAAGAAACGGCCCTGTTGCTGGGCGGGTTGTATCCACCGCACCGACAAGGCGCCGAGCCGCTGGCAGCAGGCCGTCCTGATCGATGGGAAGGCCAAGAGCGGTCTATAGGTCGGGTCTAGGGCGCGATCTCGATCGCATCCCCCGGCTTGGCCGTCGCCAGCAGAGCCTCCAGATCCTCGCGCGCCAGGGCCACGCAGCCCTCGGTGCCGGAATAGTCCTCGCGCGCCAGGTGCAGGAAGATCGCCGAGCCCAGGCCTGGAACCGGCGGATCGTCGTTGTGAGCCAGGATGCCGACCAGGTCATAGACGGCGTCGTCCCGCCACAGCCGCTCGGCGCTGGCGGGGTAGGGCAGCTTGACCGGGCGGTTATAGGCCGGGTCGCCCGGCGCGTCGCACCAGCCGTCATCCGGGGCCATCGCCGCGACGGGCAGGGCGGTGGTCGGACCGTTCGGATAGACGTCGGGGCGGTAAAGCACCTGCCGGATCATCCAGACGCCCACGGGGCTTCTGTTGTCGCCCTCGCGCTTGTCGGCGGCGGCGATGACGCCGGCCTTGCCCAGGGCGCATCGAACCGTGCGTCCGTTGACGTCAATCTGGCCGTCGGGGCGGGCCCTGAAGATCATTGTCGGCTTCTCCGATCCCAAGGGTTGTCGCAGGGGGTCGCACCGGTGCATGTTCCGGCATATGGCGCAACGCAAGACCCTTCTGCTCATCGACGACGACGACGACCTGCGCGGCGCGCTGGCCGAACAGCTCGCCCTGCACGAAGAGTTCGCGGTGGCTGAAGCGGCCACGGCCGGCGAGGGCGTGCGCATGGCGCGCGAGATCAAGCCGGACCTGGTCCTGCTGGACGTCGACCTGCCCGACATGGACGGCCGCGAGGCCTGCCGGCTGATGCGCAAGAACGGCGTCATGGCCCCGGTGATCATGCTGACGGCCGCCGCCAGCGACAGCGACACCATCCTGGGGCTGGAATCCGGCGCCAATGACTATGTGACCAAGCCCTTCCGCTTCGGCGTGCTGCTGGCCCGCATTCGCGCCCAGCTGCGCAGCTACGAGGCCTCGGAAGACGCCCTGTTCCGCATCGGTCCCTACGAGTTCCGCCCTTCGGCCAAGCTACTGGTCGACGAGAAGCAGAAAAAGGTGCGGTTGACCGAGAAGGAAACCAACATCCTGAAATACCTCTACCGCGCCGGCTCCAAGCCCGTGTCGCGCGAGGAGCTGCTGACCGAGGTCTGGGGCTACAATGCGGGTGTCACCACCCACACCCTGGAAACCCACGTCTATCGCCTGCGCCAGAAGATCGAGCCCGATCCGGCCATGGCCAAAATCCTGATCACCGAAATGGGCGGCTATCGGCTGCAGCCGTAACGACAGAGGTCGCGATAGAAAAGAAAAACCCCGGCCGCATCGCTGCGCCGGGGTTTCTCAAATCTATCGGATCGAAAACGCCTCAGGCGTTGCCGACCACCACGCTTTCGGCCTGGGCCTTGCGGGCCGTGTAGACGCCGGCGAAGTCGATCGGGTCGATCAGGAAGGGCGGGAAGCCGCCTTCGCTGGTGATGTCGGCGATCACCCGGCGGGCGAACGGGAACAGGAAGCGCGGGCACTCGATCAGCAGCACTTCTTCCAGCGCGGCTTCCGCCACGCCGGCGATGTGGAACAGGCCGCCATAGACGACCTCGACATGGAACACCGGCTGGTCGTCGCGCGTGGCGCGGGCCGAGAGCTTCAGGTCCACCTCGAAGAGGCCGTCCGTGCGACCGCGGGCGTTCATCTCAACGCCCATGTCGATGGCCGGCTGGGCCGTGCCCGAGCGCAGGCTGTCGGGCGCCAGCGGGCTCTCGAACGAGAAGTCGCGGATGAACTGGGCCATGATGCGGATGCCCGATTGAGCGGCCGCGTTATCGTCCTGGACGCCCTCGGGGGCGGCGGTCGTGTCGGTCATTAGGAATAAATCCGTACTCGGCCGCTAGAAAGGCCGCTAGGAGAGAGCGGCGCTGCTAACACGCGGAGGGCCCTGGTGCAACGCCAGGCGCCTGACGAGAGAGCTCGCCTCGCCTATATAGACATGGCGACCAGCCTGTCGACGCAGACGCGGATACCCAAGTGCTAATTCAGATTCTCGTTCTCGCGGTTATCGCCGCTGTCGTTCTCTACCAGCTCTACGCGACGCTGGGTCGTCGCGTCGGGCGTCAGCCCGAGGACGCACCCGCCGCCGCCAAGACGGTTCCAGCCCCGGCTGGTCCCGCCGAAGCCGTGGTCACGGGCCCGCTGGAGGGCGTCGCCGCCCTGCGCGCGCGCCAGCCCGACTTCAACACCAGCCATTTTCTGAGCGGGGCCCGTGCGGCCTATGAGATGATCGTCACGGCGTTCGCCGCCGGCGACCGCGAGACGCTCAAGCCGCTCCTGGCCGACGACGTCATGGCCAATTTCGAAGCGGCCATCGTGGCCCGCGAAGCCGAAGGCCGGTCGGAAAAGGTCGAGATCATGACGCCGCCGCGCGTCGATCTCGACAATGTCGCCGTCGTCGGCGACGCCGCCCGCGCGACGGTGCGCATCCTGGCCGAGGTGCGGGCCCGCACCACCAGCGCCGAGGGTGAAGCCGTCGATGACCGCCGCACCGCCGAGCTGTGGACCTTCGAGCGCGACCTGAAATCGGCCAATCCCAACTGGACCCTGGTCCACGTCGCGGCCGCCGAAGCCTGATGTCACGCCTCGGCCTGATCGCCGTTCTGGCGTCGCTGACCCTGGCGGCCTGTACGACCACCGCGCCGCCACCGGTCGCGACCGGCCCCATCGCGCCGCCGGTTTCGCCGGTCTCGCCGGCGACACCGGACGCTCCCGCCGACGCCGTGCTGACGTTTGGCGCTCTGGCGGGCTGGCAGGACGAGGACCACCTCGCGGCCCTCGACGCTTTCCGCGCCGGCTGCGGCGTGGCCCGCGACCAGGACATGGCCCGCGTCTGCCGCCTGGCCCGCACGGACGGTCCGCGCGACGAATGGGGCGCTCGCCTCTTCCTGGAAGCCAATTTCCGGCCCCAGGCCGTGGGCGATCAGGGCCTGCTGACCGCCTATTTCGCCCCGAAATACGATGCGCGGATGTCGCGCTCCGACGAGTTCAGCGCCCCGGTGCGCGGCGTGCCCTCCGATCTGGTGATGCTGGATCTGGGCGCTTTCGAGCCCAGCTTCGCCGGCAAGAAGGTCACCGGCCGGGTCAAGGCCGGCAAGTTCGAGCCCTATCCGGACCGCAAGACCATCGAAGCCTCGCCCGCTGACAAGCCCCTGGCCTGGATGCGCCCCGAGGAGCTGTTCTTCCTGCAGATCCAGGGCTCGGGCATTCTGGTCATGCCCGACGGTCGCCGCCTGCGGGCCGCCTTCGCCGGCGGCAACGGCAAGCCCTTCGTCGGCATCGCCACGGCGATGCGCGATCGGGGTCTGCTGACTGACAATAACACCTCGGGCGATGCGATCCGCGCCTGGCTGGCCGATAATCGCGGGCCCAAGGCCGACGAGATCATGCAGCTGAACCCGCGCTACATCTTCTTCAAGCTGTCGGAAGACGACGGCAAGGAAGCCGTGGGCTCGGCCGGCATACCCCTGCCGGCGGGCCGGGCCATCGCCGTCGACCCCAGCCGCCACGCCATGGGCGGCCTCTACTGGCTGGACGCCGCGGCGCCCAAGCTGGCCGGCGCCTTCCCCGCCTATCGCCGCCTGGCCGTGGCGCTGGACGTGGGCGGCGCGATCAAGGGCGAGGTTCGCGCCGATCTCTATACCGGCAGCGGGGCCGGCGCTGGCATTGAAGCGGGTCGCGTGCGGCATGACCTGCGGATGTACCGCCTGGTTCCGATCCCGAAGTCCTGAGCCATGAAACGGCCGCCGCGACCGGAAGAACTGCGCCTTTGGGGCATGGTCGCCGACACGGTGCATGCGCGGCCGGGCGACAAACCTCTGAAACTGCGGGCCAAGGTCAAGATCAAGCCGGTCAAGTCGCCCAGGGCCGCGAAGGTTCAGCCCACGCACCTGGCCTCCATCGCGCCCCTGCGCATCGATCCGTCAGAGATCAGGCCCGCCCCGGTCAGGACCCCGAAATCGGCGCCGGGTCATATCGAACCCAATCGCCGCAAGCGCCTGATCAAGGAGCACGATCCGATCGGCGCGCGCCTGGACATGCACGGCTTTGACCAGGATCAGGCCCGGCCGGCCCTCGAGGGCTTCATTCGCCGCGCCTATGCCGACGGCCATCGCGCGGTGCTGATCATCACCGGCAAGGGCAAGATCGGCCACGGGGTGCTGAAGAAGCGCACGCCGGAATGGCTGGCGGCGCCGGCCCTGCGTGACATGATCGCCGGGGTCTCGCAGGCCGACCAGCGGCACGGGGGCGAAGGCGCGCTGTACGTGGCGCTGAAGCGGCGGGCCTAGGGCGAATCCGCTATTGAGGGCGCGAAGCCTTTTCGGCGATGCCCGAGGTCCCCTCGCGCGCGGCCAGTTTGTCGGCCACCGCGTCGAGCGAGACGCCCGAGGCCGCCAGCAGAACCAGCCAGTGGTAAAGCAGGTCGGCGCTTTCGCTGGCGAGTTCGTCCGGGCCCTGGCCCACGGCGGCGATCACTGTTTCGACGGCTTCCTCGCCCAGCTTCTTGGCGGCCAGCTTGGGATCGGCCAGCAGCCTGGCGGTATAGGAGGCGGCCGGATCGCCGCCCTTGCGGGTCTCGATCGTGGCGGCCAGGCGCTCGAGGGTCTCGAACAGCTTGCTCATGCCGCGCCCTTCAGGTCGTCGAGACGCACGGGGATACCCGCATCGGCCATGGCCCGCTTGGCCTCGCCGATGCTGATTTCGCCAAAGTGGAAGATCGAGGCGGCCAGAACGGCGGCGGCGTGGCCGTCGCGGGCGGCTTCGACCAGGTGTTCGGTCTTGCCGGCGCCGCCCGATGCGATCACGGGCACGGAAACCGCGCCGGTCACGGCCTTGAGCAGGGGAATGTCATAGCCGATCTTGGCGCCGTCACGGTCCATCGAGGTCAGCAGGATCTCGCCCGCGCCTCGCTCGACCACTTTCGCGGCCCAGTCGACGACGTCGAGGCCGGTGTCCTTGCGGCCGCCATAGGTCCAGACGTTCCAGCCCGAACCGTCCGCGCGCAGCTTGGCGTCGATGGCCACCACCACGCACTGGGCGCCGAAGGCGTCGGCCCCGGCGGCGATCAGGTCGGGGTTTTCGACCGCGGCGGTGTTGGTCGAGACCTTGTCGGCCCCGGCCAGCAGCAGGCGGCGCATGTCGGCCACCTCGCGCACGCCGCCGCCGACCGAAACCGGCATGAAACAGACCTCGGCGGTGCGGGAAATCACGTCCAGGATCAGGCCCCGGCCTTCGCTGGAGGCCGTGATGTCCAGAAACATCAGCTCGTCGGCCCCGGCGGCGTCATAGGCTCTCGCCTGCTCCACCGGATCGCCGGCGTCGCGCAGGGCCACGAAATTGACGCCCTTGACCACCCGCCCGTCCTTCACGTCGAGGCAGGGAATGATCCGGGTCTTCAGCATCAGGCCGCCGCCACCGTCAGGGCCTCGGCCGGCTGGATGGTGCCGGCGTAAAGCGAACGGCCCAGGATGGCGCCGGCGATCTTGACGCCCTTGCGGGCCTTCAGGCGCTCGATATCAGCCACGGCGGCGACGCCGCCCGAGGCGATGACCGGGATCGAGACGGCGTCGGCCAGTTCGCCCACGCCCTCGACATTGACGCCGGTCAGGGCGCCGTCGCGGCTGATGTCGGTGATGATCAGGGCGGCCACGCCGGCGTCCTCGAAGCGACGCGACAGGTCGATGGCCGACAGCTCCGACAGGCCGGTCCACCCGTCGACCGCCACCTTGCCGTCGCGCACGTCGACGGCCACGGCGATCTGTTCGGGCCACAGGCGGGCGGCCTTCCTGACCAGATCCGGATCATGTACGGCCACGGTGCCCAGGATCACGCGGCTGACGCCGGCCTCGATCCAGGCCTCGATGCCTTCCAGGGTGCGGATCCCGCCGCCCAGCTGCACCGGGATCGAGATCGATTCCAGGATCGACTGCACGGCGGCCGTATTGACCGACTTGCCCTCGATGGCGCCGTTCAGGTCGACCACGTGCAGCCACGAGAAGCCGTCCTTGACGAAGCGTTCGGCCTGGTCGGCGGGCGAGGTGTTGAAGACCGTGGCCTTCTCCATGTCGCCGTGCAGCAGGCGCACGCACTGGCCGTCCTTCAGGTCGATGGCGGGATAGAGGATCATGGGCGCCATTCCAGAAAGTTGGCGAGCAGGGAAAGACCTGCGGCTTGAGATTTCTCGGGGTGAAACTGTACGCCGGCCACGTTGTCCTTGACCACCGCCGCCGTGAACGGGCCGCCGTGGTCTGTGGTCGCCAGGACATCGGCCGGATCGGTCGGCGTCAGGGCGAAGGAGTTGGCGTAGTACATGTGGGCGCCGTCGGCGACGCCCGAAAACAATGGGTGATCGCGCGTCAGTTTGATCGCGTTCCAGCCCATGTGCGGAATGGTCAGGGTCGGGTCGCTGGGCGCCAGTTTCCTGACCTCCCCGGCGATCCAGTCCAGGCCTGGCGTGACGCCGAACTCCAGGCCGCGCGTGGCCAGCAGTTGATGGCCCACGCAGATGCCCAGGAACGGCGCGCCCCGGCCGTGCACGGCTTCGTTCATGGCCTCATACACACCCGAGGCGTCGAGACCCGCGCGGCAGGAGGCGAAGGCCCCCACGCCGGGCAGAACCACGCGGTCGGCGGCGGCCACGCGCTCGGGATCGGCCGTGACAACGATGTCGGCGGCGATCCCGCGACGCCGGGCGGCCTCACGCAGGGCCTTCTCGGCCGAGCGCAGGTTGCCCGACCCGTAATCGATCAGGGCGACGGTCTGCATGGGAGAGGTTCCTACAGCACGCCCTTGGTGGAGGGGGCATGGCCGCCGGTCTTGGGGTCGATCTCGACCGCCTGACGCAGCGCCCGGGCCAGGGCCTTGAACCCGCTCTCGGCGACGTGGTGGGTGTTGTCGCCGTACAGGGTTTCCAGATGGACGCAGGCCCCGCAGTTCATCGCGAACGCGTGGTGGAACTCCTTGAAGAGCTCGGTGTCCATCTCGCCGACCTTGGGCCGCTTGAAGTCGACCTTCCAGATCAGATAGGGCCGGTTGGACAGGTCGATGGCGCAGCGCGTCAGGGTCTCGTCCATCGGGATATAGGCGTGGCCGAAGCGACGGATGCCCTTGAAGCCTTCCAGCGCCTTGTTCACGGCCAGACCCAGAACGATGCCGGTGTCTTCCACCGTGTGGTGCATATCGATGTGCAGGTCGCCCTTGGTCTCGACCTTGAGGTCGAAGCCGCCGTGGCGCGCGAAGCTCTCCAGCATATGGTCGTAGAAACCGATGCCGGTGGAGATCGTCGAGGCGCCGGTCCCGTCGAGATCGATCCAGACCCGGATCTGGGTCTCCTTCGTCTCGCGGACCACTTCAGCGGTGCGGGCCATGGTCTTCCTTAGAGTCCGTTTTGGGTCGCGAGGTCCCGCAGATTGACCTGCGGACGCGGCCCGTAGTGGGCGATTACCTCGGCGGCGGCCAGGGAGCCCAGCTGGCCGCAGACCGGCAGCGGGCGGCCCTGGGAGAGGCCGTAGAGGAAACCCGCCGCGTATTGGTCGCCCGCGCCCGTGGTGTCCACGACTTTTTCCACGGGATAGGCCGAGATTTCGTGAACCTGACCGCCCGCGACCACGACCGAGCCGTGCTCGCTGCGGGTGACAGCGGCGATCGTGACCTTTTCCGACAGAGCCTTCACGGCGGCGTCGAAATCGTCGGTCTCGAACATCGCGCAGACTTCCGAGGCGTTGGCGAAGACGATGTCGCACTGGGTTTCGACGAAACCCAGCAGGGCGGCGCGGTGGCGTTCGACCACGAAGCTGTCCGAAAGGGTGATGGCGATCTGGCGGCTGGAGCCGTGCGCCAGGGCGGCGGCCTTGGCGAAGGCGCGGCGGGCTTCGGGCGGATCGAACAGATAGCCTTCGAGATACGAGTACTTGGCGGCTTCGATGATGGCGGGATCGACGTCGGCGCTGGTCAGCTCGACGCAGGCGCCCAGATAGGTGCTCATCGTGCGCTGGGCGTCGGGGGTGACGTTGATCAGGCTCTGGGCCGTGGCGGGGCCCTCGGCCAGCGACGGCGTGGTGAAGGCGCAGCCGATGGCCTTCATGTCGTGGCGGAAGACGTTGCCCAGCTGATCGTCGGCGACCTTGCCGATGAAGGCGCCGCGACCGCCGAAGCTGGCGACGCCGGCTACGGTGTTGGCGGCGCTGCCGCCCGAGGCCTCGATGGCGGCCGCCATGACGTCGTACAGGCTCGACGCGCGGGCCGGATCGATCAGGGCCATCGAGCCTTTCACCAGGCCCTCGCGCTCGAGGAAGGCGTCGTCGCACTGGGCGATGACGTCGACGATGGCGTTCCCGATGGCGGCGACGTCGTAGAGAGCGGTCATGGAGATCGGCAAGCCTTTGAAAGTGCAGGGCGCGAAAAGCGTCTAAGGGGCGGCAAGTAAAGGAAGCGTGAGGTCAAGGCAACGCGAGGCTTGCCGTGGGACCTGCGTCATTCTAACCGCATGGGTATGACTTCGACGACCGCCGATATCCTGATCCTGGCGCCTTCCTCGGAAAACGCCGCCTATGCGGCCGCGGGGGTGCGGCTGTTCGAGCGGCTTTCCGCGCCGCTGCGCGCTCACGGCCTGACCGTGACCAGCCAGCCGTGGACCGATCCGGTGGACCCCGACTGCGCCCGACTGGTGCTGCCCTTGCTGGCCTGGGGCTATCACCTGCGCCAGCCCGAGTGGTTTTCCCAGCTGGACGCCATGGAGGCGGCGGGCGTGCCGGTGATCAATCCCGTCCCGACCCTGCGCTGGAACACCACCAAGACCTATCTGATCGAACTGGAAGCCAAGGGCGCGCCGGTGGTCCCGACCCACGCCCATGACCGGTTGACCCCTGAAGCCCTGGCCGCGGCCTTCGATGCGTTCGGCGTCGACGAGGTGGTGGTCAAGCCGCAGATTTCCGGGGGGTCGCAGGACACCGTCCGCTTCAAGCGCCACGGGACGCTGGAAGGCGGCCCGCCCGGCGCGGCCCTGATCCAGCCCTTCCTGCCGGCGGTGGCCGAAGAGGGCGAGCTGTCGCTGTTCTTTTTCGACGGGGTGTTCAGCCACGCCGTTTCCAAGGTGGCGACCGGCGGCGACTTCCGGGTCCAGCCGCAGTTCGGTGGCCAGATTTCCGGCGTCGCGCCCGAGCCCGAGGCCCTGCATGCGGCGCACATGGTGCTGGAAGCGGCCAGCCTGCCCCTGACCTATGCCCGCATCGATCTGATCCGGGGCCTGGACCACACCCCGCAGCTGATGGAGCTGGAGGTGATCGAGCCCGACCTGTTTCTGGAGCACGCCCACGATCACGGCGCCGCCTTCGCCGCGGCGGTGATGGCCAGGCTCTAGCGGATCGCGAGGCCTGACCTATCTAGGTCGTAACCGCAGGAGTTGCTGATGTCCGACCTGTCCGCCTTCCCGATCACGACCCGCTGGCCCGCCAGCCATCCCGACCGCCTGCAGCTCTATTCGCTGCCCACGCCCAACGGCGTGAAGGTGTCGATCATGCTGGAAGAGATCGGGCTGCCGTACGAGCCTCACGCCATCAACATCATGGCCGACGAGGCCAAGGCTCCGGAATTCCTGTCGCTGAACCCGAACGGCAAGATCCCGGCGATCCTCGATCCCTACGGTCCGGACGGAAAGCCCGTCGCCCTGTGGGAATCCGGCGCGATCCTGCTCTATCTGGCCGAGAAGACCGGCAAGTTCCTCCCCGCCGACCCGATCTCCCGCATCGAGACCATCCAGTGGGTGTTCTTCCAGATGGCCGCCGTCGGCCCGATGTTTGGCCAGCTGGGCTTCTTCCACAAGTTCGCCGGCAAGGACTACGAGGACAAGCGCCCCCGCGACCGCTACGTCGCCGAGAGCAAGCGCCTGCTGGGCGTTCTGGAAGCCCGCCTGGCCGACCGCCCGTTCATCATGGGCGACGACTACACCATCGCCGACATCTCGATGGTGGGCTGGGTGCGCAACCTGGTCGGCTTCTACGACGCCGGCGAGCTGGTCGACTATGCCAGCCTGAAGGCCGTTCCAGCCTGGCTGGAGCGCTGCCTGGCGCGGCCGGCCGTGCAGCGCGGGCTGGAAATCCCGGCGCGGCCCTGATTTTTTGATCCGCTCTCCCCGGCGAAAGCCGGGGCCCAGATCGAACCCCTGGACGTCAGTCGGCTCGCAAGGTCGTATGGCGCATCCACCCCAAACGCTCGGGATGAATCTGGGCCCCGGCCTTCGCCGGGGAGAGCGGAGTTGGGGTTACGCCCCCAGGAACAGCTCCCGCGACGGACACAGGTCGGCGATCTTGCAGATCTCGCACCGGGGCTTGCGCGCCACGCACACATAGCGGCCGTGCAGGATCAGCCAGTGATGGGCCCGGGTCTGATAGGGTCCGGGCACGATCCGCATCAGATCCGTCTCCACGGCGTCGGGCGTCTTGCCCGCTGACAGCTTCAGCCGGTGAGCGACGCGGAACACATGGGTGTCGACGGCGATGGCCGGCTCGATGTCCAGTTCGTTGAGCACCACGCTGGCGGTCTTGCGGCCGACGCCCGGCAGGCTTTCCAGGTCTTCCCGGTTCAGCGGCACCTGTCCGCCGTGACGGTCCATCAGGATGTGGGCCGAGGCGATGACGTTCTTGGCCTTGGTCCGGAAGAGGCCGATCGAAGCGATGTACCTGATCAGGCCGTCTTCGCCGAGCTCGAGCATCTTCTCGGGACTGTCGGCGACCTGGAACAGCGGGCCGGTGGCCTTGTTGACCTGAACGTCGGTGGCCTGGGCCGACAGGGCGACGGCGGTGACCAGCTCATAGGGATTTCTGTAGTTCAGCTCGGTCTTGGGCCGCAGCTCAAGGCTCTCGAAGCGGTCGAACAGCACGGCGACCCGCTCGCGCTCGGCCGGCGAGATCCGCCGGGCGGCGGGGCGTTTCTTTTTCAGCGCAGGTTTGGCCATCGGCGGGACCATGCCGTGATGCGGCTCCCTCGCCAAGGCGGCCTCTCGCCAAACCAGGCTGGCGCGCCTAAATCGATGACATGGCCGCGCCGCTATACATGGACGCCGTGATCTCGCCCAACCGGTCGCTGAGCCGGACGGGCATGCATGTGCTGCTGGGCGTCATCATCGCCTTTAACCTGATGATCGCGGTGTTCCTGCTGGTGCTGGGCGCGCCGCCGGTGCTGCCGTTCCTGGGGCTGGACGTGCTGGCCATCTGGCTGGCCCTGCGCGCCAGCTTCCGGGCCGCCGAGCGCAAGGAGCGGGTGCGGGTGACCGCCGAGGCCGTCACCGTCAGCCGCGAGGACGAGAAGGGCGCGCGGGTCGTCTGGACCTCGCCGACCGCCTTCACGGGCGTCGATCTCGACCAGCCGGATGAACACGAAGCGCGCGTGCGGCTGCGCATCTATCGAAAGCGCCTGACCCTGGCCCGGTCCCTCAGCCCGCCCGAGCGCGTCGCGTTCGCCGGCGCTCTGCGGCAGGCGATCCGCGACGCCCGGGCCGAGCGGTATCCGTTCCCGGGCGCGGGCGCATGAGCAAGAACCGGGCGGACACCTCGGGAGAGCCGCCCTACGCTCCCTCCATGGCTCTCGACATGCACCCCTCCGAAACCTTCGCCCGTCTGTCCGAGCGCTCGGCGGACTATCACCGCATGGCCGTGGCCCTCGACTGGCTGGCCGAGCGCTGGCAGGAGCGGCCGTCGCTGGACGAGGCGGCCGAAGCTGTCGGCCTGTCGCCGTTCCACTTTCAGCGGGTCTTCACGCGCTGGGCCGGGGTCAGTCCCAAGACCTTCGTTTCGGCCATCGCCCATGCCGAGGCCCGCAAATCGCTGGAGGCCGGGGCCAGCGTGCTCGACGCGGCCTTTGACGCGGGGCTGTCAGGCCCTTCGCGCCTGCACGACCTGTTCATCGCCCAGGAAGCCGCCACCCCCGGCGAGGTGCGTCGGCGCGGGGCCGGTATGACCTTGCGGTATGGCTGGGCGCCGACGCCGTTCGGGCGAGGCCTGTTTGTCATGGCCGAGCGCGGCCTAGCGGGTCTGGCCTTTTCCGACGGCGACGACGAAGCGACCTATGCCGACATGCACCGCCGCTTTCCCGCCGCCGACTGGGTCCGCGACGACGAAGCGGCCGGCCAGACCGCCGTCCACGCCTTTACCGGCGGCAAGGGACCGCTGCCGATCGTGCTGATCGGCTCGCCGTTCCACATCCAGGTCTGGAAAGCCCTGCTGCGCATCCCGGTCGGCGAGACCAGCACCTATGGCCAGGTGGCCTCCTGGGCCGGCAACCCCAGGGCCTATCAGGCCACCGGCGGCGCCATCGGGGCCAATCCGATCTCGCTGCTGATCCCGTGCCACCGCGCCATCGCCAAGGACGGCCGGCTGACCGGCTATCACTGGGGCCTGGCGCGCAAGGCGGCGATGCTGGGGATGGAGGCGGTTCAGGCGGCGGGCTGACTTGCCCCGTAGGGGGCAAGTGTCCGTCTTTACAGAATAAACCGGCTCAGATCGGCATTGGCCGCCAGGGCTCCGACCTTGTCGGTCACATAGGCCGCGTCGATGGTCACCGTCTCGCCCGACCGATCCGCCGCCGAGAAGCTGATCTCCTCGACCACCTTCTCCAGGATGGTCTGCAGCCGTCGGGCGCCGATATTCTCGACCGAGCCGTTCACGGCCACGGCCGCGTCGGCCAGGGCGTCGATGGCGTCGTCAGTGAAGACCAGGGTCACGTCCTCGGTCAGCAGCAGGGCCTGGTGCTGGCGGATCAGATTGGCTTCCGGCTCGGTCAGGATCCGCCGCAGGTCGTCGCGGGTCAGACCCTTCAGCTCCACCCGGATCGGCAGGCGGCCCTGCAGCTCGGGCAGCAGGTCGCTGGGCTTGGCCACATGGAAGGCGCCCGAGGCGATGAACAGGATGTGGTCGGTTTTCACCGGGCCATACTTGGTCGAAACGGTCGTACCCTCGATCAGCGGCAAAAGGTCGCGCTGCACGCCTTCGCGCGATACGTCGGCCCCGCCGCGCTGGGACGAGGACGCCACCTTGTCGATCTCGTCCAGGAACACGATGCCGTGGTTCTCCGCCAGCTCGATGGCCTCCTGGGTCAGGGCTTCCTGATCCAGCAGCTTGTCGCTTTCCTCGGCGATCAGCGGCGCATGGGCGGCCGCCACCGTGGTGCGGTGAACCTTGGTGCGTCCGCCGCCGAACGACTTCATCATCTCCGACAGGTTCAGCATCGAGGCGCCCGGCTGACCGGGGATCTCGAACATCCCGCCGCCGCCGGTATCGGCCAGCTGCAGCTCGACTTCCTTGTCGTCCAGCTCGCCGGCCCGCAGCTTCTTGCGGAAGCTCTCGCGGGCGGCGGTCGAGCCGGGACCGGTCAGGGCGTCGAGAATGCGCTCCTCGGCCGCGGCCTCCGCCTTGGCGCGCACGCCGGCCCGGCGCTTGTCGCGCACCATGCCCAGGGCGCTTTCGACCAGGTCGCGGACGATCTGGTCGACGTCGCGGCCGACATAGCCGACCTCGGTGAACTTGGTGGCTTCCACCTTCAGGAACGGGGCCTGGGCCAGCCTGGCCAGGCGACGGGCGATCTCGGTCTTGCCCACGCCCGTGGGGCCGATCAGCAGGATGTTCTTGGGCGTCACCTCATCGCGCAGGTCGGCCGGCACGCGGCGGCGCCGCCAGCGATTGCGCAGGGCCACGGCGACGGCCTTCTTGGCGTCGGTATGGCCGACGATGAAGCGGTCGAGTTCGGAGACGATTTCGCGGGGAGAAAACTCGGTCATTTACAGGCTTTCAACCGTCAGATTGCCGTTGGTGTAGACGCAGATCTCGGCGGCGATGGCCATCGCCTTGCGGGCGATGTCTTCCGCCGAAAGATCCTGGTCGATCAGGGCCTTGGCGGCCGCGAGGGCGTAGTTGCCGCCCGAGCCGATGGCCGCGACCGAGCCGCCGCCGGCGCTTTCGCCCGGCTCAAGCACGTCGCCCACGCCGGTGACCGTGTAGATGGCGGTGGCGTCGGCCACGAGCAGCATGGCTTCCAGCCGGCGCAGATAGCGGTCGGTGCGCCAGTCCTTGGCCAGGTCCACGCAGGCGCGGGCCAGCTGGTCGGGATACTGTTCCAGTTTAGCTTCCAAGCGCTCAATGAGCGTGAAGGCGTCGGCCGTGGCGCCGGCGAAACCGGCCACCACCTTGCCGCCGGCCAGGCGGCGCACCTTGCGGGCATTGCCCTTGACGACGGTTGGCCCCATGGAGACCTGGCCGTCTCCGGCGATCACGGTCTGTCCGTTCTTGCGCACCGCCAGGATCGTGGTGCCATGCCAGTCGGGGAAGGAATTGCTGTTTTGCATGTCTCGCATGTGGCGAGGCGGGTTGCGGAGATCAAGCGCGATGAGCTTTTCGGAGGGCGAGGTCGAACGCTATGCCCGCCATCTGGTGCTGCGCGAGGTGGGCGGACCGGGCCAGCAGAAGCTGAAGGCGGCCCGGGTGCTGCTGGTCGGCATGGGCGGTCTGGGCGCGCCGGCCGCGCTCTATCTGGCCGCCGCCGGGGTCGGAACCCTGGGTCTGGCCGATCCCGACACCGTTTCGCTGTCCAACCTGCAGCGCCAGGTGCTGTACCAGACCGCCGATGTCGGCCGGCCCAAGGTCGAGGTCGCCGCCGAACGTCTGGCGGCGATCAATCCGCATGTGGCGGTCGAAACCCATGCGGTATGGCTGGACGTCGCCAACGCCGGGGAGCTTGTTTCCCGGTATGACCTGATCCTCGACGGCACCGACGACTTCGCCACCCGCTTCGCCGTCAGCGACGCCTGTGTGGCCCGCGGCAAGCCCCTGGTCAGCGGGGCCCTGGGCCGATGGACCGGTCAGGTCGGGGTGTTCCACGGCCGGCCCTGCTACCGCTGCCTGGTTCCGGACGTTCCGCCGGACGCCGAGACCTGCGCCCTGGTCGGCGTGGTCGGCGCCCTGGCCGGCGTGATCGGGTCGATGATGGCGCTGGAGGCGGTCAAGCTGATCACCGGCGCGGGGCAGGTCCTGAGCGGCCGCCTGCTGATCTACGACGCCCTCGCAGCCGAAACCCGCACGGTGCGGATCGGGGCCGATCCGGCCTGTCCGACCTGCGGCGCTTGACGGCGAAGCTTCGCGGGCCTTCTCTCTCCCCATAAAAACAAGACGTCAGGGGTAGGGCCAGATGAAGACGCTGTTTCGCGGTCTGTTGATCGCCGTTGTGCTGATCCTGGCGCTCGGCGCCGTGGGATGGCTGGCCCTGCAGCGCGGCGACATCCCCTATGACAGCCTGGAAGCCAAGTACGACAGCCCGGCCTCGCGCTACATGGACCTGGGCGGCGGCGTGCGCGTGCACTATCGCGACGAGGGCCGGCGCGACGGGCCGACTCTGGTTCTGGTCCACGGCTATGCGGCGTCGCTCCACGCCTGGGAGCCCTGGGTGCGGTCGCTGTCGGGCGACTATCGCGTCATCACGCTGGACCTGCCCGGCCACGGTCTGACCCGTACAGGCCCGGGCTATGCCGTCGGCCGTGAGGGCTTTGGGGCGGTGGTCGATACTGTGACCCGCAGACTGGGGGCCGAGCGCTTCACCCTGGCCGGCAATTCCATGGGCGGCGGCGTGGCCTGGCAATACGCCATCGATCATCCCGAGCGTGTCGAGGGTCTGGTGCTGGTCGATGCGGCGGGCTGGCCGCGCGAAGGCGGCGGCGGCGGGGTGCTGATCTTCAACATCCTGCGCCATCCCTGGGGACGGGCCCTGCTGAAGAATATCGACACCCAGGCCCTGGTGCGCCAGGGCCTGAAGTCGGCCTATGTGGATCAGAGCCTGGTGACGCCCGAGCTGGTCGAGCGCTATGTCGAACTGGCGCGCGCCCCCGGCCACCGCGACACCCTGCTGAGCCTGCAGTCCGGCCCGCGCCGCCCGGCCTCGGCCCAGCTGCTGTCGAGCATCAAGGCGCCCACCCTGATCATGTTCGGCCAGAAGGACACCGTCATTCCGGCCTCGGACGGCGCGCGGTTCGCCGCAGCCATACCGGGGTCTACCCTGATCCTCTATCCCGATGTCGGCCACGTGCCGATGGAACAGATCCCCGACCGCTCGGCCAGCGACCTGAAGGCCTGGCTGAAGGCGAAGGTCTATCCGGGGGAGACCGCGCCTAAGCCTTGAAGGCGGGCCTTTGAGCCACATCAAGGCGTCGCGGCGCGCGCTCGGCGACGGAAGGAGATTCGTCAAGCGAGGGGGCCATGACCAGCACGACCGTCGACTCTGAGACGCCTTTCGAGGTCATGGGCGGCGGATCCGGGGTGCGCCGCCTCGTCAACGCCTTCTACGATATCATGGACAGCCAACCGGCCTATGCCCGGCTGAGAGCGTTGCACGCGTCGGACCTGACGGCGATGCGCGAGTCTCTGACCGGCTTTCTGGCGGGCTGGCTTGGCGGGCCAAGGGACTGGTTCACCACCCATCCAGGCGTCTGCATGATGTCGTTGCACCGCGCCATGCCGATCGACGCCGAGCTGGCGGGGCAGTGGACGTCGGCCATGGCGCAAGCCCTCGCGGCCGCCGATATCGATCCAGAGCTTGTCGCCGCCCTGCGTGACGCCTTCGACCGGATGGCCGGCGGCATGACCACACACTGAGGGCGGCTTCGTCGCCTTACAGCATCGACGGAATGACGCGGTCCGGCGGGCGGTGGCCGTCCATGAAGGTCTTCACGTTGACGATGACCTTTTCGCCCATGTCGATGCGGCCCTCGACCGTGGCCGAGCCCATGTGGGGCAGCAGCACGACATTGGGCAGCTTCAGGAGCTTGGGATTGATCGCCGGCTCGTGCTCGTAGACGTCCAGGCCCGCGCCGGCCAGGTCGCCGCGCGCCAGCATGTTGGCCAGGGCCCCTTCGTCGATCACCTCGCCGCGGGCGGTGTTGACCACGATGGCGTGCGACCGCAGCAGCTTCAGGCGGCGGGCCGACAGCAGGTGATAGGTGGCCGGGGTGTGCGGGCAGTTGACCGAGATGAAGTCCATCCGGGCCAGCATCTGGTCGAGGCTTTCCCAGTAGGTGCAGCCCAGTTCCTCGGCGATGCGCGGGCTGACGGGCTTGCGGTTGTGATAGTGCACCTGCATGCCGAAGGCCTTGGCGCGGCGGGCCACGGCCTGGCCGATGCGGCCCATGCCGATGATGCCCAGGCGCTTGCCCCACAGGCGGCGGCCCAGCATCCAGGTCGGCGACCAGCCGTGGAAGCCGCCGCTCTTGACCACTTCGGCGCCTTCGACGACGCGGCGCGAGGCGGCCATGATCAGGGTCATGGTCAGGTCGGCGGTGTCCTCGGTGAGGACGCCCGGCGTATTGGTGACGATGATGCCGCGCGCATTGGCCGTGGCGACGTCGATATTGTCGACCCCGGCCCCGAAATTGGCGATGAGCTTGAGCCGATCACCGGATCGCGACAGAAGACGCGAGTCGATCCGGTCGGTGATCGTCGGCACGAGCACATCGGCCCGGCTCATGGCGTCAACCAGTTCATCCGCCGTCAACGGTTTGTCGGTGACGTTGAGTTCGGTGTCGAACAGTTCGCACATCCGCGTCTCCACCGGATCGGGGAGTTTGCGGGTGACGATGACTTTGAGCTTGCGGGCTGCCATGGGCGGTTTGAAAAGCTCTCTCTGACGGGCGTTTGAAAACCTGTAGCAAAGGGGCCCGGTGGGGCCAAGCAACATGCCGTCGAATTGCAAACATCGTTCGTTCGGCGTCGTGGCCGCCCTGACCCTGATGGGCGCCGCTTCAAACGCGGGCGCCGCCGATCCGCCGCGCGTCACGCCCTCCGGTCTGGAGGTCCCCCGCTACGTTTCGCTGAAATATGAGACCGTTAACGCCCGCAACGGCCCCGACGAGGCCCATCGCCTGCTGTGGGTCTATCGCGCCAAAGGGCTGCCGGTGCAGGTGGTGGCTGAAACCCGTGAATGGCGGCGGGTCTGTGATCCCGAAGGCGGCCTGGCCTGGGTGCACAAGCGCACCACCGATGGTCGTCGCACCGCCATGCGCGTCCAGCCGACGCCCCTGGCCCTGCTGGCCAATCCCCGCGACGGCGCCAAGATCAGCGCCTGGCTGCGCGGCCGCTCCACCGCCAATCTCGACCGCTGCGAAAAGGGCTGGTGCCGCCTCAAGGCCGAGGGATCGGCCGGCTGGGCGCGCGAAAGCCAGATCTGGGGCGCATCCCCGCAGCCGCAGTGCAAGCGCTGACCGCCAACAGGCGTGACGAAGGAGCCCGGAACGTTCACAAGCGTTACCGAAAGTAACATTGAGGCGCGACCCACCGTCGTGCTAGGGCGTGACCATGCAACAGAGCTCCTACACCTTCGACGAACTCCTGGCCTGCGGTCGGGGCGAGATGTTTGGCCCCGGCAACGCGCAGCTGCCGGCCCCGCCGATGCTGATGTTCGACCGCATCGTCCGGATCGAGGCCGAGGGCGGCAAGTACGGCAAGGGCTATGTCGAGGCCGAGTTCGACATCAATCCCGACCTCTGGTTCTTCGGCTGCCACTTCATCGGCGACCCCGTCATGCCCGGCTGCCTGGGCCTGGACGCCATGTGGCAGCTGGTCGGCTTCTTCCTGGGCTGGTCGGGCGGTCCCGGTCGCGGCCGCGCCCTGGGCGTGGGCGAAGTGAAGTTCACCGGCCAGGTCACTCAAGACGTCAAGAAGGTCGTCTATAAGATCGACCTGAAGCGGGTGATCATGCGCAAGCTGGTCATGGGCATCGCCGACGGCGTTCTGGAAGCCGACGGCAAGCCCATCTATGAGACCAAGGACCTGAAGGTCGGTTTGTTCACCGCCGAGCAGATGGCGTCCTGATCCAGGTCGCAGGGTCGGCCGATCGAGAGCCGGCCCCACTGGATCTGGGGAGAGAAAGAGGAAAGTTCATGCGTCGCGTCGTCGTCACCGGACTGGGGATCGTCTCGTCCATCGGCAACAACGCCAATGAGGTGCTCGCCTCACTGCGTGAAGCCAAATCCGGCGTGGTCGCCGCGCCCGAATATGCGGAGCTGGGCTTCCGCTGCCAGGTGCACGCCACGGTCAAGCTCGACTCGTGGGAAGCCCTGGTCGACCGCCGCGCGGCGCGCTTCCTGGCGCCCGGCACGGCCTATGCCCACATTGCCATGGAACAGGCGATCGCCGATTCCGGGCTGGAAGAGGGCGATATCTCCAATGAGCGCACCGGCCTGATCGTCGGTAGTGGCGGCCCGTCCACCCGGGTGATCGTCGAGGCCGCTGCCACGACGAAGGAAAAGGGTCCCAAGCGCATCGGTCCTTTCGCGGTGCCCAAGGCCATGAGCTCGGGCCCGTCGGCGGTGCTGTCGACCTGGTTCAAGATCCGCGGGATCAACTATTCGATCAGCTCGGCCTGCGCGACCAGCGCCCACTGCATCGGCGCGGGCGCCGAGCAGATCCAGATGGGCAAGCAGGACATCGTCTTCGCCGGCGGCTGCGAGGAACTGGACTGGACCCTGTCCAACCTGTTCGACGCCATGGGCGCCATGAGCAGCAACTTCAACGACCGTCCGGCCGTGGCCAGCCGCGCCTATGACAAGGATCGCGACGGCTTCGTGATCGCCGGCGGGGCCGGCATCGTGGTGCTGGAAGAATACGAACACGCCAAGGCGCGCGGCGCGAAGATCTATGGCGAAGTGGTCGGCTATGCCGCCAATTCCGACGGCTTCGACATGGTGGCGCCGTCCGGCGAGGGCGCGGCCCGCTGCATGAAGCTGGCCATGGCCCAGGCCGGCGGTCGCACGATCGACTATCTGAACCCGCACGGCACCTCGACGCCGGTCGGCGACAGCAAGGAGATGGGCGCGGTGCGGGACGTCTTTGGCGACAAGGCCCCGCTGATCTCCTCGACCAAGTCCCTGACCGGCCACAGCCTGGGCGCCGCCGGCGCGCAGGAGGCGATCTATTCGATCCTGATGCTCAATAATGACTTCGCGGCCAAGAGCGCCAATATCGAAAACCTCGACCCCGAGTTCGCCGATCTGCCGATCCTTCTCGAGCGTTCCGACAAGCCCCTGAGCACGGTGATGTCCAACAGCTTCGGCTTTGGCGGCACCAATGGCACGCTGATCATCAGCAAGGCCGACTGATCCCGCGCCGCTGGAGGGTTCCAGCGGCGCGCCGACCCTGATAGCTAAACCCCCGAATATGACGTGTGACGGCGGCCCGCTTGGCTTGCCTGTCACTTCCCAGAACACGGAGCCGCAACCCATGGCCGACGATTACGCATTCCCCAAGGGCGAGCTGATGCGGGGCAAGAAGGGCCTCGTTATGGGCGTGGCCAATCACAACTCCATCGCCTGGGGCATCGCCTCGCAGCTGGCCGCCCAGGGCGCCGAGATGATCTTCACCTATCAGGGCGAAGCGCTGGAGCGCCGCGTGCGGCCGCTGGCCGAGAGCATCGGCGTCACCACCCTGGTGCCGGCCGACGTCACCGACGACGCCTCGATGGACGCGGCCTTCAAGGCCATTGAAGAGAAGTTCGGCACGATCGACTTCGTCGTCCACTCGGTGGCCTTCGCCAACAAGGACGAGCTGAAGGGCTCGTTCGTCGACAACACCACCCGCGAGGGTTTCCTGCTGGCCATGAACATCTCGGCCTTCAGCTTCGTCGACGTCGCCAAGCGCGCCGCGAAACTGATGCCCAACGGCGGCTCGCTGATCACCATGACCTATCTGGGGTCGGAGCGGACCATCCCGAACTACAACACCATGGGCGTGGCCAAGGCCGCCCTGGAAGCGGCGACCCGCTATATCGCCCGCGACCTCGGCCCCAAGGGCATCCGCTGCAACGCCATCTCGGCCGGCGCCATGCGCACCCTGGCCCTGGCGGGCATCGCCGGGGGCCGGGGCATGATCGCCCAGGGACGCGCGTTCAGCGCCATGAAGGAAGACACGTCGATGGAAGGCGTCGCCGGCGCCGCCCTTTGGCTGGTCTCGGACCTGGGCCGTTCGACCACGGGCGAAGTCGTCCATGTCGACGCCGGCTTCCACATGATGGGCATGCCCGACGAAGTCGAAGCCTAGAACTCGCTTCGTCCCCTAGGGGGCATAGGCGCGCATGAAGCGGCGGGCGATCTCGCCCGCCATGGCTTCGAACTGGGCCTGGGTCTTTTCGGGGGGCAGGCACAGAAGCGCCCGCAGCTGGCTCTGCCCCATCACCATGCCGGAGAAAATCTCGGCCGCCTGGTCGAAGTCATCGACCGCCAGGCGGCCGAGGCGGGTTTCTGTCCTGAGGAAATCGGCCAACTGGCCGCGTGTCTGTCGGGGACCGGCCTCGAAAACCTCATGGGCCACTTCGGGCATTCCTCCCGCGCCCTGGATGATCACCCTCATGATCGAATAGCCGTTGGCCGCGACAACGGTCTCCAGCATCGTGCGGGCGAAGGCCTCGAGGGTTTCGGTCGGGTTCTTGGCGGCGTCCGGGTCGCGCAGCGGCGCGGTCAGCCGGTCGACGCGACGCTCGATCAGGGCGCGGACCAGCTCGGCCTTGCAGCCATAGTGGTTATAGACGGTCTGTTTGGAGACCCCGGCGCGGCGGGCGATCTCTTCCATCGGGGCCGACAGGCCGCGCTGGCCGATCACCTCGACGGCGGCGTCCAGAATGGCCTCGGTCTTGGCGACGTCGATCTGTCCGGGGATCCTGGGCATCAGTGGGCGTCCGAAGGGGGCGGGGCGGCGCCGGCGGCCGGCTTGGCCAGCAGCGAGACGCCGGCGGCGATGAAGCAGCCGATGGCCAGCAGGGTGAAGCTGTCGCCGAAGGCCAGCACGGTGGCCTGCTGCTGCATCATGCCGGAAAAGGCCTTGCGCGCGGCGCCATCGGGATCGGAGACGCCCAGCTGGGCCATGCGCGTCGCCAGGCCGGCCATCATGCCCTGGGCTTCCACATTGCCGGTCTGCAGCCTGGAGGTCATGTCGTTGTAGTAGAGCGCCGTCTGCTGGGTGATGCTGGTAGCCAGCAGGGCCAGACCCATGGCACCCCCCGTATTGCGCGAGAGGTTCACAAGGCCCGAGGCGTTCTTGATCATGTGCGGCGGCAAGGTGCTCATCGTGATCTGCTGGGTGGCGATCATCGCGATCATGACGCCGACGCCGCGGCAAGCCTGAACCCCCGCGAATTCCCAGAAACCCCAGTCCTTGGTCACGCCGTGGGCCATGTACATGCCCCAGCCGGCCAGAAGGAAGCCGATGAACATCGGCAGGCGCGGATCGGTCTTGCGCACCAGCCGGCCGGCGATGGGCCCGGTGATGAACATCGACAGGCCCGAAATGACCATGGTGGTGCCCACCTCCGACGCCGAATAGTGACGCACCCGGCCCAGGAACTGCGGCAGCAGGAAGGTGCCGCCAAACAGGCTGGCGCCCGAGACGGCGGTCATCAGCACGCCGATCGAGAAGTTGCGGTTCGAGAAGGCCCGCAGTTCGACGATCGGATTCCTGTAGGTCAGCGACCGCCAGACGAAGACCACGCCGGTGACCGCGGCCAGCACGGCCAGGCCCAGGATGATGTCGTCCTGGAACCAGCTGTTTTTGGCGCCTTCCTCCAGCACGAACTGCAGGCTCATCAGGAAGGTCGCCATCACGGCCAGGCCAAACCAGTCGAAGCCTTTCGAGAGGCTGGGGTCGCCCTTGTCGAACTGGCCCCAGCGGGCGACGCCGAACAGCACCACCAGGCCGGTGGGCACATTGATGAAGAACAGCCAGCGCCAGCTGAGCCATTCGGTCAGGTGTCCGCCCAGGGTGGGGCCGACCGTGGGGGCCAGGGTGACGATCAGGCCCATGATCACGCTGGCGGTGATCCGGCGCTCGGGCGGGAAGGCGGTGAAGGCCACGGCGAACACCGTCGGGATCATCGCCCCGCCGATGAAGCCCTGCAGGGCCCGGGTGATGATCATCATGTCGATCGACGAGGACAGGCCCGTCAGCACGCTCATGATGATGAAGCCGGTGCACGAGGCCAGATAGACTCTCTGGGTGCCCCACAGGCGCGACAGGTATCCCGACAGCGGGATCATCACGACTTCGGGGATCAGATAGGCGGTCTGGATCCAGCTGACCTGATCGGCGCTGGCCCCGACCCCGGCCTGGATCTGGGGCAGCGAGGCCGCAACGATCTGGATGTCGAGAATGGCCATGAACTGGCCGATGACCATGGCCCCGAAGCCGAGGAACAGCTTGGTCCAGTCGGCCTGGCTAAGGGTCTTGGCGGGAGCCGCCGGAGCGGCGATGGCGGCGTCGGTCATGGCCGGCGCCTAGCGCGCGGCGCCCTGGCGGGCGACCTGGGTCGGCGCCTGGCCGGCCTCGGCGAACGACGCGCCCGAGCGGTCGCGGACATCGACCTTGACCTCGACCGACAGGCCCGGCCGCAGGGCGGCGCCCAGCTTGGAGGTGTCGACGACGATCTTGACCGGCAGGCGCTGGGTGATCTTGGTGAAATTGCCGACCGCGTTCTCCACCGGGATCAGGGCGAACTCCTGGCCCGTGGCCGGGGCGAAGCTGTCGACCTTGCCGTGGATGGTTTCCTTGCCGAAGGCGTCGGCCTTGATCTCGACGGCCTGGCCGACGCGAAGGCGCGCGACCTGGGTCTCCTTGAAATTGGCGACGATATAGCTCTGGCCCAGGGGCACGACCGACATCAGCGAAACGCCGGGCTGGACCAGTTGGCCGGGTCGCACCGAGCGGGCGCCGACCACGCCGGCGACAGGGGCGCGCAGTACGGTGCGGTCCAGGTCCAGCCGGGCCTGTTCGACGGCGGCATGGGCGGCGGCGGCCTGGGCCAGGGTCTGGGCCTTGGCCGAGCCCAGCGACTGGGCCGCGCGGCGTTCGGCTTCGAGGGCGGCCTGGGCGCTGGCCACGGCGGCCTCCGACTGGGTGGCGCCGGCGCGGGTGGTCTGGACCTTCTGCTGCGACACCCAGCCCTGGTGAGCCAGGCTGTCATAGCGGTCGAGGTCGGCCCGGGCGCGGCTGGAATCGGCCTGGGCGCTGGAGACGCCGGCCGCCTTCTGGGCGATCAGGGCCTGTTCCAGCGAAGCCTTGTCATCCACGGCGCGGACCGCGGCGTCCAGAGCCTGGGCGTTGGCGATAGCCTGGTCCAGCCGGGCCTGGAAGGTGGAGGGGTCGATGCGCGCCACCACCTGGCCGATCTCGACCCGCTGGTTGTCGGCGACCAGGATCTCGGTGATCGCGCCAGAGACCTGCGGGCTGATCTGCACGGTGTCGGCCTGGACGAAGGCGTTGTCCGTGGCCTCGAACCGCTGCTTGTCGATGTACCAGAAGACCCCGCCGACCAGGATCGCCGCGCCGGCGACGCCGCCGACGACCATGGGAACGAGCTTCTTGCTTTGCGGCGCGGCCATGACCCAACCCTGACGAAACCAATAGTCCGACCCGCCCGATAGAAGGGTCCCGGGCGCTCGGCAAGTGATAAATGGACGCACCCGTCCAAAAATCAACCTCGGCTGAGACAGGTTCGAACCCCGCTGCGCCAGACCCTCCCCCCGGCCGTCCAGGGAGTCGAGCGGCGATCGGCTTCTTCGGCGTCGCCGGCCTGCAGGTCTGGCGAGTATTCAGATCGTCGCCCACGTCGATTTGACTACAGACCGTGTCATCGACCGACCGGCGCCCGCGCCCCGCGTGTGACATCCGGTCGCAATTTCGCCTTGCGCTAGAATCAATACAGACTAAAAGCCGTCCCCCACTGCAACCAAGGTCGGGGGAGCGCGTATCTCTCATGCGGCCCAAGTTCGCCGCGCTCGCTACGCCCGCGCCAAAGGATGCGCCGATGAACATTCAACCGCCGCTGGAACACTCACCCCTGGGCATGTTCCGCCCCGTGCTCTGGCTCGCCGCAGCGGCCTTCGCCGCCGGCTTCGGCGGCTACATGATCCTGGGCCTGCGCGTGATCAACGGTTAGGTCGACACCCCCGTCGACCCGAAACCGCCCGCGCCCCGATCCGTGGCCTCGAGGTCGTCGACCTCGACCAGAGTCCACTGCGGCGCGGCGGCGATGATCCCCTGGGCGATGCGGTCGCCCCGGCGGATCGTGAAGTCTTCCTCGCCCAGATTGATCAGCAGCACGCAGACCTGACCGCGATAGTCGCTGTCGATGGTTCCCGGCGCATTGGTCACCGTCACGCCATTCTTGAACGCCAGGCCCGAGCGCGGGCGAACCTGCATCTCGTAGCCGTCGGGGATGGCCACCGAAAAGCCGGTGGGCGCCATGCAGCGCGCGCCCGGCTTCAGCACGATGGGCTCGTCCTCCGGCACATGGGCCCGCAGGTCAAAGCCCGCCGCGCCGGCCGTGGCGTAGGTCGGGACGGGCAGGTCGGGATTGCCGTCCCAGCGCTTGAAGCGGATCGTTTGAGCGGTCATGCGCGCGGTTCCTCTGATAGGTCGCCCCGCTCTAGCTGATTTGAAGCCGGTCAGACCAGCGCCTGAGCGATCCTCTGGGCGATGGCGCGGGCCACCTCGTCCTTGGGCGCGCGGTCCCAGCGCTCGGTCCCGTCGCGGGTCACCAGCAGCACGGCGTTTTCGTCGCCGCCCATCACGCCAGGTTCGGTGACGTCATTGGCGATGATCCAGTCGCAGCCCTTGCGCGACAGCTTGGCGCGGGCGTGCATCTCGACATCGTTGGTCTCGGCCGCGAAGCCGACCACCAGGCGCGGCCGGCTGGGACCCGTGGCCGAGACCGCAGCCAGGATGTCGGGGTTCTCGACGAAGGTCAGGGCCGGCGGTCCGCCGCGTTCCTTCTTCAGCTTGGTCCCGAAGGCCTCGTCCACCCGCCAGTCGGCGACAGCCGCGACAAAGACGCCGACGTCGGCGGGCAGGGCGGCCTGGCTGGCGGCCAGCATCTGCCGCGCGGTCTCGACATCGACGCGCTTCACACCCGGCGGGGTGGGCAGGAACACCGGCCCGGCGATCAGCGTGACCTCTGCGCCCAGCTGCGCCAGGGCCTGGGCGATCGCGAAGCCCTGGCGGCCGCTGGAGCGGTTGGTGATGCCGCGCACCGGATCGATGGGTTCGAAGGTCGGGCCGGCGGTGACCAGTGCGCGCTTGCCGGCCAGCGGCTTGGCGGCCGGACCGTCCAGGGCTTCCATGATGGCGGCGAAGATCACTTCGGGTTCGGCCAGACGGCCGGGGCCGAACTCGCCGCAGGCCATGGCGCCGTCGTCGGGACCCACGAAGGAGACCCCGTCGGCCTTCAGGGTGGCGATATTGCGCTGGGTCGCCGGGTGCTGCCACATCCGCACATTCATGGCCGGGGCCATCAGCACCGGCTTGTCGGTGGCCAGCAGGGTGGTCGAGGCCAGGTCGCCGGCCAGGCCGTTGGCGGCCTTGGCGATCAGGTCGGCGGTCGCCGGGGCCACCACCACCAGATCGGCCGAGCGCGAGAGCTGGATATGGCCCATCTCGGCCTCGTCGGTCAGCGAGAACAGCTCGTCATAGACCTTGTCCTCGGCCAGCGAGCCCAGCGAGAGGGGCGTGACGAACTCCGCGCCGGCCCGGGTCAGGATCGGGCGCACGCCCACGCCCGCCTTGCGCAGCAGGCGCGTCAGCTCCAGCGCCTTGTACGCCGCGATGCCGCCGCCGACGATCAGAAGAACCCGTTTGTCGCTCACCGCCGGCCGTCTCCGCTTCGTGTTCAGGCCCCTTATGGCCCATGCGCGGCGATCCGACAAAGGACAAGCTCGTGACGGACTCGACTCGCGTTCCGCTTTCGTTCATTAATCGGTCAGGTTGAATCTGTGGGGCGATGAGATCATGAGGTTGATTAGCTTTCCCGTCACCGCGACCGCGCTTCTGGCGACCGGCGCGCTGTTCCTGACCGCCTGCGACGGCGGCGCGACGGCCGTGCCCGCCTCCAAGGCCGGCGAGCGCAGGGCTTCGGCGGAGGCGACAGACGCGCCTGCTACCTCCGACGCCTCGTCATCGCGCCGCGACGACCCGCGCGATGCGCCGGTCCGCCTGATCGCGGGCAAGCCGTTCTGGGCGGCCAACCGCACCCGCACCGCCGAGGAAAACGCCGAGCGCGCCTTCGAACGCAACGGCGAGGCCTTCGGCGCGGTCACGGTCGACGACTATGTCGAGGCGGCCCACAGGTTCGTCGGCGACCCGCCCAAGGGCGTCGAGACGCTGAAACGGGCCAATGGCGACACCCTGATCTACGATCCCAGGGGCAATGTCTTCGCGGTGGTGTCGAAGGAAGGCGCGCCGCGGGCCCTGTTCAAGCCCGATGACGGCGCCAGCTACTGGGAGGTGCAGAAAACCCGGGAAAGCCGCCGGTCGACCGCCGCGCGGGAGCGGGGGCAGGCCGATAGCGGCTGATCAGCCGAACACCAGCGCCCCGGCCGTGAAGGCCAGGGCCGCCACGAGCGCGCCCGCCGCGAACCAGGCCAGCGGTCGAAGCTTCGGCGCGGCGGCCACAGCCACCGGGACCGGCGGCGCTTCCGCCAGCCGGGCCAGGGCCCGCAGCGCCTTCAGGGCCTCGTCGGCGAAGTCGCGGACCTTGGCGGCCGGCGACAGCTCGCGGGTG
This sequence comes from Alsobacter soli, assembly GCA_943371355.1. Classification (GTDB taxonomy): domain Bacteria; phylum Pseudomonadota; class Alphaproteobacteria; order Caulobacterales; family Caulobacteraceae; genus Caulobacter. Next base: position 51,654 of record CALRUN020000031.1, read on the forward strand.
ATCCAGCGGCGCACCACCGGATCGGCGGCGGCCCAGATGTCGTGGGCCGGGTCGATGCGGCGGGCCACGCCCTCGACCGTGACCATGGTCTTCTGCAGCAGCACCAGTTCGGGCCGCAGGGCCATCTCGAACAGGGCGGTGATCTCGAACAGCTGGGCCAGAAGCTTGCCCATCGACACCTCGCGGGCGTCGCGGCCGAAGATCGGCTCGCCCACGGCGCGCAGGGCCTGGGCGAAGGCGTCGACGTCGTGGTGGGCGGGCACATAGCCGGCGTCGAAATGGATGCGGGCGATGCGGGCGTAGTCGCGGTTCAGGAAGCCGTACAGAATCTCGGCCAGATATTTCCGCTCGCCGGGACCCAGGCGCCCGATGATGCCGTAGTCGACGGCCACCACCTTGGCCGGGGCGGCGACGAACAGGTTGCCCTCGTGCAGGTCGGCGTGGAACAGGCCGTGGTCCAGGGCCTGGGCCAGGAAGCCGCGGGTGATGTTGTCGGCCAGAACCTTGCGGTCCAGACCCGGCAGGTTCAGCGCCTGCGGATCCGACAGCGGCTGGCCGTCGGCCCAGGCCAGGGTCAGGACCCGCTTGCCGACGCCGTCCCAAACCACGGTCGGGGCGGTCATATAGGCGTCCCGGGCCATCACCTCGCCCAGCTCGGCGCAGCCGGCGGCCTCGAAGCGCAGGTCCATTTCCAGGTCCAGGGCCCGGATCACCACCTCGACAAAGTCGCGTGGTTTCAGGCGGCGGGCCTGCGGAACCAGGCGCTCGGCCAGATCGGCGGCCAGACGCAGCACGGCGCTGTCCTGCGCGACCCGGCGCTCGATGCCGGGCCGCAGCACCTTCACGGCGACCTTGGTTCCGTCCAGCAGCCAGGCCGGATGGGCCTGGGCCAGGGAGGCGGCGGCGACAGGCTCGTCCAGTTGCGAAAACAGGGTCTCGATCGGCCGGCCCAGGCTGCGCTCGATCTCGTCGCGGGCCTGGCTGAGCGGGAAGGGCGGCAGGCGGTCCTTCAGACGCGACAGGTCGTCGGCGAAGGGCGTTCCGAAGATGTCGGCCCGGGTCGACAGGAACTGACCCATCTTGATCGCGGCGGGCCCCAGGCCCTCCAGGGCGCTGGCCAGTCGTTGGCCGGGCCGTCCCAGCCGGGCGCGGGGACCCGACAACAGTCGCAGCGTCCGCGCCGCCAGCCGCGCCGAGGGCGGCAGGAGGGGGTCAAGCTCGCGCGGGATCAGGGCGTCGGCCCGGATCAGCACCCAGCCCGCGCCGATCAGGCGCCAGAACGCGGACATCTGCCCCATGGACTAGACGGCCCAGCCCTGGTGCATCGCCGCGACGCCGCCGGTGAAATTGGCGTAGGTGGCCCGCTTGAAGCCGGCCTCCTGCATCATCGCCAGGAAGGCGCGCTGGTCGGGGAAGCGGCGGATGCTCTCGACCAGATACTGATAGGCCTCGCGGTCCTTGGCCACCCACTCGCCGACCTGCGGGATGACCTTGAAGCTGTAGGCGTCATAGGCGCGTGCCAGAAACTCGGTGGCCGGGCGCGAGAATTCCAGACAGATGAAGCGGCCGCCCGGCTTCAGCACCCGCCGCGCCTCGCGCAGGGCCGCGTCGATGTCGGTGACATTGCGGATGCCGAACGAGATCACATAGGCGTCGGCATAGGCGTCGGGCAGGGGCAGGCGCTGGGCGTCGCCGACGGTCCAGGTGATTTCCGGCTCGCCGCCCTTTTCGATGCCGGCGGCGATCATCTCGGCATTGTAGTCGATGATGTTGATCATCGCGTCGGGGCCGCCTCGGCGCTCCTGGGCGCGGCGGGCCATCTTGGCGAAGCGGCGGGCCATGTCGCCGGTGCCGCCGGCGCAGTCGATGATCACCTCGCCCGGCTGCGGGTTGAGGCGCGCGGCGACGGCGTCCTTCCACAGACGGTGCACGCCCCCGCTCATCAGGTCGTTCATCAGGTCGTAGTTCTTGGCGACGCGGTCGAAGACCCCGCGCACCAGGCCGGCCTTCACCGAAGGATCGACGTCCTTGAAACCGAATGTGGCGGCAGGCTTGCTCATGACGTCTATCGACCAGGCTCTCTATATGCTGGATCGCTCTTAGACCGCGCGTCGCGCCGCGTCACCTTCTTGAGGCCCGCCCTTGCCCGAATTGCCCGAAGTCGAGACCGTCCGGCGCGGCCTCGAACCGACCTTGAGCGGCGCGCGCCTGAGCCGCGTGCGCGCCAACCGGCCCGACCTGCGCTTTCCCCTGCCCGAGGGCTTCGTCCAGCGGCTGACGGGGGCCAGGATCCTGCGGCTGGACCGCCGCGCCAAATATCTGCTGGCCCCGCTGGATCGCGGCGACACCCTGGTGATGCACTTAGGCATGACCGGACGCTTCGAGATCGCCGCCCCCGAGGGCACGATCAGGCCCGGCGACTTCGCCCGCGAGGTCAAACCTGACGACAAGCACGCCCACGTCGTCTTCGAGACGGAAGACGGCGCGGTGGTCACCTATCACGACCCCCGGCGCTTCGGGTTCATGGACCTGATCGCCACCGACCAGGTCGACCGCCATCCGTGGTTCGCGACCATGGGCCCCGAGCCCCTGGGCGAGGGCTTCACCGCCCAGACCCTGATCAAGGCCTTCGCCGGTCGCAAGCAGGGGCCCAAGACCCTGCTGCTGGACCAGAAGACCGTCGCGGGCCTGGGCAATATCTATGTGTGCGAGGCTCTGCACCGGGCGGGCATCTCGCCGTTCAAGCCCTCCGGGATGATCGCCGACAAGCGGCTGGGGCCCCTGACCACGATCATCAAGGAGGTCCTGGCCGAGGCCGTCGAGGTGGGCGGCTCCACCCTGAAGGACTTCGCCGCCGCCGACGGGGCGCTGGGCTATTTCCAGCACCGCTTCCGGGTTTACGACCGCGAGGGCGAGGCTTGTCCGACGGCCGGGTGCAAGGGCGTCATCGCGCGGGAGGTCCAGGCTGGGCGGTCGACGTTCTTTTGTCCGGTGTGTCAGGTTTGAGGGGGCGTGGTCTGGGCGGTCTGACCCTGGGGGCAACCGCGTCTATTGCTTCTTCATCGCCAAGGCCGCCGCTATGTCGTCGAAGGTCCCACCGATCTTGAAGAGGCAAAAACCGTTCTCCTCGACCAGCCTCAGGACATCAGGATTGGTGTCGGCTGCGGTTCTGGCCCTTGTAAATAGCCAGTCCTCGGCCACGGCGTCTTGAGGAAAAGGCTTCTGTGCGCTGACTACCAGACGCCAGTCGGACACATCGCGGTGGACGTGGAACAGGTAGATGGGCGCCGGCTCGGTCATGGCAAAATTTAGCACCCCCTGCCGACGTTCGCCAAGACGGGGCGCTAAAGGGTCTTCTGTCCTTGAGGGGGGCCGCAGAATCCCTATTGCGGCTCCTGCGGCCTGACTCCGACAAGATGGCTACAAGACCTCTCAACGGCGGATACGTCAGCCCGCACAACCCCGGCTGCGGGTCGCGACGTACTGAGCGAGCGGCGGCATGCCCGCTTTCGCGCGCCACCCATCGACGGCGTCCTGGTCTTCCTGGGCGTAGGGCGTCCAGACGCCCGGCGCCGTGCAGTCTCCCATGACGCCGAAACGGCCGGGACGACCGGTGTAGTGGGCCGTCTGGTCGTAGAGCATGGCAAAGTTCGCGCCTTTGGTTTCGCCGGACAGCCACAGGGGCTCAAGCATGGCGAGCACCTCCTGCTGGAAGGCCAGGTCGTGGCGGGCGTGCTGGACGATAAGCCAGGCGGCGCCATCCGCGTCGGCCCCAAAGGTCGAGATTTTGAACCAGCCGTGATCCCGAAGCTCGGCCTTTAGCCAATCGGCGTTGGCGATATTCATGGGGCACCACTCGCCCGCTATCGTGGCGTCCACATAGGCGAGCGCGGCGTCGTCCAGCCCCTTCTCCCACGTCGTGTGCACGCCCGGCCCGAAGAAGGGCTTCAGGATGATGCTGTTGATGCCGGAAAACTGATCCTCCGCCATTCGCCGATAGAGCGCCGCCAGCCGCGCATCAGGCTCAGACTTGGCGCGCGCCACCATTCTGCTGACGAGACCATAAGGCGCGGCCACAGGCGCACCGCCAAGATACAGTGTCCGCAGGTCCCGTCGCTGAGCCAGTGCGGCCTCAGCGAGCGCCAGCGATCTGGCATAGGCCTCTGGATCGGGGGTTCGCCGGACGAGCTCAAGCTGAGCCGACGCGGCTATTTCGGCCGGACTTGCGCAGGGACCTGAGGGCTTGGTGGTCTTGAAGCGACCGTTCTGAAGGCGACCGACAGCGGCGTCCACTTCAGCGGCGAACGCGGCCTCACCCATCGCCTTTTTCAGCTCGAAGGCCTGGCCGACAGGTATGGGACCCTGCTCTAGCCTTATGGGTTGCGACGCCAGCGCCATGGCGATCAGACCAATGAGGATCATGGTTGCTCCAGCGCGGCCAACATGCCGAGCGTTTGTCACCCGCACGGCTCTTGAAAAGCGGACCCCCGCGTCCCGCTCATCCTTAAATCTCTTGGAGGCTGCAGTGTGCCGGTCTGACCAGG